>CAISWQ010000028.1 GCA_903889245.1 uncultured Lentisphaerota bacterium | reverse complement strand
GCGCTGCTCCGTTCGCTCCGCTCACTACGCACTGCCGCCTCTGTCATTCCTGTTTCCGTCTGCATCCGCTAGCCTTTTCCCGCCCTCTATATTCCTGTCAACAAAGTGTCTCACTTTCATAGGCACAGAGGGGCCTTGGAAACATGGGCCGGGTACAACAATCCGGCTGGGCGCAGCGTTTTGCATTGCGTCGGCTGGATGTGCCGGATAAAAAGCGGCGTGCCGTTCAGCCATAGGGGTATGCGATGAAATTTTTACTGGCGCTGTGGATGCTGGTTGCGGTGGGGGTTGCCGCGGAACCGCTGGTGGCCACACCGGCGGCCGCGCCGGTCTTGACGCCGGTCGTGGTCAAGGGGACGCGGGTCAATCTGCGCGCGAAACCTTCCGCCGATGCCGAGCCGGTCGGCAAGGCCGCCGAGGGTGTGGTGTTGCAGGCCAAGAGCGTCCGCGAAGAGTGGATCGAACTGGTGCCGCCGGAGTCAGTGGAACTCTGGGTCCACCGCGACTTCGTCAAGGATGGCGTGGTGACGGCGGAGAAGCTCTATATCCGCACCGGGCGCAGCATCAATCACAGCGTCGTGGGCACGATGGTCCGCGGCGAAAAAATCGCGGTGGTCGGCGAGCAACAGGACTGGCTGCGGATCGCGCCGACGCCGGCGGCCTCGGTCTGGATCACGCGCAAGCTGGTCGAGGTCCAGGCCCCGGCCGTGCCGGAAAAGATAGCCGTGCTGGATGGCACCGCCAAGCCGCTGCCGCCACCGGTCGCGATCAGCGCCGTGGCAACCAACGCGGGCGCGTCGGTCGCCGTGCCGGCGGGCGCGGTGGCCACCGCGGCGACCTTCATCCCGGAGGACATCCAGAATGCGCTGATTCCGCTCGAGGGCCAGGGCAAGGTGGTGCAGGTGGAAGGCGTGTTGCGCGTGATCGGCTTCAGCTTCACGCGGCAGCCGAGCCGCTTCCGGCTGGTGCGCTTGAGCGGCCGCAGCGTGGAGACGCTCTGCTATGTCCGCGGCAATTCCGACCAGCTCAACGGCCTGCTCGACCAGTTGCTGCGCATCCAGGGCCGGCAATATTTCATCAGCGGCGCGGATTACCCGGTGCTCGTCCCCGAGCGCATCTCGCCGCGCGCCGCGCCTTAGGAAGCCGCGCGACTCATGTCCGCCTCCGTCAAACATCTTGCGTTCCAGGTGTTGCGTGTCGTCATCCCCGCGCTGGTGTTCCTGTTCGCGCTCGGCGCCACGGTCCACTGGCAGCAGCGGCTCGACGCCGAGGGCTGTGGCCGCTGCGACGAGGCCTGCGCAAACCTCGCGCTCGCCCGCAACCAGGCGCACGGCGCGGGCTTCGCGGTCGCGCGCGGCGAGCCGGCGCTGATGCTGGAGGATGGCTTGTGGCGGGTGTTGTTGGCCGGCCTGACGCATCTGACGGGTTCGCCCGCGGTCTCGGCCTGCCTGCTCGGCGCGTTCTGCGGGCTGGGCACGCTGCTGCTCGGCATGAAGCTGGCTGTGCGCTTCGGCTATCACCCGATGACGCGCTGGTTCTATGGCTTCGCGCTGCTCTTCGCGCCCGGCTGGCTGCCGGGCCTGATCGAGGGGACCTCCACGCCGCTCGCCGCGCTGCTGCTGCTCTGGGCCGTCAGCGACCACGTCGGCCGCATGGACCGCCACGAACTGCCGCTCTCGTTGCTGCTCGCGGGCATCGTCGCGCTCATGAGCTATGTGCGCCTGGAGCTCACCTGGCTGTGGATTTTTTTCGCCAGCCACTATCTGCTCGCCTCCTGGCTCAACCGCGAACCCGCGGGCGAACGCGGCTTCATCCTCATCCGCGCGCTGGCTGGCGGGCTGTTGATTTTACTGGCGCTGCTGCCGCTGGCCGCGTGGCACTGGCCGCAGCTCGGCTGGCCGCCGCTGCGCATTCCCGGCGCGCCGATGACGACCGACTCGCAGGCCGTGTGGCTGCAGGTGCTCACCGCAATCCCCAAGGCCTATGTGCGCTGGCTCGGCGAACCCTACTGGCACACGTGGGCCCTGCTCGCGCTGATCCTCGCCGGCTCGATCGGCCTCGCCCTGCGCGCGGCGCGGCACCGCGAGGCGCGCTCCGTGTTCATCATCCCGCTCATGGTGCTGTTTGTGCCGCTCTGCTACGCGCTCACCTATCCGCTCATCGGCTGGCAATCCTCCGAGGTCGTCTTCGACGCCTTCCTGCCGATTGGCGCGCTCGCCTGCGCCATCGCCGCCAGCCGCATCCCCGACTGGATTGCGCGTCTGCTGCGGCAACGTTATTTCCTCCACGCCCATTGGGTTTCCGCGTTGCGCCTCGCCGGCTGCCTCCTGCTGACCCTCGCCGCGATGTTCGAGTCCATCCGCTGGAACGCGCAGTGGTCGGCGGAGACCCACACCCTCATCCGCGCCCGCGCCGCGCTCAAGCAACTGGTCGCCACTCCGCCGGCCGGCCGGCCCCGGCTGCTGCTCACCGACCAGCCCGGCTGGGCGCTTTGGGATACGCCCGCCAGTGTGGTGGACGTGAGCGGCCGCCTGACCCCTGACTTCATCCGCCACCGCGCGGGCCGCGACGTGCTCGCCGCCGACAAGCTGCGTATCCGCCTCAAGAGCCAAGCCTCCGCGCTGGCCGTGCTGTGGGAAGGCAAGGGTGGTTATCTGGTGAAGAATCTCGGCTTTGAAGAACTGTCCACACCCAAACGCGAGGACCCCGGACTGCCCGCGCCGCACCTCTACCGCTTCAAACGTCCGCCGCCCCCGACGCCGGTGCCGGTCCCGGATCCGACGCCTCCCGACGCGCCTTGAAAAAATCCTTCAGCAACGCCGCGCACTCCGCCTCCAGCACGCCGGTCAGATAATCCGTCCGGTGATTGAGCGTCTCGCTCTGTAAAATCTGGAACCGGCTTGCCGCGCCGCCGCGCAGCGGATCGCTCACGCCCCAGACCACGAGCGGGATGCGCGCCAGCACGATCGCGCCCGCGCACATCACGCACGGCTCCTTCGTCACGTAGAGCACCGTCCCATCGAGCCGCCAGTCGCCGACCGCCGCCGCCGCCTGCGTGATCGCGATCATCTCCGCGTGCGCTGTCGGATCCTTCAGCGTCTCGGTCTGGTTGTGCGCCTGCGCGAGCAGGTGACCGTCCTTGAAGATCGCCGCGCCCACCGGCACCTCGCCCGCGTCCGCCGCGCGTACCGCCTGCCGCAGCGCCGTCCGCATCCGCAGCGCATGGATGTCCAATTCCTCGCTCATGCTCGTCATCTTAACTCGTAATCCTAATCTCCCGTTTCCAATGCTTGGAAAAACAGAGCACTTCACTTTCCAATCCTTGGAAAACTTCGCTCACGCTGTCCGCAAAAAGTTTTTCCGGTAATAGTTCAGCTCGGCGATCGAGCACATCACGTCATAGAGCGCGTCGTGGCGCTGGGCGACCGCGGGCACGTCCCAGCCGGGCAGGTTGGCGCGCATCAGCGCGGCGTCCTCCTTGTTGAACTCCGGCCCGGCCTTGGCGCCGAGCCACAAAATTTTCAGCGCGCTGACGTCGAGGTGGCGGTAGTGCAGGCGCGCGAGGAAGCGCGGCAGAAATTTTTCCGCCAGCCACCAGTCGGCGTGGATCGTGTTGCCCGCGAGGATCGGGCGGTCCTTCACCTTCGCCGGGGCTGGGCCGAGGATTTCATCGAGCCGCGCCGCGAGCTGCGCGTCCACGAGGTCCACCGTCGGCGCGGCCGCGCCGCGCGCGACCGTGACGAGCGCCGGGCATTCCTTGGCGAGGAACTCGCTGACCGGCGCGCCCTCCGGCAGGCGCACCGGCGTCACGAGGTCCTGCACGGGCGGCGCGAGGCGCCGGCCGGCGAAGTCGGTGACGACCATCGCGACCTGCACGAGGTGGGCCTGTTCGAGTTCGAGCGAAGTGTATTCGGTATCGAACCACACCAGCGGCGGACCGGACTGGGTTTGCATGGCGCGATTGTTCAGAAACCCGGCCGCGAGGCAAGCGCGGTTTTTGGTGGGAGCGGCAGTGCTGCCGCCGTGTTTGTCGGAACACGGCCGTAGAAAGGGTGAGCCAGCGTCGGTGGTGGTTTTGGCTGATTTGGCCGCATTCTCACGAATGCGGCTACATCTGGCGACAGGCTGTCATCCGCAAATCATCCATCATAAATCGTAAATCATACCTGCGCGGCGCGGCCAGGCTATGGTGCACTGCTGCAACGATCCAGCCCGCGCCGCGCGTCAGCGCCGCCCGCCGAAGCTGCGGACGCCGCGGAACGGCGCGCGGCCCTGCGGCTTGTGACCACCGCCATGACTGGGCTTATGCTGTCCGCCGCTGTGCGGTTTGTGGCCGCCGCCGTGCTGCTGCCGGTGCTGGCCGCCGCCACGCTGGCCCTTGGGCGGCGGACGCGCGGCCGCGCCGGTCGCGTGGCGCGCGGCCTCGGAGTGGAACGGGTGTTGCGTCTCCACCGGAATCTGCTGGCGGATCAGGCGCTCGATGTCACGCAGGAAATCGCGCTCCTCGGCGCAGCAGAGGCTGATCGCGTCGCCCTCGGCGCCGGCGCGCGCGGTGCGGCCGATGCGGTGGACATAGGTCTCCGGCTCGATGGGCATGTGGTAGTTGATGACGTGCGTGATGCCGTCCACATCAATGCCGCGCGCGGCGATGTCGGTGGCGACGAGGACGCGGACCTGCCCGGTCTTGAAGCCGGCGAGCGCGGCGGTACGCGCACTCTGGCTCTTGTTGCCGTGGATCGCGGCGGCGGTGATGCCCGCGTTGTTCAGCTTCTGGCAGACCTTGTTCGCCGCGTGCTTCTGCTGGGCGAACACGATTACGCGGTCCATGCCGTTGTTCTGCAGGAGCTGGATCAGCAGCGCCTCCTTGTGGGCGCGGTCCACGAACAGCAGCTTCTGCGCGATCTTCTCCACGGTCGGCTTCTCCGGCGTGATGGTCACGTGGACCGGATCGCGCACCAAGGTCTTGGCCAGCGCGACCACCTCCGGCTGCAAGGTGGCGGAGAAGAACAGTGACTGCCGGTGCGGCGGCAGCTTGGCGATGATTTTGCGGATGTCGCGGATGAAGCCCATGTCCAGCATCCGGTCGGCCTCATCGAGCACGAAGATTTCCACGGCGTCGAGATGAACGAAGCCCTGGTTCATCAGGTCGAGCAGGCGGCCCGGCGTGGCGACGAGGATATCGAGTCCGCGCGCGAGCGCCACCTCCTGCGGCCGCTGGCCGACGCCGCCGAAGATCACCGTGTGCGCGATATGGAGGTGCCGGCCATAGGCGCGGATGCTGTCGCCAATCTGCGCCGCGAGCTCGCGCGTCGGCGCGAGGATGAGCGTGCGCGGCCGGCCGCGGGCGAGCGGCTTGCGGTGCTGGACGAGGTGTTGCAGCATCGGCAGGACGAACGCGGCGGTTTTGCCGGTGCCCGTCTGCGCGCAGCCGAGCAGGTCGCGCCCCTCGAGCAGGTGCGGGATGGACTGGATTTGGATCGGTGTCGGCGTCACGTAGCCTTCGTCGGCCACCGCGCGCTGAATCTGGGGCAGGAGTTTGGCGAAGATCGGATGGACGCGCGGCGGGGCTTCGAGCAGGCCGTGGATCGAGGCTGGGTCGGGCAACGGCGGCGGTTGCGCGCCGTGCTGCTGTGGCGCGTGGGCCGCCGCAGGGTGGGGGTGGTGATGGGGATGCGCCGACGCCGGTTTGGCGTGCGCGGGCGGGTGCATGGCGTGACCATGCACCGGATGTGGGTGCTTGTTCTGCATGTGTTTTCCTGTCCGGCTTATTTCATCTCTGCCCGCCGGACACGTGGAGGAGAAGGGACCGCGACGATCGCGGCACTGACAGCCTTGGTGGGGCTGCAAAAACGCGCGGAAAGATAGCGGCCCGCGCCCCGATGTCAAGCCCGCCCTCTATGGCTGTTGCGGCGGGGGCGTTTCTGCCGGGGCGGATTCCAACTGCAAAGTACAGCGTAGCACCGGCAGCGTGACGGTCCCCTGCGCGGCGTCAAAGTGGGCGCAGAGGCTGCCGATCCAGAGCGCGGCGAGCACCAGGATGGCGAGGCCCATGCGCGCTTGGGAAGAGGCGAGACCCTCCTCTGTTGCACCGGTGCGCTGTCCGTGGAGCATGGCCAGCGCGGCCTCGCCGCGGCTGTGTACCGCGTTGGCCGTGACGCCCGCGAAATGTGCCACGACGATCCCGCCAAAGGCATAGGCCAGATAGCGATGCCAGGCCAATGCGAGAGCGGACTCCAATTTGAGCCCCGTCCACAGCAGCGCGACCAGCAGGCCGTACATCAGCAACGCGGCCAGCGACGCGCCGGGATTGTGCGCGAGATAATGAACCGGCTTGAAGGTCAGGATGCCCCAGCAGTAGCGGGCCGTTTCTGCCGGCGAAAAGAGCATCGCGGGGAACCGGTTGTAACGGCCGCCGAAGAAGCCGAGAAAAATCCGGATGAGCAACAGGAAGCACGCGGCGAGGCCGAGCAGCATGTGCCAGACGAAAAGCCGGCTGCCGACCTCGGCACCGCAGGCCAGCCCCAGCGCGCCCAGGATGCAGAGCGCAAACGCCCAGTGGAAAACCCGGAGGGGCCAGTCCCAGATCAACACCTTGCCTGTCGCGGTCGTCGCCGTCATGGATCACCGCCGCGGATGATAGGCCGCCCCCGCCGGATTGCAAGGGTGGTGCAGCCAGACCGCTGTTTCCGGCGGTGAAAAAATCCGCACGTCATGCTACAACCACGGCTCGCAAAGGAGCCATCATGAGAAAGCTGCTTGGGATGTTGTTGTGGGCGGTGGCGGCGCAGGCGGGCGACCTGACGCTGTGGTACACGCAGCCGGCCAGGAAGGGCATGAACGAGGGGCTGCCCATCGGCGGCGGTAAATTCGGCGGCATGCTCCTCGGCGGCGTCGCGCGCGAGGTGGTCCAGCTCAACGAAATTTCCCTCTGGACCGGCGCCGAGCTTTCGTCCGATGACTACAGCAAGATGGGCTCCTACCAGAAGCTCGGCGAGCTCGTGATCGAATTCGCCGGCGGCACGGCCCGCACCCAGCCGGCCATCCTCTGCGCGAGCGGACACAAGGCTTTTTACGCGAGTGAGGAACTGGTTCACGCCAACGACGGCAAGGCCGGCACCAAGTGGTGCGTCGAGCATCATGACCGGCCGGTGATCTGGGAGCTGCGGCTGCCGGAGGCGCGCGTGGTCGCGCAGTACACGCTGACCGCGGCCAACGACACGCCCAAGCGCGACCCCGCGACGTGGGAACTCGCCGCCTCGAACGATGGCCGGCAGTGGACCGTACTCGACAAGCACACGAACGAACCGCCCTTCGAGAAGCGCGGCGAGACGAAGAATTTTAGCGTGAATAAGTCGCATGAGTCCTATACGACCTACCGCCTCACCTTCCAGCCGAACGCCGGCCAAAAACATTTCCAGGTGGCGGAGATTGCCCTCGCCGGTATCACGCCCGGCGTCGCGGAGGAGACACCCGCCACGAACTATCGCCGCGCGCTCGACCTGAACACCGCGACGCACTCGGTGAGCTACACCGACAGCGGCGTGACCTTCCGGCGCGAGGCGTTTGCCTCGCACCCGGCGGGCGTCATGGCGATGCGCCTGACCGCCGACAAACCCGGCGCGCACAGCGGCGTCATCACGCTGCCGGGCACGCATGGCGAACAAACGGTGGCGGAAAAAAACGCGCTGACCTTTGCCGGCGCGCTGGACAATGGGCTGAAGTATTGCACCAAGCTGGTCGCGCTCCATGATGGCGGCCAGATGGAAGCAGACGGCGACAAGCTGAAGTTCAGCGGCTGCACCAGCCTGACGCTGCTGCTGGCGGCGGGCACCGATTATGTGGCCGATCATGCGAAGAGTTATCGCGGCGACGATCCGCGCAAGGCCGTGGAGCGGCGCCTCAAGGATGCGGCGCAGCAGGGCTACGACGAGTTGAGGGCCGGGCACATCGTGGATTTCCAGAGCTTGTTCAATCGCGTCGGGCTGGATGTGGGCGCGACGCCCGCCGACCGCCTCGCGCTGCCGATTGACCAGCGCAAGGTGCTGCACGCGGAAAAGGGCGGCGATCCCGATCTGGAGGAACTGCTGTTCCAGTACGGCCGCTACCTCCTGATCTCCTGCTCGCGCCCCGGCGGCCTGCCGGCGAATTTGCAGGGGCTGTGGAACGACAGCAACAAGCCGCCGTGGCATTGCGACTATCACGCGAACATCAACATCCAGATGAACTACTGGCCCGCCGAGCCGGCGAACCTCTCCGAGTGCCACACGCCGCTGTTCGACCTGATCGTCAGCCAGCTCCCCGCGTGGCGCAAGGCGACGGCCGTGGAAAAGCGTTTCCAACTTGCCGACGGCAGCTCGCGCGGCTGGGCGGTGCGCACCTCGCACGGCATCCACGGCGACCAAGGCTGGCAGTGGGACGTGAGCGCGAACGCGTGGTACGGCCAGCATTTCTGGTGGCACTACCTCTGGACCGGCGACAAGGACTGGCTGCGGCGCGTCGCCTATCCCGTGCTGAAGGAGACGTGCGAGTTCTGGGCCGCGCGGCTCAAGGCGCTGCCCGATGGCCGGCTCGTCGTGCCCAACGGCTGGTCGCCGGAGCACGGCCCGCACGAGGACGGCGTCAGCTATAACCAGCAGATCGTCTGGGACCTGTTCAACAACTACGCCGCCGCCAGCGCCGCGCTCGACCTCGATGCCGACTACCGCGCGCAGATCGCCGCCATGCGCGCCCGCCTCGTCGGCCCGCAGATCGGCAGTTGGGGCCAGTTGCAGGAGTGGATGACCGACCGCGACAAACCCGATGACCATCACCGGCACACGTCCCATTTGTTCGCCGTGTTTCCCGGCCAGCAGATCAGCGTCGGCCGGACGCCGGCGTTCGCGGCAGCGGCGAAGAAGGGCCTCGACGCGCGCGGCACCGAGGCCAAGAGCGACGTGCGCGAGTGGTCGTTCGCGTGGCGCTGCGCGCTCTACGCCCGCCTGCACGATGGCGAGCTGGCGCACCGGATGGTGCAGATGCTCCTCGCCAACCGCAACACCTGCCTGAATCTCTTTGGCCTCCATCCCCCGATGCAGATAGACGGCAACTTCGGCATCACCGCCGGCATCTGCGAGATGCTGATGCAGAGCGAGGAGCCGAAACCTGAAACCGGAAACCTGAAACCGGAAACAGGAAAGGCGCCGTCCGAATTTCAGGTTTCAGGTCTCAAGTCTCAAGTTTTCTGTATCGAACTGCTCCCCGCGCTGCCCGCCTGCTGGCCCAGCGGTGTCGTCAAGGGCCTGCGCGCGCGCGGCGGCTTCACAGTGGACATCGAATGGAAGAACGGCAAGGTCACCAATTATCGCATCGCCTCCGCCGCGCCGCGCGAAGTGCGCGTCCGCGTGAACGGCGAAACGAAAACCGTGACCTCGGAGAAGCTGTGACATGAAGAGCACGTTTCCAAGGCTTGGAATTTTGGCCCTGCTGGTTTTCCAATCCTTGGAAACCGCGCGGGCGGGCGAACCGCTGGTGCTGTGGTACGACAAGCCGGCGGTGAAATGGGACGAAGCGCTGCCGCTCGGCAACGGGCGTCTGGGCGCGATGGTCTTCGGCGGCATCACCAACGAACACCTGCAACTCAACGAATGCACGCTGGTCTCCGGCTATCCCGGCTATCGCACGCTGCCGCTCGACGTGCGCAAGGATTTCGCGACGATCACCAACCTGATCGCGACGCGCCAGTTCGCCGAGGCCGACCGGCTGGTGACGGAGAAATGGCTCGGCGGCGCGTGGGCGTGCTATCAGCCGCTCGGCGACCTGGCGTTCGACCTCCAGCATGCGGCGCAGGTCACGGACTACCGCCGCGAGCTCGACATCAGCCGCGCGGTGTGTCGCGTGAGCTATGTCTGCGACGGCGTGAAGCTCACGCGCGAAATGTTTGCCAGCCATCCCGACGAGGTCATTGCGTTGCGCTTCGCCGCCGACAAGCCGGGCCAGCTCAACTTCGGGATCCGGCTGACTTCGCCGCACACGACAGCGGTCACGCGGGCGACAGGCGGGCAGCTTGCGATGCACGGCCAGTTGCCCGGTTTTGTGTTGCGGCGCACGCTCGACTGGGTCGAAAAGAAAAAGGACACGTGGAAATATCCCGACCTCTGGGACCAGGATGGCCGGCGCAAGCCCGGCGCGAGCCAGATTGTTTACAACGGAAAGGGCCTGTTCTTCGACGCGCGGCTGGCCGTCCAGACGCAGGGTGGCCACGTGGTCGCGACGGGCGACGCGCTGACCATCACCGGCGCGGACGAAGTCGTCGTGCGCTATACGGCGGCCTCCAGTTACAACGGCTTTGCCAAGGATCCCGTGCGCGAGGGTGTGGATGCCGCACTGAAAGCCGGAGCGTTCCTCACCACGGCGCAGCAGAAAAATTTTGACGAGTTGCGCACGCGCCATAGCGCCGACTATCGCGGGCTGTTCGACCGTGTCACCCTGAATCTGGGCGGCACGCATTCAGCGCTGCCAACCGACCAGCGGCTGCGGGAGTTCAAGCGCAGCGGCGCGGACACCGGGCTGGAGGAGCTGTATTTCCAGTTCGGGCGCTACCTGATGATCAGCGGCTCGCGGCCCGGCGGGCAGCCGCTGAACCTGCAGGGCCTCTGGAACAAGGACATCATTCCGCCGTGGGCCTGCCAGTACACGATCAACATCAACACGGAGATGAACTACTGGCCGGTGGAACTCTGCAATCTTTCCGAGTGCGCCGAGCCGCTGTTGCGGATGGTGCGCGAACTGGCTGTGGATGGCCGCCGCGTGGCGCGCGCCATGTACGGCTGCCGCGGCTGGGTGGCGCATCACAACACCACCCTCTGGCGCGACGCGCAGCCAGTGGACAACGCCGCCGTGTGTTCCTACTGGCCAATGGGCGGCGCGTGGCTGTGCCAGAACTTCTACGACCACTTCGCCTTCACCGGCGACCGTGCTTTCCTCGCCGCGGCCTATCCGCTGCTCAAGGGCGCGTGCGAGTTCTACCTCGACTGGCTCGTCACCGATAACAGGGGCCAGCTCGCCACACCGGTCAGCACTTCTCCGGAAAACACGTTCACCTGCGCCGACGCCACGGGCCGGACGCAGCGCGCGAGCGTCGCCACGGGCTGCGCGATGGACATGGCGATCATCCACCAGCTTTTCACCGACACCTTGCGCAGCGCCGCAAGCCTCGACACCGAGGCCGCCTTCCGCGCCACGCTCCAGGCCGCACTGGCGAAGCTGCGGCCCTATCAAATCGGCTCCAAGGGCCAGTTGTTGGAGTGGCAGGAGGAATTCAGCGAACCGGAGCCGCAGCATCGGCACCTCTCGCACCTCTACGGCCTGCACCCCGGCAGCCAGATCACGCCGCAGACGCCGGAGCTGTTTGCCGCCGCCAAGCGTTCGCTTGAACTGCGTGGTGATGGCGGCACCGGCTGGAGCAAGGCGTGGAAGATCAACTTCTGGGCGCGGCTGCGCGATGGCGACCACGCCCATAAAATGGTGCGCGAGCTGCTCGCGCAGTCCACACACCCGAACCTGCTCGATGTCTGTCCGCCGTTCCAGATTGACGGCAACTTCGGCGGCACCGCCGGCATCGCCGAGATGCTGATGCAGAGCGAAGTACCGAAAGCAGAAACCGGAAAGCTGAAAGCTGACACCGGAAAGGCACCTTCCGAATTTCAGGTTTCAGGTCTCAGGTCTCAAGTTTCAGCTTTCACATCTCAAGTTTTTTCCATCGAATTGCTTCCTGCTCTACCCGCCTGCTGGCCCAACGGCGTCGTCAAGGGCCTGCGCGCGCGCGGCGGCTTCACAGTGGACATCGAATGGCAGCAGGGAAAGGTCACCCACTATCGCATCGCCTCCGCCGAACCCCGCGAGGTGCGCGTCCGTGTCAACGGCGAGATGAGGCAGGTCCGTTCCGAAAGGATGTGACGCATGAAATCACGACTGCTGGGTTTGGGCTGTTGTGCGCTGCTGCTGGCCGGCTGCGCACGGTTGTCGGCCCCGATGCCGCCGCCCGCGCTGCTCGCTGCCGAGGCTGTGCGGCCGGCCGGCCTGCCGGAGTTGGGCAAGTGGATGCTGGCCCCCGATGGCTGGCCCGCGCGCTGGCTCGGCGCCACCTATAATGGGAAGCCGTTGCACGAGCCGGTCAACGTCATCTTCGTGGACTACACGGCGCGCTCGCCGGACGATGCGACCAACCGGCTGCTGCGCGCGCTGGCCGCGGCCGGCTTTGCCGTGCGCCACGGTCACAGCAGCGGCTACTCGGCGTTCATCGGCGGCCGCCGTTTTGAGCAGTTCCCGGCGACCCATGCCACCGCGCTCTCCGATGAACCGTTTGAGGTGAACAACAATCATGGCCGGTTGTTCGGCCCCTGCCTGTTCAACGGCGCGTATATCTGCACCGCCGCGTTCAGCCGCGAGCGCGTCGCGCCGCTGGAGGAGGTCAAGCACGCCTATGAGTCGTTCAACCGCGCCCGCGACACGGTGGTGCAAAACCTGGACCGCAAGACGACCTTCAAGCTGACGGCGTTTGTGCCGCTCGACAACTGCCTCCTGGGTCGCCCGGATGTGACCACCGGCGACCATGACGGGCTGGCGGCGCTGCTCGTCGCCCGGGAGTGAGGCGGCTGCGGCGTTGCGTTGGAGCGGTGGTTTTGCGATAGTCCGCGCCCGGGTGCACAGGCTTTTCCAGATGTGGATGGCGCTGCTGGTGGGCGCGGGTTGCGCGCAGGCCATGGTGGCCGACCGTTACGCGGCGCAGGTCAATAATCGCGTCATCACGGTCGGCGACGTGCTCGGTGCGCTGGGCCCGATGCGGCAGCGGTTGATGGAAACCTATACCGGGGTGGAGTTGGAGAAGAAGATGGAGGAGGCCTACCAGCAGGCCTTGGATGCGCTGGTGGAACGCGCGTTGATCCTGACGGAGTTTGCGCGCTCGGAGCAGAAACTGCCGGAGCAGATCGTGGATGGGCGGATCAATGAGATCATCCATGACCGCTTCAGCAACAACCGCACGCAGTTCTTTGAGGCGTTGACCGAGGAACACCTGACCTTGGAGGATTGGCGCAAGGAGGCGCGCGATCATATCGTCGTCTCGATGCTGCGCCGCCGCGAGGTGGTGGACAAGATCGTTGTTACGCCCGGCGATGTGCAGGCGCTTTATCAGCAACGGCTGTTGAAATATCAGCAGCCGGAGAAAATCCGGTTGCGGGTCATCGTGCTGCGGGCGGGCGGACCGAAGACCCTCGAGCAACAGGCCGCGGACGTGCGCGCGCGGCTGGTGGCGGGCGCGCCGTTCGAGGAGCTGGCCAAACAGTTGTCGCAGGGCGCCGGTGCGGCCGGCGGCGGGGATTGGGGCTGGCAGCAGCCGGGCGAGTTGCGCGCGGAATTGCGTGCCGCCGTGGCGAAACTGCAAACCGGTCAGGTCAGCGAGCCGGTGCGTCTGGATGGCGACCTCTACCTGTTCAAACTGGAGGAGCGTCAGGCGGCCAGTGTGACGCCCTTGGCCCAGGTCTATGCCGAACTGGAAAGCATCCTGCGCGAGAAAGAGGCGGGGCGTCTGTACAAGGATTGGATCAAGCGGCTGCGGCAGAAGTTTTTCGTCAAGGTCTTCCCGCTGAAGTGAACGATGAAGAAGTCCGTACGCATCGGCCTCACACTCGGCGACCTCAACGGCATCGGGCCGGAAGTCGCGCTCAAGGCGCTGCGGCAACTCGGCGCCGTGCGCGGCGTGCAGTTCGTGCTGATCGGCTCCCCCAACGCAGTGGCGCCGTTGCGGACGCGGCCGGGCCATGCTTTGCTGTGGGACCCCACGCCGCACCTGAAGCCGCGCTGGACACCCGGCCGCATCACCGCCGCCGCCGGGCGCGCCGCCGCCGCCTGGATTTACTTCGGCGTGCGCGGCTGCCAGACGGGCATGCTCGATGCGCTCGTCACCGCGCCCATCTGCAAGGCGGGCTGGGAACGGGCGGGCATTCATTTCCCCGGCCACACGGAATTCTTGGCGCACCTGACCGGCGCGCGGCGCGTGGAAATGCTGCTCTTTGGCGGGCCGCTGCGCGTGGTGCTGGCGACGCGGCATCTGCCGCTGGCGCAGGTGCCCGCGGTGCTGCGGAAAACCAACCTGGTGGCGACCATCGCGATGGCCGCCGCCGGTCTGCGGTGGATGGGTCTGCGGCGACAGCGCCTCGCGGTCTGTGGCCTGAATCCCCATGCCGGCGATGGCGGCCTGCTCGGCGATGAGGAGGAGCAAATCATTGTGCCCGCCATCCGCGCGGCGCGTCGGCCCGGCCTCGCTCTGGCCGGCCCCGTGCCGGCCGATACGGTTTTCCACCAGGCGTTGCAGGGGCACTACGACGCGGTCATCGCGATGTATCACGACCAGGGGCTCGGCCCGCTGAAGATGCTCGCGTTCGATTCCGGCGTGAACCTGACGCTGGGGCTGCCGCTCGTGCGGACCTCGCCCGACCACGGCACGGCCTTCGATCTCGCGGGACAGGACCGCGCCAACCCCGCGAGCATGGTCGCCGCCCTCGAGTGGGCCATCCGGCTCGCGCGCCGGCCGAATCCGTGGCGATGAAACTGACGAAGCCATCGGACGTGCGGACGTTGCTGGCGACGCTGGACTTCCATCCCAGCCGCGTGCTAGGCCAGAATTTTCTGATTGATGCCAATATCCTGAACATCCTGCTCGACGCCGCAGAGCTGACGCCGCGCGACGTGGTGCTGGAGGTCGGCCCCGGCCTCGGCGTCCTGACCGAGGGGCTGCTCGCGCGCGCCGGGCGCGTTATCGCTGTGGAGAAGGATGCGCGGCTGGTCCCATGGTTGGAAAAAAAATTCGCCGGTTTTCCAAGCCTTGGACTTTTGCCTTCCGACATCCTCGAAGTGGACCTGCCCGCGCTGCTCGCGCAGGGGGTGAACAAGTGTGTGGCCAACCTGCCCTACGCGGTGGCGAGCCGCTTTCTCGTGGAGTTGCTGGGTGCGCCACGCCCGCCGGAGCGGCTCGTGGTCACCGTGCAGCTTGAAGTCGCCGAGCGTTTCGCGGCGGCGCCGGGTACGCACGACTTTGGGTTGGTCAGCGTGCTCGCCCAGTTGGACTACGCGGTGCGTCTCCACAAGCGGATCAGCCCGACGTGTTTCTGGCCGCCGCCGGAGGTGACCTCGGCAATTTTGCTGCTGGAACGGCGGGCGGCGCCGCTGGCTGCGGTACCCGACCGCGCGGCCCTGTTGCGCCTGCTCAAGCTCTGCTTCTCGAAACGGCGGAAACAACTTGGCACGATTCTGCGCCACGAGTATGCCGGAGTGGATGCGAAGTTGACCGCACTGGGACTGGCCGCCAGTGGCCGGCCGGAGGATCTGGCGCCGGCGGACTGGGCGCGGTTGAGCGCGGCCCTGGCGCGCTAGGCCTTGGCGGGGTGTTCCAGTGCGGCGCGTAGTTTTGCGCGTAACGCCGCTTGTTGATAGGGCTTTTGGAGGAAGCCCGCGTAGCCGGGGCTGGTCGCCGAAAGCGCCGCCGCGTGCTCATCGTAGCCACTGCACATCAGAATGGGTAAGCCGGGCTTGATCTGTTGCAGGGCCGCAAAGGTATCCACCCCGTTGAGATCGGGCATGGTCAGGTCGAGAATGATAGCCACGACCTGACCGAGGTGGGCCTGCAACTGCTCAATGGCTTCCCGACCGCTGCCTGCCACCAAGGCTTCAAAGCCCAGCTTTTGCAGCATGCGTCCGCCCAGTTCACGAACGGCGTCCTCGTCGTCCACCAGCAACACGGTGCCCTGTCCCCGCCACGTGTCGGTGGCGGGGGGCGCGGCCGGCGTGGTGGCCATGGGCGTGATGGGGAGCAGAACGCGGAAGACTGTGCCAGCGCCCGGCTGGCTGGTGACCGCGATGGCGCCATGGTGGAGCCGCACGGCACCGAGCGTGGCGGCGAGCCCGAGGCCGCGGCCGGTGAAGCGGGTGGAAAAGAAAGGATCGAAGATGCGCACCAGTGTCTCGCGGTCCATGCCACTGCCCTTGTCCATGACCTCGAGAAAAACATAGGGGCCGGGTGTGAGCGGTTCCGCCAGCCAGGTGCTGGCCAGATAATGGGCATCGCACTCCATGATGCCTGTACGCAGGACAATTTCGCCGGGCTGCCCGCCCATGGCCTCGGCGGCGTTGTTAAGCAGGTTGGTGATGATCTGGCGGAGCAGCGCGCCATCGGCGGAGACGAGCGGAACCTGTGCGCTCGTCTCAAGACGGAGCGAGAGATCGCGGGGCAGGCTGGTCTCCAGGGGGTGGCGCATCTCGGCGGCCAGTTCGCCAAGATGGAGGGGTTGGGGCGCGAATTTACAGCGCCCGGAATAGATCAGCATGTTCATGCTTAACTCGGCGGCGCGCCGCGCGGCCTTGTCCACCTCCAGCAGACACTCGCGGGCGGGCGCATAGGGTGCCAAGTCATTCATGGCCAGCTCGACATTGCCGAGGATGGTGAGCAGGATGTTATTGAAGTCATGGGCGATGCCGCCGGCAATCAGGCCGAGGCTCTCGAGTTTCTGCATCCGGTGTTCCTGCTCGGCGAGGCGCAGCCGGTCGGCCTCGGCCTGCCGCCGCTCGCTGATGTCACGCGCCAGCGCGAACACGGCGCTACGGCCCTCGATGGTGAAGAGGCGCGCATGGATTTCCACCGGGACCTGGCGTTCATCCTTGGCCCGTATCTGGCACTCGTAAACCTGTGCCTGTCCCTGCCGTAAGGCCGTCTGGCTGTCCGCCCCTTTTTCGGAGTGTATGCCAGGCATGATTTCGCCGGGGGTCAGGCGCAGCAGTTCCGGCCGGTTGTAACCGAGCAGGTTACAGGCGACGTCGTTGACTTCCAGGAAACGGCCCGCCTTGCCATCGGCCTGCAGGCTGTACACGAACAACGCGTCGGTGACATTTTCAAACAGCGTGCGGTACCGTTCCTCACGCTCGCGCAGGTCGCGGGTGCGTTCCTCCAGCCGCGTTTCGATGTGCAACATCGCGATTTCCCGGCGCGCCTTTTCACCCAGCGTGACGAGATATTCCGCATCAAAGGGCTTGTGCACATAGGCCCGGGCGCCGCGTTTCATCCAGTCGAGCGCCAGTTCGGCGCGCGGGTCGCCGGTCATCATGATGACGGCGCTATGTGGGCTGGTGCGGGCTAATTCATCCAGCAGCACATCGCCGGGCATGTCGGGGAGGTGATAATCGAGGATGATCAACTCCTGCGACTCGCGGCGGCAGCAGCGTAGGGCTTCGCTGGCCGTACGGACGGCGGTGGCCGCATAGCCGTGCGCGGTGAAGATGCGCACCAAGGCCTGACTGATTGAGTCCTCATCCTCCACGATCAGTACGCGCGTGGTCAAGGCGGGGGTCAACCCGGCCAGTAATTGCTCAACAGTCTTGAGCAGCTCGGAAGGCAGGAAGGGGGAGGACAGGAAGGCGTTGGCGCCCAGTTCCGCCGTGATCTGGCGGGCATCCTCGCCGGCAAACGTAGCAGAGATGACCAGCACTGGGGTCTTGTTGAAGGCCGGATACTCGGGGGAGCGGAGCAAGCGGCAAAACCGCCAACCGTCAATGCCCGGCATGTGTAGATCAGTGACAATCAGGGCGGGTTTGACTTCCGAACGGATGGCTTCCAAGGCCTTCTCGGCAGAGCCATAGGTATGCACCGCATAGCCGCCGATCCGCAACAGCTCGGACCAGAGCAGCAATTGGGTGGCATCATCGTTGATGACCACTACCACGGCGGAGGCGGTTCTCATGCCCGCGGCCCCTCTCCCGGGTCGTTTAACCACTGCTGCATTTGTTCTCGTGTCGCCATGACCAACCCATCCCCAGCAGGCAACACACCCGAACCACCCGCCATGATGCCAGTACGGCAAACGGCTTCCAATCCCTCTAACCGCTGCGCCAACCGCATTGCACCCACCGTCAGCGCCGCGCCTTTGAGGGCGTGTGCCTGTTGCCGCAACAACGACATGTTGCCCTCGGCTGCCGCCGCGTGTATTGCGGCCACACGGTCCGGCAGATCCAAAAGGAACAAATCAAGCAGCTTACGGGCCAGCATCGTGTTGCCCAGTGCCCGGCGTACAAGATCCTCTGGGGCAAAGACCGGTGCTTCCAAGGTGTTCATAACGGTTTTCCTCGACTTCCCGGCCTGTTTTGAGCCCGCGGAATCTCACCCTGTTCTTTCAGCAACCTTCGGACCGGACCAGACGCAGCCCCCGGAAATATTTTTGCCATGCCATCTGGCCGGGAGATGTGGCGACAGAAATAAGAAAGCGGAAGTGGCGGTTCCCAAAGATTGGAAAAAAATCCGCTCTGTTTTCCAAGGATTGGAACAAGTGAACGCCCGCTGTTCCCAGTGCCTGAAAACCGAAGTCGCCACTCCTGATCAGACCCATGACCAGCCGGCCATCTGCACTCGCGCCAACAGCCTGCACACCCCAGCATCGCCCTACGGCGAACCAATCAACCGTGCGCGTTCCGTTTGTAGCGCGCCCGTCATGCCGGTTACTACGGGTCAAGGTGCTGTGAAGCGGAGCGGCTTGCGGGCGTCGCGGAGCAGGTCGCCGAAGGTGTAGCCGGCGGGTTGCTGCGCGATGCCTTTCTGGAAGATCAGTACCGCCTCCAGCGTATCGGCCAGGGCGCGGTGTCGGTCGGGCGGCAGCACCTTCAGCGCCTTGCCGAGCTCGTCGAGGTTGTGCCGTTTGACCTGCGGGTACCACTTGCGGAACATCGGCAAGGTGTCGAGCGCGAGGTTCGGCGGCGGACGCAGCCCGTTGCGCAGGCACTCCTCGCGGATGAAGCTGACATCGAACGGCGCATTGTGCGCCATCACCTCCGTGCCGCGGATGAACTGCTCGAATTCGGGATAGACGGCCTTGAAGTCCGGCTGGCCACGGACATCGGCATCGGTGATGTGATGAATCTTGGTCGCGTCCGGCGGAATCGGGCGGCCGGGATGGAGCAGCCACTGCTTCTGCTCCAGCACGTTGGTGCCTTGGAATTTGATCGCGGCGATCTCGATGATGCGTTCCGCCCGCGGCCCCAGCCCGGTGGTTTCGATGTCATAGAAGGAGAAGACGACCTCGCCGACCGGTGTGTTGGTGGCGGGTGCCCCGGCGGGCAGCCCGGCGGAGGGCTCGCCGCGGAAGACGCTCATCGCGTGCGCGGCGGAGAGGGAGAGCCATACGGTGGCGGCCAGTTTCAGCAGGCGGTTCTGGAGTTGCATGGCGCGTACTGTCGTCGAACCATCGCGCAAGTCAAGCTCGGCACACAAACAGATTGCCGGCCTACCTGCATTGGCGCAGCACTTCGCCGGCGAGGACCAGCGAGCCGGCGAGGCAGACGACGCCGTGCTCCTGCACGGCCCAAGCGCGCGCGGCGGCGCGCGCGGCTTCCAGCGGGAGATAGTCGGCGGCGAGACCGGCGGCGCGAATAGCCGCGCGCAAGTCCGCCTCCGGCATGTTGCGCTCGCCCGGCAGCGGCACGGCCCAGATTTTTTTCACACGCGACGCGAGGGCGCGGAAGAAACCGACGGCATCCTTGTCGCTCAACAAGCCGCACACCAGTCCCACCGGTTGCTGGCCGGCGAGTTCGTGGAGCGCGGTCGCCAGCGCCGCCGCGCCGTTGGGATTATGCGCCACGTCGAGCAGCGTCGGCGGCGTGCGTTCCAGGACCTGGCAGCGGCCGGGCCAGTTGACGCGCTGCAAGCCGGCGACGAGTTGCGCCTCGTCCCAGCCGAACGGCGAGAGGTCGCGCACCAGTTCCAGCGCGGCGACGGCGAGCGCGATGTTCTCCAACTGGTGCGCGCCGAGCAGCGGCAGGACGACCGGCGGATAGGCGGCGTTCGCGGTTTCGATTTTAACTTTCTGTCCGTCCCAGTTCTGCCGGATACGCGTGACGGTCGCGGCCTCCTCGACGGCGATGAAGCGCGCACCGCGCTCGTGCGCGGTGCGGCGGATGACCGCGCGCGCTTCCTCCGGCATCGCGCCGCACAGCACCGGGCGGCCGGGCTTGATGATGCCGGCCTTCTCCGTCGCGATCTCCGGCAGCGTCCTGCCGAGGAAGGCGGTGTGCTCGAGATCGAGGCGCGTGATGATCGCGAGCAGCGGCGTGACCACGTTGGTCGCGTCGAGCCGGCCGCCCATGCCGGTTTCCAACACAGCGATCTGCACGCCCTCGCGCCGGAAATACTCGAACGCGAGCGCGGTGGTGAACTCGAAGAAGGTCATCTCGCGTCCGCCGGTCTCGGCGGCGAGGCGCTGGTCAGCCTTTTCGATCTCGCGGAAGAGGTCGGCCAGTTCCACGTCGTGGATCGGCGCGCCACCCACACGGATGCGTTCGTTGAAGCGGACGAGGTGCGGCGAGGTGTAGAGCGCGGTACGGTGGCCGGCGGCGCGCAGCACGCTCTCGATCAGCGCGCAGGTCGAGCCTTTGCCGTTGGTGCCCGCGACGTGGAGCGGGGCAAACGCGCGCTGCGGGTCGCCGAGCCGGTGCAGCAGCGCGGTGATCGGGCCGAGGTCGAACTTGATGCCCGCGCCTGTCCGCTTGAACAGGCGCGCGAGGTCGGCTTGCAGTTGGGTTGCGTCGGCTGCCACGCGCCGAAGGTAGTGCCCGCCCGCGGGCGCGTCAATCATGGCGTGGTTTCCTTGGTTGCGAACCTTGTTTTCCGTGTTTATAGTGCCGCGGTTCGTTGCCGTTTTGCCGGGGCGATACAACAGTTTTCGGTGAATGGACACATGAAGCACGGCGTTGAAATCAACGGTTCGACCTCAAAGGCCCAAGGCCATGTTCTGCTCCTTGCGGTCGCGCTGACCCTTGCCCTTGGCGCCGCGGTTCAAGCCGCGGAGCAAGCCAAGCCCGCCGAGCCAAGCGCGGAGGCCAAGGCGCGGACCACTTTTGAGACGGCGGAGAAAGCGGCGAAGGAAGCGGAAGCGGCGATCGCCCCGTTGCGGACGGCCATGCAGAAGGCCGATGTCGCCTATGCCGGCGCGAGCAAGACGGCCACCGCGAAACGGCAGCAGGCGACCGATGCGAAAAACCTCGCGGGCGAGCCGGGCGTAACCGAGTTGAAGCAAGCCGAGGCCAACCTGCCCGTGGTCCTCAAGGTTCTGAAGGACGCGACCAGCGCCAAGCCGCCCGCCGATCAAGCGCTGACCGAAGCCAAGGCCGCCGCGCTCCCGCTGCAACAGGCTTTTGATGCGGCGGAGAAAGCGGCCAAGGAGGCGGAGGCCGCGGCGAAGGTGGCCACCGACGCGGCCAGCAAGCTCGACGAGGAAGCCAAGAAGGCCGCGACCGCCGCCGCCACCAGCCGCAGAACGGCCGAGTCGGCCAAGGCTTCTGTGGACCGGGCGAAGCAGAGCGAACAAAATATCCAGAACCAGATCACCGCCGCCGCGCCGAAACTGGCGGAAGCGGAGGCGCGCAAGAAGACAACCGACGTGGCGCTGGCCACCATCAAGCAGCAGCTCGCCGCCGCCACGACGGCACAGCAGTCCGCCGAGCAAGCAGCCCAAACGGCGGAGGCCAATGCCAAGCCGGTATCCGAGGCGGAGAAGCAGCAGGCGATCGCTGATGCGGCCGCCAAACGCAAGACAGCCGATGCGGCGAAGGCGGTCCTGACTCAAGCCGAGCAGAACGAAAAGCAAGCGCAGGCACAGGTCGCCGCGATCACGCCAAAGCTGGCGGAGGCGGACGCGCAGAAGAAGACCGCCGACGCGGCCTTGGCCAATGCCAAGCAGCAGGTCGCCGCCGCGACAACCGCCCACGCTGCCGCCGAGCAGGCGGCGCAAGCGGCTGCGGCCAATGCGCGGGTTGTCGCGGTGGCGGAACTCGCGCAGGTCGCCAACGAGACGATTGCGAAGCGCAAAGCGGCCGACGACGCGAAGGCAGCGCTGGCCCAGGCGCAGCAGAAAGTGCCACAGGCGCAAGCCGCCGCCGAGGCGGCCGTGAAAAAAGTCGCGGGTGTGGCAGCGGAGAAGAAGGGGGCCGACGAAGCGTTGACCAAAGCCCGGCAGCAGGTCACCGCGGCGACAACCGCTTGTCAGGCCGCCGAGCAGGCGGCCCGTGTATCGGCCTCCTCGTCAGAGACGATGGTCAATCTGGCCGCCGCGGCCGAGGAGCAAAAGCAGCAGACCGCCGCCGCTACCGAGAATGCCAGGGCCGCCCTCGCCCAGGCACAGCAGAAGCAGCAGCAGGCGCAGGCCGCCGCCGATGCCGCCGCGAAAAAAGGCGCGGGCGCGGCCGCGGAGAAGCAGGGTGCCGACACGGCCTTGGCCGCCGCCCGGCAACAGGTCGCCACGGCGACAGCCGCATGTCAGGCCGCGGAGCAGGCGGCGCTGGCGGCAGCGGCCAAAGTCAAAGGCGTATCGGCGACGGAAGTCGCGCAAGTGGTCCGCGAGGACGTTGCGAAGCGCAAAGCGGTTGACGATGCGCGCGCGGCTGTGACGCAGGCGCAGCAGGTACAGCAACAGGCGCAAGCCGCCGCCGATGCGGCCAACCAGAAAGCGGCGGGCGCGGAGGCGGAGAAGAAGGCGGCGGAAGGCGCGCTGGACGCCGCCAAGAAGCAGGTGACCGCGACCACCGGCGCGGCTGACGCAACGGAGAAGGAAGCGCAGGCGTCCGAGGCCAGGAGCAAGGGGACCGCCGCCTTTTTCGCGAGGACCGAGGAGCAGAAACAACAGGCCGCCGCCGATGCCGCAGCCAAACGCAAAGCGGCCGACGCGGCCAAAGCGACTTTGACCCAGGGGCAGCAAAACCAGCAGCAGGCGCAAGCGCAGGCCGATGCCGCCGCGAAGAAGCTCGCTGATGCCACGGCCCAGAAGAAGAGCGCCGACGATGCCCTCGTCAACGCCCAGAAGCAGTTGACCGCCGCCCAAGGCGCGCACCCGGCAGCGGAACAGGCCGCACAAGCCGCCGAGGCCACAGCCAAGGTGTCATCCGAACGCGCCGGCCGGACCGAGGAACAAAAGCGACAGGCCACCGTCGACGCGACCGCCAAACGTCAGGCCGCCGACGCGGCCAAAGCGGCCGTGGCGCAAGCGCAGGCCGCCCAAGGTAACCCGCAAAAACTGGCCGATGCCGAGGAGCAGAAACTGGTCCGGGCGACGGCGCAGAAGGCCCTGCTCGAAGCATCCCTGACTCGTATCAAGAAACAGATCGCCACCGCCGAGGCGGCGGCGCAGGCCGCCGAGCAGACCGCCCAAGCCGCGGAGAAAACCGCCGAGGAGAAGAAGCAGGCGGCTGCGCAAGCCATCGCCAAACGCAAGGCGGCGACCGATGCCGTGGCGGCGCTGACGCAAGCCCAGCAGGCCGAGCAGCAAGCCCAGGCGCAAGTCCCCATCGCCGAAAAAAAATTGAATGAGTTGCAGTCGCAGAAGAAACCGGCCGACGAAACCTTGGCGAATGCGAAGAAGCAGTTGGCCGCCGCCGAGGCGGCGGCGCAAGCCGCGGAGCAAGCCGCTCAAGCCGCCGAGGTCACGGCCAAGCAGGTAGCGGCCGATGCCGCCAAGCCGGCCACGGAGAAAAAGCAGGTGGCCGATGACAGCGCCGCCAAGCGCAAAGTGGCTGACGAGGCCAAGGCCGCCCTCGCTAAAGCGCAACAGAGTGTGAACGCGGCGCAGGCGCAGGCCGCGGCCACCGCGCAGAAGCTGGCGGAAGTGGAGGCGCAGAAGAAGGCTGCCGACGCGGCCGCGGCCGACGCCAAGAACCGGGTCGCCGCCGCCACGAGCGCGAACCAGGCGGCGCAGGAAGCGGCCAAGGAAGTCATCCAGCTCGAAACGGTACGCAACCAGACCACCGCCGAGGCCGGCGCCAAACGCAAGGCGGCCAACGAGGCCAAGGCCGCGCTGAATCCGTTGCAGCAGAAGCTGGATCAAGCGGCGATCAAGGCCAACACCACCGGACAAGAATTGAGCCGGGCCGAAGGGCGCAAGAAGTCGGCCGAGGAAGGTCTGGAGAATCTCAAGCAGCGGATCGCCGCCGCCAAGACAACCCATGTGACGGACGAGAAAGCGGCCGTCGAGGCGGAAGCCGCGGCCGTCCCGCTGAAGGCGGAGGCGGACAAGACGCGGGCGGCTTATACGGAGTCCATGAAGGTCGCCGACGACAAGCGCGCCGTGGTCGAGCAAGCCAAGGGCGCGCTCTATCGCCTGATCGCCTCCCGGCAGGTGATTGGCCTGATGGAAAGCGCCGAAACGCCGAAGCCGGCGAACCGGATTGACGAAATCGTGTTCGCGAAGTTACAGGCGCTGGGCATCAAGCCGCTGCTCTGCACCGACGCGGTGTTCGTCCGGCGCGCCTATCTGGACCTGACCGGCAAGCTGCCCTCCGCGGAAGAGGCGCGGACCTTCATTCAAAGCCAGGACCAGAACAAGCGCGTCGCCCTGATTGACCGTCTGCTCGAGCAGGAGGCGCATGTTGATTACTGGGCGATGAAGTGGAGCGACATCCTGAAGGTCAAGGCCGAGTTCCCGGTCAAGGTGTGGCCCAACGCGGCGCAGGCCTATCACCGCTGGATCTGGGAATCCATCGCCCGGAACAAACCATACGATCAATTTGTGCGGGAGCTGCTCACGTCGAGCGGGAGTAATTTCCGCGTCGGCTCGGTCAACTTCTACCGCGCCATCCAGAACAAGACGCCGGAGGGCCTCGCCGCGGCCGTCGGCCTGGCGCTGATGGGGACGCGCGTGATCCTGTGGCCGGAGGAGCGCCGCGCCAACATGGGCGTGTTCTTCTCGCAGATCGGCTACAAGCCCACCAGCGAGTGGAAAGAGGAAATTGTTTTCTGGGACCCGCTCAAGTCGGTCGCCGTACCCGGCAGCACCGCGCCGGGTGTGGATGCCGTCGCCAAGGCCGTGACCGCCACCATCCAGATTCCGCAGGCGTTGACCAACGCGCTGGTCGAGCCCGGCCCGCTCGCGGTCGTTTTCCCGGATGGCGCCAAGACCAACCTCCCGCCGGACCGCGACCCGCGCGAGGCGTTCGCCGACTGGCTGATCCGACCGGAGAATCCCTGGTTCACCAAGGCCATCGTTAACCGCACGTGGGCGTGGGTGATGGGCCGCGGCATCATCCACGAGCCGGACAACATCCGGGACGACAATCCGCCGAGCAACCCGGAACTGCTGGCGTGCCTGGAAAAAGAACTGGTCGCCAGCGGCTACAACCTCAAGCACGTGAAGCGGCTGATCCTGACCTCGGCCGCCTACCAGTTCTCCTCGATCCCCAAAGCCCAGACGCCGGAAGCGAAGACCCAGTTCGCCAGCTATCCGCTGCGGCGCGTGGAGGCCGAGGTGCTGATTGACGCGCTCAACGAAATCACCGGCGGCTCCGATCTCTACACCAGCGCCGTGCCCGAACCCTTCACCTATATTCCCAAGGACATGACCGCGGTCGAGCTTGCCGATGGCAGCGTCACCAGTCCCTTCCTGACGTTGTTCGGCCGGTCCTCGCGCGCGACGGGCATGGAAGCCGAGCGCGTCAACGAGATGGCCTCGACCCAGTGGCTCTACATGCTCAACTCCGCCGCCATCCAGAACAAGTTGCAGGGCGGCTCGAAGCTCTCGGCGCTGATTTCCCAAGGCGGCAAGCCGCCGGCAATCGCCGAGCGGCTCTACCTGACCATCCTCTCGCGGTTCCCGACGGAGGCCGATGTGAAGGCCGCCGAGGACTACGCCAAGGGCCGGGGCAACGACGCGTGGTTTGATCTCTCGTGGGCGTTGATCAACAGCCCCGAATTTTTGCTAAGACATTGATGATTGCGGTGCGGAGCCAGAATGTGAAATGGCCTCATGCGCATGTTAGAGTGAAGTCAAAGAAGATGAACGAGGTGAGCTTATGATCGCGACTGCTGACCAGATACTCGAAACCGCGCTTCGTCAACCTGAACGCGAACGCGCTCGAATTGCCGAAACGCTTATCGCGAGTTTAGACTCTGGACGCGACGCCGAGGTCGAAAGAGCCTGGCAACACGAAATTGACAAACGCCTTGGAGAAATAAACTCCGGAGCGGTCACGTGCATCCCGTGGGAAGATGTCAGGGACCGTCTCCGCCGGAACGCTCATGTATAAAGTTGAAGTACATCCTGATGTCCAAGGCTTGGAAAAAAGTTTCCGGAATTTTCCAAGGCTTGGAAAAAATGGCGGAAAAATTTCCAAGCCCTGGAAAAGTGGCAAATTCATCACTGTGGTATGTGAGGAGTGTGGAGCATGAAGACAAAGCACCATCGTGAATTCCTGACCCGGCGCGAGGTGCTGCGGCGCGGCGCGCTGGGTGCGGCGGGCCTGTTCGCCGTCACCAGCCTTAACGCCGCCACAACGGAGAAGACGCCCCAGCAGAAAGCCGCCGAGGAGAAGGCGGCCCGCGATTCGGCGGCCAAAGCCAAGGCCAAGGACAAGAAGACGCAAATCAAGTCGGTCATCCAGGTCTTCCTGTGGGGCGGCATGTCGCAAAACGACACGTGGGACCCGAAGCCGGGTTCGGGCTATGACTACATGGGCGATTTCGACAAGGCCATCCCGACGAATGTGGACGGCCTCAAGCTGGGCGCGCTGTTCCCGAAACTGGCTCTGCAGGCGGACAAGTATTCGCTGATCCGCAGCATGACCCACGGCAACAACGGGCACGAGACCGCCGCCTATCTGATGCAGACCGGTCACCTGCCGGGCGGGCGGCTGGCCTATCCGAGCATTGGTGCGATCTTCACGTTCTTCAAGAAGGACCAGTACAAAGGGCTGATTCCGCCCTACGTCGTGATGCTGGAAGCCGCCGGGCGTTTTTCCGAGGAAGGGTTCCTCGGCCCCGCGTACAAGCCGTTTGCGACGGGCGGCGATCCCAACGCGGGCCGCTTCGAGGTGCAGGGCATCATCAACCGCGGCATTGATGACGGGCGGCAGCGGGCGCGCCGCGAGCTGGCCGATAAGAACAACGTCATGGGCTATGGCGTGGCGGATGAGCCGGAGATGGCGGCTGCCGAGGCGGCGCGGCAGCGGGCCTATGGCTTGATCCTCGGCAGCGGCAAGGAGGTCTTCAACCTCGACAACGAACCGACGGCGCTGCGCGATCGTTACGGCCGCCACACGTTCGGACAGGAATGCCTCGCGGCGCGGCGGATGGTCGAGGCGGGCGTGCCCTACATCACGATCAGTTTCCCCGGCGGCTGGGACACGCACTCGAATCACTTCGCCACCATGCGCAACCAGTGCGCCAGCCTCGATCAGGGCCTCGCGACGCTGCTCGCCGATCTGAAAGAACGCGGTCTGCTCGACAGCACCTTGGTCTGGTGCACCGGCGAGTTCGGCCGCACGCCGAAGATTTCCTGGGAGCCGCCGTGGAACGGTGGCCGCCATCATCACGGCAACGTCTTCACCGTGCTCGTCGCCGGCGGCGGCTTCAAGGGCGGTCGCGTCGTCGGCGCCTCCGATGACAAAGGCGAGAACGTCAAGGAGCGGCCGGTCTATCCCGCGGACCTGCTGGGCAGCTTCTATCTGCTGGCCGGCATTGATGCCACCGCCAAGCTGCCGCATCCGTGGGGCCTCGATGCCTACGTGCTCGATACCGAGAACGAGGGCATGAAGGCCGCCGGGCTGCTGGAAGAAATCATGTAGGCCATGGCGGATGCTGGACAACGCATGAGTAGCTTCAACCGGCCCCTGATCTTGACGGTGGCCTACCTTGTGTCGGCTGTGGTGCTTTCGTGCCCGGCGCGCAACCCCGCACCGGCGGGCTATGTCCTCTACGATGATTTCGCCTGGACCAACTCCACGCTCGATCGGGCGAAATGGTGGAGAGGCGGTGTCGCGGGCGTGGATGGCGCCAACGTCAGGCTGAACGAGTCCGATCTAACATCCGCGCTGATATTCCTGCACGGCGACTTCAAGTTCGTGATGGGCGGTCCCTCCGTCAGTTCGCAGGGGCTTTTGGGTCTGGGTGACATTGACGACGGTGACCCGTTCCTCGTTCTTTCCGACAAGGGGACCGGGTGGCGCTTCCATGTGCGTAACGGCGCCAAGATTTACACCGGCCCGATCCTGGCGGCCTCGCTATCCAAGGGCGATGTGATCGTGTTCCATTGGGACGCGCGCGGCGCCAGCGTCGCGATCAACGGGGTGGTGAAGGATGCGCAGACCAACGTGCATCCGCCCCACATGCCGCTGACCATGCTGGAGTGGAACAACACCAGCACGAACGGCCAGATCATCATGGACTCCGTCAGTTATTCCGCTTCCGCGGTGGCCACCCCGCCGCCAGCGGCGACAGCGCTTGTCGCGGCGGCCCATACGATGGTGCTATCCGCCAAGCTGGTGGAGGACACTTTCGTTGATAGTTCAAACCCGGTCACAAATTTCAACGGGAGCACGCAGCAGATTTACATTCGCAACTGCCGCTATCATCCCGACCTCACCGGCGCGGGGCAGACCGTGGACGCGGGGCATCTGGGCTTGGTGCAGTTTGCCCTGCCACCGTTGCCGGCCGGGTGGAAGGTGACCCGCGCGCGGCTGGCGGGCGTGGTTGCCCAAAACCATAAGTTATACGGTATGCCCGGTTGGGCGCCGGCCAGGCCGATCGAGCTGGAACTGCTTGGCCTCGGTATGAATCCCGATCTGACTGCGGTGACTTATCAGGCCGTGCAGGATGCCACGGGCCGGGGCGTGATCACCGACTACACAGCCTCGGGCAGTATCAACTTCACGTTCGGCAGTCTGGCGCAGTCACTGGAGGTTTTGCGCTTCAGCACGGGCGCGACACCCGCTGGCAGTCTGCTGCAGTTTCCGGATCACGCTGGGAAGTTGAGCGCCTTCGTGCGCAGCCAGATCAGCCCAACGGGGCCGCGGATCATCACCCTCGCCTTGGGACCGGGGCGCACCCAGGCTGTATCGGGGATGGAGTGCGACTTCAAGTTTTTCGCCAAGGAGAATACGGCCGGCCGGGCCCCGCTGTCGCTTACGCTGGAGCTCGAACATGAGCCGTAACCAGCAACATTTTTCCGTCTGGAAAATTTCCAAGGCTTGGAAGTTCGCGCAGGACTTTTTTCCAAGGCTTGGAACTTTCCGGCGCAGCCAAAGTCAGCGTTACTCACATGAATAGATTCAACAGGCTTCAACTCTTGGTGCTGGGCCTCCTCGTGTCGGCGGCAGCGTCAACGTGGGCGCAGAACCAGTACATCGGATTCGTCTATCCCGCCGGCGGCCAGCAGGACACCACCTTCCCGATCCGGCTGGGTGGGCAGGGCTTGGTTCATGCCTCCGATGTCATCGTGACCGGCGAGGGCGTTTCCGCCCGGCTCGTGGATTACTACCGGATTCTGGACAACCAGGAGATGGGGCTGGTCAACCAGCAACTGAACGAATTGCGGAAGAAGGAAACGGTGGTGGATGATGCGATGGCCGCGAAGATGGCGTCATTTGAATTTCCCGCGCCCATCGGCCCGGATACCGGCCCCAACGCCGCGCCATCCCTGATGTGCCCGGTCTGCGCCACCGCCAACGCGCCCGACGCCACGGTCTGCATCAAGTGCAACACGAAGCTGGAGAAACCCAAGGTCACAAAACCCGGCGAGAAGGACGCCAAGAGCGCCGCGCCCAAGTCCGAGAAGGACGTGGCCAAGGAGAAGCTGATTGAACGAATTCAGCGGATGTTCGCAGAAGACGAGCGCGACCCCGCCGTCCGCTCCCAGACCGAGCTGGTCTTTGCGGAGCTCACGATTGCGCCGGACGCCAAGCCGGGCCGGCGGGAAATCCGCGTGATCACCAAGAAGGGCGTCTCCAATCCGCTCTCCTTCTTCGTGGGTCAGGTGCCGGAAGTGGCCCGCAAGCCGATGAAGACCATGCGGCTCCCGGTGCTCGGCAAGGAGTTCCAGTCGCAACGCAAACGGCCGCGCGAGGAGGAGGAACTGCGCGTCACGGTGCCCTGCACGATGAACGGCCAGATCGCGGCGGGCGAGGTGAACCGCTATCGCTTCCAGGCCGGCAAGGGACAGCGGCTGGTCATTTCCGCCCGCGCCCGCGACCTGATCCCCTACGTGCCCGATGGCGTCCCCGGCTGGTGCCAGGCCGTGCTGAAGCTGCGCGACGCCAGCGGCAAGGAACTGGCCTACAACGATGACTTCCGCTCCCATCCCGATCCGCTGCTCTATTTCGAGGTCCCCGAAGACGGCGAGTATCTGCTCTCCATCAACGAGGCGCTCTTCCGCGGCCGCGAGAGTTTTGTGTACCGGATCACCATCGGCGAACTGCCTTACATCACCAGCATCTTCCCGCTGGGCGGCCGCGCGGGCGAGCCGGTCCAGATCGAGATGAACGGCTGGAACCTGGAGAAGGCCACGCTCGCGCCGCCGCCCAAGGATGCCAAACCGGGCCACCATTTGCTGGCCGCCACCCACGGGAAACTCGTCTCCAATTATGTGCCGTTCGCGCTGGACACGCTGCCCGAAGGCCGGGACACGGAGCCCAACCACAGCACGACCAACGCGCAGAAGGTGACGCTGCCCATCATCATCAACGGACGCATGGATCAGCCCGGCGACTGGGATGTCTTCGAGGTGGAAGGCAAGGCCGGCGAGGTTCTCGTCGCGGAAGTGACCGCGCGCCGCCTCGGCTCGCCGCTGGATTCCTTCCTCAAGGTTACCGGCGCGGATGGCAAGATCATCGCACTGAACGATGATCATTATGATGCCGGCACGGGCCTGAACACCGATCACGCCGATGCCTATCTCATGGTGAAGCTGCCCGCCGACGGAAAATATTTCATCCACCTCGGCGACACCCGGCGGCAGGGCGGCAAGGAATTTGCCTACCGCCTGCGGATCAGCCAACCGCAGCCCGACTTTGTGCTCCGTATGATTCCTTCCCGCCTCGTCATGCCCGCCAAGGGCTCGGCGGCTGTGACCGTCTTTGCCATGCGCAAGGACGGCTTCGATGGGCCAATTACGCTGAAGTTCAAGGATCTTCCTGCGGGTTTTGAATCGGGCGGCGCTACGCTGGCCGCCAAACAGGAGTCCGTGGGCCTCGCGATCAAGACCACGCTGACGGAGATGGAGAAGCCGGTCAACCTGACCGTCGTGGGCGCCACGAAAGTTGGCGACAAGGAAGTCGTCCGCGAAGCCGTGCCGGCCGAGGACAAAATGCAGGCCTTCCTCTGGCGTCAGTTGTTGCCCGCGGACACCCTGCCGTTGCTGGTCTTCGATCCCGCCTACCAACCGCCCGCCGACCGCATTCGCCCGCCGATCCGCGACGACCAACGCCCGAAGGATGTGAAGCCCACGCTGACGCGGTCCTCGGTCGAGTGGTGGTTTCGGCAAATCGAGCGCCTCTATCAAGAGTGGTATCTCACCGACGAGTTCGCCAACCGCGAGATCGCCAACACCGAAGCCCGCGTGATCAAGTAAATGTTTCCCAAGGATTGGAAACGGACCCCATCGGTTTATCCAGGCATTGGAAAATCTCACGGAATTTTTTCCAAGGTTTGGAAACAGCGGTGTTGCAGGAAGATCAGGGAGTCGTTTGCGGCCAGAGTGAACGCCAGTAGGCCTGGTCCATGGCAAAGGGATCGAGTTTTTCGTTGGCGGGGTCGAACGACGCGGGCAACAGGCCGAAGCGTTTCATCTCGCGCACGTATTGCAGGTTGGGTTTCCAGCCGGGCGCGCCCCACGGCGGGCGCGCATCAATGAGCGCCTTGCCGCTTCGGATGGAGGCCAGCAACTTCATGTAATCGGGATCGTTCTTGCTCGTAAAGATCGCCTTGCCGCAGCGTCCGTAGCCGCCCGCCTCCTTGGCGAGCGGGGCGAGCAGGATGCTGGACGCTTCAGGCTGGGTGTAGTTCAGCACCACACTGGCATCGAAGAGGCGCGCAGGATCGTTCGGGATGACGGTCCTCTCGAAGTGTGCCGTCGGGTGACCTGCCAGGTTCCGCTCCTTTTTGTGGCGTATATCCCAGTTGAAAGGAATACCTGCGATATTGCGATCAGCGGTGTTTTTGTGGCACTCGAAGCAGCGGCGTTTGAAGACATCGCGGCACTCGCCAAAAAATTTATGGCCAGCGTGGCCGTAGTAATTCTGTTCCTCGGTGTTGCGCAGTGCGGCATAGCTGCCGCCGTAGGGTGCAGCGGCCTCGATCCAGAGCCAGACGGTGCGCCATTCCTCGGGCGAGACCTTGACACCCTTGTGGCCGCCGGAGAGGCGGCCGAGCAGGGGGCTGGCTGCGCTGCCGATACTGCGCGGCGGCTGGTTGCCGAGGCCGTTGCGGCCATCCATGAACTCGCGCCGGAGGATGAGCGCCATGTAGGTGTTGCAGAAGGTGGGTGACTGGGCAGCGATGAGATTGAGGTTGCCCGCGCGTTTCTCCGGGTTGTGGCAGGCAATGCAATGACGGTTGAGAATGGGTTGTATGTCGCGCTTGAAATCGAAGACGTCTGGAAATCCCGTAAACGGTTGTATGACCGACGGCGGACGCTGCAAGGCCAGGAGCGTGCCTTCGCGGCGATCGGTTCCTGCGGCGCTGGCGCGTTCCTCGTGGCAACCGACGCAGGTGAAGGTCTCGCCGGGCATGAGGTTGGCGAAGCTCTGCATGCGTTTCACGGACATGTCGTTCGCGTCGAGCGAGACGAAAAAGAGCGGGCGGCCAGCAGGCGCGATGAATGAGGCGCTGCCATCGGCCTCGACTGGCACGGTTCCGAGCACCCGTTCAAGATTGAACGAACCGGTGAAGGTCGTCAGATCCATGCCACCACTGAAGTTAACAGGTTTGGGAAGCGGTTCGAGCACGAGTAGCTTTTTCACATCGCCCCGTTTGACACCCGCCATGTTGCGGCCCGCGTAAACATCCACAAGTACGAACTGGCCCGTGGCGGTTTCCGCTTTTCGCCGGTTCGAGATGATCGGCTCGCGCGGTCGGGGGCGCAACACCCGCGGTTCATGAACGGCCACCTCGGCATTAGTATAGAGCACCTGCTCTTTGCCGGCGCGATTCATGAGGATGATCTGTTTTCCACGCGCCATCAGGAACAGATCCTTGGAGAGCGCTTGGGGATCACGGATGTTGCCCTTGTCGCTCAGGCGACGCGCGGAAGGTTCATGGTCCGGACCGGCGCGCGGCGAAACGAGGGTGGCGAACCCGGCATGTTCGTTCATACCGTGACCGGGTGAGAAACTGGCAATGACCTCGTGCGACCCGGGTACGGGCTGCGCGTCAATCATCACCGTCCACGAATGCATATTGCCGAAGAAGACGTTGACGCCCGTGCCGTCGGGATTCATGGTCCAAAGGTGGTGGTATTCGACCTGGGAGCGATCAATGTATTCCCAACGCATATAGAGGATGCGGCCATCGGGCATGACGGCAGGCGTATTGTCATGTTCGATATTGGCGGAGAGCACGGTGATCCCGGTACCATCCGGTTTGCAGCGATGCAGCGTGCCGACCTGCGTGTACCAGCAACTCACCCAGCGTTTGCAACGAGTGGAAACAAAAACGATATCACCATCGGGCAGGCGGCAGGGCTCGAAGTCGTCCCACGGTCCCTCGGTGAGTTGCCGCAGACCCGTCCCATCCGCCTGCATTTCATAGAGATGATAATAATCGGTGCCGGCCGGACGATAGGAGAACAGCAGGGTGTGTCCATCATAGTCCACGTGGGGATCGCGGACGCTGCCGCCCTTGGCGTCAAGCAGGACCGTCTTCGTGTGTGTGCGCAGGTTGTAGCGATAGAGGACGCCTTTGTCGGGTTGGCCGTTGCCGGCGTAGGCTTTCTTGCCGGTGTCATCGCAATAGTAACCGATGTTGGCGTACCAATGTCCATCGTTATATGGGGAACGGATGCAGAAGACGAGGTCAGTCGTCGTGTTGAGCGGACCGGCGAGCGCTTCATCTAAAAGGTCGGCATGCACATCGGACAGGATGGCTGTCACTATGGATCCAAACACAAACAAAAGTTTTTTCATTCTTAGTCCCACGCCAAGGCCCGCCGGATTGAGATCCGGCTTGATGCGCACCGGCTCGCGCCTTGCAGTATGGTTAGTGCACAGAGAGCGGACAAGCCTATTACACGGGCATGGACAAAGATCGGGCGTGGCGATAGCATCCGTCATGCAAAAAGCCACCCGCACGCTGCTGGCCTAACGCGTCACCATTGGAGATATACATGAAGCAAAACATCACTCGGCGCTTGATCGGTACGTTAATGTTCGTCCCCGCCGCTCTGTTGCTGACACCGTTGCAGGCTGCCGGGCCACAGAAGGTGTCACCCGATGATCAATATAAAAAGCTGACGCTGGACTCGGAGGAGCAACCCGGTGTACCGAAGGGGTCGGTCACGGAATATGAATGGAACAACAGCAAGGTGTTTCCCGGCACCGTGCGGAAATATTGGGTCTATATCCCCAAACAATATGACGCCACCAAACCGGCGTGTGTTTTTGTGTGCCAGGACGGTGTCATGTATAAAGCGCCAACCGTCTTCGATAATCTCATCGCCAAGCGGGAGATGCCGGTGACGATCGGCATCTTCATCCAGCCGGGTGACTTTCCCCTCAAACCCGGCGAAAAACCGCGCAAGCGTGCCGATGGGCGCCCCGCTCCGCGCGCCAACCGTAGCAAGGAATATGACACCCTTAGCGCCGACTATGTGCGCTTCCTGATGGAGGAAATCCTGCCAGAAGTCGGCAAAAAGTATAACCTGACCAAGAATCCGGCTGGTCGTTGCATCGCCGGCAGCAGTAGCGGCGGCATCTGCGCTTGGACGGTGTGCTGGGAACGGCCCGACGAGTTCCGTAAATGTTTCACCACTGTAGGCAGCTTCACTAACATCCGCGGCGGCAACAAATATCCCGAACTCATCCGTGCCTCCGCGAAAAAGCCGATCCGCATCTTCCAGCAGGATGGCGCCAACGACATCGTCAACCAGTTTGGCAGTTGGCCAGACGCAAACAAGGCCATGGCCGCTGCGCTCGACGAAAAGGGTTATGACCACAAGTTCGTCTTCGGCGAGGGCGTGCACAGCAGCAATCACGGCACACAAATCTTTCCAGAGGTAATGCGTTGGCTGTGGCGGGACTACAAACCTTAATCCGCCAGCCATACCATGACGCGTTCGTTTGCCGATGAGCCGCAGTGATCCGCTGATGGATAAAGAAATAACGGGGACGAGAGTGCGGCTGGAGGCGCGGATCGGATTCGAACCGATGCATAGAGGTTTTGCAGACCTCCGCCTTACCACTTGGCTACCGCGCCACGGTTGGCGGGGGCAGAAGATAAACGATTGCCCGCCCGATGCCAGCAAAAAACCGCACCCCGCAAGCGGACAAGATGGCGGCAGCAGAAGACGGCTGGGGAAGGGGGCGGACTAGCTGGGAGGGGCGCAGCGGCGACTAAACCCCTTGGAAAACAGCGCGGGGTCGCCTAAAGTGGCGCCGTGAGTTTCCGGCGCCTCAAGAGTGTCAAGCAGGCAGCAACCGCGGCTTCACGCAGTTTGTTGCGGCAGCTCTCTCAACAACGTTGGCGGCCTTGGCGGCAACAACCCCATGACCACCCCGACGCGGCGGGCATGGACGGCGCCGCCATCACCGGCACCTTCGAGGATTGGGTTACGCCCGATCCCGTGATGCTGAACGATGGCACCACTGTGCAACTGCTCAAGGATGGCCAGGCGCTGCGCGCTGCCTATGACGCCATCCTGTTGGCACGCCATCGCATCTGCGTCGAGATGTATATCTTCAGCAGCGACGAGGCCGGGCGCGAATTTGTCGCCTTGCTCTGCCGTAAGGCGCGCTCGGGCGTCCGGGTCTTCGTACTCTATGACGCCTTCGGTTGCCACGACACCGATCCTGAATTGTTCTCGCAGATGCGCGCCTGCGGTGTACGGCTGTGCGAATTTCATCCGCTCGCGCCGTGGCGCTACCGCGGCCGCTGGCGCATTACGCAGCGTGATCATCGCAAACTGGTGTTGGTGGATGATCAGATGGCGCAGGTGGGCGGCTTGAATGTCGGCGCGGAGTACGCCGGGCCGTGGATTGTCCATCGCCGCCGCCGTTACCGCGGCCGGCCGTGGCGCGACACCGGGCTCGTGCTGGGCGGGCCACAGGTGCGGCATCTGGTGGCCGCGTTCGCGCGTATCTGGCGTTATGCGCGCCGCGGCACCGACCCGGCGGCGGCAGAGCATGTGGTACCGCTCACGCCCGAGGGGGCCCTGGGAGTGCTGGCCGCTGCGCCCGCGCGCCGTTCGCTGGTGGCGGCCAGCCTGCGGGAACTGGTCGCCTCCGCGCGGCAGTCCGTGTGGATTACCGTCGCCTACTTTGCGCCCACCGATGCGATCATTGACGCGCTGTGCGCCGCCGCGCGCCGTGGCGTCGCGGTGCGGCTGATGCTGCCGGGCGTCAGCGATGTACCGCTGCTGCGGCTGGCGGCGCGTGCATTCTATGCGCGGCTGCTGGCGGCGGGTGTCGAGATTTTCGAGCGGCGCGGACGGATGTTGCACGCCAAGACACTGTGCCTCGATGGGACGGTCTCCGTCATCGGCTCGGCCAACTTGGACTATCGGAGCTTTGAGAGCAACTGTGAGCTTTCTGTGGCTGTCCGTTCATCAGAGTTGGCCCGGCAGTTGCAGACGCTGTACGAGCATGATGTCCGCTTCTCCAGGCGTATCACGCTGGCCAACTGGCGGCGCCGGCCTTGGCTCGATGCGCTCTTGCAAGGGCTGGCCAAACTGTTGCGCCCCTGGCTATGAGTGCCTCCCGGTCATAGCGCACCCTTGAGCCAGCGAGCGTGGGTACGCACCTCTGCCACTGTGTGCGGTCATTGTGCCCCGGTGGGCGGCGGCTAGCGAGGGTGGTGGGGGGGGGGGGCAGCGTCGCTGCGCCGGAAAAGTCCAAGCGGCGCATGGATCCGGCGCGCATCCTCAACCCCGTATCCAGAACCACAGCATCAGGTCTGATAAACACGCAGTTCGTCGGCGACACGCGCGGCGTCACGGGAGGCGGCGACATCGTGGGTGCGGATTAGGCGCGCGCCGCGCAGGATGGCGGCGGTGAGCGCGGCGAGGCCCCCGGGGACGCGATACTCCGGTTTCTTCTGGCCGGTCAGCGCGCCCAGCATGGACTTGCGCGAGAGGCCGACCATGATCGGCCGGCCGAGCCGCGTGAACTGGTCGAGCTGGCGGAGCAAGGTCAGGTTGTGCTCCAGGGTTTTGCCGAAGCCGAATCCGGGATCCACCACGGTATTCTCGCGCGGCAGCCCGGCGGCGCTCAGCGCCTCGACCCGCGCGCCGAGGTAGTCGCGTACCTCGCCCACGACATCGGCGTACTGCGGGTGCTCCTGCATGGTGTCCGGCGTGCCCTGGCAGTGCATTAGGATGAGGCCGGCTTGATAGTCGGCCACGACGGCGGCCATGTCCTCGTCGCGGGTGGCGGCGGAGATGTCATTGATGATGTGCGCGCCGGCCTGCAACGCGGCGCGGGCGACGACGGACTTGGTCGTGTCCACGGAGATCGCGCAGTTGGTGCGCTCGGCCAGCGTGCGGACGACCGGCACCACGCGGCGTAACTCCTCGGCTTCGTCCACCGGCGCGGAGCCTGGCCGGGTGGATTCACCGCCGACATCAATGATGTCGGCGCCTTCATCGGCCAGTTTCAGGCCGCGCACTACCGCCTGCGCAAGGTCAAAATAATTGCCGCCGTCGGAGAACGAGTCGGGCGTGATGTTGAGGATGCCCATGAGCAGCGTGCGCTCGCACCGCAGGGTGCGTTCGCGGCAACGCCAACTGGTGGAGGGCAGTTCCATGCGGGACCTAGACGGCCTCGTGGCCATGGGACGTCGGCGTTGGCGGGGGTGGACTGCCCGGCATGGGTGGTGGCTCCGCCGCGGGCGTCACCGCCGGTTTCTGCACCGCTTCCAATTCGGCCAGCTCTGCTGGCGTCGGCAGGCGGCCGTTCTTGACGATGGCGGCCACCTCGGCACCGTCGAGCGTCTCGCGCTCGATCAGCAGTTGGGTGAGGATGTCGAGCTTGTCGCGGTGCTGCTGCAGGATCAGCTTGGCGCGTTCATAGGCCTCGGACAGCAGGCGGTGCACTTCCTCGTCAATCTTGCGCGCGGTTTCCTCGCTGATCTCCTGGCTGCGGCTGACCTCGCGGCCGAGAAACAGCAACTCCTCGCGCGTGGAGAAATTCTGCGGACCGAGCGTGGGGCTCATGCCCCACTCGCAGACCATCAGGCGCGCGATGCGCGTCGCCTGCTTGATATCGCTCTGCGCGCCGGTGGTGATGTCGCCAAAGATGAGCTCCTCGGCGACGCGTCCGCCCATCAGGCCGGTCAGCATGCCTTCGAGTTTCTTGCGGCCCTCGGTGTAGCGGTCTTTCTCCGGCAGTTGCATCGTCGCGCCCAGCGCCTGCCCGCGCGGGATGATCGTGACCTTATGTAGCGGCTCGGCCTCTTCGACACAGTTGAGCACGATGGCGTGGCCGGCCTCGTGGTAGGCGGTCAACTTCTTTTCCTTCTCGTCGAGCACGCGGCTGCGGCGCTCGCGCCCCCAGCGCACCTTGTCGCGCGCCTCCTCCATGTCCTGTTGCTGGACGGCCTCCATGCCGCGGCGCGCGGCGAGCAGCGCGGCCTCGTTGATCAGGTTGGCGAGGTCGGCGCCGGAGAAGCCCGGCGTGCCGCGCGCCACGCGCCGCAGGTCCACGGTTGTCGCCAGCTTGATGCGGTGCGCGTGAATCTTCAGGATCGCCTCGCGCCCGTCGAGCGTGGGCAGGTCAATGACGATCTGGCGGTCGAAGCGGCCGGGCCGCAGCAGGGCCTGATCCAGCACGTCGGGCCGGTTGGTCGCGGCGATGATGATGACGCCTTCCTGTGTATCGAAGCCATCCATCTCCACCAGCAGCGCATTCAGCGTCTGCTCGCGCTCATCGTGACCGCCGCCGATGCCGCTGAAGCGGCTCCGGCCGACGGCATCAATCTCGTCAATGAAGATGATGCACGGCGCGTTCTTCTTGCCCTGCTCGAACATATCGCGGACGCGACTGGCGCCGACACCGACGAACATCTCGACGAAGTCGGAGCCGCTGATCGAGAAGAAGGGCACCTCGGCCTCGCCGGCGATGGCCTTGGCGAGCAGCGTCTTGCCGGTGCCCGGCGGTCCGACGAGCAACACGCCCTTCGGGATGCGGCCGCCGAGCTTCTGAAACTTCTTCGGGTCGCGCAGGAACTCGATGATCTCCTGGACCTCCTCGCGCGCCTCATCCACGCCGGCGACGTCCTTGAAGGTGGTCTTGTTCTTCTCGCGGGTCATCAGCCGCGCGCGGCTCTTGCCGAAACTCATCGCGCCGCGGCCCGCCATGCGGATCTGCCGCCAGAACAACAACGAGAGCAGAAGCATCACGATCAGCACGGAGATCGGCCCGGTCAGAATCTGCCAGAACAGCGTGTTCGGATACTCGAACTTATAGTTGATCTTTTTCTCGTCGAGGATTTTTTGCAGGTACTCGGTGATGGGCACATTGACCTCGAAGCGGCCGGCCTTCTTGGTCTGCGGATCCACCTCCAGCATTTCGCCGCGGATATACTGCCGCCCGTCCGCGCCCACCATGACGACGCAACTCTTGACCTTGCCCTCGTTGACCAGCGTGATGAAATCGGGCCGGAAGGGGACCGTCTTGTATTTCTCCTGGCCGGTGGACATGAACTGATAGACGACGAGGAACACGCCCATCATCACCAGCCAGACGATCATCCAGCGCATCGGCGGCTGCGCTTCGGTCGGTTCCTTGCGAGTTGGTTTTTCGGGGGCCATAGGTTCCTTGTTTTTTGCTGTCAAGGCGCGCCCCATTCTAGCATCAACGGCCCGCTTTGCAACGGCGCGGGCTAGGGTGCGCCACCGCGCTGTACGAAGGGTGTCAGGGCCAGCCCGCGCCCTTCAAACGATAGGCGTATGGGTTGCTGGAGCAGCCGGGCCACCGCCCGCGCGTCGCGGTCGCCATCAAAGCGCCAGAGGGCGGACGCGCCTTCGACCTGCGTCGCGTTGCTTTCGAGGATGCGGCCGGGCGCGGTCACACGCAGCGTGGCGCGGAAACCCTTGAACAGATCGGCGACCAGCGGATTCGCGTCCTCGCCGGCCACGGTTACCAGCCGGCTGGCGACCGTCTGTCCTCCGCCCGGTTGCTCGAGCAACTGGAAATTACCGCGCGCGTCACGGGTCAGCGCCACCGTCCGCTCCGTCAGCAACGTCCGCGCCAGCCCTGCGAGTGTTTTGAAACTGATGACGCCGCGCCGGATGGTGCAGCCGGGCTTGCGCTCGGTGGCCAGTTGTTCCAGCTTCACGCCCTGCTGGGCGAACCCCTCGAACTGTTTTTTCAGTTCGGCGTCGCTCATGTCCTGCGGCAGGCGCGTGTGGTTGCCGAGTGCCAGCGTCTGCTTGAGCAGCTCGCGCGCCGCCTGTTGCGTCAGGGTCTGCTCCGCCTCCGGCACGGCGTAGGCGAACCGGACGCTGCCGCTGCCGTCGGCCTTCAGTGTCAGGTCCTGCTCGAGCTGGACACAACCGGTGGCCAGCACGGCCACGGCCCACACGAGGCTCTGGAAAAAAATCCGCATCAGGCGCGTGAGTGTAGCGGCCCGCCCCGCCCGCGGCGAGCAACCGTTTTTCCAGCAAGCCTGGGTCAGCACGGGCGAAACGGATCGCAACTCCGCATCGGACATCGCCAACGCGGCCAAGGCCGCAGCGCGCGGTGAAGGCACGATCATCAAACAGTTCATCGTGTTGCAGGAGTGCATCGGCCGCCTGCCCACCCAGGCACAGATTGAGATGCGCCTGCGCTTGTCGCGCCAGCTTAGCGCGATGGCGTTGACGCCCATCACGCTCGATGACACCTGGAAAGAATGGCTCGCCTCGCCGCAGAAGGGCAAACCCTGCGCGACCACCATCGCCGGCTACCGCGCCGCATGGCAGCGCTTTGTCGGTTGGGGGAAGGCCCCTCACGTCCAACGCTTGCACGATGTCAGTGACGCGCATGCCGACGACTACGCGCGGAATCTCTGGCGAGGCAAATTCTCGCCACGCTCGTTCAACGGTCACCTTCAGTTCCTGCGCTCGGTGTTCACCACGCTGCGCGTGAAAGCAGGTCTCTTGGACAATCCCTGGTTGCACATCCGCAAACTGGAAAAGGAAACGCAAGGGCGCCTGAACTTCACGCCCGACGAGTTGACGACGCGCTGCCGCAAGGCGCGCGGGACCATGCGCTATATGCTCGCCATCGGTCTCTACACCGGTCTGTGCCTGGGCGACGTGCGCACGCTGCGCTGGTCTGCCCTCAAGCCCGGTCGGATCGAACTGACGCCGCGCAAAGCCCGCCGCAAAGGCTTTCATAGCCTGCGACATTCCTTCCTCAACCGCTGTACGGTCAGCCGCGGGCCGCTGGTGCCATCCAAGACCAGGTTGGCTACGGCAACCCGACGCTGACCGCGCTTTGCAGTCACGCCGACTTCGACCAGAAACGTGTCGCGGTCGCCATGTTGCCGGAGATCGTCTTCGCACCGGCTGCCGTTCAATCACGCAGGAGTGTTCATTAGAAGCTGGCTTCCCACCGGTTTTGTTGCTATAGGAATTTCAAATTCGGAGGAACCATGGGCCTCTTGTTTAAGAGCAAAAAAGAACGGGAACGGGAAGCGCGGCGCGACCAGCGGCATGCCTTCCGACAGGCGGAGAACGCCATTGAGGACGTGAAGGACCGGATCAAACAGATGGAGAAGGACTCCTCCAAGATCTGGGCACAGGCGCGCGACTACATGAAGGCTGGGCAGAAGGCCGCGGCGCAGCGGTCGCTCATCAGCTACCGCGCGAGCCAGGTGCTGATGACCAAGCTGGAACAGAAGCGCTGGGTCTTCGAGCAGTATTTTACCAAGATGCAGGCGGCGAAGTCGGACCAGCAGTTCGCCGACGCGCTCTCCGCCATGAACAAAGTGGTCCGCATTGACCCCGAGCGCGTGGCGGATGTCTTCGATGAGGCGCAAGATCTGCTCGGCGAGCAGGTGGATGCCGACCGCTTCTGGGACAAGCTCTATACCAAGGAAACCGAGGGCGCCAGCGCCGGCCTGGAGGATCACATTCCTTCGCTGGATGATCTTGGCAAACAACTGGAGCAGGAGGCCGCCGCGGAGGTCGGTGGCAACACGGCCCAAGCCGGCGCCGAGGTGGATGCCCGCATCAAGGCCGGACAGGAACGCGTGCGCAATCTGCTGGACGGCAAGTGAACGGCGGGCCAGCCCGCAGGGAGACGACATGAGCGAGAACCAACCCGCACCCGAACAAAAAGCCGCGCAAGAGACAACCAGAAAGGCCTTGCAAGCCACCTTGACGGCCGTCAGGAAACTCGGTGGCAACGCCGTCCAACTCTATCGCCAATGGCGGAAGAACAAATCGCCCGAGGCGATTCAGCAGTCCATCGCCGGCACCCTCGCGGCCAACACCACGAAACGCGAGGCGCTCGCCGCGGCGCTGGAAAAACAATTCGCGACCATCGCCGCCAAGAAGAAGGCCTACGAAACCGCGCCGCCCGCCCGCAAGCGTGTGCTCGAAGCGGAGTTGAAGGGCCTGCTCGCCGCCTATCGCTCCGCCGAGGGCGAGTTCAAGGTTCTGGTCGAGAACGAGCAGGTGCTGACCCAGGTGCTCGGCCGGATGCGCGAGGTCACCGCCTACGGTATGGCCGGCGTTACCGAGGCCGCGATTGACCAGTTGATTGACGAAGTGGATGAGCGCGCCGAGGAGGCCGAGGGCCGCGTCAGCGCGGTGGCTGACCTGGAAAAAGCGGGGCGCCGGCGCGAGCGCGAGTCCGACCGCGAATCGTTCACCGAGCAACTGGCCGGCTTCGAGGAGCTGGCCGCTGCCACGGAAGAAACACCGCGCGCCCCGGAAAGCGCGCCAGCCCAGAAGACACCCGCCGCTCCCATCCGCGAGCGTAACCAGGAACCTTAAAGGTCATGGAAGCCACCAAGCCAGCCGAGATGCTGCGTACCGCCTTGAGCACCATCGTGCTGGTCTTCAGCGCCGTGGGCAGCGTCATCAATCTGGTCGCAGGCAATCATCTGCCGACCATCATGCTGGGCGTCGTGGTGCTGGTCATTGTCGTGCTGATCCTCGCCGAGGTGCGGGAAAAACGGGAGAAGGCCCGGCGCGAAATTCAGGAACAGGCGAAGGGCGCGGCGGCGGTGCGCGCGGCCTTGATGGTTGCGCCGACGCACCTACCCCCACCGCCCACTATGCCGGCGACAGAGGCCGCCTCCGCAACATGGCGCTGGGATGCGGCGGGCCAATTGGTGCTGCGCATGACCAGCCGGAAACAGAGCGCCACGCTTGAGGAGCAGGTCCATGCTTGAGCCCATGCCCAATGCCGCGTGGAATGATTTTGAGCAGCGCTATACACCGGCTGAGCGGCAAGCCATCCTGACCCGCCTGATGAGTGGCGCTGTACGCGAATTTGCCTGCCCGGAATGCAGTGGCAGCACCTTCCTGCTCACCACCGGCCAGAAGCTGGCCAGCTACGAATGCTCCGCCTGCGGCAAGCGCGCGCTGCTTGTCTGCGAAGGCGACCGCTGCGAAGTCTTCTCCGAGAGCCGCCTGATCCGTCTGCTCTCCTATGCCCGCCGCAGACCGTGGCAATGCCCCGAACACCCCGGTACTGTTGTGCGGGTGACGCGCATCGTCGTCGAGGAATACGACCCGCGCAAAGCCACGCTCCATTTTTTATGTAGCCGCCGCCGTAACCTGTTCTCCGTCCGTCGCCATTCCGGCACGCTGCCGCTCAACCTGGCGACCTTGGAAGCCGAGATGCTGGCGGAGCATGGCTGAACCGCGGAGATCCCATGAGCTTCCTCCTCGATAAAAAACTGGAACACGAGAAACAGTGCGAAGCCGCGATTCGCGATAGCAACACCGCCAACGCCATCTTCCACGCCGCCAAGGCCGCTGAATTCGCTTACGCGCTGGCCGCGCAGACCGCCGGCCACATTGCCACCCGTTACACCGAGGATGCCGAGGGTTGGCTGGAAATCGCCGAGAAACTCAAACGCCAGCCGCTCAAGGGCGGTCAGGGCGGAACATCCGGCGGCAAGCCCGGCGCGGAACCGGCCGATAGCCCAAGCAGTGCCGACGCCGACTGGCTCGTCACCGAAATCCCCAGCGTCACCTTCGACATGATCGCCGGCATGACCGAGGCCAAGAAGACCATCTTCGAGATGGTCGTCTATCCCCTCCAGAACATCGAGAAGGCGAAGAAGCTCGGCCTCAAGGCCGGCGGCGGCGTCCTGCTCTACGGCCCGCCCGGCAACGGCAAGACCACGCTCGGCAAGGCCATCGCCCACGAATTGCAGGCCCCGTTCTACTACGCCTCCGGCGCGCAAATCCGCTCCAAGTGGCACGGCGAGTCCGAGCAACGCCTGCGCAGCCTGATCCAGACCGCCAAGTCCCAGCCCGTCGCCGTGCTCTTCCTCGACGACGTGGATGGCCTCCTGCCCAAGCGCAGCGGGCAATCCGTCGTGGATAACCGCATCGTCGTCCAGTTCCTCTCCGATGTCGGCGGCTTCGAGGAAAGCCAGAACGTTTTGCTGATCCTCGGCGCCACCAACAAACCATGGGACATTGATGAGGCCGTCTTCCGCACCGGGCGCTTCGACGAGAAAATCTTCATCGGCTTGCCCGATGAACCCGCGCGGCGCGGCATTCTGCAAATGCACCTCAAGGGTTTGCCGCTACAGGAAGGCTTCGACACCGCCGCGTGGGTGGGCAAACTGAACGGCTATACCGGCAGCGACATCGTCGGCGTCGTCAACGCCGCCAAGCGCGCCGCGCTCGGCCGCAGCATCCGCGACAACGCCGACCCGCTGCTGACCATGGGCGACCTCGAAAGCGCCTTCCGCAACATCCCCTCCTCCTGCACCGACAAACTCCTCCAGCAATACGAAACCTTCCGCCAACTCCGCTTCGGCTGATCGGGAGTGTTCCCCTGGCAAGTTTGTGAACTGTTCGCGCTGGCCCAGGCAGTTCACTTGACACATCAGCGGACGGGTCGCATAGTCCCGCCGCCATGACTGCTTTGACCATGACACAGTTCACAACACACCCCGGCGCGGCCCTCGCGCGCGCCGAGAAAGGTGAACCCGTCGCTGTCCGCAAGGGCCGCGCGGCGGTCGCCTATTTAATTCCCGCCGCGCTGATGCGCGCGGTCGAGGATGCCGAGGATGTACGCGAAGCCACCGCACGGCTGCGCGAACTGCAAGCCGGCAAGGTCAAACCCGTTAGCTTGGAAACCGTCGCGCGCCGTCTTGGGTTGGGTTGATGCCCTACACCGTCAAGCTCGATCCCCGTGCAGAGAAGGAACTCGCCGCCGCCGACTCCGTTATGCGCCGCCGTCTCTACACGGCTATGGTCGCCCTGACCGTGAACCCCCGGCCGGCGGGCGTCAAACGCCTGCGCGGACCAGTGGACTTGTGGCGCGTCCGCGTCGGCGACTGGCGCATTCTCTACAACATTGCCGACCGCCTGTTGCTTGTCACGGTGGTCAAGATCGCGCATCGCCGCGAAGTGTATCGCTGACGCCCGCGCCGCGCTCGGCCGCAACCTCCCTCCTGCACCGACAAACTCCTGCAGCAGTACGAAACCTTCCGCCAACTCCGCTTCGGTTGAGGGCTACACCACTGCCGCAGGTGCAGTTTTCCGAGGTTTGGAAAAAACGGCGGAGAATTTTCCAGGGCTTGGAACGAACGACGCAAAATTTTCCAATGCTTGGAAAATGCATGGGTTCCACTTTCCAACCCTTGGAAACTTTTTGAATGAGAAATCAGGAAGCCAAGAAAAGGATTGGTAGCCGCGTTCGTCAGAACGCGGCCCACCGCTCACCCCAACTCCAACCTTTCTGCGCCTTCAGCGGCTATTCACCATTCACGGTCTGACCCTGCCGCCGCCCTGACCCAGTCTCCCCTTGTGCTACCAATCGAAATTCACCGCCTAATCGTAACCTGAACAGTTAGCTTCTCAATGAGTGTTGAGGATCCCATACGATTAATCTCAATCACCCTACAAGAAAAGGATACCCCTTCTACTTGGCCCGTTCTAGTTTGTCCAATTACATCGCCGGGTTCAAAATCACATATCCTTGTTTTGTTTTTTCCTTTTTTCAAAAATAAACCTACGTGCCAATCCGAATTATCATCTTGATATAGCTCGAAACTTATATCCCCAAGTACATTCCCCGTACCGTCAACAAGCTGATCAGATGCTGGATAGCGCCTTTCAATTTTGCTAGACCAGATAATATAACAAAGTGTCATGGTTTGATTCACCTGCTTCTTTATCTGGGCTTGGCTTGTTATGAAGGCCACAAGTTGGCTTTCGCGGGCACGTACCTGTGTCGCCAAGGTTTCGTCGGGTGCCGCCGCCGCGGCCTTCATGTAGATGTCCACGGCCCCCTGCCAGTCTTTCTTGCTCTCGGCGTCTCTGGCTTGTTGTACGAGGCTATCAAAGACGGCCTTCTTTTTCTGATTAGCAATGCTGTCGCTAGCTTTCCGGGCCTTTGTCTCTGCTTGCAAACGATCTTGTTCCGTAGGCGCGGCTGCGGCGGCACGCTCGTATGCTTTCTGTGCAGTCAAGAGGTCGCCATTCCTTTCCGCCTGCTCTGCATCCGCGAGAAGACGGCTATAATCCGCACTCTTGCGGGCGGCCACCTGTTCCATGTCCCGCGTGTTCGCGACGCGGGAGAGGCCGGAACGAGCTTCCGGTTCGTCGAACAGTGCGATCGCCGCCTCGTAGGCATTCACCGCGGTTTGCCATTGCCGGTCGGCCTCTGCGAGTTTGGCTTGGGAGAGGAGTGCCGTGTAACGTTCTCGCTTAACGCTGTCGCGCCCCGCTATCGCCCTTGAGCTTCCCTTGCTAGCGGCATCTGCTTCTGGCCCCGTAGTCGAGCCTTTCCGCACTGAACGTTGATAGAGGGCAAAACCAATCCCGATAAGAGCCACGATGAGAAAACCAATCAGAAATCCTGCAAGAATCTTCCACCCACTCCCGGATTCCTTCGGGAGTGGCGGTGCGGCTGGCTGACGATCTGCCAAAGCGATGGCCTCGCGGACCTCATGTGCCGAACGGAAGCGTCTGTCTGGTGGTGCGAGCATCCGTTTGACGAGCGCGTCCACGCCCGGCGGGCAGTCACAGCCGCGTTCGCTGGGCATGTCCATCCCCGACGGCAACTCGCCCGTCAACATCTCGTAGAAAGTGACACCCAGCGAATAGATGTCGCTCTGCGGTGTAACTTCCGCACCCCGGCGTTGTTCGGGACTCATGTAGTCCATTGTGCCGACGACCTGTCCCATCATGGTCATGTTGGCGGGAGCGGATGAACCTCCCGGCTTGAGCGGTGGCGGCGAGCCCGGGCGCAGGGTGGGCAGCGCACTCAAATTCACATCTTTGACCACGGCCTGCTGGCCCATGATGAGTGAGCCGGATTGGCTCCGCACAACGTCGTGCAAGATCTTCCCCAGACCAAAATCGGCAATCTTCGGATGGCCTTGCTCATCAAGCAGGATGTTCTCGGGTTTGATGTCGCGATGGACAATGCCTTTGCCGTGGGCGTACTCCAAGCCGGCGCAGACTTCGTCCAAAATCTTCAGGGCATTTCTCCAAGGCAACCGTGTCCCGGCGGGACGCAGCCGGGAGCGTAAGCTGCCATTGGGCAGATATTCCATGATGAAGTAATAGACGCCTTCCTCGCAACCGAAGTCATAGATCTGGGCGATGTTGGCGTGATGCAGATGGGCCAGAATCTTGGCCTCTTGCTGAAAGCGTTGCACCAGTTCCGGCTGGGAACCAAATCCTTCCGGCATGGTCTTGAGGGCGCGGGCCACCTTCAGTTCTGTGTGCTCGGTCAGCCAGACCGAGCCCATCCCGCCCTCGGCAATCTTGGATTTCACCAGGTCCTTGCCGAACAGCCGGCCGACCAGATTGGTTTGCTCCGATGGCATGGCGCCCACCAAGGTCTTGGCGCCACTCAAATTGGAAACCTGTGATGGCTGCACAGGCATGTCGGGTATTTTGATCCTCTTGTCACACGAGGGGCAGTTGATGCTCATGCCTGCCAAATCCGCCGGGGCTTCCAAGCGTTGCCGGCAATGAGGACAGAGGAAATAGATGTCATTCATGTTGCATAGCTCCTGTCTGGGATGGAGTTTGGTTTCAAGCTCTCCATGTGTCACCCCTCCGGCGGTTCTGGTTCTTTGGTTGGCGGAGGTTGCTCCACGGCGGGGGCGGGCGGTTCGGCGGCTGGGGCAGTGGGGGTAGATGGAGCGGACTCGGCAAAGGCTTGGAGTTCCTCGGCGAAGGCTTCGCGGGCGCTCTCCTGCTCACGGCGGCGACCGGCCTGCTCCAGATCGCGCGCGGCATCCTGCCGCTCTTCGGCCAAGGCCACAGCCTCGGTGACTTCGTCCGTCAGCTTGTCCAGGTCGCCCTCGGTCACGCCGGCGAGTTTCTGCGCGATGAGCTCGTTGAGCCTCCCCTTGACCTGCGTCAGCGTGACTTCGTTTTCGAGCAGGCGCTGGAACTCGTTCTCCCTGGCGCGATAGCCGGCGAGCAGCAACTTGAGTTCGCCCTCCAACGCCGCCTTGCGGGCGGCGGGCGCGGCTTCGTAGAGTTTCTTTTTGGCGGCGATCTCGTGGAATTGCTTTTCCAACTCTGCGCCCAGCGGCTCGCGGCGCGCGGTGTTGGCCGCCAGCGCGGCCTCCACGGTGCGCAGCATTCCTTCCGGCGAGCGATCCTTCTTCACCTTGCGGAACAGCGCCACCAACGCCGGCCATAACCTGGCCAGAGCCGCGCGCAGCAGCGAAATCTTGGGCTGCTCCGGCTGTGGATTCACACGCGCCGCTTGCTCCGTGTTGCCGAACTTGGTGGCCGAGGCAAATGCCGGCTTTGCGCTCGTCGGCTCCTTCGCTTGATAGCCATGCCGTGGACAGCGCTGATTACTCCGCTGCCAATGCAGGTCGCAGAACCGCGCCTCGCAGTCCGGCGCGCCACACCGCTGCAACGGCCCCGCCGCATACCGGTTCGGCAGCTCCCGCCCGCAGATGCAACACATGGCGTCATCGGTTTTCATGGTCATGTTCCTGTCGCAACATCAGTCGTTGATCTCGCTTTAGATTCTATCATCTTCATCTGGTTTGGCCTGTGGCGATTCACCGGCATTAACATGCGTCCAGAACTCCTTGACTGGCATACCGTTGATTTCTTCCAGCGTCTTGATTGAGCGCAGGATGCCTGCATCGCGATCAGCCTTGAAGTCACACTTCACTTTGCGCAGCTTGGGCAGAGTTTTCAGCACAGACAAATCGGTAACTGCCGTTCGAGGGAACCCAAGAAATTCCAATGGCATCCCAGTAAGCGGAGTGAGATCAGCAACCCTGGTCCCGTTCATCCCCAGCCATCGCAAGGGTAACCCCTCCAGTGGAGACAGATCATGGATGCGTGTGCCGCAACAATTGATGGTACGCAGGCTCTTCATACTCCGCAGAGGGGAGAGATCGCTTACCTGACTATCGGCGCAATCCAAGTGAGTCAGCTGCATACCCTTGAGTGGCGTGAGGTCTTCGAGGCTTTTGCTTCGGCAGTGTAGTTCCGTCAGGGTGGCCGCCAAGGAACGCAAGGGCCAAAGGTTGGTGATGACCGCGCCCTTCTCAAACGCTATTTTCTTCAACCCGGATTTAACTTGATTGGATTTAACGTTGCCTCGGAACGCAGGATTTAATTCCCTCATTTTGGCCAGGACGCGGGTTAGTCGCTCATCTGCCGGTAAAGATGTAACGGCCGGTGTGAACAAGTCCTGAATTTCCGGCGGCATCGTAACCGCCGGTGATGACGGCACAGCCGGTTGTAATGAGGTAGCCGGATCACGGGTCGGCGGCGCGCCCGGCTTGCTCAAGCTCTGTCCGCGCTTGCCGAGGTCATGAAGCTGCTTAACCTCATCGCCCGAAAGCGCGCGGTTGAAGATGGCCACCTCGTCAATCGAACCCTTGAATGGAAGCCATGCAGCACCATCAAAGCCATTCCCGATAGTCAATTCCTTGTCGGCGGTCACAATCTGACTCTCACAGTAGGTCGTTCCGCTTAAAACACCGTCTACATAGCATCGAAGTTCCGAGCCATCGAATGTACCGGTGAGATGGCGCCACTGGTCGTCCAGTAGGGCCTCGTTCAGGCTATCCGCGTTAAAGACCCGGTAGGACTGGTCACCCGTTGGGAACAGAGCCAATCTACCTCTGCCGCTCTCGGTCAAGATCTTCAACGCGTAACCTTGTTGACCCGTCCAGATGAATTTATCAATGATACGCGGATAACCCTTTGATTGATTGGGCCCGCCCCGAACCCATGCAGACAGAGTCAAAGCTTTCTCCAGGTTCAGCGAAGGGTGATTGGGAACCGTGACGACGGCGTCATCGTTGAAGAAGTCAAGGGCGCTTCCGGCGATGCCGGATGTCACGGTAGTACTCTTGCGGGTGCCGTGGCTGCCGAGGCCGCTGTCGTCAAGAACCTGATCCCCTTGGATGTTGTCGAAGCTGAAGTACAAGACCAAACCGCGCCGCAGACTCTCCAAGTCGGGCGCAGTTGACGTCACAGGTGGCGCGATCACGGGATTTGTTACCAATGGTTGCGGCGTCGGGGTGTTCACGCTTACCGGAATAGATGATGTGGCCATTCTCGTTGCCCAGTTTGGCTGTGCGCCGGTGGGTGAAGATGGCCACTTTGATATCACCCATGCCAGGCCAGCGACCACCAAAACAGTAATAACAGCCATGACTTTGGCTGTGGTCCGCGGGTCTGGTTCCCCGAATTTTTCAACAACAGACTCCTGGGCCTGTTCTGAATCGGGTTGCGGAGGTGTTTCGGGAGGTGGGGGCGGGGCGACGGGTTCCTCCTGCTTTGGTGCTGGCGGTTGAGGGGGCGGTGGAGGGACTGGTTTTGCCTCCAGCGGTGGAGGTGTTGCCACCGGCTTGAGCGGGACGCCCTCGATGGCGCGGCAGAAATCTCCGGCCGTGGCAAAACGCTCACCGGGTTCATAGGCGAGCGCCCGCTCCAGTATTATCTCTTCCCACTTCGAGGAGAGCCCCGGCCGTACCACGCCAGGAGGTGCAGGCACGCCCACCACTTTGCGCCCGGTCAGCAGTTCGTAGAGGATCACGCCCATTGCGAAGACGTCACTGCGCGCGTCGGCGGTGCGGCCTTCGCGCTGCTCCGGGCTCATGTAGTCGAAGGTGCCGACCGTGTCGGCGCTGACCGAGACCTGCTTGCCGAGCGTCGCCTGTTCGCCCAGCGACTTGGAGAGCGCATAGGCCTGCACGCTCTCCTCGAATTTCTCGCCGAGCAAGCGGGCCAGCCCGAAGTCGGCGATGTAGAGCTTCGTGTCCTTGTCGAGCAGGATGTTGGCGGGCTTCAGGTCGCGGTGGATGATGCCATTGGGGATCTCGGCGTCGCGGTAGCTGTGGGCATAGTCCAGCGCTTTGCAGATTTCCAAGCCGACGGCGGCGGCCTCGTCCTCGTCGAGCAGTTCACCACGCTCGCGACGCTGGTCGAGCAACTGGCGCAGGTTCAACGGCTCGCCGGCCGGACCTTCGATGTAATCCATCACCAGATAGGGCGTGCCATTGGCGACGCCGGTCTCCGTGCAGGCGACGATGTGCGGATGCTTGAGCCGCGTCGCCAGCTTGGCCTCGCGCTGGAAGCGCTCGGCGAAATTCTGCTGCTTGGCAAACTCCGGCCGGATGGTCTTGAGCGCGTGCCGCGTCTGGAGCTGGATGTGCTCGGCCAGATAGACCGCGCCCATCCCGCCCGCGCCCAGCAGCCGCACAATCCGGTAATTGCCCAGCACCGTGCCTGCCACCAGCGTCGCGGTGGCTTTGGCCAGCGCGCCCGTCAGCGTCGGGCTGCTGCCCAGGCTGTCCTCAAATGGTTTCATGGCGCCACCATTGCATTCCTATCGTTCCCGACCGAAGGACAACCGCCAAGACGCCAAGCGCGCCAAGGACGGAAAGCCAGAGCGGCCACGACGGAGCGTGGCCCTCCCAAAGGCGCGCGTGGAGGGACGCGCTCCGTCGCGTCCGCCGGAAAACAGCGAAGACGGGAGGAAGCGAAGAAAGGAATGGCTTCGCGCCTTCCCGCCTTCGCTGTTCGTTTCTTCTGCTTTTTCTGTCCACCATCTTTCTGCCCTTCATTTTCTGGCCGCAGCCGCCGCGCTCCGCGCGGCGGGTAAAAGGGAAAAGAGTAAACAAAGCCCTCAGCGCGGCAGCAACACCACCCGCAGGCCGATGTCGTTGTCCCGATCGCCGGGCTCGAACCTGTAGCGGTACGCTGACCGGCAGTACCCGGAACTGCAGTACCACGAACCGCCCCGCAAAACCCGGTTCGACCCAGAACTTGGCCCGGTGGGATCGCGCGCCATGCCACTCTCATACTTCCCGAACCAGTCTTGGCACCATTCCCAGACATTTCCGTGCATATCCAACAAGCCCCATGTGTTCGCCTCCTTCTCGCCCACCGAGTGTGTTTTATGGTCACTGTTGCTGCCATACCAACCCGCGCGCGTCAAGTCGGCCTCTGTGTCGCCCGTGTTGAAACGCGTCTTTGTCCCCGCCCGGCAGGCATATTCCCATTGCGCCTCCGTCGGCAGACTCGCTTTCCAATTTCCTATTTCACATTTCACATTTATCTTCCCAATAAACTCCTGGCAGTCGTTCCACCTCACGGTCTCCACCGGCAGGTTGGCACCTTTGAAATAAGAGGGATTGCTGCCCATCACTCGTTCCCATTGCGCTTGCGTCACCTCCGTCTTTCCCATCCAGAAGCCTTTGCTAAGTGTCACGCGATGTTGTGTCTCATCATCGCTCCGACTGGTTTCACTTCCTAGGCTGCCCATCAGGAATTCGCCCGGCGGAATCCAGGCGAACTCCATCTTCACACCGCCGCCCAAATCCACCGTGAACACTTCGCCAACTGTACGCTCAACTATAAAACGGGTAGTTACAGGTTTGGTTTGGGCCAAGTCAACTTCAGCTTGGAAGGACAGCCCCAACACCACCCGGAAACCTATTTCGGCAATCCGGAACTGGGGCTGACCTATATCATAGCGGAATGATGACATGAGAAACTTGGGGGTATTAACGAGCGCAGAACCGCCGCGTAAGACCCGATTCGTCTGCCCATCATCAAGCCAATCCTCGCACCACTCCCACAAGTTGCCCGACATATCGAACAATCCATATTGATTAGCTTTGAAACTACCTACCGGTGCGGTTCGTTGATATCCATCATTATAACCCGCGATCAATCCAAGGTCTGGAAACCAATCATTGCCACGCAATTCTTCTCCCGCTAGATTTCCGGCTCCGTGTGGCGGCGGCCATGTATCACCCCATGGATACACATCTTTAATCATCCCATTCCTATATTTTGGAGAGGCCCCGTTTTCAGAAGGTAACCCCACCGCTGCACTCCATTCCAAATCTGTCGGTAACCGATAGATTTGGTTCGATAGAATTCTTCCATCGTTCCTTTCCTTTTCTGTCAACCAATTGCAAAATGCTTGCGCATCATCCCAATTAACCCCACAGACAGGATGCAGCGGACTTTGGTCAAAGCCCGGGGTTTTCCACATGTCTCCGTGTCTCTCAAAAACAGCATTGCGAAGTGAATACATGTCCTCGGTCGCGTCATAGCCAGTCGCCTTCACAAACGCTTCGAAGTCCTGCACCCGCGTCTCCCATTTACAAAACAGCACCTTCGTCCCGGTAACAGGCACAAACTGCATGCCCAAGCTGTTCTCGAAAGGCATATCCAAAGAGGGGTGAACAGGCGGGGTTTTTCTCTCCGGCGTCTTCTCTTTGGCGGGTGACGGCATCACCATGACTGTGGGCGGGTGCGTCGGGCTATCCAAAATGTCCGCAAACGGCTTGGATTGTGGTGTCCCTACGCTTGCGGATGTGTTTGTTGTCACTTCCTTCGCCAACTTCTGTTCAGGCGGAACTGGCTTTTGTTCGGAGCTGGCAAGCCACTTCACCATGCTCCCCACAACCAGCACACCTGCGATGCCGGCAGCGATGGCCCCGATTATTTTCGCTTTCTTACCGGTTTCCCAAGGATTGCCTGCCCCGAGCGAAGCCGAGGGGGAGCGCGCCTGGGGCGGTTTTTCCAAGGGTTGGAAACAGGTGCGCTCAATGGCGCGGGCGAGTTCGCCGGCGGTGGGGTAGCGGTCATTTGGTTCGTAGGCGAGGCATCTACCAAGAATGATGTCGTCCCACACGGGATTCAAGCCAAGTCGCACCCGGCTGGGCGGCGCGGGCGCGCCCACCACTTTACGCCCCGTCAACAGTTCATAGAGGATCGCGCCGAGCGCATAGACATCGCTGCGCGCGTCGGCGGTGCGGCCTTCGCGCTGCTCCGGGCTCATGTAGTCGAAGGTGCCGACCGCATCGGAACTGGTCGAGGATGTACCGCCGCGCAGCGTGGGCTCCTCGCCCAGCGAACGCGAGAGCGCATGCGCCTGCACCACGTTCTCCTCGAACTTCTCGCCCACCAGCCGCGCCAGCCCGAAGTCGGCGATGTAGAGCTTGGTGTCTTTGTCGAGGAGGATGTTGCCCGGCTTCAGGTCGCGATGGATGATGCCGTGGGGAATCTCGGCGTCGCGGAAGCTGTGGGCATAGTCCAGCGCCTTGCAGATTTCCAAGCCGACGGCCACGGCCTCGTCTTCGTCGAGCAGCTCGCCGCGCTCGCGGCGCTGATCGAGCAACTGGCGCAGGTTCAGCGGCTCGCCGGCCGGGCCCTCGATGTAGTCCATCACCAGATAAGGCGTGCCGTTGGCCACTCCGGCGTCGGAGCAAGGCACGATATGCGGATGCTTGAGGTGCGCCGTCAACCGCGCCTCGCGCAGGAAGCGCTCCTCGAAGCCCGGCCGTCGGGCGAACTCGGGGCGAATCGTCTTGAGGGCGTGACGGGTCTTCAGGTGGATGTGTTCGGCCACATAGACCGCGCCCATTCCGCCTGCGCCGAGGAAGCGCACGATGCGATAGTTACCCAGCACCGTGCCTGCCGCCAGCGCCTCAACCGCGGCATGGTCGCGCTTGCCCGTCAGCGTTGGACTGCTGCCCAGACTTTCGTCACTTGGTTTCATGGTGCCACCTTTGCATTTCTATCGCCCCCGACCGCAGGACAACCGCCAAGACGCCAGACGGAAAGCCAGCGCGGCCACGACGGAGCGTGGCCCTCCCAAAGACGCGCGTGGAGGGACGCGCTCCGTCGCGTCCTCTGCTTTTTCTGTCTCCCATTTTTCTGTCCACCATCTTTCTGCCGTGCAAGGTCCGCCCGCCTCTTTTCCGAGGCTTGGAAAAAATCCGGCGCTTTTTTCCAAGGCTCGGAAAAATTTCCGTGAGATTTTCCAATCCCTGGAAAACCGGACCTGAAAGTTTCCAATGCTTGGAAAACCTGTCTGCATGAGGAAAGCAGGCACAGAGCGGCCACGACGGAGCGTGGCCCTCCAACGCGGAGGCGGGCAGAAAACGGCCGGCTTTTCTGTTACCAACTTTGCCTGTGCGGAACGCGCCATCCCTCGCTGCCTTTCACCCCGTCAGCCAGCCGCCGCACCCTGGGCCGGGCTTTATGTCTGCGGTTGCTTTTCCCGGTCGTGGTGGCAGGCGGTCAGACGCGTCCAAAAGTTCTGAACGCCCTGTACCTGCCGCTGCCACCAGGCGCGGACGCTGTCGCGGGCGTTCGCCGCCGTTTGACGCCACTCTTGCCAGCGTAGGTCGGCGAGGTAGTCGCCGTAGCCTTGCTGGACCATGGCCTCCTTGAGCAGGGGGCGCTGGTTGAAGTCCGTCGTACCCCACGCGCGGGCGTCCACCCACGAGTCGCTGAACGAGAGATACTGTTTGTGGATGACGATGTAGCCGCGGTCGGTATGGATGACGTAGTGGCTGTGCAGCCAGCCGAGGCCGGCCACCGCCAGCAGGGCGATGACGGCCCCGATGATGATTTTCTTGTTCTTCATGACAACACCTCCGTGCTTCACCGCACGCGGGTACCGGCCTTGATCAGCATCCGCAACACGATCAGGATGATGATGCCGCCGAGGATGCCGAGCGGCACGAGGGGATGCGCGCGCAGCCACTGCCAGATCATGATGACCTTGGATTCGGTCGGGATGGTCTGCTGATAGAGTTCCGAGACGTAGAGCTGCTCGCTCCACAGCACTTCGTGATCCTTGGCGCTCTCGATCTTCACCTGGATCACCGCCTGCAGGCGGTCGGTATTGGAGAAGATGCCGGGCGTCTCCTGCTTGCGGGAGAGGTCGCGGACGGCGCCGTAGAGGACGGCGTCGGCCTGCTGTGGCTGGTCGCGCAGGAGGGAGCGCGCCTCGGCCAGCGTCTTGATGTCGAGGTTCTTCGGGAAGAGCGCGGCAGTCTTGCTCACCATGGCCTCGGCCAGGCCGCTGGCATAGCGGTCAATGTCACCCGCCAGCGGCACCATGGCCACGGTGCGGACGTTCTTGACCTTGGGCGCAGCCTTGAGCGACTCGGTGCCGCGGTCGAAGGCCTTGGCCAGCACTTCCTTGACCTTGTCGTCCAACTGGATCAGGCCCACGACATCCTTGGCCAAGTAATGGCGTTTGCCGAAGCAGCGGCCCCAGAGGTGTTGCTTGGTCGCCACGGAGCTGGCGTGCAGCTCCAGCTCGACGTACACCTTCGAGCCTTCCGCGGAGAAGTCGCGCACCGTGCCATAGAGCAGGATGCGGGTAGCCTTCAGCTTGCCGAAGGCGACGAGCGTCTTGGCGTCGAGGATGTCGCCCTTCAGCGTGTCGAATTTGACCTCCTCCATGACCTCGTTCCAGAACGGGTCGCTCTTGCCTTCCACGCAGGTCAGGCCCGCCGCCGTGACGGCGTTCTTCAGCAGGCCATAGACGTAGTCGCCCTGGTCGCCGGCAATCGGCAGCAGCGCGATCGGCTCGCCGGCCGGCAAGCCGCTGCCTTTCAAGTCCTGTTGGGCATCGGCCACCGCGCCTTGGAATGCCTGGCGCACGTCATCGTTGAAGGCCGCCGGGCTACGGGAGGCCAACAGGCCCGCCGCGAGAATCATCAGCCACATCATGCGTTTCATGGTCAGCTCCTTTGGTTTCTTTTTTACCGCGGTTTGAGATCCAAGTCCTGCTGCAGGGTCAGCCGGTTCAACAGACCCTCCGGGAACTTCTCCTTGAAGTAGACCACCCGGAACGTCATCTGGTTGGCGGCCAGGTCCTGCTGCACCAGCACGCAGGAGACGATGCCATCGAGCTTCTTGACCGTCTCCACGAACTGGGCGGCATAGGCGGCCTGCGTCTGCGTGCGCCGGTAGAACGGCGCGGCCAGCCGCACGTCGGCCGCAGCCAGCCCTTGCGACGCCGGCTCGATGGTCCTGGCCACCCACGGCGCGGCCTGCTTGGCGAGCACATCGGCTACGGCGCGGCAGGCCTCGGCATCGCCGAGTTGCCGGGCGCCTTTTTCCACCCACGTATTTCGGCCCAGCACCTTGCCATCGAACATGCGCGTGACCACCGCCTGTACCTCGCCGCGATAGAGGCTGAAGTCGCCGGACTTGTCGAAGAGTGTGGCGTTGACCTGTAGGTCCACGAGGATGTCGGTCATCTGCGGGTTGATCTTCACGCTCGGCGCCAGCGCGCCCTCGACGGCGTCGCGTACCCGGCCGGCGACCACGGCGGCCGCGTTCTGGCTCGTGGTGGAGCACTTCACCATCACGTTCAACAGTTGGTTGTCCTGTTGCGCCGCGACGTGATCCTGGGTCGCCGGCGTGGCGGGCGCGCCTACGCCCAGCCGCGTCGCGCAGCCCGTGTTGAGCCACGCCAGGGCGGCGATGGCCATCAGTCCAACATATCCCTTCATCTGCTTTTGCATGACTGCCTCCTGCTGTTTGATTTTTTCCTACCGCACAGTTGAAACCCACGGCTTCTCATAGCGCGCGACCTGGATGATCTGCCCACCGATCTCCAACTCGCGGCCGGGCTCCAGCGGATCGCAAAGCCCCGCGTGTTGCACCAGGAAGCCCAGCGGCTCTTTGCACAGGCAAAGCCCGCTATAATCACGCCCGCAAATCTTCTCCAGGGGGAACTGCCGCCACAGCAACACAAACCAGTGCTGCGGATCGCGCAGTGCCTGCATGGTCAACGCCACGAGGTCCTCGGGCGCGCCCTTGCCGCAGGCCGGGCTGATCCCCTCCTGGATATCCATCCGCCGCCACAGCCGCATCTTCAGGGCGAAGATGCGCCGGTCGTCGGAGTTCTGATCGCTCAAGGACAGCACGACCGTCTTGTTGGGCTGCACCTTGCACTCACCCTCCGGCGCAAGCTGCTCGCCATTGACAAACGTACCGTTGGAGCTGGCGCGGAAACCCTCGGGATAGGCGCCGCCATCCTTGATGAACACCTCGTTCTCCACCCGCAAAATCTGGCAGTGGAAATTGTGGATGCGCTGATTGTCTTCCCGGCTCCCGGTCGGTATCCGTGCCACCAGTTCGTTCTCCCGGCTGCGCCCCACCCGGACCTGGGAATCGGGCAGCAGGTGGATGCGCTGCATCGGGAAGCACAGTGTCAGCGCGCGCGCCGCCGTCGGCCGCGGCGCGAGCGCCGTCAAGCGCAACGGCTCCCACTGCGGCGGCAGTTTGACCTGCTCGAAGTTGATCCGATACTGGCTGCGCTGGGGCAGCTTCCCCATCACGTCATCCATGTACACACGGATATCATTGGCATGCGCCTTGTCCAGATTCTGGTTCAGGGTGATGTTCAAGGTGTCGAGCACCTTGTCGGCTGATTCAGTGGCGCGAAGTACAAAGTGCGTCTTCCGGCGCGCGCGATAAACGTGCCGCGAGCCTTGCCAGGCGAAGGAGAGTGTGATGTCGCAATTCATCTCGCCTTCGTGCTGCGCGTCCGGCCGGAAGGCCATCGGCAACTTTTCGCGCTGCCCCATCTCCAGGCGGTGGTCCAGATGCTGGGTCGCGATCACCGCCTGCTTGTCGGCGTCCTTGATCTCGATCCGCACGTTGGAGATACCCTCGACCTGCGGCGTCACCTGGAATTCAAAATTCAGCTTGCAGCCCACGATGAAGATCAGCGCGTTGTTATATTCCACCAGCAGCTCGGCGCAGCCATGATCACTGGCGGCGCCCGCCGCGGCCCGTGGATTTTCCACCCGTAGCGTGGCCGGTATCGGGGGCGGCCGCGACTCCACCGTGGCGGGCGCATCGCGCTCCGTAACGGGGACAGGTGTCGCCGGGGTGGGGATGGTGGGTATGGTGAAGCTGCCCGCTGGCCCCTCGCGAACTACGGGCTTCGCCTCCTGCCCCGCCGGAGGCGGCGCGCGCTCCGGCTGGGGTGGGGGTGGCGGCGGAGGCTGTGGCACGCCCGCCGACTCGACGGGCGCGCCCGCATCCAGCGCCGCCAGCAGCGCCGTCAAATCTGTCCCGCATTGCGGGCACAGCTTCGCTACTTCAGCCCGGTTCAACTTATATTTGCAGGCCGCGTTCGGACACTCGAACCATATTGCGCCATCAGGCATACCATCCCCCGCTCTCGTTTCGGCTGCTTCCTATTTGATGATCTGCTGGTTGCTCGTCGGCGTGATGTGTTTGCCGATCTCCTTGGCGGCCTCCAGGCCTTCCTTGCCCATCCGCTCGGAACGCTCGGCGCTCTCCCGTTGAGCCCGCGCGGCCTCCTCCTGCGCCTTGCGGATCTCCTCCTGGCTGCGGCCCATCTGCCGCGCCAGCGCCTCGGCAATCGCCGGCGACTTCTCGGCCGCCAGCGCCAGGATCTGGTCGGGCGTCAGGCCACGCCGCGCCTCCTGCTCGTTCAGGGCCAGCAGCGCCTTGCGCTTCTCGGGGTCATCCTCGAGCGCGATCAACTCCAGCAGGCTGGCGCCGCGCAGGGCCTCGCGCCGCTCGCGCAGGTTGCGCTCGTTCTCGCGGTTTTTCGTCTCGCGCCACTTCAGGGCCTGATCCACCTCGGCCGTTTCCTGCCCGAACGCGATCCGGCGCGCCTCCGCTTGCGCCCGCGCTTCCTTCACCAGCTTGTCGAAGCTGTAGTCATCCCACTTGACCTTGAGGTTGATCTCGTGGGCGGTCTGCTGCATCTGCTGCTGCAGCCGGAAGGCCACATCCTTGGCTTCGAGCTCCTGGCTCTGCACCATCTTGAGCAGCGCCACTTCCTGCTCGCACTTGGCCGTGCTGATCTGCCGCTCCTGCGCCATCTGCCGGACATAGGTCGCCAGCTCGTCCTCGGTCTTGAGCTGCCCCATCCGGTCCGACGCCGCCAGCTCGCGCAGGCGCTGATCGAACTCGAACATCCGCCGCTTGTGTTCCAGCTCGCCGGTCCGCGCGCGCTCCGCCTCATATTCCTTGCCGACGAACTCCACCGCGCCGACGCGGATGATCTCGAGGCCGCACCGCTCCAGCACCTTCTGCAATTCCCTCTGCATCGTGTCTTCCAGCCGCAGCCGGCGCTCCGGGTCCTTGACCAAATCGGCCACCGTGGCCTTGGTGCAGAAGTCCTGCGCCAGCGACCAGATCTCGCCCTTCATCTGCGTCGCGAGTTCCTCATAGGTGAACCGCGGCTTGTTCTTGAGCATGTTCTCCAGGAACATCGCCGCGCCCTTCTCGGCAAAGCGCAGCCGCATCTCGGCGAACAGCTCCAGCGGATATTGCTCGGCCGACCGCAGGCCCTCCACGTGCAGCGGCAGCACCACATCGCCCGCATCCACCAGCACCACCGTCCGCGGCGGCGGCGAGCCCCAGTTGTTGATCTTGTGCGCGAGGCTGTCGAGATTGTGCGTGCCCGGACCGAGCACGTCCTTGAACGCCCCGCCATCCAGCAAGATGGCCGCCGTGCCCTGCTCGATGATCAGGCCCTGCTCGATGAGCCGCTTGATGTCGTTGACCTCGAAGCGCTCCGCGAACGTGTCCGGCGACTTTTGCCAGCGGCCGCCCGCCACCGACTCGCGCGACGCCACATGCGTCGGCGTCTTGCAGTAGGGGCAGAAGTTCGACTCGTTGCCGATCCACTGGTTGCATTTCTGGTTCGGGCAGCGCCACCAGCCGCCCGGCGCCGGCGCGCCGCACTGGCTGCAGATCCGCGCCTTCTTGCTCACGTCATATCCGCACTTCGGGCATTTATTGCTGAACAGACCCATAACTTCCTCCTGTCGGTTGCCGCTGTTTATTTCTCCGTTTCCAGTCTCGTATCTTCAAACATTCCCTTGCCACCCATCATCAATCGTAAATCCAAAATCATAAATTCGCTTCCACCCTCGCCACTCGACCCTCGTCCCTCATTTCTTCTTCCCTGCCTCCTGATGCTCCTTGCAGTACCGGAGCCGCCGGCGCGTCCAGCAGTCGAAGCACATCGCCGCGCCGCACTCCTTGCACGCCTGCGTCAGCGACTCCTTGCTGCCATAGGTCGTGCCGCACGCCGCGCACGTCCCGCCGCCGACCGCGCTCTTGCTTTTTTCCAGGTAGGCATCCAGGTCCCGGCGGATCACCCGATAGACCTTGCCCACCCGCGCCGACGGCAGCTCGCCCGACCGGACCAGCTTGTAGATCAGTTGGTAGTTGACCCCCAGCAGGTCGGCGGTTTCTTCCAACGACAAGAACTCTTTTTCTGGACTCATATGGCACCTCTGGACATCGCGTTCATCGTTGGCGTTTATTTATTCCTGTTTATGTTTGTTGTCAATAGCTTTTTTTTATTATTTTTTGCCGCCACCCCAAACCCTTGGTTTTCCACGTCTTGGGAACCTTCTTTTTTACCGTTCCAAGCCTTGGAAAAACCGCGCTGATTTTTTCCAACCCTTGGAAAAACAGCCCCCGCCTGCTTCCAATGCTTGGACGGCCCGTGCATGAGGAGCGCCGGAACAGAAACGGACAGAAAACAAAACCCACCCGCGCGGCACCGGCCACGACGGAGCGTGGCCCTCCAGCAGTTTCTGAATCTGTAGCGGCGACCTGCGGTCGCCATCGGCGCGCATAGCGCGCCGCTACAGTGGAACAGCGAAGGCGGGCAGGGTTTTCTTCCCGCCTGCCCTGTTCAGCCCCTCTGCTTTTTCTGTCTCCCATTTTTCTGTCCACGTTCCGATGTTCGCCACCCGCCCCTCGTCCCCCGCCTCGGCCGCGGCGCAATCCCCGCTTGACGGATGCGGGCGGGCCAATCATCTTACGCACACCCAAGCGCAACCGGACGACGAGGCGGGCGTGAGCGACGAATTACCAACAGCGGAGACCAAGGTGGTGGAAAAAACCACCGCCCTGTTCCCCGACGCGCCTGCCCGCGCCTTGACCATCCCCGGCTACCAGTTCCGTGGCTCGCTCGGCGCCGGCGGGATGGGCTCGGTGTACCGCGCCGTGCAAGAGAGCACGGGCCGCGAGGTGGCGCTGAAGGTCATGACCGTGGGCACGAACTGGGCCGCGCTCGGCGAACATCTCTTCAAACGCGAAATCCGGCTGGCCGCCACCCTCGAACATCCGTACATTGCCCGCGTCTATGACGCCGGCTCGGTGGACGGCAAGTGGTTTTACTCCATGCAGCTCGTGGAAGGCGTCCACCTCGACCGCTACGTCCTCAAGTGCGCCAGGACGACGGAGGATATTCTCCGGCTCATGGTCCGCATCTGCGAGGCGGTCGGCTTCGCCCACCAACACGGCATCGTCCACCGCGACCTGAAACCCTCCAACATCCTCGTGACCGGCGACGGTACGCCGTTCCTAGTGGACTTCGGCCTGGCCAAATGCCTGGAAGAAACCGAGACCCGCCCCAGCGCCACCGGCAACGTGGTGACGGGCACGGTCGGCTTCATCTCGCCCGAATTGGTGGACGGCCACAAGAAGGAACTCTCGCCCGCCTCCGATGTCTATGCGCTGGGCGTCATCCTCTACCGCCTGCTCACCGGCGCCATGCCCTATGACGAAACCGGCGGCCCGATGGTCGTGCTCAAGCGGATCAGCGCAGGCGACATCATCCCGCCCCGCCAGCGCAAGGCCGATCTGGACCCGCGGCTGGCGGACATCATATACAAGGCCCTCGCGCTCAAGCCGCACCACCGGCCGCACACCGCGCTGGACCTCGCCCGCGAGCTCAACGCTTACCTGGAAACGGCGCGCGCGAAAAATTCCGGCGAAGAAAAGGCCCGGACCTCGCGCCAGCGCGCGCGGCATGCCGAACGTCCGGCGCTTTCCTTCCGCGACGCGTTGCCGGTCATGATCATCGCCGGTGTGCTGCTGGTTGTGGGCCTCGTGTACGTCGCCGGAGGCGGGAAGCTGCTGGCGGTGGTGTGGGACTGGCCGCTGGGCTGGCGCATGGGCCCGTGGCTGCTTATCGTGGCGGCGTTGCCGTGGCTCTCCGCAAACCTGACCGTGCGCGTCCGGGCGCAACGCTCCAACGTCGCCAGCGCCGGCCTGCTCGCGGGCTACGTCGTGAGCGATGTCCTGCTCGCCCTGCCCTTTGGCCTCTTCCCGCACACGCTCAACGCCACGCTCCTCGCCGCGCTCCTGCTCGCCGGCTGCCTCGGCTACAACATCTGGGCCTGCGAAACCCTCGCCGCCCGCAAGTGATGCCCTGCGGATTGAGCTCCGACAAAGGAATGGAGACAGAGGTATGCGGAGCATGGCTCATTCCTTTGTCTCCACTCCCTTGTCTCGCCTCTTTTCCTGGCTTCCTGATTTCCAAATTCAGAAACCAATTTGGAAGGCCGGAAAGCGGGACCAGCAGTGGACAGAAAAACCGCAGACAGAAAAACATATCCCTCCCGCCCTGCAGCGGCCACGACGGAGCGTGGCCCTCCATTTCTTGGGCCGCTACAGATGGACTGGCAGAAAAATTGTGGGCAGAAAAATGCAGACCGGAAAAATAATCCCGCGTGGAGGGACGCGCTCTGTCGCGTCCGCAGGAAAACAGCGAAGACGGGAGGACGCGAAGAAGCCTCGGTGGACAAAGAAATGGAGACAGAGGTATGCGGAGCATGGCTCATTCCTTTGTCTCCACTCCCTTGTCTCGCCTCTTTTCCTGGCTTCCTGATTTCCTCATTCAAAAAATCTGGAAGGTCGGAACGCAGGAACAAGGGCCGAGGATTTGCAAACGGACATATTCCGCATTTTATCTCACGGACCGCCCTCTGCGCGCCTCCAAGAAAGCAGGTCGCCAATGCCGCAAGGAGCAAGCCTCGATGCGTTCGTGCAAGGCATAGGTCTCCGCCTCGCCCGGATGTAAGACCCAGAGCTGGTCGAGTTTCAGATCCGCCAGCGCAATCCGCATGGAGGCTGTCAATTTGGGTGCGTCGCTGACCTTGAATTCAAAACCAAAACGCCGGCCTCGCCGCACCAGCAAAAGGTCCAGTTCCGCACCCCGTTGCGTGGCCCAGAAATAAGCATCCCGGTCGCCCACCTGTGCCAAAATCTGCTCCAAGGCGAAGCCCTCCCACGAGGCGCCAAGGCGCGGATGGGCCAGCAGGCTTTCCAGGTCCTCTATCCCAAGGAAGAAGTGTAACAAGCCGGTGTCGCGGAAGAAGAGCTTGGGTGTTTTGACCTGCCGCTTGCCGAGGTTCTCGAACCAAGGCGGCAGTTGCCGCAACACATAGGACCCACAGAGTATGTCCAGATGATGGCGGGCCGCGCCGGGCGAAACCCCCAACACACGACCCAACTCGGCCAGATTCAGAATCTGGGCGTGGTAGTGCGCGGCCATGGACCAAAAGCGACGGAGCGTGGCGGCCGCCACGCGCAGGCCCAGTTGAGGTATGTCGCGTTCCAGAAAGGTCTGCACAAAACCCTCATGCCAACGCGCCGCTGCTGTGTTGTCCTTGGCCAGATAGGCCAAGGGCAGCCCGCCGCGCATCCAGAGCCGGTCCTGATGTTGACCGCCGACCTCCTCCATGGTCAAACCCGGCACCTGTAAAAACTGTGCGCGACCGGCCAGCGATTCCGAGACGCCGCGCACCAACTCCGGCGAGGCGCTGCCCAGCAACAAGAACCGGGCCGGACAACCCGCGCGGTCGCACAGCGGACGCAAGATGCGGAACAACTCCGGCATGCGCTGGATCTCATCCAAAACCACCAACCCGCGCTTGTCGGCCAAGGTTTTTTCCGGCATGGCGCGCAACGCCTCCATGCCCGCCGTGGTCTCGAGGTCAAACCACGTTAGATCGGCGCGACCTTGCGTGAACAGTCGGGCCAGCGTCGTCTTGCCCACCTGACGCGCCCCCAACAGGACTGTGACCGGCGACTCCGCGCAGCGCAGCGCCAGCGCCTCCATCAGGCTCTTGCGGCTGATTTCCGTATGTTGCATATCGGCACCCTATCTACCGATATTCAACATGTCAACCCCCGGCTTTCAGAATGGAAATCCCCACAAGCTCAACGCCACACTCCTCACCGCCCTCCTGCTAGCTGTCTGCATCGCCTACAACATCTAGGCCTGCGAAACCAACGCCGCCCGCAAGTGATACCCAACTATAGCCGAGGAGATTGTCATCTAAACACCCAACCATTCGCGCAATCGCAGCGGCCACATAAACCAACTTAACCCGCTATTCACCATGCACGGCTATCTGACCCTACTTGACCCTTTGTCTATATCATTACTTGTGGATGTCACCGCCCGATCTGTAGCCGCCTTTGAAGCTGAATTTGAAACCAACGCCACCACTACCCGAAAACCAAGGTTGTCGAACCGATGGATGGGATAGTTGAAGCCACGGTCTGCGGAACGACAATCTCCTGCGTTCTCTTCGTAACTTCCGCCGCGCATCCCATGAAGCGCCCCTTTACCTTCGGGATCGACAACCTCGTTCGCCGTATATTTTCTTGACCCATCCCCGCACCATTCCATCACATTCCCGTGCATATCATGGAGACCCCAGGCGTTCGGCTGTTTCTGCCCGACTGGATGCGTCGCGTTGCCACTATTCTGATCATACCAACCCATCATATTCAACTCGCCAGCGTAGGGATCTTTGCTGCCGGCCCTGCATGCACATTCCCACTCCGCCTCGGTCGGCAGACGTACCGTTTTTCCGCGCAACTCGGGAGGCAGCCATGTTTGTAACTCCTCGCAAAACGCCTTCGCCTGATTCCAGTCCACCTTCTCCACCGGCAGATCAGCGCCCCTATTGCTGCTGGGATTGACGCCGATGAGTTGCTTGTATTGCCGCTGGCTCACCTCTGTCTTACCCATCCAGAAACCTTTGGAGATCGTCACGAGGTGCTGAGGACCTTCATGATCAGTGTGCCCCTGCTCGCTTGACGGACTTCCCATCAGAAATTTCCCGGGAGGGATCCAAACAAACTCCATTTTCACACCACTTCCTAAATCCACCGTCGTCAATGGATTGCCAGCCTTGTGTTCAACCACAACGCTGGAAGATGCTGGACTAGCTTGAACCCTCTTGTCAGTTGCATCGGAGGGCGGCACCAACGCCAACCGCAAGCCGATGTCGGTGCCAGAAGATCTAGGAGTCGTACTAAGACGGCTCGCCGCCCGGCAGTTTTTTGAATTATCGTCCTCCGAACCACCTCGTAAAACCCGTTCATCCCCAGAACTCGGCCCTGTGGGATCGCGCGCCATGCCAGTTTCATAATTTCCAAACCAATCCTGGCACCATTCCCAGACATTCCCATGCATATCCAACAAGCCCCACATGTTCGCCTCTTTTTCTCCCACCGCGTGTGTGTCGCTGTCACTATTAGCTTTATACCACCCCACGCGCGCCAAGTCGGGCTCTGTGTTGCCATTGTAGAAACATGTCTTTGTCCCCGCCCGGCAGGCATATTCCCACTGCGCCTCCGTCGGTAAACTGAACCGCAAGTTACTAATATCACGTTTCTGGTTAAGTACGTTGATGAACTCTTGGCAGTCATACCAACTTACGCACTGTACCGGCTGGGCGGCACCCGTGGTATTTCGGGAGGGGTTGATACTCATGACCCGCCTCCACTGCGTCTGCGTCACCTCTGTTTTACCCATCCAGAAACCTTTTGAAATCGTTACGCGATGTGGCGTTTCGTTACTGCCCCGCCCCATCTCACCTTCCGGGCTTCCCATCAAAAATTCACCGGGTGGAATCCACACAAAATCCATTTTTACACCATCGCCGAAATCTACCATTAATGGGTCACCAACTTTGTGTTCAATTGCACCGTTTATAATTTCCGGACTAGTTTGAACTTTAATGACAGTGACAGCAGAGCACGACGCCAACACAACCCGGAATCCATTGACGGAATAGCGGGTGGCAGGGTCAATATTGTCGCGGGCCGATGAAAGCAGACTGCCAGAATCAAAACTGTTCCACGCTCCGCCACGCAGAACCCGTGACTTTTGCTCGCCTTCATACCAATCCTCGCAAAGTTCCCAGAGGTTGCCCGTCATGTCGAACAAGCCAAATTGGTTGGCTAGAAAACTCCCCACAGGCGCTGTGCGCGGGAAGCCATCGTTGGCGGCAATCACTGGATACGCTTTTGGCCAAGCTTCATCCATCACTTCTACTCCCGCGAAATTCCCCGCGCCGCGTGGCGGAGGCCACTGGTGGCCCCACGGAAAGACATTTTCTCTTTTTCTGTCGTTGTCCTTCGGTGCGCAATGGCGCGCCTCGTTCAGACCCACCGCCACACTCCACTCCCAATCCTGCGGCAACCGGTAGGCTCGCTCGGGATTTAGTCGTCCTTCCTCCCTTTCCTTTTGCGTCAGCCACTTGCAGAACGCTTGCGCATCATCCCAACTCACACCGCAAACTGGATGCGTCGGGCCTTGAACAAAGCCTGGACTCTGCCAAGTATCGCCACGGCATCTCCAACCACCAACGCGCCAGGAGAACATGACATTAGTCGCGTTATAACCGGTCGCCTTCACAAATGCCTCGAAATCCTGCACCCGTGTCTCCCATTTGCAGAACAACACCTTCGCCCCCGGCACTGGCACAAGTTGCATTCCCAAGCTGTTTGTATAAGGCGCATCGAGAGAGGGTGCCACCATTGCTGGAGCGAATGGCTTTGGCAATATGGTTGTTGTCGGAACAACAGCGGCTGTGGAAACAGATGACGGTGACGGTACAATTTGAGTCACCGGCATGTTAGTGGCGGGTGGTGGCGTCACCGCAGCCACCGACAATTTCGTTGGCGGCTCCTTCACGGCCTTCTGCTCGGGTGGGATTGGCTTTTGTTCGGGGCCAGTGAGCCACTTCACCACACCTCCTAGGACCAACAAGCCCGCGATACCGGCGACAACCAGCCCAACCATCTTCGTTTTTCTGGGGGAAGCCCTCGGCTTGCCCGCGTCGGATTTCTCTGGAGCAGAAGGAGGTGGGGCGGACGGCTCTACAGCCTGGGTACGCACACCCTCGATGGCGCGGCGCAAATCGCCGGCCGAGTCGTACCGCTCCTTGGGCTCGTAGTCCAAAGCACGCTCCAGAATCTCATCCCACTTGGGTGACAGTTCCTGGCGAACCGAACTGGGCGGCGCAGGTACGCCCGCGACCTTGCGACCAGTCAGCAGCTCGTAGAGGATCACCCCCATCGCATACACGTCGCTGCGCGCATCGGCAACGCGGCCATCACGTTGCTCCGGGCTCATGTATTCAAATGTGCCAACGGCATCGTTACTGACGGAGACTTGACCCTTCCGGGTTGGCAACTCACCCAATGAGCGCGAAAGCGCGTAAGAACTGATCACACTCGCTTCGAACTGCGTTCCAATCACACGCGCCAGGCCAAAATCGGCGATGTAGAGCTTGGTGTCCTTGTCGAGCAGGATGTTCGCGGGTTTCAGGTCGCGGTGGATGATGCCGCTCAAGATCTCGGCATCGCGATAGTTATGCGCATACTCCAGCGCCTTGCAGATATCCAGCCCGACGGCCGTGGCTTCATCCTCATCGAATAATTCGCCCCGCTCGCGGCGTTGATCCAACAATTGCCGCAGGTTCAATGGCTCGCCAGCCGGACCTTCGATATAGTCCATCACCAGAAACGGAATGCCCTCGGCGACGCCGGTATCCGTGCAGGCGACGATATGCGGATGCTTGAGCCGTGCGGCCAGCTTGGCCTCGCGCTGGAAGCGCTCGGCAAAATTCTGTTGCTTGGCGAACTCTGGCCGGATGATCTTTAGCGCGTGCCGAGTCTTGAGTTGGATGTGCTCCACCAGATAGACGGCGCCCATTCCGCCCGCGCCCAGCAGCCGCACGATGCGGTAGTTGCCCAGCACCACGCCCGCGCTCAACGTCTCGCCGGCCTCGCTCCGCGCGCCGGTCAACGTCGGGCTGCTGCCCAGACTTTCCTCAAATGGTTTCATGGTGTCACCCTTGCATTCCTATCGTCCCCAACCGCAAAAGAAAACCGCCAAGACGCCAAGCCCGCCAAGGGTGGAGGGCCAGAGCCGGCCACGACGGAGCGTGGCCTGATTGAACAGGGAAGACGGGAAGAAGCGAAGTCGAGTCGGTTTTTCTTCGCGTCTTCCCGCCTTCGCTGTTCATCCCCTCTTCTTTTTCTGTCTTCCATTTTTTTGTCCACGATTTTTCTGCCATGCAAGGTCCGCCTTCTCCGTTCTTGGCGTCCTCGGCGTCTTGGCGGTAAACAATTTTCCAAGGCTTGGATTACCTGTCTGAATGAGGAAAGCAGGAAGGCAGGAACAGAGCGGCCACGACGGAGCGTGGCCCGCCAAGCCGGAGGCTGGCAGAAAAATGGCGTGCAAAAAAGTGGAAAAACGCCCGCCCTCTGATCGCTGACCTCTGCTGCCCATGTTTCTGTCTTCCATTTTTTTGTCCACCTCTCGTCATCATCACCGCATGATGGTGCCGCTGCCGCCGCAGGTATAACAGGACGTGCGTGTGGTGACCCTGCCCGAGCCACGGCAGAACGGACAGGCACCCACACCACGGCTCTGGCTGCCCTTGAGTTGCGAGGTATAAACACCCTTTCCTTGGCAGACGTTACAGGTCTGGCCGGAGGAGGAGTCGGTTGTTTTGGCGCCCCGGCAGGTCGGGCAGACCATCCGGCTGACCGGTGTGGGGGCCGAGGGTTGCGGTTCCGCCACATATTGCACCGGCATCCGTGTCCCGGCTCGTTGCGCCGCCTCGGCTGCCGCGATCGCCGCCGGCAGCCGGTTGAGCGCCTGCTGATAATAGGTGAGGCCGCTGACCGGGTCCGCGCTCCGGTTGGCGCCTTGCAGCGCCTGGAGCCTGACGGACTCCCACGTCTCGCCGCCATATTCGTTGAGCTGGCTCACATTGGCGCGGGCGAGGGCCGTTTCATAATCGGTCTTGGCCTGGCGATAGACCTTGTGCTGTCCCGCCAACTGTTCCGCGGTGGAGGCCGAGCGGCTCACCACCTGATAGGCGCGGTCGGCCTCGCCAAAGAGGCCCTGTTCCAGCAGCCGGTCCGCCTCGCGCAACTGCTGCGTCAGTTGCGTCCACGCTTCCGCCGCCAGTTCCGCCGCGCCCGCGTTGGCGGCCGTCTGCTTGGCCACGGTCGCTTGCTGCGCGCCGGCGAGCGCCTGCTTGCGCTGGCTGTCGAGGTCCTGCAACCGCTGGCTCTCCATCAGCACCTTGTCGTAGTTCCGCAGCGCCTCCGGCCAATCCTGGGCGTGGCGCGCGGTTTCGCCGGCCCGCCAGAGGAGATCCACCTGATCGAGCTTCTCGCCGAAGCCATGGCCCCGGCCCACCGTGGCCAGCTTCTCCCGCGCCTGCATGGCGGCGTTATACCGCTGCATGTTCTCGGCGGCGGATAGCTCCGGTCCCTTGGGGGCGGGTGCGGTGACGCTGCTGGTGCCCGGCTTGTCCTTGTCGGTGAACAGCGTGAAGGGGTTGCCTTCGAGGTTGCTGATGATCCACCACGCCAGCCCGCCTGCCAGCACCACCCCCGCCAGCGCGCCGCCGGCAATCCACAGCGCGGTTTTTTTTCGGGGCGCGGCGGGTTTCGGCGGCGCGGCCGGCGCCGGCACGACCACGGTGGCGGCCGGCGCCGGCAACGGCGGGGCCGGCAGCGGCGGCGCTGGAACGGCTGCGAGTTTCAGCGGCGGTGGGACGGGCGCGGTTTTCTCGCCGGCCCCGACGTGACGCTGCTCGATCGCCCGGCACAAATCGCCGGCCGAGGGATAGCGCAGGGCGGGATCATAGGCGAGGCAGCGTTCGAGGATGATCTTGTCCCACACCGGGTCCAGTCCCGGGCGCACCTTGCTCGGCTTCTTGACCATGCCCACCACCTTGCGGCCGGTGAGCAGTTCATAGAGGATCGCGCCCATCGCATACATGTCGCTGCGCGCATCGGCCACGCGGCCCTCGCGCTGCTCCGGGCTCATATAGTCGAAGGTGCCGACCGCATCGGAGCTGGTCGAGACCTCGCCCGCCCGCGTGGCCAGTTCGCCCACCGAGCGCGAGAGCGCGAGGTCCTGCTCCACTTCACCCTCGGTCGGCGCGCCGATCAGCCGCGCCAGGCCGAAGTCGGTGATATAAAGCCGGGTGTCCTTGTCGAGCAGGATGTTACCCGGCTTCAGGTCGCGATGGATGAGGCCGCTGGGAATTTCCGCATCGTGATAGTTGTGCGCGTACTCCAGCGCCCGGCAAATCTCCAGGCCGACGGCGGCGGCCTCGTCTTCGCCGAGCTCCTTGCCGCCGGCCTTGCGGTCATCCATCAACTGCCGGAGATTCATCGGCTCGCCGTTGGGGCCCTCGATAAAGTCCATCACCAGATAGGGGACGCCCTCGGCCACGCCGGCATCGGTGCAGGGGACGATATGCGGATGCTTGAGGCGCGAGGTCAGCCGCGCCTCACGCAGGAAGCGCTCCTCGAAGCCCGCCCGCCGCGCCAGCTCCGGCCGGATGGTCTTGAGCGCGTGGCGGCTCTTGAGGTGGATGTGGTCGGCCACATAGACCGCGCCCATCCCGCCCGCGCCGAGGAAGCGCACGATGCGATAGTTGCCCAGCACCGCGCCCGCGCCCAGCGTATCCACCGGCGGCCCCTTCGGCTTGCCGATCATCGTCGGACTGCTGCCCACGCTTTGATCAAACGGTGTCATGTTGTTTCCTCTCAAGGCTATGTTTCACACCTGTTCTTCCGTAAAGTCACTGGTTATTTATTCAGTCAAGACGTTTGACTTGTATGTTGCGGAAACTGACGCCCCCATGAGTTCCCTGCAATATGATGGGGCCTGAATCAGTTGACATGCCGTGGATGCCACCGTGTTGGGAATAGGGCACCCCCAACACGATGTCATCATGGATGATAACGCCATCAAGACTGACCGTCAGGCGCTGCCCCTTGAGGGTTGCCTCCATCCTGTGCCACCGCTCTGGAGCACACGCGAGTTCTTTTATGGGAGCGGAAATCTTATAGATGGCGCCGTTTCTCTGGGCAGCCGTGATGTTGGGGAAGGCGTCATTGTCGCAGAGTTGAATTTCATAGCACCCGCGTAGATAGACACCACTGTTGGAGCGCCGTGGAAGCTGATATTCAAAGCTCAAGGAGAAATCCTTGAAATATTCCTTCGTCACCAAATCACTGCTGTGATCACTATCGGTGAACGAATTGACAAGGACCCCGTTCTTGACACTCCAGCTCTCCCTGCTGACCCCTGAAGCTCGAAACATCCAGCCGGTGAGGTCGCGGGCGTTGAAAAGAGTCTGGAACCCGCCTGTCATTGTGTCCTGAACATTCCTGCCCATCGCCGCGACGCGGGCGTAATCGGCGGGCGTGGCGAAGCCCGTGTGCGGCCAGTCGGCGCTGCCGCCCTCCTTGATGGGCGTGGCGGAGAGGGTGTAGCCGGTCCAGTCGTTATTGGCGACGAACATGCACTTGCCGTCGCCCATGGCGACGAACTTGCCACGCTGGACGATCTCGCGGTTCACGGTTCCATCGGCCTTGAACAGGGTCATCGTGAACGGATTGGCGGCCTCCAGATTGTTATAGGAGAAACCCACGTAGCCATCGGCCGGAAACTCGGAGCTGCTCAAGCTCCAGACGCGGGCCGTTCCGCCCGCGCGCGCCAGGCACGCGCCCACGTCCCACTGGCTGCCGTAGATCGTGCCCTTGAAGAACTTCGCCTGGGTGATGGCCTGTGGGCGCGCGGCGCTTCCGCCAGTGACGTTCGGCGCCACGGCCGGCGTGGGGACGAAGGCGGCCGGGACCGCCGCTTTCCCCGCCAGCGTGGCGATCTCCGCCGCCGAGAGCGCGCGGTCATAGATGCGCACGTCGCAGATCATGCCCGTGAACTTGGAGAAAACAGAACTCCCGCCAATGATGAGCTCGGCCGAGGTCGGTCCGGCCGGGAAGCCGTGATCGAGATTCCGCTTGTACATCTCCCCATCCACATAGGTGTCGCTGATACAGGTGGTCGGGCGGCAATCGCGCACCTCGGCCACATGTTTCCAGACGCCCTCCGGCAGGGTGCCAGCTTGCAGATTGGCGACGCCCGCCCGGTTCTCCCACGCGATCTGCCACCAGCCGGCATCCAGCCCGCGTTTGCCGATGATGTGTTGAGGGCTGGCGCCGCCCGTCCGCTTCACCCAGCAGGCGACTGTGTATTTATTCCCCGCCGTGAAATCCAGCCGGCGATCGTGGGGCACGCGCACCTGCGCCTTGCCATCGAAATACAGCGCGCCGTTGGAGCGCCCCTTGTGATCTTGCTCGGCCGTCGCGCCCTCGTTGATTCCGTGCAGCGCGTTGGGCGACCGGTCGCGCGCGTCACCAGCCAACTGATAATGCGCGATCAAACCCGCGTCCAGTTCGGGATGGTCATTGGGTATCTTCACGCTCACTGCTGGGCTTGCCACCGCAGATTGGGTGGCCGTTTGGTTGGCACCCACCTCCAATGCACACCGGAAGCCAATATCGTTATGCCTGTCTTCAGCCTCTTCGCCTTTGCGACTTGAGGAGAGCATGTGAGAGCGGCTACTGGCCCAGGAACCGCCACGCAAGGCGCGATACTCCTCGTCAGCCGTATCATAAGGATCCTCGCACCATTGCCAGACGTCCCCGCCCATATCGAACAAGCCATGCGGATTCGCGGCAAACGTACCGACAGGCGAAGTCTTGTCGAAAGAATCCACTCCCACTTCGGGTGCATAATTTCCCGCGCCGGATGGCGGTGGCCAGGTGCCTTCGCCATTGGCCCACGGATACACGTTATCTATCTCGCCATCCTTGTCGCTTGGCGTGCCGCGCTTCACTTCCGGCAAGCACGCAGCCACGCTCCACTCCCAATCCTTGGGTAGGCGGTAGAACTGATCGGGACCGAGCCGCCCCTCGCGCTGTTCCTTCCGTGTCAGCCAACGGCAGAAGTTGTCGGCGTCATACCAGCTCACGTTCACCGCTGGATGCGTCGGGCCTTGAACGAAGTCCGTCCTCACCGCACTGTGGCCGGTGGCCTCCAGAAAAGCTTTGTAGTCCTGCACCCGCGTGTCCCAGATGGAGAACAGGACCTTGGTCCCTGCCACAGGCACGAACTTCATCCCCAGCCCGTTTTCATGCGGCGCATTCAAGGTCGGCCGAACCAGGCCGGGCGGAAGCGGTTTCTCGGCCGGCATCAAATTTCTCAACCCGCCCGGCACCGATGCATATAAAACCACGCGGAAGCCATAATCTTCCTGACGCGAAGAGACGGTGGCCCGAGCCCGATGTGATGACATCAGGTCATCAATCGTGTCGTCTTCATCCGACCACGTGCCGCCACGCAAGACCCGCGCGCCGCTGCGGCCGTCATAGAAGTCCTCGCACCATTGCCGGACGTTGCCACCCATGTCGAACAGGCCAAACTGATTGGGCACAAAGCTGCCCACTGGCGAAGTATTGGGAAACGTATCCACTTTTGCCGAGGGTTCATAATTCCCCGCGCCCACAGGCGCAGGCATGCGGCCCTGGCCCATGTCCCAGGGATAAATTTCTTCCTTCGACTTCTTCTCGCTTGGCGCGCCAGCTTTCGCTTCGTTTAGGCCCACCGCCACACTCCACTCCCAATCTTGCGGCAAGCGGTAACCTTGTTGCGGGCTGATCCGCCCCGCGCGGCGTTCCTTCGCGGTCAGCCACACACAGAAGGCCGTGGCATCGTTCCAACTCACCTTGACCACCGGATGCGTCGGTCCCTGCGCGAACTCGGGTTTCTCCCACGTTTGGCCGGTCTCCCGGACAAATTCCGCATAGTCCTGCACGCGTGTATCCCAGATGGAGAACAGCACCTCGGTCCCCGGCACCGGCTGGAACCGCATCCCGAGACCATTGGTGAAGGCCGCCTCCGCATTTTGCAGCGCGGCCAACGCCGAGGTGGTGGTGGTCGGAGTCTCTGATGATCTAGTTGATCTCACCGGCGAAGACGGCTGCGAGGGTACAGGCGTGCGCAGCGGGACAGCGGGCCTGGTCGTTGTCGTTGCGGCTGGCGCAGGTGCCGGCGTGGCCGGCGTCGCGCTGGGTTGCGTTGTGGTTTGTCGCCCCGCTGTCTTCCTCGCTTTGGTCTTGGCCCCGTTCGTGTTCCACGGCCCCCAGAGCAGCAAACCCGCCACCGCGACTGTGGCGATCAGCCCACCAGCCACCCAAGGCGCCTTGCGTTTCTTGGGACGTGGCGCTGCCACCGGCGCCGCCTCGCTGGCCGGCGGTTCTGCCGCGGCCGGCGGCGGTGGCGGCGGCGCGATCGGCGGCGGGACCGGCGTCACCGCCGGTTCCGCCGACCGGTTGAAGTACGCCTGCTCAATCGCCCGGCATAACTCGCCGGCGGAGGCATAGCGCTCATCCGGCTCATAGGCCAGGGCCCGCTCCAAAATGATGTCGTCCCAAATCGGGGACAGCCCCGGCCGCACCACACTGGGCGGCGTCGGCACACCCACGACTTTACGTCCGGTAAGCAGTTCATAGAGGATCGCGCCCAGCGCGTACACATCGCAACGCGTATCGGCCACGCGTCCCTCGCGCTGCTCGGGGCTCATGTAATCGAAGGTGCCGACCGCATCGGAACTCGTCGAGGTCTGCCCCTTGCGCATCGTGGGCGCCGACCCCAGCGACATCGAAAGCGCGTGCGCCTGCACCACGCTCGCCTCGAAATTCTCGCCAATCAGCCGCGCCAGCCCGAAGTCGGTGATGTAGAGCTTCGTCTCCTTGTCCAACAGGATGTTGGCCGGCTTCAGGTCGCGATGAATGATCCCGTGCGGAATCCCGGCATCGCGGAAGCTGTGCGCGTATTCCAACGCCCGGCAGATATCCAGCCCGACCGCGACGGCCTCGGCCTCGTCCATCAACTGCCCGCGCGCCTTGCGCTGATCCAGCAGCTCGCGCAGGTTCATCGGCTCGCCGCCCGGCCCCTCGATGTAGTCCATGACCAGATACGGCGTGTCGTTGACCACGCCGGCATCGGTGCAGGTGACGATGTGCGGGTGCTTCAGCCGCGCCATCAGCTTCGCCTCGCGCAGGAAGCGCTCCTTGAACTCCTTCAGCCGCGCCACCTCCGGGCGGATCGTCTTGAGCGCGTGCCGCGTCGAGAGATGGATGTGCTCGGCCAGATAGACCGCGCCCATCCCGCCCGCGCCCAGGAACCGGATGACGCGGTAGTTGCCCAGCTCGGCCCCCGCGCTCAACGTCTCCAGGTTCCCGCTGACCAGCGCCCCCACGATGGAGGGACTATCGCTTAAACTTTCCTCGCCTGATCTCATCTTTCTTTCTCCTGATCAGTCCTGGTCACATTCACTCCCCGCCCTAATGCGCCTGCTATTTGCTTCCTCGAGGCATAATGATCACCGCATTATTATCAATGCGATACGAAAGGTTCGCAATGTCAGTGATATACTTGAGGGTGTCGAGCAGGCTGACATTGCGTAGACGCAGGGAGAGGGGCGGTACCGCGGTAACGTTGGCAGCCAGTATGAAATTCACACCGGTTTTCCCTTCTGTATCCATGCTGGCACTTGTTTCACGGAGGAAATTCAGCACATCCACGATGTTCGCCTCTTGAATCTCTATCCGCGGAATGATCAGTTTTTGAAGTTTCTGACGTAGAAGCGCCGCGTCGCCCTGTCCATCCAAAACGGGTAAGGCAGCAGCTTTTGCAGATAGTGGCGATGACGTCACCACGGAACCGGCAGTGCCGCCTATTCTTTGAAGATTAGCATGTGCATGGCTGTCCCCCAACGCTGCCGCTTTATCATACCATCGAATCGCGGTATTCCTGTCTTTGGGCACACCAAAACCATTCTCATACATCCAGCCCAGATTGTTCATGGCGAGCGCATGGCCTAACTCGGCTGCTTTGCGATACCACCTGACTGCTTCCACATCATCAGTGAGTACACCCCGGCCTTTTTCATACCTGAAACCTAGTTCAGTCATTGCGTCCGCATTACCCAAATCGGCCGCTTTGCGATACCACCTGACCGCTTCCGCATCATCAGTGAGTACGCCCCGGCCTTTTTCATACCTGAAACCTAGTTCAGTCATTGCGTCCGCATTACCCAAATCGGCCGCTTTGCGATACCACTTGACCGCTTCTGCCTCGTCCCGGGGAACCCCTCTACCGAAAGCATACATACCACCTAGATTTTTCATGGCTAGCGCATAGTTTAACCCAGCTGATCTGTGGAACCACTTGACCGCTTCCACCTCGTCCTTGGGCACCCCCTTACCTTGATCGCACATAAAACCCAGGTCATTCATGGCTATCGCATTACCCAAGTCGGCCGCTTTACGATACCACTTGACCGCTTCTGCCTCGTCCCGGGGAACCCCTCTACCGGTGGCGTACATATTGCCCAGATTAAAAATACCCAACTTCCCTTCAAGCTCGGCTGCTTTGCGATACCATTGAACCGCCTCCGCCTCATCTTTAGGTGCGCTATCGTTTTGCATACTACCCAAATATTTAATGGCGAGCGCATAACCAAGTTCGGCTGCTTTGCGATGCCACTTGATCGCTTCTGCTTCGTTAAGAGGAACGCCTTTACCCGTGGTATACATGCGCGCCATATTTTTCATGGCGAAAACAGAACTGAGCTCGGCTGCTTTGCGGTACCATTTGACCGCCTCTGCCTCGTCCTTGGGTATACCTCGACCAGCTTCATACATAACACCGAGTTCATTCATGGCGTCCGCATTACCCAAATCGGCCGCTTTACGATACCATTTGACCGCTTCTGCCTCGTCCTTGGATACGCCTCTGCCGACGAGGCTCAGTAAACCAAGGGCACACATGGCGGGCGTATGATCCAGCTCGGCTGCCTTCCGCAGCCACCTCACTGCTTCCACATCATCCTTGGGAATGCCTCGCCCCCCCTCACACATGACGCCGAGCGCATGCATAGCATCAGCATTACCCAAATCGGCCGCTTTACGATACCACCTGACCGCCGCTGTCTCGTCCTTGGGTACGCCTCTGCCTGTGACGCTCATTGAACCAAAAGCACACATGGCGGGTGCATGACCCAGCTCGGCCGCCTTGCGATACCACGCGACCGCTAGAGCCTCATCCTTGGGGATACCTCTGCCTTCGGAGCACATGACCCCTAGATTACACATACCTTGCTTCTCTCCCGCATCGGCAGCTTTGCGAAACCACTTGACCGCCTCGATCTCATCCTTAGAAACACCTTTGCCACCAGTATACATGAGGCCCAGATTGTTCATGGCGAGCGCATGACCTAACTCGGCCGCCCTGCGATACCACCGCACCGCCTCCCTTTCATCTTTGCTGATTTCTTCACCCTTTTCGTATTTGTAGCCCAAGGTAAACATCTTGTTCGTATCGCCCCCCTCGGCTCCGGCCAACAGCACTTGAAATGAGGACTGGAAGTTCGTTGTCTGCGCATCAGGTTGTATATTTGCCTTACTCGATGAGGAGGTTGACTCTGGCTTTTGGAGTAACCACATGATGAAACCTACCACCACCAAAACAACGGTAAAGGCTAGGCTGTTTACTAAAACCTTGGATTGGGGCCCCTTGGATTTATTAGGGTTTGGAACCGATGGGGTCGGTTGGCCCACCGAAGGCGTGCGCATTCCCGAGGTCTGATCTGCCGAGGTTACCTGCTTGGCAAGATCTGCGGAGATACGAGTATGTTCAATCGCGAGGGCTAGTTCACCCGCGGAGGCATAACGCTCTTCCGGCTCATAGGCCAAGGCGCGTTCCAGGATGATCTCGTCCCACACCGGATTCAAACCGGGTTGCACCATGCTCGGCGGCGAGGGCACACCCACCACCTTGCGACCAGTGAACAACTCATAAAGAATCGCCCCCAGAGCAAAGACGTCGCTGCGCGCATCGGCGGTGCGCCCCTCGCGCTGCTCCGGGCTCATGTAGTCGAACGTGCCGACCGTGTCGGCGCTGACCGAGACCTGCTTGCCGAGCGTCGCCTGTTCGCCCAGCGAACGCGAGAGCGCATAAGCCTGGACCACGCTCTCCTCGAATTTCTCGCCGAGCAGCCGGGCCAGGCCGAAGTCGGCGATGTAGAGCTTGGTGTCCTTATCTAGCAGGATGTTGGCGGGCTTCAGGTCGCGATGAATGATGCCGTTCGGGATTTCGGCGTCGCGATAGCTGTGCGCGTAGTCCAGCGCCTTGCAGATTTCCAAGCCGACGGCGGCGGCCTCGTCCTCGCCGAGCAGATCGCCGTGCTCGCGGCGCTGATCGAGCAACTGGCGCAGGTTCAGTGGTTCACCCGCCGGACCTTCGATGTAGTCCATCACCAGATAGGGCGTGCCTTCCGCAACGCCGGTCTCCGTGCAGGCAACGATGTGCGGATGCTTGAGTCGCGTCGCCAGCTTGGCTTCGCGCTGGAAGCGCTCGGCGAAGTTCTGCTGCTTGGCGAATTCCGGCCGGATGGTTTTGAGCGCGTGACGCGTCTTGAGCTGGGTGTGCTCGGCCAGATAGACCGCGCCCATCCCGCCCGCGCCGAGCAACCGCACGATCCGATAGTTGCCCAGCACTGTTCCTGCGCCCAGCGTCTCGGCAGCGCTGATGCGCGTTCCTGTGATCGTCGGGCTGCTGCCCAGACTTTGCTCAAATGGTTTCATCGTGCCACCTTTGCCTTGCTATTGCTTCGCCCCAAAAGAAACCGCCAAGACGCCAAGGTCGCCAAGTGGACGCGTTCTTCCGATCCTTGGCACTCTTGGCGTCTTGGCGGTGAAAGTTGTCCGAGCCTTGGAAAAATTCCGGCGTTTTTTCCCGGGCCTTGGAAAGCCTGCGTGCTTGAGGAACGCCGGAAGACCGGAACGGAGCCGGCCACGACGGAGCGTGGCCCTCCAACCCGGAATGCATGCTGTGCGTGGAGGGACGCGCTCCGTCGCGTCCGCCAGAGCAGAGGCTGGCCGATAAATGGCGGGCAGAAAGAAGAAACGGCCGCATCGGCCGCCCTCTGATGGCTGACTGCTGACTTCTGACTACTGTCTTCCATTTTTCTGTCCACATTCCCCTCACGTCGCGGAGGCCAGCACCACGCGGAAGCCGACCGAGCTGACGCGGTAGGCTTGCTGGAAACTCAAGCGGAAGGAGGAGAGCAGCCGGACGGCTGCAAAGTTGAGCCACGAGCCGCTCCGCAGTACGCGGGTTTTCTTCTGGCCATCGGACCAGTCCTCGCACCATTCCCAGAGGTTGCCCGCCATGTCGAACAGGCCGAACGGATTGGCGGCGAAGCTGCCCACCGGCGCGGTGCGCGGATAGCCATCGTCATAGCCGGCGATCACCTCCATGCTGGCGGGCCAGTCCGCGTCCTGCGCTTCCGCGCCCGCGAAGTTGCCCGCGCCCGCCGGCGGCGGCCACTGGCGGCCCCATGGATAAACGCCGGGAACTTTCTCGCTCTTCTCGCGGGGCGTGCCCGCGCGCGGCTCCGTCAGGCCGACCGCGACGCTCCACTCCCAATCCTTGGGCAGGCGGTAGGCTTGGTCGGGCTTGAGGCGTTTGGCCTGCCGCTCCCGCTCGGTCAGCCAGAGGCAGAAGGCCTGGGCGTCGTCCCAGTTCACGCCACAGACCGGATGCGTCGGGCCTTGCTCAAAGCCGGGACTCTCCCAGGAAGCGCCAAGCTGCTGCCAACCCTCGGCGCGCAGGGAGTGCATCGCCTCGGTGGCGTCGTGGCCGGTCGCTTTCACGAACGCCGTGAAGTCCTGTACGCGCGTCATCCACTTGCAGAACAGCGTCTGCGTGCCAAGCACCGGCACGAATTCCATCCCCAGCGAGTTGGTCCACGGCGCCCGCAAATCAGGTTGGGTCGCTTCCGTTTTCCGAAGCTTGGGAATTTTAGCGCCGGTGTTTTCCAGGGCTTGGGAAACGGCGTCGAGCAGCGGCAGCAGCGCCGCGCAATCCGCCGCGCGCTTTTCCTTGCGCGTCCGCAGCGTGGCCTTCACCAGCTCGTCCCAAGCCGGGACCAGACCCTCGACCATCTGGCTGGGCACCTCATCGAGGTCCCACTCGCGGTCGCCGGTCAGCAGGCGGAAGATCATCAGGCCGAAGGAATAAATGTCGCTGCGCGCGTCCACCTCCTCGCCGCGCTTCTGCTCCGGGCTCATATATTCGTAGGTGCCCAGCAGCGAGCGGGTCGAGGAACCCTCGCCGAGCGCCCCGACCTTGGTCGGCCCCTCGGACAGCGAATCCGTCATCTGCCCAGTGAGGCGCACCGAGTTCTCCACGCGCGATTGCAGCCAGTCCATGCCGACAAGGCGCACGAGCCCGAAGTCGGCGATCTTGAACACACTACCCTCGGCGTCGGTGCAGATCAGGACGTTGGAGGGCTTGAGGTCGCGATGCACCACACCCTTGGCGTGGGCGTGGGCCAGACCGGCCAGCAATTGCTGCAAGATACCCAGCAACACCCGCTGCTCGATCCGCCCGCCGGAGACCTCGGCCAGTTCCGCCAGCGTGACGATATGCCTGCCGCCCAGCGTCGCGCCGTTGGCCAGTTCCATGCGGAACCAGAAACGGCCCTCGGTCTCGCCGAATTCATCCACGTGCAGGATGTGCGGATGCCGCAGTTGCGCCATCACGCGCGCCTCGCGCCGGAAGCGTTCCAGCGCGGTGGTCGTCGCCAGCATCTCCGGCGGCAGTAGCTTGAGGGCAAAGCGCAGACCGAGCGTGGTGTGCTCGGCCTCATAGACCTCGCCCATGCCCCCGCGGCCAAGCAGGCGGATGATGTGATATTGGCCCAGGTGCGCGCCGGCCTCCAGGACCTCGCGCGGTTTCTTGCTCAACGGCTTGATGATGGTTGAGCCTTCGTCGTCCACGTTATTCATGGTTCCCTCGCCCGTTTGTTGCCGCCCCGCCAACCGCCCAGGCCCCGCCCGGCCCCGGAAGCCGAGAGAAAAGCAACCCACCCGCCTTCGCCTGCTCCCATCCACTATTTTTCTGCCAGCTTTTCATCGTCAACTCCCACCGCATCCGCCACCTATTCACCATTCAAGGCCTGGCCCTTTCTACTTCTGGAGCGCAAACGCACCCTCCAATACCACCCGAAAACCAGTAAAGCGGTCCGCCCCAAGAGGATTGCTTAGCTCGCGGAATGCGGACAGTATAGAGTCGCGGCTTGAACTGAACCAGGAACCACCACGGCACACCCGGCGGTCTTGACTGTAGTCGAACCAATCTTCGCACCACTCTGCAACATTACCCCCCATATCGAACAAGCCATAGCGATTGGCGGGGAAACTACCCACTGGGGCCGTAGTCGCAAAGCCATCCTCGTAACCTTCGATGCTGACCAATTTCTTAGACTTGTCGCTTGGATACAACAGTCCGACCTTGGCGGTTTGATCCGCGTAGTTACCGACACTTCGTGGCGGTGGCCATTGCGTGCCCCATGGGTATTCATTGCCGGTGCGCCTATGGCGCTCCCTTGGAGTGCGCCCTACTTCAACTTCCAAACCAACCGCTGTGCTCCATTCCAAATCGGTCGGCAAGCGATATTTTTGATTAGGCCCAAGCACGCCCTCCTTCTGTTCCTTCTCTCTCAACCACAGACAAAACACTTTTGCATGAGCCCAGCTAACGTCGCTAACTGGATACTCGGGACCATCGCTTACCTTCACCCCATAGTACGAGGCCTGTTGCCAATTATTATCCACGTTGTGGTTTGCACGCGCATAGGCGGCGTAGTCCCTCATACGCGTCTCCCAGATACTAAACAGTACCTTCGTCCCCGGCACCGGCACGAAGACCATGCCAAGGCTATTGGTCCATCGCTGGCCGGACTGCACAATGGAGGGCGATGAAACTACAGCGGGTGTTGGCGCTGGCAAACTGACCACCGTGTTGGTTGCGCCTGACGGAGTTTGCGACGCAGTCATCCCCTCATCTGCCAGCACACAACGAAACCCACGATAGCTGTTGCCCTTCATGGGGGGCGAGTGGGTGCGACGAGAAGACAAGAAAAGGTCGGGTTCATTTCCGCCGCCACCTAAACTCTTCCATGCCCCGCCACGCAACACACGCGCACCGTTCTGCCCATCATAGAAATCCTCGCACCACTGCCAGACATTCCCACCCATATCATAGAGACCGAAGCGGTTGGCAGCGAAGCTATCCACAGGGCTGGTATTATAGAAGTCATCAACCTTGCCAGCCTTGGATTTCTTCACAAAAAAGTTGCCAGCGCTAGATGGTGGAGGCCATTGCGTACCCCACGGGTAAACGCCGCGGATTTTGCCATCCCTCTCTTGTGGTGTGGCCCCGGATTCGTTCCCCAAACCTACAGCAACACTCCACTCAAGATCCGTCGGTAAACGGTATCGCCGGGGAGCGACCAACGTGCCAGAGCGTCGCTCTTTCTCCGTTAGCCATGCACAGAAAGCCTTGGCATCATCCCAACTGACGTTGACTGCCGGGTGCATCGGACCTTGCCCGAAGTTAGGTTTTTCCCACGTGCGGCCCGTGGCGGTGACGAAGGCTTGGTAGTCCTGAACGCGCGTATCCCAGATTGAGAACTGCACCTTCGTCCCCGGCACCGGCACGAAAACCATGCCGAGGCTGTTGGTCCATTGTTGGCCGGGTTGCACAGCGGGCTGCGGCACGACTGCGGGTGACGGCGCAGCTGGCTTCGTGAGGGATTCCGGTTTCTCGTCAGACACAACCTCGATGCTTTTGGCCACAAAACGCAGATCGGTCCCTTGCAACTGGATAATTTCGCCGCGGACAGCCTTGCGACGGAGGCAGAGGTTGACCGCCGCACCGCTAATCATGCCGGTAGCATCCTCCCACTTTGCGCTTTCTTCGTTGCCGAGGGAACGCAGCGATTTCTTACCACTCCCAATGACATAGAGAACCCCGTCTTGGTTTACGCGTATCTCAAAGGTGATGACCTTTTGGAGTGGAACTGCCAGAAGCTGACAGCCGGACAATCCCGGGCTCACGACTTGCAGTTTGTGGTGTGGTAAATCGTATACCGTCGGTTGGCCAACCTCCAAGGGCAGAATGCGCGCGGGTTCCGAACAGGTAATGGAGATAGCTGCAAATTCCATCTTCACCGCAGGCGCGGGGGCCGTAGCCGGTGTTTTAACTGTTGATGTCACAACCGGGTTCGTCGTCGGCGCGGGCGGCAGGAGCGCTGCGGCCTGAACCGCGTTTGTAACCGGCGAGGAGGTCTGCGGAAGCAGCTCCCTCAACCACCACGCGGCCAAGCCCGCTCCGACCAAAACAGCGGCGAGGGCCAGACCTTTAATGGCCATTGGTTTCCCATGGTTGGAAAACGTTGGCGCTGGTTTTTCCAAGGCTTGGAAACCGGTGGCGGTCTGTTGCGCAAGGTTCGACTTGGAGCGGACTCCCTCGATCGCGCGGCACATCATGCCCGCCGTGGCATAGCGTTCCTCCGGCTCGTAGGCTAAACAGCGTGACAGGATAATGTCGTCCCATATCGGGTCCAGGCCGGGGCGCACTTGGCTGGGCGGTTTGGGAACCCCGATCACTTTGCGGCCGGTCAGCAGTTCATAGAGAATCACGCCCATCGCATACACATCGCTGCGCGCGTCAGCGGTGCGACCCTCGCGCTGCTCCGGGCTCATGTAGTCAAAGGTCCCGACGGTGTCGGCGCTGACCGAGACCGGCTTGCCGAGCGTCGCCTGTTCTCCGAGCGAGAGCGAGTGGGCCTGCACGATGCTCTCCTCGTACTTCTCGCCGAGCATCCGCGCCAAACCGAAGTCGGCGATGTAGAGCTTGGTGTCCTTATCGAGAAGGATGTTGGCGGGCTTCAGGTCGCGATGGATGATGCCGTTGGGGATCTCGGCGTCGCGATAGCTGTGGGCATAATCCAGCGCCTTGCAGATTTCCAAGCCGACGGCGGCGGCCTCGTCCTCGCCGAGCAGATCGCCGCGCTCGCGGCGCTGATCGAGCAACTGGCGCAGGTTCAGCGGTTCGCCGGCCGGGCCTTCGACATAGTCCATCACCAGATAGGGTGTGCCTTCCGCAACACCAGTCTCCGTGCAGGCGACGATATGCGGATGCTTGAGCCGCGTCGCCAGCTTGGCTTCGCGCTGGAAGCGCTCGGCGAAGTTCTGCTGCTTGGCGAATTCCGGCCGGATGGTCTTGAGCGCGTGCCGCGTCTTGAACTGGATGTGCTCGGCCAGATAGACCGCGCCCATCCCGCCCGCGCCGAGCAGCCGCACGATCCGGTAGCTGCCCAGCACCGCGTCAGCCTCCAGCGTCGCGGTGGCCTTGGTCGGCGCGCCGGTCAGCGTTGGACTGCTCCCCAGGCTTTCTTCAAAGGATTTCATTCAGACTGCTCCTTCCTGTTTGGCCAGGCGCTCACAAGCACGATAGTTCCAGGCCACGCAAAGCAGCAGCACCAGCGCGGGCGCGAGCCAGCCGTGGCCCAGCCGGATGACGGAAAAAGCGAGCGCGAGCAGGACATCGGCCAGCGTGTAGCAGGTGATGATGATGATACTGGAGAGGTTGTCCTTCTTCTCCAACGCCCAGCGCGTGGCGAAGGCGGTCAGCCACGGCAGCAGGCCGGCGAGCAGCGCCCAGAAACCCAGCCGGAGCCAGAGCGGCAGCGCGCGAATGCGCTCCATCACGCCCGGCTGCCACTGCGCGGAAAAGGAATCCTTCACCAGCCAGCCGCCATGCCGCACGTCATAGGCATAGAGCGCGAGCGTCGCGCGCGCGCCGCCCTCCGGCGCGGCCACCACCGACGCCACGCGCCCGGCGATCACCACGTCCAACTCCACCTTGCGGCCGGCGGTGAAAATTTCGTCGAGGCTGGTGGCCTCGGCCACGGCGCGGCTGATATCGGCGAGAAATTTCTGGATGACCGACTGTTCCTCGATCCGGCAGCCGGGGAGGCTCGCCACGGCCGCGCGCAGCAGCGTGGTGGCGGTATCGCGATCGTCGCCGAAGAGGTGGGCGACGCCGACGCGCACGGGCGCCGCGTTCAGCTTGCCGGCCAACTGGCGGGCGAAGTCCTGGCACGTCGCGGCCAGCGCCTGCTGCTGGGCCTCTGTGTAGGCGGGCGGGCGGGCGCGGAAAAAGACGAGCGCCTGCCAGCCGAGGAAGACGCCCATCACGAGCGCCAGCGTCTTCAGCGAGAACAAACCCAGCAATCCTTTCATGGTCCGGTCCTTTGTTGCGGCGCCATTCTACACACAAGAAAACAATATGCAATAACAAATATAAACAAAATAAATCACAGAATAAGCCTCGTTCCCCCCTTGGATTTGACCCGCCGTGGCACCCAGCCGCCGGCACAACACCCGGACCCGCCCGCCTCGACCCTCAAAGGGAACCCGTGCCGCCACAGGTTCCGCAGGTGACGCGCACCGACTTGCCTTTCCCGGTCCCGCTACAGAACGGGCAGTTGGAAACCGCCGCACCGCGCCGCGCGCCCACCTGCGTCGCATAGACGCCGCGGCCGCCACACGCGCTGCAATTCTGCTTGTTGAAGTTCTCCACCGTCTTGGCGCCTTGGCAGGTCGGGCAGACGCGTTTGCCGGCCACGGCCGGCATGGTGCCGGCGGGCGCAAGGGAGGGCGTTCCCACCGTCTTCCTCGGCCCGGCTTCCGCCGCGGCGATGGCGGTGGGCAGCTTGGCCAAGGCTTGCTGATAATAGGTCAGGCCGCCGGCGGGATCATTGCTGCGGCTGGCTCCGAGTTGCGCCTGCAACCGGGCCGCCGCCCACGCTTCGCCGCCATATTCATTCAGCCGGCTGATGTTGGCTTGAGCCAGTGCCGCCTCGTAGTCGCTCCTGGCCTGACGATAGGCCCTGTGCTGTCTGGCGGTCTGCTCCAGCGCGGCCAGGTTGCGCGCGGTGGTTTGATAGCTGCGCTCCGCGTCGGCAAACAGACCCTGTTCGAGCAGTTTATCGGCGCTGCGCAGGGCCTCGACGATGGGCGCCCATTGCTCCGCCACACATTCCGCCGCGCCCGCCAGCGCGGCCGACTGTTTGGCGGCGCTGGCCTGATGCGCGGCGGTCAGCGCCTGTTGCCGCTGGCCATCGAGTTCCTGCAACCGCTGGCTTTCCGCCACATATTTTTCATAGCCGCCGCCGGCCTCGCTCCACTGCTGCGCGTTGCGCGCGGTCTCCGCCGCCTGCCAGAGCAGTTCCGCCCGCTCCAGACTGGCGCCAAAGCCGTATTCCCGGTTGAGCGTGACCAGCTTCTCGCGCGCCGCTGCGGCAGATTTTTGTTTGCGTAGCACATCCTCCACCAGCGTCGCCTGCGGATCTTTGGTTGGCTCGACCGGACGGACCGGCTGTTGTGTCCCCATGCCATAGCGCGAGGCGGTCGTGGTGCCGCGTTTGGTTTTCACCGAGGACCGCGGCTCGGCCGTGGCCAGCAGGGCATCGCATGCCGCGCTGAACTGCCGGTATTTCTCCAACGCCAGCGCATACTCCTTGTTGTCGAAGAAGATTTGCGCGGCGCCACGCATGACTTCGGCGCCATCCATCCGCGCGCCCAGGATCGAGTTCCGTTCCAGTGTTTGGACCCGCGACCATTTGAGCTCGGCCGCGCTGCGCACGGACGCAACCTCGGCCAACGTGACCGCTGGCGCGGCAGTGGATTCCGTGCTGGCGCCACCGGCTTGTTGGGTGACCTTCGCCGGCGCGGTGGCTTGCTGACCGGGCAGCAGCCAATAGGCGGCCAGTCCGCCCGCGACGAGGATCGCCGCGGCCACAGCCCAGGCCGGCACGCCCTTCCGCGCCTGCGGCATTGGGCGGGGCGGAGGTAGTGGCGGCGGTGGCGGCGCGGCGGGCATCTGCTGCGGCTTCTGCCCTGCCAACGCGTCCACGAAATCCGCACAGGAGGCAAAGCGCTCCTCGCGCCGTTTGGCCAGTCCCTTCTGCAACGCGGCCCATACGACCTCCGCAAGGCCGGGAATCCGCGCCGGCGCCGTGCGGAGCACGGCCTCGCGCAGGATGGAAATTTCGTGGCCCTCGAAGGGCGCGTTCCCCGCCAGCAGTTCATAGGTCGTGGCGGCCAGGGCATATTGATCGGTCGCCGCGTCCTGGTATTGCCCCTCCCACTGTTCGGGGGCCATGTAGGGGCCGGTGCCGCTCGTGCCGAAGTGTACCTGGCTGATGCGCGAACGCGAGGAATGCATCTGGGCGGCCAGCCCGAAGTCCAGCACCTTCACCCCGCCGTCGGCGGCCACCATGATGTTGGAAGGCTTGATATCCCGGTGGATGATCCGCTGCTCGTGCGCATAATCGAGCGCCACCGCGATCTGGCGCACGAGCGGCAGCACGGTTTTGATGTCCAGCACCTGGGGCGGCTTGGGGCCGGCGACCAGGGCCAGGTTTTTCAGCTCGGCCCGGCGCCACTGGCGCAGGTTCATGCCGGCCACGCATTCCATCACGAGGTAGTAGTTGCCTTCGTCGTCGCGCTCCAGGGTCTTGATCGCCGCGATATTGCGCTGGTGCAACTTCTCCACGAGCTGGAAATTTTCGCGGACCTCCTCCATCTCGTTGCTGTTGTGCGAGAGATCCGGGGGCAGCGCCTTGAGCGCCACCTCGATGCCGCCCGTTTCGTCGTAGCACCGATAGACCACCCCCATGCCGCCCTGGCCCAGTTCGCCCTCCACGCGATAACGCCGCAGCAGGACCTCGCCTTTTTTGAAGCGGCGTGAGAGGGCGTCCGGTTTGGGGCTGGTCGGGGCGGCGCTAAGGTCTTCCTCGCCGGGCATCAGGTTCGCGCCCGGCTTGGACGGCTTGTTCCCGCGCGGCTGCGTGGGCATCGAACTCAAGGATCGCTCATCACTCATCCTGCCGCTCCCTTCACCTGTCACCGTACATCATGACCAACTTGGCGCGCAGAATATCTTCCCCCTTGGGGGTTGGCTATCCTTTTTACGCCCGACCCTCAACCCGCAGGCTGCCCGTGCCGGTCTTGTTTTTCCAAACCTTGGAAATTTTCCCGTTGTATTTTCCAAGCCCCGGAAAAAGGACGGCGGGCGTGCGTGGGGCGAGTCCGCCGTCCGGGGTACCGCGATGAGAACCAGGGGCCTAGGGTCGCGTCTCCACGGCGTGTTGCCCCAAAGGTGATTGTTTATTGCGTACCTGAGGGCGCGGGCAAAACGGTCCGGGTTGGGACGCGGGGTCAGGTATGGGCGTGGACGCGGCCAGAGGCCTCGACGAGCAGGCGCGAGGTCAGGCTGGCCGTCTTGCGGTTGACGCGGTTGGCGAGCAGCCATTCGAGCAGGCCGATGAGCAGCGCGGCCCAGAGGAGTTGCTCGCCCAGCGGCTTGCCGACGCGGTGTTCCTCGACGATGCGCGCGAGTTCTTCCTTGCCCTGCGCCACATACAGGTCGGTCAGGCCCATGCGCGCGCGGAACTCGTCGGGCCGGAGCATCGCGAGGTCAGACTCGGTGCGCGGGACGTTGATGGCGAGCAGGGGCGTCGTCTCGGCGCCGGGCTTGGCGAGGCGGTAGAGGCCGGGTTGCGCGACGTTCTCGGCGTGGAGGGTGGTGACGCTGTTGTTGATGAAGCGGCGGATGGGGAGCGTGGCGCGGTCGGGGCCGAGCAGGCTGGAGCCCTCCGGCGCCTCGGAGAGGAACGGGCCGAGGTCGAGGTCGCTGCTGATCCAGGTGGAGAGCGGCGGCTCGCCCTGGCCGGCGCCGGCGAGGACCATCTGGTGCATCAGCGGCAGGAAGAACGAGGAGAGCGGCAGCGTGCTCCACGAGCGGTCGGCGCTGACGGTCAGCAGCAGGACGCGGCCGCGGCCGAAGTTGCGGCTGTAGAGGAACGGCAGATCGGCATCGGCGGAGAGGAGGACCTCGGTCTTCTTATCCACCGGCTCGCAGCGCAACGCGCGCTGGATGGCGATGGCGGGGACCGCGCCGGCCGGGAGCCGCAGGGAGCTGAAGATCGGGTCGCGCGGTTTGACGAGGCGGATGGTCTTGCGCTGGTCCTTGGTGGCGAAGTCCTCGAGCTTGAGCGGCTTGGCAGGGAGGCTGATGATGTTGGCGTAGTCGGCGGCCTGGCCGCGGTCGCCAGGGACGAAGATCAGCAGGCCGCCGTCGCGGACGTAGCGTTCGAGTTGCAGCAGCGCCTGGCCGGGGAGCGGGACGCAGTTGCAGAGGAAGATCGCGGAGAAATCGTCGAGTTTTTCCAGCAACATGCCGTCGGCGGTGACGGTCTTGTTTTCCAGCGAGCCGCCCGCGCGGCCGCCGGGGTTGAGCGCGCGTTCGAGGAAGAACAGGTCCTGCGGCGTGCCGACCGAGAGGACGCGGAATTTTTCCTTCACGCGGACGAGGAAGTTGAAGACGTCGTCAAGCGGCAGGCCGTCGCGCGGCGTCTCGAGGCGGGCGAAGTGCGTGCCGACCGTCTGCGGCGGCAGCGCGATGGCGGTCTCGTCCACGCGGTTGTTGCCGAGCTTGATGTTCTGCTGGCCGATCTTCTTATCGTCCACGTAGAGCGTGACGGAGCTATCGCGCTCCGGGCCGCTGGCGACGACGCGGACCCAGACCTGTGCGGGGATATCGGAGCGGAGCAGCGCGGGATAGACATCCACCTGGACCGGCGCGGCGTTCTCCGGCGCGCTGACGCCGACGAGCGTGAGGAAGACGGGGATTTTTTTGTCCACCAACTCCTGCGGCGGCCAGTCCTTGCCGGCGGCGGCCGGCGCGTTGGTGGTCGCGGCGGGCGCATTGGTGGCGGCTGCGCCGGCGGCGGGCACGTTGGTCTGGCCGACGGGTGTGGCCACCGCCAGGCGGCTCCACGGCACGGCCTGGCCATCGGTGATGATGAACAGCTCGCGCTCGCGCAGGCCGGAGTCGCGCAGGCTCTCGACGGCCTTGAGGATCGCGGGTTGCAACTGCGAGGAACCGTTGGAGGGGCGGCGGTTCTTGACGAGCGTGGTGATCTTATCGAGCTCGGCCGAGGGCTTGGCGATCAGCGGGAACGGTTCCTCGCCGGCCATGTAGAGGCTGACGCGGTCGCCGGGTTCGAGCTTGGCGAAGAGCGAGAGGATCGCCTGCCGCGATTCCTCCCAGACGTTCGCGCGGCTGGACTCGTAGCCCATCGAGAACGATTCGTCCCAGACGATGGCGACATCGCGCTTGGTGCGCTTGAGGAAGCCGCCGCCGGAGTGGCTGCGGATGAACGGCTGCGCGAAGGCGAAGGCGATCAGCAGGAGCAGGAGCGTGCGCAGCAGCCAGAGCAGGAAATTTTCCAGGCGGATGCGCCGCGAGGATTGTTTTTGCGCGAGCTTGAGGAAGCGGAGCGTGCTGAAGTAGATGCGGACCGTCTTGCGCCGGCTCAACAGGTGGAGCAGCAGCGGGACGACCGCGGCGCCGGTGGCCCAGAGGAATTGCGGGGCTACGAACATCGCTTGCGCTCCTCGAGGTAGGCCTTGAGAAACGTCTCCGGCTCCTGCTTGGTGTTGATCAGCCGGTAGTCAATCTTCATCTGGTTGCACGCGCCCTGGTACTTATCGAGGAACTCCTTCATCGTCTCGCGGTAGCTGGGCGCGATGCCGCGCGGGTCCACGAGCAGCTTCTCGTTCGTCTCCAGGTCAATGAACTCGGCCGGGCGGTTGAACGAGAGGTCGAGCTCGGTCTGGTCGAGGATGTGGAAGAGGATCACGTCGTGGTGCTGTTTGCGGAAGTGCGCCAGCGCCTTCATGATGGCGTCGGGGTCATCGAACAGGTCGGAGAGCAGGACGATCAGCGCGCGCTTCTGGATCGAGTCGGCGATCTGGTGCAGCGTCTGCGCCGTGTTGGTGGTGTTGGCCGGCTTGTGCTGGCCGAGCACGCGCAGCACCGTGTTCAGGTGCTGGGTCGAGTTGCGCGCGCCCATCTGCACGTCAATCTGGTTGGAGAAGAGGTAGAGGCCGATCGAGTCGCGCACCTTGACCACCACGTAGCCGATGGCGGCGGCGAGGCGGCAGGCATACTGGTACTTGCTGATGTTGATCGGCGCGTAGCCCATCGAGGCGCTGCGGTCCATGATCAGATAGACGCGCAGGTTGGTCTCGTCCTCGTAGCGGCGGACGAAGTAGCGGTCGGTGCGGCCGAGCACCTTCCAGTCGAGGCGCTTGGGGTCGTCGCCGGGGATGTAGGCGCGGTGGTCGGCGAACTCCGTGCTCGCGCCGCGCAACGGGCTGCGGTGCCGGCCGGCGAGGTTGCCCTCGACGACGTAGCGCGATTGCAGCGTCAGCCCCGTGAGCTTCTGCAGCTCGCGCGGCATCAAAAATTTTTGCAGCCCTTCTTTCATCCGCTCATCCCCGCGCGCCGCAGCATGGCAGAAAGTTCAGCGCGCGAACAGCCACCAAAAGTCGCCATCGGTGATCGCGACCAGTTCCGGGCGCGCGTAGGCGAGCGCCAGGCCCGCCTGCCGCGTGCCCTCCGCGAGCACCATGCGCTCGTTGCCGCGCACAAACTCCACGTTGACCGCCCCGCCCTCCGTGCCGCCGATGAAGCGCGAGGGCTTCCAGAGGATCAGGCTGCCGCCGTAGGGGCGGCGCAGCAACGCGCCGAGGTCAGAGTCCTCGCCGAGCGCGAAGCTGGCGAGGTTGTAGCGCTGGGCGCGGATGGTCGTCAGGCGCTTCAGCGCCGCCAGCTCATATTTCCACGCGCGGCCGAAGCGGTCGGCCAGCGGCGGGCGGTTGGTCACCGCCAACTCCGTGAGCGCGTTGAGGTTGGCGGGGAACTCCACATGGTTGCGGTAGTAGAGCTTCAGGCCGTCGCGCACCTTCTCGCGGTCGAGGCGCGTCAGCCAGCGCTGGGCGAACGTGCGCGCCTCGACGCTGACCGGGTCGGCGCGCTCGGCGAGCAGCGGCGTCAGGAGGAGGACGGCGGCATTGGTCTGGCCGGCGGCGAGCGCGTGCCACGCGCCGAGGCCGCGCGCGATGCCGAGCAGCGGGCTCTCGGCGTGTTCCAGCGCCATCTGCTGCGCGCCCTGGACGAGCGGCGCGTGCTCGGTGGGCGCGCGCACGTGCTGCTTCCAGAGGGTGGCGAGCGCGCGCACGTCGCCCTGCGCGCCGGCGCTCACAGCGGCGCAGCAGCAAAGCGCGAGGCCGGCGAGCAGTCTGGGGAGGCGCGGCATGGGGGTCACTTGGGCTTCGATGAGTCCGCCGCCGTGGGATCCACTTCCGTCCGTAATTCGAGGCCGATCTTCGGCGTCAGCTTGTCCTTGAATTGAATCACCGTCTGGCCCATCTCGATCACCGGCGGGCGGTCCTTGCTGATCTTGACGACGCGGCCGTTGACGGCGACGGCGTCGTTGGTGGTCAGCGGGCGGATGATGTCATAGGAGACCTTCGCGCCGCGGCTGATGGTGAAGGTCACGACGGCGTCGGAGCTGGGCTCGATGGTCTTGAGCTTGATGTCGCCGGTTTCGGGATCGGGCTCGGACTTCTCCTTGATCTGCAGGAAGCGGAAGGTGTGGATCATGTTCAGCCGCGTCTTGACCAGGTCATAGCGCTTCTGGTCGTTGAGGCGGGTGAGGTTGAGGGCGAGCTCGTTGCCGTTGCGCACGGTATCCGCCGCCGCCGGCCGCAGGAGGCCGGCGCAGGCGAGCAACGCCACGGCGAGGATGCGGGCAAAGTTCATGGTGACGGTCTCGAATTGCTGGCGCACCTGGCAGGAGTTGAACCTACAACCCCCAGATCCGTAGTCTGGTGCTCTGTCCAGTTGAGCTACAGGTGCGTGTGCAAAAGCGGGTTGCCTTGTAGCGGCCCGCCCTCCACAATTCAAGCATGAAAAGCACATCAGCCGATTTTATCCACGGCGCGCTCCTCCCGCTCCGGGTCCCCCGCCTCAAAAAACCGCTCGACGCCTTCTGGGTGCCCGGCCGCCGGCGGCACCAGACGCTGCTCATCCTCGTCCACGGCATGGGCGGCAACTTCTACCGCTCCAGCCTCAAGAAGGAGTGGCTGCGGCAGTGCGACCGCTTCGGCCTCGACGCGCTCACCTTCAACAACCGCGGCAGCGACCGTGCCGTCGCCCACGAACGGTTCAGCGACTGCGTGGCCGATATTGAGGCCGCACTCGCCGCCGGCCGCCGCCTCGGCTACCGCCGCTTCGTCCTGCTCGGCCACAGCACCGGCTGCCAGAAGATCACGCTCTACCAGGCCCGCCGCCAACATCCCGCCGTCCGCGCGCTTGTGCTGGCCGCGCCCGCCGATGACCTCGCCATCTGCCGCCGCGACCTCGGCCGCCGCTACACCTTCTGGCTCAAGCACGCCCGGCAGCTCGTGAAGCGCGGGCAGGGGAAGACGCTGCTGCCGATGCTCTACGAAAAATTTTCCGCGCGCCGCTTCTTGAGCATCGCCGACCCGCAGAGCGTCGAGGCGCAGCTCTTCAACTACGCCGGGCTGCTGCGTCACTTCCGCACGATCCGCTGCCCGATCCTCGCGTTCCTTGGCACGCGCGAGGAATTCGCCTGCCAGCCCGTGCGGCAGATGGGCGAAATTTTGCGCGCGAAAACGCACTCGGAAAATTTCCACTTCTTCGCCGTACGCGGCGGCGACCACGGCTTCCACGGCCACGAACGCGCCACCGTCGCCCGCGCCCTGCGCTGGCTGCAGCAAAACGTGTGATGATCCCCAGGTATGGACAGCCTCGGTCCGTCCCTTTTGCTGCGCATGAGCGGCAACGAAACCGCTGATTTTTCCAGGCCTTGGAACGGCCTGCGGGAGTTTTTCCAAGGCTTGGAGACTTTTGCGGATTTTTTTTCCAAGGCCTGGAAGTCCGCCACTGGAAGGTTTGACAGTGCGGCGGCGGGCGGCATAATCGCGCGCCAGGCAAAGGAGCCGGTATGAAAAAATTATGGTGGTGCGCGCTGGCGTTGGTTGCGGGACAGGCGTGGGCGGAGGGCGTGAAGGTCGAGAAGGACATCGCCTACCTGCCGGCCGACCGCGCCGAGAAGGCCGATCTCTATCGGCCGGAAAAAGTGCCAGCGGGCGCGAAGGCGCCGGCGTTGCTTTGGATTCACGGCGGCGGCTTCTCCGGTGGCGACAAGGCGCAGAAGCGCGAACTCAATATCGGCAACAACTTTGCCGAGCGCGGCTATGTGGTGATGAGCATCAACTACAAACTGCAAACCAAGGGTGGCCCGCCGGTGTGGCCGCAGAACCTCCACGACTGCAAGACCGCAGTACGCTGGTTGCGTGCGAACGCGGCGCGGTTACAACTCGATCCTGAACGCATCGCTGTTGCCGGCGGCTCGGCCGGCGGTCATTTGGCTGGCATGGTGGCGCTGACGCGGCCGGAGGACGGCTTCGATCCCCAAGGGCCCTACAGCGAGTTTTCCTGCGCGGTGCAATGCGGTCTGGATTTCTACGGGCCGACGGACCTGACCAGATGGCACGACTCGGCGATGTTCGGCAAGACCAAGGCCGAGGATATTGACATCTATCGCAAGGCGTCGCCGGTGACCTATGCGCGCAAAGACAGTCCGCCGATGCTGATCCTGCATGGCACGGCCGACAGGACCGTGGACATCAAGCAGTCGGAGGCCCTGGCGGCGGCGCTGAAGAAGGCCGGTGCGGTGGTGCACTATGAAGTCATTCCCGGCGCGCCGCACACCTTTGATCTCCAGCCCAGGCAGAAGGATTTGCGCCCGCTCGTCTGGGCCTTTCTCGACAAACATCTGCAAGGAAAGCCGGGGAGGACCGGCCAGTGAACCGTTAGCGGGCGGGTGTCTGGCAGACCGCCACGCAGTTGGACTGCGGCAGCCAGCCGGGGCGGCCGGCGGAACGAATCCGGCACCACGCACCCTCTCGTGCTTCGAGCCGGACCAGGGAGCCGGCAGGCAACGTGTAATATTCCGTTGCGTTTGGCAAGGGCGCGAACAGAATTTTTGCGGGTTGCATGACGACGGCTTCCGGTTCACGCCACTGGAGGTCAAACCAGTAGGCGACGCCGACCAACGACGCCACCAACAGGATGAACACGCCCAACGTCCCCGACAGAACCTGCTTCCGGCGCGCGGGTAGCAGCAGACCGGCGCAGGCCGTCGCCGCCAGCAGCCAGAACAACAACAAGGCCACCAGTCGCCATTCGCGAGCACTCAAGGCCTGCAGGACGCGGGCCGGCAGCGCGGGGGTCGGGCTCGCGGCACCGGTTTGTTCGAGTGCGAATTGCAGGTTGGCGGCAATATCCGCGTCGCGAGGGGCGAGCTGCCAGGCGCGACGATAGGCCAGCACGGCTGCGCCGTTATGCCCCTGACGGAACTCGGCATTGCCCAGATTGAAATAGACCTGCGGTTCGCGGAACCCCTGCTGGAGCAGCGTCTGATAGTGACCCGCCGCCCCGGCGAACTGACCGGCGTCATAGGCGCGCCCGGCCTTCTGGAAAAGCTCGTTGGGTTGCGCGCCGGCGTTCAGCGCTGACACAAGCAGCAGACTGGCCAGAAAAAAATTCACAGGCGCACCCTCTCGAAACGGCGCAACAACCGGGTCGTGTCGGCCACAGTCCGGCGCGAGGCCTCCAACTCGAGCGCCACGGCGCCAGCGGTGCCGAAACGCTCGCGGTCACAAAGTTCAAACAGGGCCGTGACCTGCGCGGCCAGCGCCGCCTCCACCCGCGCGGCGACCAGGCGCTGTTGCAGGACGTCGCCGGTGACATCGCCGGGCGGCAGGTTCAAGCGGTGCCCAAAGTAACTGCGGAGCGCATCGGCCAGCGCTTCATAGAAGGCCGCGCGCTGTCCGCCGGCCAGCGCCACCTCGGCCGTGCGCAGGGAACGGCGCGCGCTGCGCGGGGCCTGTTCGCGGCGGGCCAGGCGAATGTCACCGGCGCGCGCGTCACGCCGGCGGGCGATGATCAAGGCCACCAACACGGCCAAGGGCGGCAGCGTCTGTACGGGCCAGAATAACGATGACGTTGTCCACCCCGTGGTGGTTGCGGTGTGCCAGCGGGCCGGCGCGGGCTTGAGGTAGGCGATGTCGCGGCCCGTGGGGGTGGGGGGGGGCGCACCGCCGGTGGGGCTGGTGATCACCGCGCTACCCACCGCACCCGGCCGTAGTTGCAACTCAAACGGACCGGCCGTCAAGGTGACATACTCAGTCTTGGCGGTGTCGAAATAACTGAAGGTGAGGGCGGGGATGCGGGAGGCTTGCAGCGTCTTCGGAATAATGACCTGCTCGAAGGTCTTCTTGCCGTTGGACTGGGTGACATCAAGTTCCTTGCCCGTCAACTTGGCCTCATAGATCTTGAAGCTGTCAGTGCTGCTCATCAACGGCAGGGAGATGGAATCGAAGTTGCCCTGGCCGGCGATGGTGGCGGTCAGGGTGACCGGGTCACCCACGACACCCTCGAGCGGTTTGACCTGCGCCTCCAGACTGAACTTGCCGACGGCGCCGTTGAAGTGTTTGGGCCGGCCGGCGGTGGGCAGGGCACGCACGATGAATTCCAACGGCTGTGTGGGGAAATCCAGCGGCCGTGTTTCGGACCGGTTAAAAAATGAGTCCTGGAAGAAACGGTCGAAGAACGGATCGTTGAAGGGGCCGCTGTGTTGCGACCGCTGCTGCTGCACCAGCAAGCCGCCGCGCACCGTCGGGGCCAACCGGATTTTGCCGACCGTCAGCGCCCGCGCAGTGCAACGGAACTGGCGCACCTCGAACACCTGGCCGTTGATCAGCGTCCGCTGGCCGGGCAGTTCCTCGAAATTGGACAGATGCAGGCCGGTGGGGTTCCAGTTGAGCAGCGTGAAACCACGGTCGAGGCGCACCTCGCGGTGCAGGATCGAGAGATACAGTTCAAAGGTCTGATTCAGAAAGATATTGGTAGGCGAGATGTCGAGCCGAGCATTCACCATATCGGTCAGGGCAGTGGACTTTTGTCCGCCGGCCGCCGCCGCCGTGGTCGGGGCCGCCACGGTCAGTTCAAGGCCCTTGAGCTGGACCAGCACGTCGCCCAGCTTGTAGTTAAGCGGGCCGACCTTGAGGGTGCCCGCCCGGCGTGGCACCAGTTGGTAGGTGAAGCTGACCGACTGGTCCATGCGGCCGTTGATGATGTTGATCTGCGAATTGACCGCAGGCCCGTTCACGTCGCAATCGGCCAGCCCGCCCAGCGGCGGGGCCGGTGGATTGCGGACGCCGCGCACGGTGATGGTGGCCTGCGCCGCCTCGCCGAGTTGCAGGACGCGCGGCTGGATATCCATCTCGGCCGAGGGTGTTGCGCTGCGCGCCACGCCTGTCCCCAACAGGAGGGCGAGGCCGGCGCGCAAAACGATGTTGGCTTGTGTGAGCATGATGAGCGTCTGCTTACCAATCCTTTTCGACCGGCTCCGGTTGACCGACGTTCAGCCGCAGCTTGTCACGCTGGGCCTGTTCTTCCTGGCGCATGGCATTGAGTAGTTGCAGGGCCTCCTCGGTCGTCATCTCGTTATCCTTCTTCTCGGCTGGCGCGGGCTGCTGGTCTTGCCGGGACTGTTGCTGCTGGTCGGGCTTCTGTTGCTGATCCGCCTGCTGCTGGTCGTCCTGTTTTTGTTGCGGGTCTTGCTGCTGGTTCTGCTGATCCTGTTTGTTCTTATCCTTGTTCTGGTCCTGCTTTTGGTCCTGCTGTTGTGGCTGCTGCTCCTGCTCCTGTTTTTTCCGCTCCATCTCCTGCTGCCAGCGCAGGCTCAACTCATAGTTCACCTTCGCATCGGCATCGGCCGGGTCGAGCAGGATGGCCTGCTCGAAATGCGTCGCCGCCTCGCCGGCCAGTTTGCGGGCCTCATCGAACTTGCCCTGCTTTTCCTGCGTCGCCATCTGGCCCAGCAGCGTGTCGCCGCGGTTATACCATGCCCGTTGTTGGAGCGGCAGGTTGCCGGTACGCAGCGCCTCGGCCAGCCGCTCGGCGGCCTCGTCCAGCCGGCCCACCCGGTAGGCGGCGGACCCCTCATTATACTTGGCCACCGCCGGGTCAAGCTGCGCACTGGCGGCATTGGTGCCGGCCGCGAAGAACGCCTTCTTCGCCGCGTCGAACTGTTGTGCGCGATAGGCCTCCGCGCCGGTGTCCAGCGCCGCGCGCGGATCGGTGGCGTGGACGGTCGTGGAGAGTAACAGTGCGCCCAGGCCGAAGAGGGACCGCTTCATGCCGCCACCTCCCGCCGGCGCTGGCGCAGGTCAATCAGCGCCTCGACCAGCAACAGCAACAGCGCCGCCCCGATGAACCACCCGAAGCGCTCCTCAAAAATCTTGGAGATGCGGCCCTCCAATTCCGCGCGCTTGAGCCGGGCGATGCCCTGGTCATAGATGCGCTCCAGCCCGAAGTCGGCCGGCGTGGCGCGGACGTAGGCTCCCTCGGTCTCCAGCGCCAGCCGCCGTAACACATCCTCGCGCAGGGCGCTCTTGACCACATGACCCTGCCGGTCCTTGAAGAAGCCCGCGTTGTTGGCGGTCTCGCCGGGCAGCAGTTCGCCTTCCGGCGTGCCGATGCCGACCGCAAACACACGGATGTTCTTGGCCTTCAGTTCCGGGAGCAGCGCGAGCGGGTCGCCCTCGTGATCCTCGCCATCGGTGACGAGCACGATCGCGCGATCGGCGACGCCGCCGGTCTCGAAACTGCGGATGGCGGTTTGCAGGGCCTGCGCGATCGCCGTGCCGCCACGCGGCACGAAGCCCACATAGACGTCCTCGAGCATGGCGGAGAAAGCGGCATAATCAATCGTCAGCGGGCAGGCCGCATAACTCGCGCCCGCAAACGCGATCAGGCCGACGCGGTCGCCCTGAAGCTTGCCGAGCAGATCACGCACGCCCCACTTGGCACGTTGCAGGCGGTGCGGCTTGATGTCGCTGGCCGCCATGCTACGCGAGGTGTCCAGCACCACGAGGAGGTCCAGCCCGCGGCGCTTGACGTCCTCCCAGCGGAAGCCCCACTGCGGCCGGGCCAGCGCGACGATCAGCAGTGCCAGCGCCAGCAGCCAGCAGGCCAGCCGCCAGCGCGGCCGCGCGCGGCTGCGCTCCGGCGCCAGCACCGGCCACAAGTCCGGCGCGATGAACTGTGCCAGCCGCCGCTCGCGCCACCGTAGCAGCGCGAACAGCAATCCCGCCAGCGGGAGCAAGCCCCACAGTACGTGCAGCCACTCTGGATTACCGAATTGCATCAGCTAAACCTGAAACCTGAAACTTTCCAAGCCTTGGAAAACTCCGGCCCGCTTTTTCCAAATCTTGGAGAAGTGACTGGTGAAACTTTCCAAGGCTTGGAAAAACAGCATCCCGGCTTTTCCAATCCCTGGAAAATGTCCCGGACCCAAAATCATAAATCTCAAATCATACATCATAAATTTCCTCACGGCGACCGCCCCAGCCGCGTCACTGCGAGCAGTTTTTCCAAGCCCACCAGCGCCAGCCCCACCAGCAGCCACGGCAGGAACAATTCCTGGTAGCGCGTGAAGTGGTCCACCTGGATGTCGGTCTTCTCCAGTTTGTCAATCTGCTCATAGATGCGCTGGAGTCCGGCGAGGTTGGAGGCGCGGAAGTAGGCGGCACCGGTGGTTTCGGCGATGCGCTTGAGCGAGCCCTCGTCCACGCCGTCACGTGAGCCGGGCCCGGACTCGATGCCGCTGGCGCCGACGGTGTACATCTTGATGCCGAGCGCCTTGGCCGCGCGCGCCGCATTGTCCGGCGTGAGGAGGCCACAGTTGCTCTGCCCATCGGTCAGCAGCACGACGACTTTGCTTTTGGCCTGGCTGTCGCGGAGCCGGTTGATGGCCGAGGCCATCGCGTCACCGATGCCAGTCGCATCACCGAGCATGCCGGGTTGCAGGTTGCGCATCCGCTCCAGCAGCCAGCCGTGGTCCAGCGTCAGCGGGCACATGGTGTAGGGATAGGCGGAGAAACCGATCATCGCGAGCCGGTCATGGACGCGGGTGGTGATGAACTTCTCCAGCACCATCTTGGCGGCGTCGAGGCGGTTGAGCGTGCGCAGCGGCGTGGAAAAATCCGGCGCGGCCATCGAGGGCGAGACATCCACCAGCAGCACGATATCCACGGCCTCGGTGCGGACGCGGCTTTCCTCCAGGCCCTTCTGCGGTTGCGCCAGGGCCACCACCAGGCAGGCGAGTCCGAGGCCATACAGGGTGGGTAGCAGCGGTTGCAGGCGCACGGCCCAGCCGCGCGGCAGTTGCGCGAGCAGCGCGCCGTCGCTGTAGTTGAGCGCCGGCCCGCGCCGCCGGGCGTACCGCAACCAGAGCAGCGCGGGGATCAGCACCGCAACCGCCAACAGCCATGGATGGGCCAGGGTCATGACGGGTGGGTGCTGTGTGGCCGGGGCTCGGCCACCCTGGCCGCCGGTTCCGGCACAGCCGGGATGGTCTCGCGCACGAGTGTCTCGGCGGTGTCCAGGGCGGCGCGCATGTCGTCCTGCTTCGGCAGATGCTTGGCGAACTTGACGCGGTCGGCAAAATCGAGGATGGCGAACAACTGATTCTGGGTCCGGAAGTGGAGCTGCTTGGACTGGGTGGCCTCGGTGAGAAATTCCTCGGTGGTGCGTTCCGGCGCGTGGAGCCCGAAACGACTTTCAACAAAACGGCGGAGAATATCTGTCAGTTCCCAGTAGAAGGGACGATAATTCTCCTCCTCGATCCAGGGCTTCTCCCGCAACATGCGCAAGGCCAGCAACGCCGCCTCGTGCGGCGGAATCCGCGGAGCCTGCGCCGCCAGCCGGCGCGCGCGCGCCAGGTAGAGGCGCAGCAGCCACGCGCCGAGGCCGACCGCCACGGCGGACACCAGCAGCACGAGCAGCCAGCGCGGGAAACGGTCGGGCCAGCGGGCGAGGTCGTGGAGGTCGCGCATCTGGCTCCAGTCGGCATTGGTGCCGGTGAGCATGCTCTGCACGTTGAAGGAGACGAAGGGGAACGGCGCCTGCGTCGTGGTGCCATCGGGTCGCGCCCAGACCACACCGGGACTGCTGCCGATGATATGGTTGCCGGTCACGAGCGAGGTGATGGCGTAGTCCACGACCTCGCGCACGCGGCCTCCCGGCAGGGGTTCGGCCAGCTCGCGGCGGTTGCGGACGATGATCTTCTTGTCCTGCGCCAATTCCGGCGGCCGCAGGTGGAGATTGGTCGGATGGATCGAGGTCAGGCGCAGGTGGAGCGGATCGCCGATGCGGATCCGGTTGGTGCTGATGGTCACCGCGAGCGAGGAGCTTTGCGGCAAGGGCGTGGCGGCGCGCTGGCAGCCGATGATAGCGGCCACCAGCAAACCGAACAGCAGTTGGAGGAACTCGCGTTTCATGTGCGCAACCGCCGTTCCCGCTGCTTGAAGAAACGGACCAGTTCACGGTCATAGGCCTCGCCCGCCCAGACCTCGACCACGTCGAGCCCGGTCCGTGCCAGCCGCTGCTTGAGGTCGGCGCGCCGCTGCTCCTGCAAGCCAGCCAGCGCGCGCCGGACGCGCGCGTCGGAGGTATCCACCATCTGCCGCCGCCCGGTCTCCGGGTCGCGCCACTCCACGAGGCCCGCCGCGGGCCAGTCGCGCTCGCGCCGGTCGGCGGCGACGATGGCGACAAGGTCGTGGCGCGCGGCGCTGACGCGCAGCGCGGCCTTGAGGTCCTCGCCGGTCAGGAAGTCGCTGATGAGGAAACTGACGGTCTTGCGCGTGGTGATGTGGTTGAGGAAATCGAGGGCGGGCGCCAGCGCCGTGCCGCGGCGTTGCGGCTTGCAGCCAAGCACGTCGCGCACGACGCGCAGGACGTGGCTGCTGCCCTTCTTGGGCGGCAGGTAGTGCTCGACCTCGTCGCTGAACAGGATCAGCCCGACGCGGTCGTTGTTGCGGATCGCGGCGAACGCGAGCACGGCCGCGAGTTCAGCCGCGAGGTCCTTCTTCAGTTGCGCGCCGGAGCCGAACAGGTTCGAGCCGCTGATATCCACCAGCAGCATCACCGTCAGCTCGCGCTCCTCGCTGAACTTCTTGATGAACGGATGGCCCATGCGCGCGGTGACGTTCCAGTCAATCGAGCGGATGTCGTCGCCCGGCTCGTACTCGCGGACCTCCTGGAACTCCATGCCGCGGCCCTTGAACACGCTGTGATACTCGCCCGCAAAGACATCGTTCACGAGATGCCGCGTGCGGATCTCGATCTGGCGGACCTTTTTGATGATGTCGCGGGGAGTCATGGCGGCGGGATATTTAAGATTTGATGATTTGTGATTTGATGATTTTTCGCCGGGCGGTCCCGATGATTTGAAGGATTACGAGGTGTGGAATTGTCCGCCATGGTTATCGGCAAATCATAAATCGTAAATCATCAAATCAGACATGCTTCAGGGGACCGGCAGCTCGCTCAAGATGCGCCCGATCAGGTCATCGGTGGTGAGTTCCTCCGCTTCCGCCTCATAGGAGGCGATGAGGCGGTGGCGCAGCACGTCGGGCGCGATGGTCTTCACGTCCTGCGGCGTCACGTAGCCGCGCCCTTGCAGGAACGCCTGCGCGCGGGCGGCGACGGCGAGGTAGATGGTCGCGCGCGGCGAGGCGCCGTAGCGCAGGTAGTCCTTGAGCGCCAGCTTGTACTTCTCCGGCTCGCGCGTGGCAAAGACGATGCTCAGGATGTAGTCCTTGATCTTGTCGTCCATGTAGATTTCGTTCACAACCTGCTGGGCGCGGGCAATTGTTTCCGGCGTCACCACCGGCGAAACCGCAAAGGTTTTGTCGGTGACGGCCATCATTTCAAGGATCTGTTTCTCCTCCTCGATGACCGGATAGGTGATGCGCAGCTTGAGCATGAAGCGGTCAACCTGCGCCTCTGGGAGTGGATAGGTGCCCTCCTGCTCGATCGGGTTTTCCGTGGCGAGCACAAGGAAGGGATTGGGCAGCTTGTGTGTCTCGCCGCCGATCGTCACCTGCCGCTCCTGCATCGCCTCCAGCAGCGCGCTCTGGACCTTGGCCGGCGCACGGTTGATCTCATCGGCGAGCAGCACGTTGGTGAAGATCGGGCCGCGCTTGGTCGAGAAGGTGCCATCCTTCGGGCTGTACACCTGCGTGCCCAGCAGGTCGGCAGGCAGCAGATCGGGTGTGAATTGAATGCGTTGGAAACTGGTCTGGATGGCGGCGGCCAGCGTCTTGACCGACAGCGTCTTCGCGAGGCCCGGCACGCCTTCGAGTAAAATATGGCCGTTGCCCAACAGGCCGACCAGCAGCCGGTCCACCAGGTATTTCTGGCCGATGATGACCTTGCCGATCTCCATGCGGAGCGCCGTAATCCACGCGCTCTCCGCCTTCACCTGCTCGTTAATGATCCCGATGCCGTTGCTCATGTTGCTCCTTTGCGCAGATTGTATGCGGTTGGACTGTTTTTCGGGCGGGAATGTTCAAATAAAAATCACGCTGGCACATGCCGCTAACGTCCGCCCGGCGGGCCGAGGACGATGCGGCTGACCATCGCCTGCCGCAGGGCGGCGTGGCCGAGCAGCTGGCGCTTGAGGCGGGCGGCGTCGGCGGTGCGTTTGGCCGCGCCGCCGAGGCGCTGAAGCTGGCTGCGCGGCCACTTCATCTTCATCAACGGTGCGAGCCGCAACGCCTCGCGCGTCATCTCCGCCTGCGCAAACACCATCTGCGCGGTCAGTACCGGCGCGGGCTCCGGTGTTGCGACCAGCTCCGGGACGGGGGGCGGAATCGGGGGCGGCGCCGGTCGCGCCGCGGCTACGGCCGTACGACGCTGCGGCGGCAGCGTCATCTTGCGGACGATCACCGGCCTGGGCGCGGGCCGTGGCAGCGCGGGCGGCTCCGCTTCTTCGTCATCCTCGGCCTGCATCGGCGGTTTGCGGCCGGTGAGCGTTTCGATCAATTCGCGCAGCTCATCGCCGGGGACTTCTTCCTTGTGCGGCGGCGGGCGCAGCGGCGGCTGCTCCTCGCCCTCCCCTTGCGACGACTTCTTCTTCGCCGCCGCGAGCCCCTGGAAGACCAGCCAGATCAGGCCGACGATCAGCCACACCAGCAGCTCGAAGCCGGAGGCGGCCACATGGACTGGCAGCGGCAGCGTCATGTTTCCAGGGATGGGAACCGCGGACTATGGTTTTTTCCAGGCATGGGAAAATTTCATGGATTTTTTTCCAAGCCTTGGAACTTTCCGCGCGGATTTTTCCAAGGCTTGGAACACATCAGGTCTTGGGCTGCTCCTCGCCGCCGGAGAGCGACTCGCGCATCGAGGTATCGGCCATCAGGTTCTGCATCCGCAGATAATCCATGACGCCGAGCTTGCCTTCCTTCAGCGCCTGCGCGATGCCGATAGGAATCTGCGCCTGCGCCTCGACGAGCTTGGCCTGCATCTCCTGCGTCCGCGCGCGCATTTCCTGCTCGGCGGCGACGGCCATGACGCGGCGGCCCTCGGCCTCGGCCTGGCGCAGCTTCTTATCGGCCTCGGCGCGCTCGGTCTCCAGCAGCGCACCGACATTGGCAACTTCGCGCGCGCCGCTGACGCCGGCGACGGAGACATCGGCGATATCAATCGAGACGATCTCGAACGCGGTCTGCGAGTCGAGGCCGCTATCGAGCACCTTGCGGCTGATCTTGTCGGGGTTTTCCAACACGTCCTTATAGCTGGCGGAGGAGCCAATGGCACTGACGATGCCCTGACCGACGCGGGCAATGATCGTCTCCTCGGTCGCGCCACCGACGAGCTGCTTGAGGTTCGTGCGCACCGTGACGCGCGCCTTGACGAGCAGGCGGATGCCATCCTTGGCAACGGCGTCGAGCAGCGTGGAGCCGCGGGCGGGATCCGGACAGTCAATGACTTTGGGGTTGACGCTCGTCTGGACGGCGGCGTGGACGTCGCGGCCGGCGAGGTTGATCGCGCAGGCGGTTTGGAACGCGAGCGGGATGCCGGCCTTGTCGGCGGCGATCAGCGCGTTGACGACCTGGATGACGTCGCCGCCGGCGAGGTAGTGGGCTTCGAGGGGCGGGGTATCGAGGGCGATGCCGGCCTTGACGAGCCGGATGCGCGCCTCGACGATCAGCGAGGGCGGCACGCGGCGCAGTTTCATGGCGATCAGCGTGAAGAAGCTGACGCGCGCCCCGGAGGTCAGCGCCTGAATCCAAATTTTCAGGAAGTAGAAGATCAGGCCGAGGACGATCAGGATCGGGATCGCCAGCGCCGCCAACAGAATCAGTCCAATGTTACCCAGCATGGTTAGCTCCTTTGCTTTGACTTGTTCAACCGCTCACCTTCATGAACTCAAGCCGCCCAACGGCGGCGGTTCGGTTCCGCGCACCAGCGCGCCCCGCTCGCCATAGAACAACGTGAGCACCAACGCGCCCAGGCCATACAACGCCGCCACCAACTGGACCGCGAAGCCGATGACCGGCAACGCGGCGCCAACATACAGCAAAAAGAGCCCGACGACCAGCACCGGCAGCGCGCCGAGCGGCCGCGTCGGCTGGCCGCGCAGCGTGAGCAGCCGCACCGCCAGCGCAATCGCAACAATAAATTTTGCGAGGTAGAGCAGCGTCGCCCACAGGCCCAACAACAGCGCGCCGAGCGGCAGGCCGATCCAGGTCAGGGCGGCCATCACCGCCAGCATTGGCAGCAACGCCAGCGCAATGCCGCCCGCCAGCAGGCACTTGCCCGGCTGCGTCCGCAGTTGCGCGACCGCGCGCGTGGTGAACGAGGGGAACAGCGCGACGAAAGGCAGGCCGGCCAGCAAGGCGGCGAGGAACAGCGCGAACTGCATGGCGACCGTCTGCGCCAGCGTCAGCGGCGACAGCGAGAGGCCAAAGTCCGGCCGGGGGACGCGCTCAAGCTTGCCCTTGATCAACAGGCCTTCCGGCGCGATCAATTCCTTCTCCGCGCTGTACCGCAGATCGCCCTCGATCACCGCGCCGGGCATCAGGGTGATGTCCTCGGCGACGATGCGCGCCGTCCCGCCGATATGGCCGGCCAGCGTGACCTTGTTGCCGAGCGCCCAGAGCCGGTTGCTGACCGCGCCCTCGATCATGATGTCCTGACCGAGCAGTACCGCATCCTCCGCGACACGCGCGCCCTTTTGAAGTTGCACAGTCTCGCCCGCCGCCAGCAGCGTGCCGGCGACTTGGCCGTTGATCTGCGTGCTGCGCTTGGCCGCCACCCGCAGAGCTTGCCGGGCTTGGCCGGCAAAGGTCAGCGTATCGGCCAGCGCCCACACGTCGCGCTGGAACTGGCCGGCGAGGTCCACTTGTTGGGCTTGCAGGAAGAGGGTGCGGTCGGCGAGGCCCTCCCATTTGAGGCTGTCGGCGACCAGCCATAGCTCGTTGCTCATGGTCTGGCCGGCGGGCAGGTCGAAGTGCTGCACGGCGCGCCACTCGATGGCGGACGCGGTGAGCGAGCCGGCGAGGATTCCGAGCAGAGGCAGCAGCAGGCGCTTCATCACGCGGCATCCTTCGGCGGGACGAACTGGCGGACGACGATCCGGTTGCCGGCGACCTCGAGGACCTTGACGCGCGCGCCCGCCTGAATCCAACTGCTCTCTGCGACCACGTCCACACGCTGGCCGTTCAGCAGCGCCAGTCCGGCGGGGCGCAGCGCGGTGAGCGCCTTGCCCTCGGCGCCGACCTGGATCGCGCCGGACTCCGCAGCCTTGAAGGCGCTGCCATCGGCTTCCAAGGTCAACTTGCGGCCCACTTTCGAGCGTGGAAAAAAACGGATCCAGAGCCAGATGCAGAGGGCCGAGAGGAGGAGTACCAACAACACGCCGAGGATATTCCACGGCGCGGGAAACTGTGTGGCGACCACCGCCGCCCCCAGCAGCGCCAGCGCGCCGAGGAAGCCGACGATGCCGCCCGGCAGATAGATTTCCGCGCCGAGCAGGAACAGCCCGGCCAGCAACAGCACCGCATAAAGTATAGGTTCTTGGCTCATGGCGGCGTCAGCTTACACGGAAAACATCGCCCGGCTATAAAAAATTGCGCAGGGACGGCCGTTTTCGGCTGGTAATAAAGTTTGACAACACGGCGGCTCCCAGTCAGTCTCCGCGCATAGTTGGCTGTTGATATGAGGAGTGGGGTTATGAAAGAAATGCGGGGACAAGGGCTGGTTGGATGGTTGGCCGTCGGGCTCTGCGGCGGTTGGCTGGTGGCTTGGGGCGGTAACGCAGGCATCAATGTGGGCGTGGGGCAGACCGCCAACATCACCATGCATACCAACACATGGAATTTTGGCGTCACCTCGGCCGGCGCTCAATCGGGGCTTACGATCACCAACATTGGTTTGACCGTGAACATCGGCAACGGCGCCACAGCCCCGGTCACGTTGACTCTCTATAGTGGTCTGGGCGGCACGGGCACGGCGCTGTACACCACCAATATCCCCTACACGGCCTTCCAACAGGGCGCGGCCTATTATCTGCTGAACGTCGCCATCCCCAGTACGCTGCTGGACGCCGGCGGCTATTCGGTGCGTTTCTCGACCACGGCCCCGGGCACGGGCAACGATATCTACCGTTTCAAGGGCGGTCCGACGGCGCTTGACTCCGGCGGTGTCCCGGTGGAAGGGCTCTACTGGGCGCAAGACCAGACGACGGATGGCTCGGCCTCCACGAATTTCAACTCGACGGATGTCTTCGCCGATTTCAGATTGAGCGGCACCAACATCAGCTACGGAAATTTCCGCATCAACAGCACGCTTAGCACGCAGATCGGGCTGACCAATGCGGCCATGTTCACGGCCAGCAATACGACGGAAAAGCTGTACTCCACCGGCGTCAGCAGCGGGCAGGCGGTGTTGAGTGGTCTGACCACGGACCTGCTGGCCGTCAACACCTACACCAATTTCTCGGTGGGCATGAACAGCGCCAGCGTTGGCACCAACTCGGGCAGCGTGTCGTTGACGTTTGCTTCCTACACGAACGGGACGAAAGCCAGCCGCGCTCCCGGCGGTCCCACCAATATCGCCAGCGGGGTGATCAACGTCAGTGGCGTCGGTTATCGTCTGGCGGCGGCGGGGCTGTCGGGCACCAACATCAACTTCGGCAGCTATCACCTTAATGATGCGTTGAACGCCAGCTTGGGTTTGACCAACACGGCCGCCAACGATGGTTATTCAGAAAAATTGAGCGTCAGCACCAATGACGTCAGCGCCAATCTGACGATCGGCGGCGTACCCATCGGTTTGTTGGGGGCGCAGGTGCGCAGCAATATCACGGTGGGTCTGAACTCGGCCAGCGTGGGCACGAACAGCGGTTCGTTCACGCTGGGGTATGCCTCGGATGGCGCCGGCACGAGCGGCTTGGTGGCCTCCAACCTCGGCAATCAGGTGGTGAACGTCATCGGGGTCGGCTATCAGCTTGCCGCCATGGGCATGCAGACTACCAACGTCAACTTGGGGCGCATTCATGAGAACGGTACGTTCACGGGGCAATATTTGGTGCTCACCAATACGGCGCCGGCCGGCACGTTCTCGGAATCGCTGGTGGCCACCTTTGGGGCCGCGACAGGCGGCGCGACGGGCACGGGCTCCGCGAGCAATATTGTCGCCGGCAGCGTCAACAGCAGCAGCTTGCTGGCGGGCCTGAACGATAACACGGCGGGCGACAAGCTGGGCACGTTGCAAATCAACGCCACGTCGCGCGAAGTCAATGGCAGCGGCTTGGGTTATACGGGTGTGGCGGGGCAGGGCGTCACGGTCGCCGGCTTTGTTTATACCGGTCGCAGCCTCTGGAACACCAATGCCAGCGGCACATGGAATAATTACACCAACTGGGACGTGGCGGGCGGTACGCCCGGTTTGGACGGCAGTTTGAGTACGAACGACGCGGCGACCTTTGCCGCCGGTCCGACGAGCGGCACGACCACGATCAATCTGGACGGCGCCAGTCCCTCCGTGCGCGTCATGGTTTTTTCCAACGCGGCCTCCTCCTATGAAATCGCCACGGGTTCTGGTGGCAGCCTCACCATCGGGTCGGCGGGCTACACGGGTTCTCTCACCGATGAGGAGGGCAACCACACCCTCGCCGCGAACCTCGGGTTGGGGAACAATCTGCTGGTGAGTGTGACGCGGACCAACGACACGTTGCTGGTGTCCGGCATCATCAGTGGCGCCAGCGGGCAGGTAACCAAGACCGGGCCGGGCCGACTCAACCTGACCGCTGCCAACACCTATCTGGGCACCACCTTGGTCAACGGCGGCCTGTTGAGCGTCAATGGCCGGCTGCAATCCGCGGCCTTGATTGTGAGCAGCGATGCCTTCCTCGGCGGCACCGGCACGATTGCCGGCGCCACCACCATCCTCGCGGGCGGTACGCTGGCGCCGGGCAACTCCCCGGGTATCCTGACCTTCACCAACGGGGTGGCCTTCAGTAACGGCGCGCATCTGGCCTGGGAGTTGACGGATAATACCAACGGTCCCGCGCTGCGCGGCGTGGCCTATGATGGCCTCAACCTGACCGGTGGCAACGCGGATATCGCCAGTCTGGCGATCATGGATCTGGATTTCTCCAGCGCCGGCTCGCTGGTGGATTGGAACAACAGCTTCTGGGACAGCAACCAGACCTGGCTGGTGCTCTACAACACCGGTGGCGGCAATCTGAACGGAATTTTCGACGTGATCAACGTGGGACTGGATACCAATGCGGTTGCCCTGACCACGGTGCGTCCGCGGGCCTATTTCTACACCAGCAACGATGGCGCGGATAATCTCCTGTTGAATTACGTCTCCATCCCCGAACCGGCATCACTGGGACTGTTGTTTATCTTCGGGTTCGTCTTCCTGTTGCGCCGCCGCTTCCCGCGCATGAACGACCGCTGATCGCCGCGTGCCTGCGCCCTGCCCGTCGCTGGCTCCAAGGTTCGTTGAAAATTTTCTTTTCGGGTCTTGTGTGCGGGCGTGGTGTGCGGTATAAATCGCATGGGACGTCGCACGCAACCTATGGGATTCCTCATCCCGACCTCCTTGGCGTGCGGCGTCCCTTTTTTTCTGCGTCGTTCCTGCGCTCCCAATAAGCGGCTTGAATGTGGAAGGCAGGAAGGCTGGGAAAGAAGGGCGGTGAACAGGGCCGGCGGGCAGGAGCGCAGCAGCCGGCTTCGCGCCTTTGCGTACGTCTGCCGGAGAAGATCTCACGCCAAGCCGTCCAACGTCCACAGGCGCCCCAGTTTCAAGAAAACATGCATTTTTTGGCAACAATGAGCGTTTATTTTGTGGGGGAGTGTTTAGTTTTTCAATTTCTTGACAGTTTTTTCTAATTCCTAAGGCAAGATTTTGGATTCCTTGGCAGCGAAAATGGATTTCTGGGCTAAAAATTGGATTCCTTGGCAGCGGAACGTCGTGCCTTGGCAGCCTCAGCCGTACCGCTGCCCAAAAACACCGCGCCTTGACAGTCGAACGCACCGGCCAGGACAGGAAACCGGAGGTCTTGGCAGCGGTACGCCCGCCGCTGCCAAGCTGGGACAAAGGGCAGCCATGTTTTTCGATGCCTTGGCGGCGGTTTTCCAAGGCTTGGACGAAGGGCGGTGTTTTTATCCCGGGGGCTTGGAACTCTTGCAGCGGGGTAGGTGTCACGGGTCTGTCACGGGTCTGTCACGGGTCTTGACTTCCCTGCGGACCCCGCGACAATGCCGCCGTGCTGTCGCGGTCGGCCGGTGGTACATGACCGGCGAAAGGAGAACCATGAAGAAGCGTATGATGCTGGGGTTGGCTTTGCTGTGCGGTGTGTGCGGGTGCAGTACCATCTATTACGGCACCATGGAAAAACTGGGCGTGCACAAGCGCGATATCATGCAGGACCGCGTCAAGGAGGCGCGCGATGCGCAGGGCGAGGCGAAACAGCAGTTCCTGACGGCGATGGAGCAGTTCAAGAGCGTTGTCAACTTCAAGGGCGGCGACCTGGAGGACGAATATAACAAGCTCAATGCCACCCTGAAGCGGAGCGAGGCCCGGGCCACCGAGGTCCGTAACCGCATCCGGTCGGTCGAGGATGTCTCGGACGCGCTCTTCCGCGAGTGGCGTGATGAAATCAAGCAATACTCCAGCGATGCGCTGCGCCGGTCGAGCCAGCGGAAGTTCGACCTGGCCACGGACAAATACCGGGACCTGATCGGGGCCATGAAAAAGGCCGAGGCCAAACTGGAGCCCGCGCTTGCGCCGCTGCGCGACCAGGTGCTCTTTATGAAGCACAACTTGAACGCCAAGGCTATCGCGGGCTTGAGTGAGGAACTCGTCAACGTGCAGACCAACGTGGATAGTCTGGTGCGCGACCTTGATGCGTCCGTCGCCCAGGCCGACAAGTTCATCGCCTCGTTGAAGGAGGAGTGAGCTGGTCTGCGCCGCCGGCTAAACGCCCATCGTCGCCTTGCGGAGCAGGCTGCGGAACGGCGTCAGCAACCAGAGCAGGGACTGGCCGTAGTCGGAGTAGTAGATGCGCAGCATCCAGGCCTTCTTGAAGGAGTGCTGCTTATAGACGTGGTAGGCAAACGTCTTGTAGGCTTGGCGGATTTGCTCGCGCGTGAACTGTGGCATGTGCAGCACTGTGTCGGTCCGGCCGACGAACTCGACGTTCAGCAGGCGCGCCTCGTCAATCCAGCCCTCCTTCAGGCAGACCTGCGCGAGCTGCGTGCCGGGATAGGGCTCGAAGATGCCGATGATGACGCTATCGGGATTGACGCGCGCGTTGAGTCTGACCGTCTCCTGGAAAATCTCCGGCGTCTCGAACGGGAAGCCGACGATGTTGAAGCTCTTGGTCTTGATGCCGGTGCGGCGGCAGGCCTCGAACGCGGTGATGATGCGGTCGTTCGACTGGCGGCGGCCGAGTAGTTGCGCGCGGAAGCTCTCCGAGCCGCTCTCGATGCCGATGGAGACGCGGCGGCAACCGGCGTCCTTGAGCTTCGCGCACACGTCGTCGTTGAGCGTTTCGGGCCGCGTGTTGATGTCGAACGGCGTCTGGAATTCCTTTTTATATTTCTCGCAAAACTCCTGCCACCACTTGCGGTTCGCCGTGAAACAGTCGTCGTTGAAGTAGAAAGCGCCGACGCGATACCGGGCGACGACCTCGCGGATTTCGGCGAGGCAGTTATCCACGCTGCGGGAGCGGACATAGCAGCCTTCCTGTTGCGAGCGCAGCGCGTGGTTGCTGCAGAACGTGCAGTTATAGGGACAGCCGCGCGTGAACATGAACAGCGCGGTGTTGAAGTCGCTGTCCACGATCTTCTGGAAGTCGAACAGCTCGCGGTCGGGGAAGGGCAACTCATCGAGCTTGGCGTGGAATGGCCGTGTCGGGTTCTTGATGATACTGCCATCCTTGCGCTTGAGGTGCAGGTTGCGGATGGTGTCCACGGTCTTGCCATCGCGCAGCGCCTCGACGAGTTCGAGCAGCGGATACTCGCCTTCGCCGACGCAGATGGAGTCGAGGCCGCGCACTTTTTCGAGGCAGCCGGGGTCGAGCGTCGGGTGCACGCCGCCGTAGATCGTGAACGCGGGGATGGGCGCGAGTTCCTCGATTAGCTTCTTGATGTAGCGGAACTGCGGCGAGACGCCGGAGAAGGCGACGACGTCGGGCTGCCACCCCGCGATCTGTTTACGCAATGGTTCAGCGTCGTACTGGCCGTAGATGTAACAGAGCTGGGTCTGGTGGCCGGCGCGCTTGAGCACGGCGCTTAACATGCCGAGGCCGAACTGGTAGCTCAGCGCACCGCCGCGGACATTGATGTCGGTGTAGACGAAAAGAACTTTCATGATGGGAGGCGGGCTCGTTGTGATGGGACGGGGCAACATGGGTGGGCAGGCTGGTCTAGCCCACATCCCCCTTTGTTCTTTCTGTGAGTAATCATGGCGGTGGTGCTTTTGCGCGGGCAACCATACGCCAAGAGGATAGGGAAGACAACCTTGGTGGCTCGTCCATGGTAGGGCGGAGGACAGGCCCCTCATCGCCGCATCAGGTGCGGCGGGCGGTGGCGAGGAAGAGCGGGTAATGGTGGTCGCGGCCGGTGGCGTCGGGCTTGGTGATGGTGTAGGCGGTGCGCGTGGCGATGTCGTGGCAGCCGGCGTCGGCGAGCCAGCGCGCGAGGTCCGCTGGCGCAAAGCCGTGGTGCTGGACGCCGGCCGGGTCGGGATGGAACGAGCCGTCCTCGGTTTCGAGGTCGGCGAGGGCGAGCCAGCCGCCGGGTCGCGCGGCTTGCGCCAGGCGTTGCAGCGCGGCGGGTACGTCGCGCAGGTGATGCAGCACCATCGAACTGCACACGAGAGCGAAACCCGTTTGCGGACACGGCTCGGCCTCCGCATCCCACAGCAGCGTGCTGACGTTCTGGATTTTCGCGGCGAGAATTTTCTTCTGGAGTTGCTCCAACATGCCGCGCGAGGAATCTGTCGCGCAGATTTCCGCGACATGCGGCAGCAGGTTCAACGTCAGCAGGCCGGTGCCCGCGCCGCAGTCGAGCGCGCGCCACGCCCGCGAAAACGGAACCGCCTTCAGCATCGCGTCGGCGATGTTCTTGGCCGTGGCGAGTCGGCCGGGATTGTTGTCCCACTCCGCCGCCTGTTGATCGAAACGATTGGGTGAGGTTGTCATGGTTGGGTGAGGTCCTCGATGACTGCCCGCAAGCCCAGCGTGACGCGGGCCAGCCGCGCATAGTCAAGCTTGTCGGGCGTGTCGGAAGCCAGATGATAATGCGGATAGCGGAAGGGCGCGGTGTCGGTGACCATCACGCCGGGATAGCCGACCTGCCAGAACGCCCAATGGTCGGACCAGCCGACGCCGGTGATGAAGCCGGGGAGCGCGCCGCCCTCGCTCGGAAATTGCGCGTGGGCGCGGAAGCTGCGCACGCACTGGCGCACGAGCGAGCGCGAGCCAAGGTTGCCGATGAACCCGATGAAGTTGCCGCGGTCTGGATAGAGCAGGTGAAAGGGTGGGGGGTAGTGCTGGCTGTTTTCCGCCTCGGAGTAGCAACCCATCGTCTCCAGCGCGAGCATCGCCGTGATGCGCTCGCCGCGTGCCTGGCAGGCGCGGGCATAGACAAGACTACCCATCTGCTCCGTCTGGAAATACGGTGGCTCTTCGTTCACAAACGCGACGAAGCGCAGCGTGCGCGCGGGATGCATATCCGCGGACAGGCGCGCGAGTTCGAGTAGCACGGCGACGCCGGAGGCGTTGTCGTTCGCGGCGGGTTCCGCGAGGACGCTGTCGTAGTGCGCGCCGATGACGACGATCTCGTTTGAAAGCGCGCCGCCGGCAAGCTCGATCTCCAGATTGCGACAGGGCACGCCGTGTACTTCAAATGTTTGCGTGCGGCAGGCAAAGCCCGCGGAAGAGAATTGCGCGCCGATATAGTCAACGGCTTGGGCCAGGCCGCGCTCCGCGACCACGCTGCGGCCGCCGATTTTTTCAGCGAGCTGGCGCACGTGGTTTTCCAGCGCGGCGGCGAGTGGCTTTTCCAGACTGGTCAGCGGCGGAAGCGGGCCGGAGAAGGACCGGCCGGGCATCACCGTCATGAAGGCGACGAAGCCGGCGAGCAGGAGCAACACCACGGTCAGGGTACGCAGGGCCGTCTTGAGAGATCCCAGCTTCATGGCGCGGGCGGCGTGCCGTGGCGGTAGGCGAGGACGCGGACTTTTTCCAGCGTCACGAGGCCCTCCTCGATCAAGCCATCGAGCTCCGGCAGGAACGCGGCAATGCGTTCGGGCTTGTCCACGATCTCGATGACAATCGGCAGGTCCTCGGAGAGGCGCAGAATTTTCGCCGTGTGCAGGCGGCTGTGCGCGCCGAAGCCCATCAGCCCACGCAGCACGGTCGCGCCGGCCAGCCCGCGCTGGCGCGCGAGTTCAACGAGCACCTCGTAGAGCGGGCGGCCGTGGTGCTTATCGCTTTCGCCGATGAAGATGCACAGCAGTTCCGCTTCCTTGGGTAGTTCCATGACCGCCTCCTTTAGAGCAGCCGCCCCAGCGCCAGGCCGACGAACATCAACGCCAAGCCCAGCAGATTTTGCGCGGCGCAGTTGCCGAAGGCGAGCAGCCACTCGCCGTCGCGCAGCAGCGCCGCCGTCTCGAACGCGAAGGTGGAAAACGTTGTGTAAGCGCCCATGAAGCCGATCAGCACATAGGTGCGCATGTCGGCGCGCAGGCTCAAGTGCTCGGCCGTCGCCGACCACACCAAGCCGAAGAGCAGGCAGCCGGTGCCGTTGATGACCAGCGTCCCCCACGGCAGCGTCGAGGGGAGGAGGCGATGGACAAGCCCGCCCATGCCGTAGCGCGCCAGCGTGCCCGCCGCGCCCGCCACCGCCAGCCAGATGAGTTTCTGCGCGTCCATGGTTCAGGCTCCCGGTGGCTTCCGGCGATAACGCGGCGGGCCGCGCCGGTCGCGCCAGTAGCGGAAGATGCGCCACGCGATCCACAGCACGAGGCACAGCACGACCATTTCGACGAAGGCCCGCTCATCGCGCGTGTGCTGGCGCGGATCGCAGGTCTCGCTGATCGGATTGACCGTGCCGTTGGTCGTGTTGCGCATGGCCGGCAGTGTAGCGGCGCGGCGCGCCGTCGCAAGTTTTTCCAAGCCCTTGGAAAAAGCGGATTGCGCCGGCGGCGGCGACGCTCTACGGTGCGCGCATGGACGCGGGCGGCGAACTCAAGCGGTTGATCGTGACGCTGAAGGCGGCGGGGCGCGAGGAGGCCACGGCGGAGGCCGAGTCGTTGCTGGCCCATCTGTTCGGCTGCCGCCGGCTGGAGGTCTATCTGCACGGCGAGCGGAAGCTGACGCCCGCGCAACTCGCGCAGTTGAAGACGCAGACGCAGCGGCTGGAGGCCGGCGAGCCGCTGCACTACGTCCTCGGCGAAGTTGAATTCTGCGGGCGCGTCTTCGTCTGCGATGCGCGCGCGTTGATTCCGCGACCGGAGACGGAACTGCTGGTCGAGGCGGCGCTGGATTTTTCCAAGGTTTGGAAAAAGCAGCACCCGAAAGTTCCAGACCTTGGAACCGGCACCGGCTGCCTCGCCATCACGCTGGCGCTGGCCCGGCCGCACGCGCGGATTTTTGCCGTGGATATCAGCCCCGACGCGCTCGCGCTGGCGCGGCAGAACGCGGCGCGGCACGGCGTCGCCCACAAGATGGCGTTCATGCAGGCCGATCTGCTCGCACCGTTTGCTGATGGCGAACTGGATTTGATCGTCAGTAATCCGCCCTATGTGCCGACGGCGGAATGGGCGACGCTCGACCGCACCATCCGCGACTGCGAGCCGCGCGGTGCGCTCGATGGCGGTACGGATGGGCTCGACGTGATCCGCCGGCTCGTGGCGCAAGCGGCGGCGAAACTCGCGCCCGGCGGCGCGCTGGCGTTGGAGATCGGCGAGGATCAGGGCCGGCGTGTGGCGGCGTTGCTGAAAGCCGCGGGCTTCGTGAACGTCGTCGTGAAAAAGGATTTTGCCGGCTGGGATCGTATCGTCACCGGCGTGAGGTAAGGCTGCGCGGCGCAGGGGCAACGCGGGTGCATGGTGCTGGCGCCGCAACGCGGCGCCCTCCGTGGCGGAGGGAGCGGGCGCGCAGAAAATGTCGGCGAGGATGACGGGAAATGTCCGGCGGTGCTGCGGGGTGATTTCGGATGTTCGTCAAAAGCCGAAGGATTCCGCCAGTTTTACGACGGTGCGTGGTGCTGGCACATCACTTGCAATGGGACAAGGCGCAGCTTGTTGGTGTGCGGGCAAACGGCTATAAACAGACGGTCTAACGAGCGAGGGCATTATGGAAGCACTGGGCGCTTTGCTGGCAATCGTGGTCGCGTTGGCGTTGCTCATCCTGCCGATCCTGACGTTCATCTTTGTCCTGAACGTGCGCAGCGAGCAGCGTGAACAGCGGCAGTTGATGGATTTGCTGTTGCTACGGAGCGAGTCACGCCCCGCAGCCGCGGAGCCGCCGCCCGCTTCCGCGCCAGAACCGGAAGCTACGCCGGAGCCGCAACCGGTGATTACGCCGGTGGTCGAGCCGGCGCCTGCTGTGGTCATGGAGGCGCCCACGCGCGCCGAGCCGCCGCCGATTCCAGTGATGATGGAAGCGCCGAAGGAAACCACAGCGCCGTTCCCGTCCGAGGCGGCCGCATCAGCCCATGTGTGGCGTGGGATTCCGCCGCCAGTGCCGGAGTTCGATCAGGCTCCGCCGCCCCCGCCGCCTCCTCCGCCCGCAGCGCCGCAAACGGAGGCACCCGGCAAGGTGGAGCAGATTCTCCAGCGCATTTGGAACTGGATCGTCATCGGCGAGGAATACCGGACGCCCGGCATGTCGTGGGAATTCGCCGTCGCGACGAACTGGCTGCTGCGGCTCGGCATCGTCATCGCTGTCATCGGCGTCGGCTTCTTCCTGAAGTATTCCATCGAGCACGGCTGGATTGGGCCGACGGCGCGCGTGGCTATGAGCGTCGTCACCGGCGTCGTGATGCTGGCGGGCGGCGCGCGTCTGCTGCAAAAACCGTATCATCTGCTTGGGCAGGGGCTGATCGGCGGCGGTCTCGCGGTCCTCTACTTCAGCATGTTCGCGGCGTTCAATTTCTATCACCTGATCGGCATGGTGGTCGCGTTCGCGCTGATGGCGGTGGTGACGCTGACCGCCGGCGTGCTGGCGGTGCGGTTCAACTCGCTGCTGATCGCGATCCTCGGCATCCTCGGCGGCTACGGCACGCCGCTCATGTTGAGCACCGGCACGGTGAATTTCCCCGGCCTGTTCGGCTATCTGCTGCTGCTGGGCCTCGGCATTCTCGGCATCTCCCGCCTGCGCGCGTGGCCGCTGCTCAACTATCTGGGCATGGTGCTGACCTACTTCCTCGCGCTGGGCGCGGTCGCCAAACACTACACCGCCGCCGACTTCGCGGTCGTGCTCGCCTTCCTCGCCGGCTTCTATCTGCTCTACGCGGCGGTGATGGTGTGGCGCAACCTCGTCGAACGCGAGCAGATCACCGTGCTCGAACTGCTCGGCAGCCTGGCCAACACGCTGATGTTCTTCGGCCTCGCCTATCACGTGGTGACGCACGACCACGCGGCGAAATACGCGGCGCTGCTGACCCTCGCGCTGGCCGCGCTGCACATCGCGCTCGCCTACTGGATGCTCGTGCGCCGGCAGAACGACCGCGGGCTGCTCTGCCTGTTCCTCGCGCTCGCCTCGCTCTTCCTGGCGCTGACGCCGCCGCTGGCGTTCACGAAGGAATGGATCACCGCGAGCTGGGCGCTGCAAGGGCTGGTCATGCTCTGGCTCGGCGGCAAGCTCAACAGCCAGTTCCTGCGCCTGCTCGCGTGCGCCGCCTACCTGCTCGCGGTCATGCGGCTCATGGGGCTGGATTTCTACCGCCAGTTCTCCGGCAGCCTCGCGCCCACCACCACGTGGCTCGACTACCTGAAGATCCTCGGCGAGCGCCTGTTCGAGATGGGCGTGCCGATTGCCGCGATCGGCGGCGCGTGGAAGCTGCTGCGGCTGCCGCCGGCTAAGGGCGGCCTCGCGGTGGAGCGCGCCGGCGATGTCGCGGACGAGGCTTGGCAGCCGGCGGCCGCCGCCGTCGCCGCGACCATGGGCGTGGTCGTGCTCTTCATCTACGCGCAGTTCGAGCTCTACCACACCTTCCATTTCTTCCATCCGCCGCTGGCCGTGCCCGCAATGACCTTCGCGTGGTTCGGGCTGGGCCTCTTCCTGCTCTCGCTCGTGCTGCGAGGCTGCGGCTTCTGGGCCTACGCGCTGCTTGCCATCGCCAGCATCGGCGCTGTGTGCAAGCTGATGACGGTGGACCTGCTCGGCTGGGACCTGAACGCCACCACGTGGATCTACGGTGCCACCTATGCCGCCGGTCCCGTGTTGATCCGCCTGATGGACTTCGTGCTTTGCCTCGGCCTGCTCGGCGTCGTCTATGCCTACCTGCGCGGCCACGAGGTCGGCAAACCCATCGGCCTGACCGCCGGTTACGGCGGCCTGGCGCTGCTGCTGATGTATCTGACGCTGGAGACCAGCACCGCGCTCGCGCACTTCGCGCCCACCGCGCGCGCCGGTGGCATCACCGTGCTCTGGGCGGCCTACGCACTGGCGCTCCTGCTCGTGGGCCTCGCCCGCGCGCTCCGTAGCCTGCGCTACATCGGCCTCGCGATCTTCGGCGTGGTGGTCTTCAAGGTCTTCTTCGTGGACCTCGCGCACCTCGACGCGTTCTACCGCATCATCGCCTTCATCGTGCTCGGCCTGATCCTGCTGGGCGCGGCGCTCATCTACCTCAAGTTCCGCCAGCGGTTCCAGAGCGAGCCGCCGAAAGGAGACCAGCCATGAAACGTCTGCTGACCATGCTTGCGCTGGGCGCGCCTGTGCTCGCGCTGGCCGCCATTACGGCTGAAAACTTCCACTGGTCGCGCCCGCTCGAGGGCGCGCCGGTGACGCAGACGACCGTCGCCGCCGTGCCGCTCGATGCCGGCCTCTTCGCCGCGACGGCCGACGACTTCCGCGACCTGCGCCTGCTGAACGACGCCGGCGGCGAGACCGCGCGCGCGGTCGAGAAAGTCCGCGCCGTACGCCAGCACGTCGTCCGGCGTCCCGTCGCCGCGCAACTCATCGCGCTCAAGGAACTGCCGGAGAACCGCATCGAGGCCGAGTTCGAGCTGACCGCGACCAACGCCGTCGCCGATGGCCTCGCCGTCGCGACGCCGCTGCGCGACTTCCAGCACACCATCAGGGTCGAGGGCAGCCGCGACGGCGCGGAGTGGACCGCGCTCGTCGCGGATGCGCCGCTGTTCGATTACTCGCGCTACATGGATTTGCGCCAGCTCGAGGTCAAGCTGCCCGCCAGCGCCTGCCGCCGCTTTCGCCTGACCATCAGCAACATCACCGGCGAGCAGGCGCTGCCGCTGACGCGCCTGATGACGCAGACCGGCGGCGCGGGCGGCAGCCTGGAGCAGCGCACAGTGGATGTGAAGCGGCAGACCTTCCGCGTGGACCGCGTCAGCTTCTGGCGCAACGAGACCGTGGATGGCGCCGCCGAGGAGGTCCGCACCGACTGGCCGCTGACCGGCTTCACCGTTGAGCGCGATGCCAAGGAGCGCACGACGCTGGTTACCATTCCGACCGGCCGCCTGCCGCTGAACCGGCTGACGCTGGAGTTTGCCGAGCGCAACTTCAGCCGCGCGGTCAGCGTGGAGTTGCCGGCCGTGCGCAACGGCGTCGCCGCGTGGAGCGGCTGCGGCTCCGCGCACCTGCTCAACGTGGAATTGCCCGGCTACGCCAAGCGCGACCTCGAAATCAACTTCGGCGAAGTGCGCGCCGAAAAAATCCGGCTCGTGTTGCACGATGGCGATAACCCGCCGCTGACGCTCAAGGCCGTCACCGGCTCCGGCCCGACGTGGCGCGCGCTGTTCCTCGCCGAGCCCGGCCGCGGCTACCGCCTGCTTTACGGCGCGGCGGAGCTCGACGCGCCACGCTATGACCTCGATGCCGTCCTCGCCCCGGCGCGGCGCGGGCTCAAGCCGGTTGAGTGGAAGCTCGGCGCGCCGGTGGAGAACAAAACCTACAAACCCGCAGGCGCGCCGCTTGGCTGGCTGAACAGTTCGTGGACGTTCGGCGCGGCGATTGTGTTGATGCTGCTCGTGCTCGGCGCGCTGCTGTTGCGCGCCGGCAAAACCGCCGGCCAGCACCTCGACGATACCAAGCCCGGCGGCTGACCTTTCCAAGGCTTGGAAAAGCGCGGCGGATTTTTTCCGCGCCTTGGAAAAACGTTGCGCTCTTTTTCCAAACGCTGGAAACTCCGGCCGCGAAATTTCCCAAGCCTTGGAAAAACCGGCTGATCGGTTTCCAAACCTTGGAAGGGCGGCGCGGAAGGAAGCAACGATGCAAATCAAGGGCGCGTTCCGATTGTTCCGGGTGGCGGGCATAGACGTGCTGTTGCACTGGACCTGGTTTTTGGTGGCGCTTATCCAGATTCAACATCGGGCGCAGAGCTACAATTCACTTGCCTGGAATGTGCTGGAGTATCTGGCACTGTTCCTGATCGTGCTGTTGCACGAGTTCGGGCACGCGCTGGCGTGCCGCTCGGTCGGTGGGCAGGCGCATACGATCCTGCTGTGGCCGCTGGGCGGCGTCGCCATGGTCAGCCCGCCGCCGCGGCCCGGTGCGAACCTGTGGTGCTTGGCGGCGGGCCCGCTGGTGAATGTCATGCTGGCCGTCTTGTTCTTCGGGGTGGGCTTGGTGGCGCACATGACGGGCGCGCTCGTCGCTCACCCTGATCTGGCCAAGCTGTTTACGATGGTGGCCCTCATCAATCTCGTCCTGCTGATCTTCAATCTGCTGCCGGTTTATCCGCTCGATGGCGGACAGATTCTACGCGCGATACTGTGGTTCTTTCTCGGACCCAGCACCAGCCTGATCGTTGCCTCCATCATGGGCTTTGTCGGCGTCGGTTTGTTGATTCTGCTCGCACTCTGGATGCAATCGGTCTGGACGGGCATCCTGTGCGTCTTTGTGCTGTTCAGTTGCTGGCAGGGTTTGCAGCAAGGCCTTGCGATGCTGCGGATGGCCAAGGCCCCGCGGCACGCCGGCTTTGCCTGCCCCGGTTGTGGCGCGGCGCCGCGCGTTTATCCCGCCTGGCAGTGCGGCCAGTGCCGGACGAAATTCGATACGTTCGCCACCGGCGCGCGTTGCCCCGGTTGCGGCGCCCTTTTTGACCTCACGCGTTGCACAGCCTGTGGTCAGGCGCACGCAATGAGCGCGTGGCCGGTACGTGTGCCGGCGTTGCCGGACTCATCGGGCTGTTGATCAAAACATCCCACCGGCGAGCCAGCGGAGGTAGGCCAGCCAGAGTTCCTTGCCGCCGAGCACCCACACCCCCGCCGCGAGACCGAGGTAGGGCCCGAACGGAATGCGGCTGCGCCAGCGCCGGCCGCGGCGGATGATCAGGTAGAGGCCGACGAACGAACCGAGGAACGAGGCGGCCATGACGATGAACAGCACCGCCTGCCACCCGAGTAGCGCGCCGAGGCCGCCGAGCAATTTCACGTCGCCCAGCCCCATCGCATCCTTGCGGAAAATCAGGCGGCCGATCAGGCTGACGGCATACAGCAGGCCGCCGCCGACGGCCAGCCCGATCAGGGCGGAACGGAGGCCGCCCCACACGGTCTGCTGGTCATGCAGCTCCGGCACAAGCGGGCTCAAGAGCAGGCCGGCCACCCACGCGCCGAAGGTGACGCGGTCGGGAATGATCAGATGATCGCAATCAATGAACGTACCCATGATCAGGCCGAAGGCCAGCAGCCAGTAGATCGGCGTCAGCAGGCTGATGCCATATTTGATCCAGATGAGCGTGAAGAGGATGGCGGTCAGCAGCTCGACGATGAAGTAGCGCGCGGAGATGTGCGTGCCGCAGTGCCGGCAGCGGGCGTTGAGGGCGAGGTAGCTGACCAGCGGGATGTTGTCGAACCACGCGATCAGGGTGTTGCACTTGGGGCAGTGCGAGCGCGGGTGGACCACCGACTCCTCGCGCGGGATGCGCCAGATGCAGACGTTGAGGAAACTGCCCCAGCACGCGCCGAAGGCAAAGACGATGAACGTGAGGTATCCGTGGAAGAAAGCTTCGTTCATGATGTTCATCCGGTCGGCTGGACAAAGCCGAGCACGTAGTCCAGCAGCGCCTTGTAATCCTTGGAGGTCACCTCGTTGGTCATCAAGCTGAAACCGAGCGCGGAGTCGGTCGAGAGCCGCATCATGCCGCGCGTGATGAACTTGAACTGGCCGGCCGGCACCTGGCTCACCTCGGCCAGCCGCGCGTCGGAAAGCACGGTATAGCAACCATAACGGCCGCGGTGGTTGAGCGGTTGCAGCGTCACGGTTTTCTCCACGCAGTTGGTCAGGTATTTCTGCGACGAGAGCAGCACGACCTGTTTCATTTTCTCCGCCGTGTCGAAGTTACCGAGGTCGGGCGTGTCGCACTTGAAGTAGAGCAGCAGGCTGAAGGCTGCGCCGATTTTCGGGGTGACGCGTACGTCGGCATGGCGCAGGGTCGTGAAGCGCTCCACCTTGACTGCCCATGCGCGCGTCTCGGCAACGGTGAACGTGTCATCCACGCTCATCTTGAGAACGAAGGACTTGAATTCCGCCGCGCCGGCGGCGAGCGCCAGAAGGCACAACGAACCTGACAGCCAGCGTCGGAGCATGGTCAGCCTTGCAGGGCGGCCTTCCGCGCCGCCAATTCCGCCTCCAGCGCCGCGCGCATCACGGCGACCGGCGCGGGTTGTTTCGTCCAAATTTCAAACGCCCGCGCACCCTGGTGCAGCAACATGCCGAGGCCGTTGGCGGTTTGCGCGCCGCCGGCCTTTGCCACCGCCATGTGGATGGTCTCCGGGAACCAGTAGATCAGATCCAGCAACCGCTGGCCGGCGCGGAACGCGCCGGGCTGGAGCAGCGCGGCATCGCCGGCCTTCATGCCGACCGGCGTCGCCTGTACGATCAGGTCGCTGGCGCGGATAGCGGCGGGCCACTGCGCCTGGCCGGCGGCAAGCTGCACCGCGCACGCGGGGAAGGCCGCGCGGATTTCAGCGGCGACCTTCTGACAGCGTTCGAGTTCGAGATCGGCGAGCGTCACCGACTGCGCGCCGGCCTCGCCACACATCAGCGCGACCGCGCGGCCTGCGCCGCCGGAACCGAGCACGAACACGCGCTCGCCCTGGAGCGGACGACCGAACGCCTCCTCGTGCGCTTTCAGAAAACCGTAGCCATCGGTGTTGTGGCCGGTCATGCCGTCGGCCGTGAACTCGATCGTGTTGACCGCGCCCAGCCGCTGGGCGGAGGCGTCGAGGCTGGTCAGGCCGCGGAAGGCGACTTCCTTGAGCGGCACGGTCAGGTTGACGCCGCCGAGGCCCATCGCCCGCATTGCCGCGAGGACGCTCAACAACTGCTCCGGTGCGACATCGAAGGCGCAGTAGAGCGCGTCGAGTTTCAACGCGGCCAGCGCCGCGTTATGCATCGCCGGCGAGAAGGTGTGGCCGATCGGATGCCCCAGCACCGCGAAAATCTTGGTCTTGCTGCCGATCTCCATGTGTCTTCCCATCTTAATCCTAATCGTAACTCTTAATCTTAATCCTAACTCGTAATCCTAATCTTAACTCTTCCCTAAGCGCTCTTTTCCAAGCCTTGGAAAACAGCGGCGGGAGTTTTCCAAGGTTTGGAAACTTTCGCCAGCTTTTTCCTCGCCCCGCCGCCGCCCGGTGCTAGACTCCGGCCGCTGGCGGGACACACCGCCGCTGGAGAATAATCATGAAAAGTTGCGTTCGCTGGTTGGGATTCGCGGGCCTGCTCGTGCTCGCCGCCGGCTGCGTACCCTCGCTGCAGCCGCTCTACACGCCGGACACCCTCACGTTCGATCCCGCCTTGATCGGAACCTGGTCCCAGACCAACAAGGAGGAGCGCTGGGAGTTCGCCAAGGCCGGCGACGACCACTATAAGCTGACGCACACCGACAAGGAGAAGCGTAGTGCCGAGTTCACCGCCTACCTCGTCAAGGTCAAGGACCGGCTCTTCCTCGACCTCTATCCCGAAGATTCCGACGCCAAGCTGAACGATCTGTTCGCCGTTCACATGGTGCCGGCCCATACCTTCCTCTGGGTGCCCAAGCTGGGCGGGACGCTGGAGATGACGCTGATGAATCCCGACGCCATCAAGAAACTGCTCGCTGATCAACCCACGAAGTTGAAACACGAGAGGATCAAGGACGGCATTCTCCTGACCGCCGCGCCGAAGGACTTGCAAGCCTTCCTCGCCGCCAGCGAGTTGAAAGACTTTTTCGGCGAGCCGGTGACGATGACGAAGCTACCGGCGAAATGAGCGAGGTGGGAGACGGGATGCGGGGCGCATTGCGGCAACAGATCTTCGCGATCACGGGCCATGCCGCAGCGGCGGTGGTTCTGCTGGCGGCGGGTTGTGTGAGTGGGGGAGATAGGCACATGGAAGCAACCTACGTGGTGAAACGCGCGCCGGAACGGCCCGCGCTCGACGGCAACTGGGCCGCGCCCGCGTGGCGCAACGCGAACGTTCTGCGTGTGGACCGCTTCATGGCCGCGCCCAAGGCGACCGATCACCGCCCGGCAACACAGGCCAAGGTGACCTACACCGACGAAGGCTTGTTTGTCTTCTTCAAGGTCAGCGACCATTACGTCGTCTGCCGCCATGTTGGCTTCCAAGCGCGGGTCTATAAGGATTCCTGTGCCGAGTTCTTTGTCCAGCCCAAGGCGGGTCAGGGCTACTTCAATTTCGAGATGAACTGCGGCGGATCGCTGCTCGTGACCTATATCGAGGATGCGCGGCGCACGCCGACCGGCTTTGTGAAATATACCGAACTGCCGCCGGAGATGGATGCGCTCGTGCAGCGTTTCCATTCGCTGCCGTCGCGCATTGATCCAGAACAGGTCAGACCGGTCGAGTGGCGGCTGGAGTATTTCATCCCGTTCAGCTTCTTTGAGCGCTATGTGGGGCCGCTCGGCAAGGTCGCGGGCCAGACGTGGCGAGCGAACTTCTTTAAGTGCGCCGATGAATCCAGCCATCCGCATTGGGCCACGTGGGCGCCGCTCGATCCCGACTTCGCCGGCGGTTTCCACCGCCCGGATAAATTCGGGGTCTTGCGGTTCGAGTGAGGTCAGAGGCCCAGCAGGGAGTTGCCCAAGCGTAGCAGCCCCTCACGGAATTCATGGAGAGGTGGTGGCGTGACCCACCAGACTGGCGGCAACCCGTGTGCGGCGGCTTCCGCGAGACGCTTGGCGACCAGCGGCGGAAACAGTCCCGCGGCTTTACCGGTGGCATCATCCAGCGCCTGACGGATGTCCAGCGTGTCGCGACAACAGAGCCAGAAGATATCGGCGACATCTTTGGGTGCGCCGCGATCCATCAAGGCGGAGAGCTTGTTGGCGAGGATGTTCTCCTTGGTGTCCAACCGACCGAGTTGGGGATGCGCCCAAGGTATGCCCACCCGGCTGGGCACGTCGTTGATGAATTCCAATTTCAAATCCACGGGGCCGTGAAGCACCGCGCGACCGAACCGGGTTTCGCGTAACACAATGTCCAGCCTGTGCCCGTCAGGCAACTGCTGCCGCAAGACCTCCAGGCACCGATCACGCCAAAGCTCGAATTCGGGCCGGTCATTGGAAAAAAAATCCAGATCTTCGGAATAGCGGTGCTGATAATAGCCGCGCGCCAAGGCGGTGCCGCCAGTGAGATGGAAACCATGGTCCACCGTGCGCAAGTTGGCCAACACGGCGTCCTGCATGGCATAGAGTGGGCTCCAGTTCGGTTGCATCTTAGGCCGCCATCTCATGCCGTAACAACTGCTCTCGCACAAACGCCATGCCCTCGCGCCGCGTGGCCGAACGGATGCGACCTTCAATCTGGGGCCAGAGTCTGACGAAGTCGCGGCGCGGCAGCAGGCGCAGAATGTCGTGGTACGGGGCGTAATCAATCAGCCGGATCAGGGCCCATGGCTGATCGAAATCCTTGTGCTGTTCCAAACCGGCGAGTGTGCGTTGGAAGCGCGCGGCGTCCATGTCCACATCCCAAAGCCAACTGTATTGCTCTGCACTCATGTCGGCACAGCTTTCGTGGCCGCACGCTAACACAACGGCGGCTGCGTTCCAAGACCGACAGCGCTCTCTGCCGCGGCCCTTCAGTCAGCCCTTCTGCATGATGTCCGCGGCGGGGCGGCGGGCCTGGACAAGGCGGGCCATGGCGTCGAGTTTGGGTGTGGCGTACTGGAAGAATTTCTTCAGGCCGGGGCAGAGATAGTTCAGACCGGGTTCGCCGTCGGGTGTCTTGGCGAAGCGATGTTTCGGGCATTCGCCGTTGCAGGCAAACAGAAACCCGCACTTCCGGCAATAGGTTGGCAGCAGCGCCTGCTTGTTCCGGCCAAATCTTTCCTGCGCCGCACTCCACGCCAACTCGGTCAGCGGCGTGTCTTTCAAATTGCCGAGCAGGTATTGCGGATAGACGAAGTGATCGCAGGCATAGACCTCGCCGTTGTGCTCCAGGATGATGGCGTTGCCGCATTCCTCGGCATAGACGCAGACCGTGCCGCTCTGCCCGACCCACGCGGCGAGCGCGGCGTCGAACAGTTGCACGAAAATCTTGCCGACGTCCTGCCGGACCCATGCATCAAAGATGGCAATCAGGAACTTGCCGTAGTCGCCGGGCCGGACGCTCCATTCCGTCACCGCGATATCCTCGGCGCCCGCGCTCGGCGGCGTGGCCAGCGGCAGGCCGAGCGCCTGGGCCGCCGGATTCGCGACGCGTTCGACAATCGGGATGTATTGGTGAAACGTGCTGCCGAGTTCCTTGAGGAAACGATAGACCTTGAGCGGCTGCTTCGAGTTAATCCGATTAACCACGGTCAGCGTGTTGAACGGCGCGCCGTGCCGCTTGAGGCGTTCAACGGCGGCGATGACAGTCTCGAACGTCGAGCGGCCCTGCTTATCAAGGCGGTAGGCATCGTGCAGTTCTCGCGGTCCATCCAGGCTGACGCCGGTGAGGAATTGATTGGCGGCGAGGAAGGCGCACCATTCGTCATCGAGCAGCGTCGCGTTGGTTTGGAAAGCGTTGGTGATCTTTTTGCCGCCGCTGTGTTGCTTTTGCAGCGCGACCACCTTGCGGAAGAAATCCAGCCCCATCAGCGTCGGCTCGCCGCCCTGCCAGGCGAAGTTGATTTCTGGCGCATCCGGCAGCGCGGCGATGTATTGCTGCACGAAGCTCTCCAGCGCCGCATCGCTTATGCGCGGCGAATGTTCGCCGGCAAACAACCGTGCTTTTTCCAAGTAGAAGCAGTAGCGGCAGTCCAGGTTGCAGGCCGGACCGATGGGTTTGACCATCACGTGGAAGGGCCGGCCGCGGAAACTGGACGAGGCGTTGCGCATCGGCGCGGAGCTTACGCCAAACGCGAGGCGTTTTCCAAGGCTTGGAAAATTTCAGACCGTGATGAGCTGACATCGTTTTTTCGCCGGGTCGGAGACCCGGCCTACAAAACTGAACGGAATTCTGTAGGCCGACTCTCCGAGTCGGCGTCAGTGGAACTTGCGGGCGCGTTTGGCCGCGAGGCGTGCCTCGACCCAGCCGAGCCAGGCCTCGAGGCCGGCGCCGTTCTGCGCAGAAAGTTCGATGACCTCGGCCTGCGGCGCGACCTGCCGCAAATATGCGAGCGCGGCAGCGCGCGGAAATTCCGTCGCGGCGGCAAGGTCGCTCTTGGTCACCACCGTCAACGCGGCGCTCTGGAAAATCTGCGGATACTTCAGCGGCTTGTCGTCGCCTTCGGTCACCGACCAGAGCGCGACGCGCGCGTCTTCGCCGAGATCGAACAGGGTGGGGCAGACAAGGTTGCCGACGTTCTCGATGAACAACACATCGAGCGCATCGAGGTCGAGCTGTTCCAGCGCGTGTTGAATCATGTGAGCGTCGAGGTGGCACGCGGTGCCGGTGGTGATCTGGATCGCGGGTCCACCGGCGGCGCGCAGGCGCTGCGCGTCGTTATCGGTTTGCAGATCGCCGGTGATGACGGCGCAACAGAATTTCTTTTGGGCGGCCCGGAAGGTGGCTTCGAGGAGCGCGGTCTTGCCCGCGCCGGGGGCGGAGATCAAATTCAGGACGAGCAATTTCCTGGCGAGAAAGAAACCGCGATTACGTTCGGCCAGCCGGTCATTCTCCTTCAGGATGATGGCAACCGCCGGATTGGGAACATCGTGATGATGATGTTCGTGGGGCAGACCAAGCTCGTGGGCGCGCCGGTGGGCCGCCTCGTCCTCGTGAGCGTGGTGCTGATGCTGCTGATTACCGCCGCAGCCGCAGGTCTCGCACATGGTTTGTTTAATGGTTCTAGGTTGGCAATCGGCCGCGCCATTTCTCCGGATCTTGGGAGCAATGGAAGACGGCGTAAATCACACACCGGTTTTGCTCGGGTATGAATTCAAAGAAAATGGCCAAGGGGAAGCGACGGACCAACGTACGGCGATAGTTCTCGTGGATGATGGGATAGCATAAGGGCGCGCGTTGTATCGCCAACAGGGCGGCTTCAACGCAACGCAGAAAATCCATTCCAAGGCCGAGTACTTGTTCCTCGTACCAGAGGTAGGCATCCGCAACGTCCGCCTTGGCATCAGGCAGCAGGATGGGGCGTTCCGTCATGGCGTTTGCAGGATGGACTGCTTGACTTGTTCCCACGTCAGGCCGGAATCAGGTTGCTGAAGATAACGCTGCTTCCGTCGCGCCAGTTCATCCTTTTGCCATTGAGGGATGGGCACGTTGGCATTACTGCGCGCAATGCTGTCCCATAAATCCTCCACGATTTGCACGCGCTCCGGCACCGACAACGTTTCTAATTCTTGTAAGGCTGTATTCACGGGGGAAACCTACCGCCCTTTCCGCGGATGGACAATCGGATTTTTTGCTCCGCTTCGTCGTGGTGATGCTGCGGTTGCTTCCCGCCGCAGCCGCAGGTCTCGCACATGGTTTATTCTCGCGCGCGGACACTATCATGCCCCCCGCCTGCGCGCAAACCGCAGGAGGGGGAAACCTTTGGCAAAGCGGGCGGTTTCTGGCATATTCCGGCCAACTCATTGGGAGACCACCATGGCAAAAAGCACGACGGCGACAAAGGACACGGTCATCACGGCGCGTGACATCAAGCGGCGCTACGAAAGTCATCTGCGCTACTCGCGCTGCAAGGATGTGCGGTCGGCGACGGAGTATGACAAGCTGATCAGTCTCTCGATGGCCGTCCGCGATCTGGCGGTGGACCGGATGATCGCGACGCAGTCGGCCTACCTCGACCAGGATGCGCGCCGCATCTACTACCTCTCAATGGAATTCCTGATCGGCCGGCTGTTGCACAGCAACATCCTGTCGCTGGGTATTCTGGAGGCGACGAAGCAGGCGCTGGAAGAACTGGGCCTGACGCTGGAGCAACTCGTCAGCTTCGAGATGGATGCCGGGCTCGGCAATGGCGGTCTCGGCCGGCTGGCGGCGTGCTACCTCGATTCGCTCGCGACGCTGGAATATCCCGCCTATGGCTATGGCCTCCGTTACGAGCACGGCATGTTCCGGCAGGAATTTGACAACGGCTGGCAGGCGGAGCGGCCCGACGATTGGATGAAGTATGGCAATCCGTGGGAGATGGTCCGCCCCGAATACACCGTGCCCGTGGTCGTCTATGGCCGGCTCGAAGACGTGCACTATGACGGCCGCCGCCGCGGCGTGTGGGTGGATTGGCAGATGCTCGAAGGCGTGCCGTTCGATATGCCGGTGATCGGCCACGGTTGCAACACGGTCAACGTGCTGCGGCTCTGGAGTTCTCGCGCAACCGAGGGTTTCCGGCTCGACGTCTTCAACAAGGGCGAGTACGTCAAGGCTGTCGAGGAAAAGAACTGGGCCGAGAACATCACCAAGGTGCTTTATCCCTCCGACAGCACGCACGCCGGCAAGGAACTGCGGCTGATCCAGGAATATTTCCTCGTCACCTGCACGATCCGCGACATCATCCGCCGCTACCTGAAGAACCACAAAAATTTTGACAGCTTTGCCGACAAGGTGACGCTGCAAATGAACGACACCCATCCGGCGCTCTCGGTGGCCGAGCTGATGCGCTACCTCGTGGACGAGGCGAATATCCCGTGGGAGAAAGCGTGGGAGATGACCACGCGGTCGCTCAACTACACCAACCACACGCTGATGCCGGAGGCGCTGGAGAAGTGGCCCGTGCCGCTGATGGAAAAGGTGTTGCCGCGGCACCTGCAGATCATCTACGACATCAACGAGCAGTTCCTCCAGAAGATCCGGCTTTCCTCCACCAACGGCCTCGATCGTGTCCAGCGCATGTCGTTGATCGAAGAGGGGGACGTCAAGCAGGTGCGCATGGCGAACCTCGCAATGATCGGCAGCCACCGCGTCAATGGCGTCAGCGCGCTGCACTCCGATCTGCTCAAGCAGCGGCTCGCGCCGGATTTTGCGGCGGTGGAGCCGGAGAAGTTCATCAACGTCACCAACGGCGTCGCGCACCGCCGCTGGCTGATCCAGTGCAACCCGCAACTGGCCGCACTCATCACCGACACCATCGGCGACACATGGGTCCACGACCTCGACCAGTTGCGCGGGCTGGAGCCGCACGCCGCGGACGCGGGCTTCCGCCAGGCGTTTTTGGACGTCAAGCGCGCGAACAAGGCCCGGCTCGCCGAGGTGATCCGCGACCTGACCGGGCAGATGGTGGACCCCAACTCGCTCTTCGATGTGCAGGTTAAGCGACTGCACGAGTACAAGCGGCAGTTGCTCAACGCGCTCAACATCATCACGCAGTTCTACCGCCTCAAGGCCCATCCCGGCCAGGACTTCGTGCCGCGCACGTTCATCTTTGGCGCGAAGGCCGCGCCGAGCTACACCACCGCCAAACTCATCATCAAGCTCATCAACACGCTCGGCAGTGTGATCAACCACGACCGCGACGTGGCGGGGCGGCTGAAGATCGTCTTCCTGCCCGACTACAACGTCTCGCTGGCCGAGATGATCATGCCTGCCGCCGACCTCTCCGAGCAGATTTCCACCGCGGGCTGGGAGGCCTCCGGTACCGGCAACATGAAACTCTCGCTCAACGGCGCGCTGACCATCGGCACGTGGGATGGCGCCAACATCGAGATCGCCGAGCACGTCGGGCTCGACAACATCTTCATCTTCGGCAAACGCGCCGAGGAACTCATCGAGCTGCGCAACCAGGGCTACTGGCCGCGCGAGTGGGTCAAAAGCGACGAGGAGCTCTACCGCGTCATCGGCGCGCTCCAGCACAACCCGTTCATCCCGTCGCAGCCGGAGCTGTTCGCCGACCTGTACCGGTTGCTGACCGAGTGGGGCGACCACTTCTTCCACATCGCCGACTATCGCGACTACGTGAACACCCAGGACAAGGTCTCGGGGCTGTTCCAGCAGCGCGACGCCTGGGCGGAGAAGGCCGTGCTCAACGTCGCGCGCATGGGCTTCTTCTCCAGCGACCGCTCCATCCGCGAGTACGCCGAGAAAATCTGGGACCTCAAGCCCATCCCGATCAAGATGAACCACGACTGACCGGTTGCTGTAGCGGCGACCACAGGTTGCCGCTACAGATACGGAGGCGGCTTGGTAGGCGTGGTTCCAGCCGCGCCGGTTTTCCAATGATTGGAAAACGGCAGGCCGTTTTTTTCAAGGATTGGATGGCGCGAAGCGCGCCACAAGGAATCTCGCGGAACTTTTTCCAAGCCCTGGAAAAATCCGCCCGATATTTTCCAAGGCTAGGAAAACACGGGCTGCGGAATTTCAGCGAAGGGGACCCATCGGCCGGCTGGGTCCTATTTCTTATCCGGCACAAACTTCAGCGAGACTTCGTTGAGGCAGTGGCGTTTGCCGGTCGGCGGCGGGCCATCATCAAAGACGTGGCCGAGGTGCGCGTCGCAGCGCGCGCACTGGATTTCCGTGCGCACCATGCCGTGGCTGCGGTCGTCCAGGCACTGGAGGTGGTCGGCGGCGACGGGCTGGTAGAAGCTCGGCCAGCCGGTCCCGGATTTGAATTTGTTGGCGGAACTGAACAGCTCCAGGCCGCAGCAGATGCAGATGTAGGTGCCCGGCTCCTTGCTCTCGTGCATCAGACCGCAGAAGGGGCGCTCGGTCCCGCGCTCGCGGGTGACGCGATATTGTTCCGGCGTCAACTGCGCGCGCCACTCGGCCTCGGTCTTCACCACTTTCTTCATGACGGCGGCTCCTTTCGCCGGCGCGGATTCCGGCGCCTGGGCCGGCGGCTGGGCGGTGCAACCGGCGAGGATGATCATGCAGGGGACAAGGAATTTCGTATTCATGGTGGAAGCCTACCGGTTCAGCTTGGATTTTCAATGCCGAGCAGCTCGCGGATGGGCCGGAAGCTGCGGCGGTGCTGCGGCGTCGCGCCGAGCGAGCGCAGTGCGCGCTGGTGCGCGGCGGTGCCATAACCTTTGTGCCTGGCGAAGCCGTAACCGGGGAACTGGCGGTCGAGTTCGAGCATCTGGTGGTCGCGCGTGACCTTGGCGATGATGCTGGCGGCGGCGATGGAGAGGCTCAACGAGTCGCCACGGACAATGGCACGGTGGGGGCAGGGGAGGCCCTTGACCGGCAGGCCATCCACGAGCGCGAATTCGGGCGGCGGCTGGAGCGCGGCGAGCGCGCGCGCCATCGCCAGGTGCGTCGCGCGCAGGATGTTCAGCGCATCAATTTCGCCAACGTCAGCCTGGCCGGTGGCCCAGGAAATTTCCGGGCGGCTGCGGAGCTGTTCAAAGAAAAACTCACGCCGCGCGGGCGTGAGTTTTTTGGAATCGGTGAGGCCGCGGAAGAAGCCCCCGGCCTCGGCGCTGGCAAACACGGGGAGGATCACCACCGCACCGGCGACCACAGGACCGGCCCACGGACCACGCCCGGCTTCATCCACGCCGGCGAGGCGTTGGATACCGGCGCTCCAGCAGGCGCGCTCGTGGTCGAGCACGGCGGGCTCCCGGTCAGGCCTTCGCCTTGGCGGCGGGCGTCTCGGCCTCGGCGCCCTCATCGAGTTTCGTCGCCTTGCCGGTGCGCTTGCGCAGGTAATAGAGCTTTGCGCGGCGGACGCGGCCGGACTTCTCGACCTCGACCTTGGCGAGGCACGGGGCATGCACCGGGAACACGCGCTCGACGCCTTCGCCGTAACTGATGCGGCGGACGGTGAAGGTTTCCGTGGCGCCGCGGCCGTTGCGGGCGATGACGGTGCCGGTGAAGAGTTGGACGCGCTCTTTGTCGCCTTCCTTGATCTTCACGTGGACGTGGACGGTGTCGCCGATGGTGAATTCCGGCACGCCTTCCTTCTTCGCCTGCTCCTGACGTATCTTTTCAAGTATCTTGCTCATGCTTCTGTCCTTCCTCTTTCAACATATCCGGCCGCCGCTCGCGCGTGCGGCGGAGCGCCTGCTCCGCCCGCCACTTGGCGATCGCGGCGTGGTTGCCGGACATCAGCACATCCGGCACCGCCATGCCGCGGAACTCCGCCGGCCGCGTATAGTGCGGGTATTCCAGTTGCCCCGCCGCAAACGATTCTTCCTGCGTGGCGCCCTCGCCGCCGAGCACGTCCGGCAGCAGCCGCACCACCGCATCAATCACCACCGCCGCCGGCAGCACGCCGTTGGTCAGCACATAGTCGCCGATGGAGATTTCCTCGTCCACCAGCGTCGCCCGGATCCGCTCGTCCACGCCCTCATAGTGGCCGCAGACAAAGATCAGATGCCGTTCGCCCGCCAACCGCTGCGCCGTGGCCTGCCGGAAGGGCCGGCCCTGCGGCGTCATCAAAATCACCTTCGCGTCCGGCTGCCGCAGCTTTTCCACCGCGGCGAAGACCGGCTCGCACTTGAGCACCATGCCCGGACCGCCGCCGAACGGGCGGTCATCGGTCGTCCGGTGCGCATCGCTCGTGAAGTCCCGCAGGTTGACCGCGCGGAACTGCACCGCGCCCAACTGCGCCGCGCGCTTCATCATGCTCGCGCCGAGAAAGCCATCCAGCATCTCCGGGAAGATGGTGATGACCTCAATCTGCAGCGGCGTGCGCATGGCGCGCCCGGCCTCACTCGACGATTTCGAGCATCGCGCGCCGGCCATGCTTGGCGGCGAACGCGCTCAACAGCACGCGGACCGCGCCGACGGTGCGGCCGCTCTTGCCGATCAGCTTGCCCAGGTCTTCCTTGTGGCAGCGCAGCTCGAACACGGTCGTCTGCTCGCCCGCCAGTTCCGCGAGCCGGATTTGCTCGGGATGATCGGCGAGCGCGCGCAAAATTTGTTCCACAAACTCTCTCATGCGGCTATCCCGTTCAGGCCTGCGCCGGCGCGGCGGCCTTGGCCGCGGCTTTCGCCGCCGTCTTGCGCAGCTTGCGCATCAGGCTGTTCACGGTATCCGAGAGTTGGGCGCCCTTGCTGACCCAGTATTCCACGCGGTCGGTCTTCAACTCGAAGTTGGTGCCCTTCTTTTTCGGGTCATACCAGCCCAGCGCTTCCAAAAAGCGCCCGGTATTCGAGCACCGCGAATCGGTCGCCACAATGCGGAAGAACGGCTTCTTGTTTCCGCCCATCCGCCGCAACCTGACTATGACTGCCATAACGTGCCTCCAGACTCAACCAACCGGCCGGCGCGCCGCACACGCGACCGTCGCCGCCGGACAAACGAGCGCGGTTCTATAGCCTATTCCCCCCGCGCCCGCAAACCCTTTTTATGGCTGTTCTTCTTGCGGCCCTTGCCAGGCCAATATCCAACGCATTCCTCTTCCAGTATTGAACGGGGGTGTGCGAACCCATCCAAAGTTTGGAAAAAACAGTCCCCGCTTGTCCAATCCTTGGGAATGATTATTCGGATGGGGCGAGACCGGCGGCCCACGCCGCGCCGCGGCGGAAGAGCGCGCCGACCGCTTCGTTGAACGCCTGTACATCGTGCCCGAGCGGACAGTGGAAGACGCGGCCCTTGCCGGGCGTGAACACGAACGCCAGCGCGTAGTCTTTCTTGTCCACCTTCGAGGTCGCCTGCGCGAGCACCTGGACCGGCACATCACCTTCAAGGCAGGTATAAAGTTCGTCGGTAGTCTCGAAGTCTTTCAGGCCGGCGGTGATCGGATGCGATGAATCGGTAATGCGGACGGTGAACGGGCCGCGCGGATCATGGCCGCGCAGCTTGGGATTCCAGACGCGCCCGGCGATCGGCAGGAAAGCGCGCGATACGGTCTTCGTGCTCCAATCAATGAACGCGCCGCAGGCAAAGTGCACCATCACCAAGCCGTGTCCGCCCTCGACGTACTGCCGGAAGTTGGCGAGCGCCGCCGGACCGGGCGCGGGCACTTCGTGGTTCTGGTAGTGCAGGACCACCGCGTCGTAGTTCTTCAACTCCGGTGAGCCGAGGAAGTTGGCGTCCTCGACCACGCTGATCTCCAGCCGCTTGTCCTTCGCCAGTGCCGCAGTCAGCGCCGGCGTCGTCAGTTGCCACTTGTGGCCGGGATAATCGCAGCCGGTGACGATCAGGATTTTCTTCTGCGCGCCGGCATTCGCGCGCACTTCCGGCTTGGTCGCCTTCGGTGCAGGTGCGATGGTGATCGCCGCCGAGGCGGTCGCGAGCAACACCGGCGTCGCGGATTCGACCAGCCAGATTTCCGAGCAGACGACGTTGCTCTTGCCTTCGCCGTGGAACTCGATGGCGACCTTGCCATTCTTGATCGCGTCGGGCGGAACCGCCACGGACAACATCGCCGGGCCTTGCTGCTTGCCCTGCCACGCGGGCAGCGCGGTCTTGGGCAACACCTGCTTGCCGCCGAGCCACACCGACTGCTCGCGGCCGTTCGCGTCAAAGTCCCACCACGTGAAGCCGACCTGGTAATGCAGCTTCGGCTTCAAGCCGCTGGCCTCGAATTTCAGATGGCCGCCGGCGAACGCCGCGGTCAGCGCCGCCGGATTTTCCGATTGTCCATGCCACGTCCAGTTTTTCCCGTTAAGTTCGCGCAGCATGATGCCGCCCGCCGCCTTGTCCTGTTTCTCGGCGCCGCAGTCGAGATAGGCGGCGATGCGCGCGCCCGCCGGCAGCTTCGCCGCGAGTTCCTTTTTCCGCGCATCGCTGAACGCCGACTTGATACCGAGCGCTGCCTGCGCCTCGGCGAGAACCGTTTTGGCTGCGGTGGAGTCGGGCACTGCTGCCAGCACTGCCTTCATTTCATCGAGAACTTCGTCGGGATTTTTCGCGAGCAAGGCCTTGCCGACTTGGGCCATCGCCAAGGCCGCTTCTTTTTTGACAGCAGGGTCTTTCAGTAGCGTATCGCCGACACCCCACGCATCGAAACTGTGTACATTCCCCAGTGCGCCCAACCATTGCCGTTTTTCGTCATCGGATTTCATCGCGGCCAGGACGGGGCCGCGGAACCAGCAAGCGCCATTGTCTGCCGTCGGCGCCAGCCGGAAAAGACCACGCATGGCCAACGCCTTGTGGGTTGGGTTAGCCGAGTTACAGATGAGGTTTGCGAGCGCCTCCAGCGCCTCGACATCCGGCCAGCCAGCCAGTGCGCGGATGGCGGCGTCTTGCAGCGCGGCGTCTTTTGCCGTGAGGCGTTCGCGGACAGCGGCGAGGGCTTCTTTGCCGCCGAGTCCGGCGAGCGTACGCAACACCGCCGCCTGCGTCGCGGGCGACGCGCCGTCGCGCTTGAGCAGCGCGAGCAGCGGCGCAACGCGCGCCTGCGGCTCGCTCACGCGATGCCCCACCGCTGCGATGGCCGCTTCCAGTTCCTCGTTCTGAACCGCGCCAAGCAGCGCGACGAGCTGCGGATAACTTTCGGTCATCCCGATTTTGCCAAGCGTCTTCGCGGCGGCGGCGCGGACCGCTTCATCGGCATCGCGCGCGGACGCGAACAGCGCGGGCTGCGCGCCTGCGAGTGTTCGCGAGGCGGCCGCATTTATCGCCGCGACGCGTTCGCCGCTCGCGCCATCGGCGATGGCCTTAATGAGTGCTTCGTCTATGCCCGGTGCAGCGATCTGGACGAGCGCGGCTTCGGCGGCAGTTTTGACCGCGCCCTTCTTGCCCGCCGCGGCTTGGAGCAGGGTGGGGAGGCTGCTGGCATCGCCGAGCGTGCCCAGCGCTTCGAGTGCAGCAACACGAACAACTTCATCATCATTCTTGGCCAGCGCAGTGACGGCTTCGCGCGCACACGTGGCGCGACGTTCCGCGAGAATCGCGAGCAGCGTGACCTGGCGCGTGGCGTCGAGTTTCGGCAGTTCTGCTGTCAGCGTCGCGCTGATGGCATCACCCTTGAGCTCGCCAAGGATTTGCAGCGCGCTCAAGGCAAGCGTGGCATCGGTATCGTGGATCGCCTTGGCCAGCAGCGGAGCCGCTTGCGCGTCATCGAGGCGCGCCAGTCCGCGCAGCCCGGCGAGGCGCAGTGCCGGTTGCTGCGTCGAGCACAAGGAGGCGTAGATGTCCGCTGCGATTTTGCCGCCGGCGCGTTCCGCGCACGTCAGTCGAGCTTCGATGGCCTCGGCGGGCAGCGCGGCGGCGGCTGCGGCGGTGCCGATCTTGCCGAGCGCGAGACACGCGGCAGCGCGCACCGCAGCCTCGCCTTGGCCGCATAACTTGGCAAGCGCGGGCACAGCTTGCGCGTCGCGCCGTTCGCCGAGCGAATTGATTACGCCAATCAGCGGCTGGCCGGTGAGCTTTTCCAGCGCGCTACGCAACGCCGCGCCGGCTTCTGGCGCAGGCATGGACTGCAACGCGACGCGTGCGAAATCGGCCTGCTCCGGCTGATGGAGCAAGGCGGCCAGCGCCGACACTTCCGCAGCGCCACCGACGAGCGCGAGTTGCTGGCAGGCGAAGATGCGGGCCGCCGCGGTCGAGTCCGATGCGGTGACGATCTTGAGATAGGCCGCGGCCAGCGCCTGCTGCTGTTCCGGCTGGGCGGTGGCGCGCCCGGAAAAGGCCTCGAGCGCGAAGAGCGGCTGGCGCGGCTGGCCATAGTCATATTTCTGCAGCGTCTGCAGCGCGGTCGTGACGTCATCTGGCAACGGCGCGGCGGTGGATGCCAGGAACATACCCAAACCCAAAAACGTCGCGATGAATGTAAAGGTTTGATGGCGAACTGATCCGCCGGGTCGGTGACCCGGCCTACAGAAGAAAGACGACAATCTCGGCGCATAATTTGTAGGCCGCGTGACCTCACGCGGCGTCGTGGCGGTATTGATTGTCTTCATTTGAATTTCCGGCTTTGAATTTGTTTCGGATTTCGAGTTTTGGATTTCGGGATTTCCGCTTAGACGTGCCACGGGCTGCGCATGGTGCGGTTGAGCAGGCGGTCGGCGGCGGGATCGGCGACGAAGCGTTCGGTCTTCCAGTCCCACGTCACCTTGCGGCCGAGGCGCGTGGCAATGTCGGCGACGAGCGTCGCGGTGGTGGCGGCGTGGCAGACGCGCGCGGGCGCGGCGGGCTCGCGCCGGCTGCGGATGCAGTCGAGGAAGTTCGACTGGTGCTCGCGCGAGACGTAGAGATGTTCGTCCGTCGGTTTGAGCACGGTCTGGAGCAGGTCGGCCGGCTCGGCCTTGATGCCGCCGCGGACCACATGGACCCAGCCGCGGTCGCCGGCGAAGCGGCAGCCGTGGCCGAACGGCGAGCTGCCGTCGTCGTGGAATTGCAGGCGCAGGCCGTCGGGCGTGGTGAAGTTCACCGACCAGCCGAAGGAGACATCGGCATCGCCCTCGGTCACAAAGTCCGCCGTGCCCTCCGCCGTGAGCGTCGAGGCGGTCAGCGCAGGCGCGCCCCAGAGCGCGATATCCATGTGGTGCACGCCCCAGCTCTGGATCCAGCCGGCGCAGTAGTCAGTGAGGAAATACCAGTTGTAATTGCAGAGGTTGTCGCGGTGCGGCTTGAACGGGGCCGGGCCGAGCCAGAGTTCATAGTCGAGGTCGGCCGGCGGCGGCGTCACCGGCAGGTGCAGCACGCGCCGCCCGCTCGGCACGCCGACCGTGACGGTCTGCAATTTGCCGAGGTAGCCGTTGCGCGCGAGCTCGCAGGCGAAGCGGAAGTTGCGGTCGGAGCGCTGCTGCGTGCCGGCCTGGAAGACGCGGCCGTGGCGCGCGACGGCGTCGCAAACGGCGCGGCCTTCGGCCACGGTCAGCGAGAGCGCCTTCTCGCAATAGACATCCTTGCCCGCCCGCAACGCGGCGAGGGACATGAGCGCGTGCCAGTTCTCCGGCGCGGCGATGACGACCGCGTCGAGGTCGGGCCGCGCGAGCAGTTCGCGGAAATCCTGCGTGACGAGGCAGTCCTTCGTGCCGTAGTGCTCGTCCACCTTCTGCTTGGCCTTCTCGGCCTTGGAGCGGAAGACTTCGCAGACGCCGAGCACCTGCACATCGGGGCGCGGCAGCAGGGTGCGCAGGTGGTCGCTGCCGCGACTGCCGAGACCGATGAAGCCGACGTTGATTTTGTCACCCGGCGCGATGTTGCCCGCGCGGCCGAGAACCCGCGATGGGAGCAGCAGCGGCGCGGCGAGCGCGCCTGCCGTGGCGAGGAACTTTCTGCGACTGAACTGGTGCATGGGGTACTCCTATCTGCGGGCGCTGGCCTGCCACGTCTTGCGGATAAACGGAATGCCTTGCTTGGCGACGGCGATGTTCGATGGGAACAGGTCGCGCCAGATTTTCGTGGCGGCGGCGAGGCCGGGTAGCGCGCGTCCGAAGGACTCGATCATCAGCCAGCCATCGTAGCCCACGGTGCGCAGGGCGCGGAAGGATTCCAGCCACGGCACATGGTCCTGACCAGGGATACCGCGGTGGTTGGCGCTGCAGTGGAAATGCCGGATGCACTTGCCGTGTTTGCGAATCGCGCCGACCGGATCGGCCTCCTCGATGTTTGCGTGGAAGGTGTCGTAGAGCAGGCCGACGTTCGGGTGGCCGATGCGCTTGACGAGCGCCGCGCCATCGGCCGTGGTGTTGACCATGTGCGCCTCGAAACGGTTGAGCGGCTCGACCGCGAGCGTCACGCCCGCCTGCGCGGCGAGTGGTGCGACCTCGTGCAGCATCGCGACCACACGCTTTTTCTCGGTTTCCGTCGGGGCGCAGCCGGTGAAGACGCCGAGCGTCTGGAACATCGGGCCGCAGATCACCGGCGCGCCGAGTGCGGCGGCGCACTCGATGAGCCATTTCATCTGGTCGGTCGCCGCCTGGCGAATTTTCGCATCGTCGCTGACCGGATTGGCGTCCGGCGAGACCAGCGCCATCGCGGTGGTCCGCTCCAGGCCGAGATCATCAAGCAGCAGGCCGAGTTGGCGGAAATGCGCCACCTGGCCTTCAAAGAGCGGGATTTCCACGCCATCGGCGCCCGCGGCCTTGATCTGCTTGAGCTGGGCTGCGTGGCGGCGTGTGACCTGCGTGGCCCAGAGCAGCATGTTGATACCGACTTTCATGATTACCTCATTTGTTGATGGGTGGCGGGGCAAGCGCGACGGCACGATAGCCGCCGCGGAAACGGAAGTAGAGGAACAGGCCGATATAGGCGACGAGCATCACGGTCGGGAAGATCGCGGTGGTCGTCAGCGCGCCCTTGCTCGCGGCGTCGGTCAGGGTTTTGATGACGCCCTGCTGCGGCGCGGCCAGCGTCTTGACCTTGTCGGGATCCACCGCGCGGTAATCGCCGAGCACGCTCTGCTTGGTGATGACGACCTGCTCGTGCAGCGCGGGCTGTTCCTTTTGCAGGCGCGTCTCGACGGCGCGGTCCTGGATCAGGCCGAGGAAGACCGTGCCGAGGATGCCGACGCTCATCATGCCGACCGCGCTGGTCGCGTTCATCGCGAGCGCGCCGCCTTTCGGGAACCGTTCGGCGACGATGCCGAGCATCGTCGGCCAGAGGTAGCACTTGCCCGCGCCGTAGAGGGTTGCCGCCAGCAGGATCGCCAGGCCGGTCGCGTGGCTCAACGCGATGAGACCGGCCGCGGCCAGTACGCAGCTCGCGATCAGCACGCCCAGCGGCGTCAGCAGCTTCACCACCGGCGCCGCGCCGAACCGCAGCAGCATCATGATGAAGGAGGTATAGACCAGCACCCAGCCGGCGTTGAGGTTCAGCGCCTGCATCGGCCCTTCCATCAGCGAGGTGATCCAGCTATCGGTGCCCAGTTCCGTCGTCGCCAGCGGAATCATCAGCACCAGCAAAATCAGGAACATCGGCTGGCCGAGCGAGCGGGTGAACGCGCCGAAGACGCCCGCGCAGACCAGCGCCGCGAGCACGCCCGCGTACCACGGCAGCGCGAGCAGCCGCGCGAACTCGCCGAACAGGAACACGAGCACGAGCAGCAACCCGACCGCGCCGGTCTCGCGGAACATCTCGCGGTCGCTGACGCCGGCCTCGATGCGCTCATGCACCGGGAAGCGGTGGCCGAGCATCAGGATGCCGTAGGCGACGATGGGCACGAGCAGCATCCCGATGCGCCAGCGCCAGTCGAGCCCGCCGCCGACGCCAAGCGCGATGCCCGCGATGCCGCCGGCGACCATGCCCGCCGGCCAGCTTGCGTGCAGGATGTTCAGCCATGTCGTCTTGTTGTGGCGGTAGAGCGAGGCGACCAACGGATCGGCAATCGCCTGCGCCGAGCCGTTGCCCACCGAGACGAGGAACGTGCCGATATAAAGCCACCTGTAGCCCTTTGCGAACAGCAGGATGATGGTGGACGCCACGTGGCAGGAAAAGGCGAAGAACAGGCATTTGCCGTAGCCGATGCGGTCGGCGACGAGGCTCACCAGCACAATCGCCGCGGCGAACGGCCAGAGGCCGACGCCGAGGATTTCGCCCTTCTGCGTTTCGGTCAGGCTGAACTCGCGCGCCCAGTCGCCGATCACCTGCCCGCGCACGGCGAAGATCGCCGCGGTGGCGGCAATCGCCATGAAGCACGCCCAGAACAGCGCGCGGCGGTCGGCGGTGGAGACGGACGCGGTCGCATCGGCATGGCTGCTCATGGGTGGGTCTCCTTATTCCGCCGCGATGCCCAGTTCCTTGACCGTCTGGCGCAGCCACGCGAGGCTCTGCTCGATCATCGGGCCGCCCTGGCCTTCGCACTCGATGCTCAACGTGCCCGCGTAGCCGTGGTCGCGCAGCAGCGCGAGGCACTGCTTGATGTTCCCCGCATTGACGCCATCGCCGAGCGCGCACTGGCTGACGGCGATGCCGGTCTGCCCGCCGCGCACCGCGCGCGCGAGGCTCTCCGAGACATCCTTCGTGTGGACATGATTGACCTTGCCGATGAATTTCTTGAGGAACGCCACCGGGTCCTGCCCGGCGATGAACGTGTTGCCCGTATCCATGTTCATCCGCAGCCACGGGCTATCGCAGAACGCGAGCATCCGCTCCATCATCTCCGGCTTCGTCGTGAAGTAGCCGTGCGGCTCGATGTTGACGAAAATCTTGTGCGCCGCCGCGACCTCGATGATCTGCTCGTACTCGCCCTTCATCAGGTCGAGCGCCTGCGGATCCTTGAGCCCCTCCGGTGCGTGGAGCCCATCGGTCGTATCCACGCTCGGCGCGCCGGCGAGCTTGGCCCATGCGATGGACTTCATCACGTAGGGCACGCCGCGCAGTGGACCGTCCTTGCCGGAGAGCGGATAGGCCGCGTCCACCTGCGAAAACTGCACGCCGTACTTTTCCATCTTCCGCCGCAGCAGCTCCGGGTCCTCATAGAGCGCCACGTGCGGCTGGTAGCCCAGCCCGTGAATCCAGCTCACACCATCAATCAGCCCGCATTCGATGAAATGGACGCCGTTGGCCTGCGCCCATTGCAGGCAGCCCTCGAAACTTTTGTAGCTCGAATTGAACGCATCCGTATGGAACCCGATTCTCATGGCGAACTCCCTTCTGGTTGGACCCTCGCGCGGCGCTTTTGCATGACGCTCTCCATAGGACTGCCGCGCAAGCGTGTCAAACCATTTTCCAAGGATGGGAACGAGCGCAGGGGACTTTTTCCAAGGCTTGGAAAAAATCGCGGAGAATTTTCCAAGCCTTGGAAACGCGGACAGAAAGAGGGTGGACAGAAAAACAGGAGACAGAAAAATGGGGAAGGGGCTGGTTTTTCTGTAGCCTGTTTTTCTGTCCACCACGGTCGGCCAAAGAACGCGCCCGGAGGTCGCGTTCCACCCACCCGCATCCCGAAGCACGTATCTTCCGTATCAGCGGTAGAGCGCGGTCTGGGGGCGGTCGGTGAGGGTGTTGTAGTGGCGCATGGCGAGCTTCCACCACGGGGCGAGGTGCGCCTCCGGCTCGTGCCAGATGCGGTGATGCAGGCTGGTGATCGCGTCGGCGTTCATCAGGAGCGCGAGCTGCTCGCGGCGCTTGAGGTCGGCGGGACCCTTCTGCACAAGGCGGTCCTGTAACTGATGCAGATAGTTCGTCACCGCATGCGGCAGGCGGCGTTTCTGGCGCAGCAGGGAGACGTGCGCGGCGTTGATGTAGGGATCGAGCACGACCTGCATGATGCCGTTCTGCGGCGCAAGCCAGTCGGGCGCGTGGAGATGGCGGCGCTCGGCGGCTTCGAGGTTCTTCGCCAGGTGCGTCACGACCGAGGTCGGCGCGATCTCCATCGGCGTACGGAACAGGCCGATACGCTTGAGCGCGTCGCCGAGGCCCGCGTAGCTCAAGAGCGCGGAGAGCGGCAGCGAGGCGATCAGGCCGAAGGTGATCGGGCTGATCCACCAAAAGAACGCCGGGTTGATCTTCCAGGCCGCCAGCGCCCATGTGCAGCCGAGCAGCGTCTGCCACGTATGCGCGAGCAAAAGGCCGCCCCAATCCGCGCCGCCGCCGGCGTCGCGCCGCTGTGGATTCCACGGGACGCTGCGGCCGAGCATGATCTCGATGACCCACCGCGAGTTGAACAGCATGAAGATCGGCGCGAGGACCGCCGAGAGCAGATGCTCGAACGCAAAGCCAGCGACGAGGGCGGCCGTGCCGCCGAACGCGCGGCGGCGCGCGCCCTCGCGCAGCGCCAGCAGGACGGCGAGCAGCTTCGGGATGGTCAGCAGGCCCAGCGTGACGAAGAACAGGATCAGCGCCAGCTTGTTGCCGCCGATATCGAGGAACGACGAGATGCCCACGTCCGCATCGAAGCGCAGCGGCTCGTTGCTCGACCAATAGAGCCAGCATTGAAGCGTGCCGAGCACGAGGAAGATCAGCCAGAGCGGCGAGGAAACATAGGAGAGGATGCCGAGCAGCAGATGGAGGCGGTTGATGGGATGGAACCCCTGCGCGGCGAGCAGCCACGAGTGCTGGAGATTGCCGCGGCACCAGCGGCGGTCGCGCGCGGTGTGGTCCACCAGCGTCGGCGGCAGGCTCTCGAAGGAACCGCCGAGTTCATAGGCCATCCACACCTCGAAGTTGGCGCGGCGCATCAGCGCGGCCTCGACGTAATCGTGGCTCATGAACCGCACGCGCGCCGTCCGCAGCGGCGGCAGCCCGCAATGCTCCATGAACGGCGCGACGCGGATGATCGCATTGTGCCCCCAGAAGTTGCCGCTGCCCGCCTGCCAGTAGTTCAGCCCCGCCTGGAACACCGGGCCATAGAGCGTCCCGGCAAACTGCATCAAGCGGGCAAAGAAGGTCTTCGCCTGGATCGGCGCGGGCACGGTCTGGATTAAACCCGCCTGCGGATTCGCCTCCATGAGCTGCACCAGCCGCGTCAGCGTCGCGGCTTCCATCAGGGAATCGGCGTCGAGGACGACCATGTAGCGATACTTCCGGCCCCAGCGCCGGAGAAAGTCGCTGATGTTCCCGCTCTTCCGGTTCAGCGGGGCGGCGCGCTTGCGGTAGAAAATCCGGCCGAAGCCCTTGAGCTGTTTGCAGAGGTCGAGCCACGCGACCTCCTCCTCGATCCACTTGTTCGGGTCGGTGGAGTCGGAGAGGATGAAGAAATCGAAGCGGCCCGCGACACCGGCGCGCGCGAGATCGAGGTACATCGTCCGCAAGCCCTCATAGACGCGGCCGACGTCCTCGTTATAGATCGGCAGCGCGATCGCGGTCGCCGGCAGTTCCTCCGGCTTGGGCGGCTGTTCCGGCAGCGTCCGGCTGATGCTGTAGGGGTCGCGGTTCCACAGCAGGATGATGAAGCCGAACAACGCCTGCGTGAAGCCCAGGGCGACCATGCCGAACATCGGCACGAACAAAAGCAGCAACGCCGTCTCGAGCCCCGTCAACCCGCCCCGCCAGAGAATATCGGCCATCACCCACGTCGCGAACCCCGTCAGCGCGACCACGGCGGAGAAGAACAGGAACTGGCGGCGCGCGGAGCGGCGTAGCGGCGTACGGGCGATGACGTGGAGTTCGCTCATGATGGCGCGGGAATGCTACAAAGTTTTGGCGGCGGTGCAAAGGCGAGATGAGGAGAGGTGAGAGGTGAGATGTAAGAGGTGGAGATGGGAGATGGAAGAAGGATGCGGAAGAGTTGAACGCAAAGACGCCGAGGAAAAATGGAAGGCGCAAAGGAAGAGCAGCCACGGATGAACACGGAAACACACGGAGCAGAGTTGGAACAGAAGGCAACGAAGCAACGAAGAAGCAGGAGAGGAGTCACCAAGGAGGGAGCAGCCGCAGAGGAACAACGTTTCCGTAGCCGCACTCGTGAGAGTGCGGCGCGCCGCCCCCCTGATAACCGACATGGAAGCCCAGCCCAAGCTCATCTCTTGGCGCGCCAGACGAACCAGGCCCGCACTTGGCGTTGATCGTGCGGCGGCTGGCAAGCCGCCGCTCCCAGTCAGCCGGACGCGCGCAGCCCGCCGTGGTTTTTTGGGGCCGTGGGCGGCGCGAGCGTGGGGAGCGGCGCAGCGACGCTGCGCCCTCCAAGCAAGGCGGATGGTGGTCAGCCTTTAAGCCAGCTCGGCGAGGCGGGCGCGGACCATGGCTATCAGCAATTCCCGGTCGGGTTCCCAGTCCACGGGAATCTGGAAGCAGTTCTTGAAGCGGACAAACCGGGTCAGCCGCGGCTGGAAGGCTGCCATGACGTGCGGGCTCCACGGGGCAAAGGTCAGGTGGTTTTTGTAGGCGGCGAGGCCGGCGACATATTTCCCGTTCCGGTGGAGGGTCGGCACGTTCCAGGAAATTTTGGCTTCCAGTTCCGGGAATTCGGCGAGGATCAAAGCCACGACCGCCTGGATGGTCCGGGCCTTTACCGGGTCTTGGGCGGCGAGGTAGTCGGCGATGGAAGGGAAGCGCGGGGCTTGGCATCCTTGCCGGGCGGTTTTTGCTTTCACGGGCGGCAGTCTAAAGGGAACAGGCGGCGGGGCAAGGGAAAGTTTGGGAAAGCAGAAAGCAGAAAGCAGAAAGCGGAAGTCAGAGGTCAGAGGGCAGAGGCTTGGGGGCTGGAGCGGAGGGCTGCGCCCGGCGTCGGCGCGCCGTCTGCCTTTCCCAAGGGTTGGAAAATTTTTTGGCAAAAGTTCCAGGTCTTGGAAAAAACTTGGTCTATAGCCCCGTTTTGTTTCCGGGGCTTGGGAAAAGGGAGCGCTTTTCCCATGGGTTTTTTCCGAGGCCCGGAAAGGGAGAGGGGTTTTTCCGGGTGTTTGTTCCGAGGCTTGGAAAAAATGAGTCCAGCATCCAGGTGTTTGTTCCGAGGCTTGGAAAAACAGCGTCGTTTGCTCCGGCGTTCTTGCCAAGGCCCGGAAATGTTGAGCGCTTTTCCCGGTCAATGTTTCCGAGACCTGGAAGTGGTGCATGTTTTTGTGCGGTTTCTTTCGGAGAGCCCTAAAAGGAGAAGCTCTTTTCCCAGTGTTTGCGTTGCAGGTCATCAGGGAGAATCTCCCTGATGGGATGCTGCGTTGACGGGGCGTTTTCCGGTTGTCATTTTTCCGGTGAGCAAAGCGGAGCAGTACTTTCAAGGAGTCTTCCAGCTTGCAAACAGCGTTGCGGGTCATCAGGGAGCTTCTCCGCAGTCACCCGCGATGATGCTGGGCATGTTTAACGGAGCGTTCAGGCTTGCAGGTAGGGTTGTAGCCTGTGCGGGAGATTCTCCGCGCTGGGTTGTTACGAAAATACTGTTAGTTTAGAAAGGTGTGTAGTAGTCTGTTTTCGTTGCGACCGGTCAGGGAGAATCTCCCGGATTGGTTGCGGCGAAATGGCTGGGGAAAATGAGTGTCATTTTGTGGGCTGCGGGAAAGAAGCGGGGCAAAAATGTTCTCGTTGGGCGGCGCAAAGATGGTTTCCTGTGTTTCTGGAGGCTCCGCAACTGGGGCGGGATGGCCACGCCGGGAAATTTGTTCCTGGTTGAGCAGGGGACAAGTGCTTTCCCTGCCTTGGGGCTGGTCTGCGCTTGGGGCGGCAGGGCAAGGGTCGGAAGAATGTTTCGGGTTGGGCAGGGGGCGGGGAAGTGGCGGGTGTTTATGAGCGCGAAAAGTGGACGGAGGGGGCGTGGACGGCCAGTGGAGGAAGCGGGCCACTGCGCGAGCGTTGCAAACCCTGAAGAAAGGAGAGGCGCAGCATGAGAGGCAACAGGATACCGCGGGAGGAGGCGCCGTTTTTGGCGCTGGCGAATCAAATGGCGCGTGGTCTGGAGGCGCTGGCGGCGGAGTTGGGCATTACAGGGACCAGCGGGGCCGAGGTGCAGGCGCTGGTGGCGGCGTATAGGGCGGCGGACACCGCGGCCCGCGCGGCCAAGGTCCAGCGGTTCCACGCCGAGCGCGCGTTGCAGGCGGCCGACGCCGCGGCGCGGGCGTTTATCGTGCGAGCCAAAAAGATGCTGGCGTGTTTCCTGGGCGACCGGTGGAACGCGGAGTGGGAGGTGACGGGTTTCCCCGCTCAATCCACGGAGATTCCGCGGCGGCAAGTCCAGCGCTTTGAACTGTGCGCGCGCCTCCAGCACTATCTTCCAGAACATCCGCAGTTCGAGAACGCCGCGCTGGAGGTGACGGGCGCGCAGGCGGGCGCGCATTTCAACGCCCTCCGGCAGGCGCGTCACGCGGTGAACGCAGCGACGGCCGAGCAGGGGGCCAAACTCAAAGCGCGCGACGCCGCGTTCGACCAGCTCAAGCGGGAAATGAAGTACGCCCTGGTGGTGCTGGGCGGCGCGCTGGCGCCCGCGGATGCGCGGTGGGCGCGCTTTGGTTTGAACGCGCCCGCCGATCCGCACGTGCCGGAGCGCGTCGCGGAGCTCAAGCTGCGGTCGCCGGGGCCGGGGCTGCTCGAGGCGAGCTGGGACCGGGCGCCGCGGGCGACGCGCTATCGGGTGTTTGTACAGGTGGCGGGGCAGGATCCCGAACCGCGGGCGCGGCCGGCGGTCTATGATCCGCGCATCTACCTGACGGGTTTTGCCGCCGGGGACCTGGTGCGCATCTTTATCCTGGCCGCGAACGCGACGGGCGAGGCTGCCCCCAGCCCGACCGTGGAAATCCAGCTCTGAAAAACGGGACAGATGAAAGTTGCTGAAGGAAGCTTTTAACCACCAAGACACAAAGTCACCAAGACCGGAAAAGAGTTAGCCACGGATGAACACGGATTGGCACGGAGGGTGGGGCGCGCACTCCGTGCGCGCCGGAAGCAGCCGGAGCCAAAATGCAAAGGCGCAGAGGTAAGCCGGAAGGCGCAGAGGAAGAAGTTAACGCAAAGGCGCAAAGGAAAGCCGGAAGGCGCAGAGAAGAGTTGGACGCGGATTCACGCAGATGGGCGCGGAATGAAGGGCGCGCGCTGAACACCCCGCTTCACCTTCAAGGTGGAGCGCCAGCGGAACCTTGTAAGAGTGAAAGCGGTTGTTAGCCATAGGAGGATTAGCGATGGAAGAGAACGAAGGATTCAGTTTCGGGAACGAGCCAGAAAGGCCGTTCGCGCTTCATCAATGCTACGAGAAGCCGGGCGACACAAAGCAAGTCAAGTGCGCCAGATGCGGTCGGACCACGTTGGAAGTGGGGCAAGGCTCCTACTACACGGTGATCCGTTGCCCAGACTGCGGGCACGAGTATTGTATCCACAATGGCTAACAGTATTATTGAACGAACTAAAAGTTGTCTTTATGCAGCCTTGTATTTTTCGTCACGGCGGCACGTTAGGGAGGAGGAAGTGACATGACAAGCGGAAAAACAGCTTGCTTTGGAATCAGTTGGGCGAGACGACGGTTTTCCGCTGGCGGGCGAAGTTGTCTTTATGCGGCGGCCACTGCGCCTGCGAAAGACAATTTGTATAACAAGGGCGCGGCCAAGCTTGGACAAAATGGACTTGATGGACGGGCGGGGTGTCCGTGTGGTCCATGGCGTCCATAAAGTCCATGGTTCCGTGGGCGGCAGGCAGTGACTACACTTCAGGCGCACTGCGCGAGGAAGCGGGCGTCGCTCTCGTAGCGGTTGCGGATGCCGCCGAGGCCGGAGAGGAGCATGGCCATGCGCACGAGGCCGCGCCGGGCGCCACCGTGGAACTGCCACTGTGAGCGCGGCGGGCGTCAGCCCGTGCCGAGTTCGTGCGCCCAGCGGATGGCCTGTTGGAGCAGCTCGCCGCTGGAGCCCAGCTTGAGTTTGAGCTTGAGGTTGGCGCGGTGGGTCTCGATGGTCTTGGTGCTGATGTGCAGCCGCGCGGCCATCTGCTGCGCGCCATAGCCTTGCCCGATCAGCAGCAACACGTCCAACTCCCGGTCGCTCAACGCGGCGAGCGCGGCCGGCCGGGTCGTCGGCGCCCGCCCGCTGACTTTGTCGAGGATGGAGGCCATCATCTTTTCGCTGACGTAGGTGCCGCCGGAGAGGACCAGCCGGATGGCGTCGAGGACGCGGTAGGCGGCTTCGCGCTTCATGATGTAGCCGCGGGCGCCGGCGCGCAGGGCGCGCTCGGCATACAGCGCCTCGTCGTGCATCGAGAGCACCAGCACCAACAATCCGGGCGCGCGTGCCTGAAAGTCCTTGATCAATTCCAGCCCGCTCTGGTCCTTGAGCGAAATATCCACGATGGCCAGGTCCGGCCGGGTCGCGTCCAGCGCGGCCAGGGCGCTCTGGCGATCCTCGGCCTCGCCACACACCTGCAAATCAGTCTGCTCGTTGATGAGCTGCGCGATGCCCTCGCGCAACAGGGGATGATCATCCACCAGCAGGAGGCGCTTCTTGCCTTTGGCTTTACGCTCGGTCATGGGCCCAGCAGCGCCTCCCTAGGCAGAATACAACGCACCACGGTGCCGCGCTCCGCGCCGGGCCGGATTTCCAGCCGGGCGCCCAGGGTGTTGGCGCGATAGGCCATGATCTCCAACCCCAGACCCTTCCGGGGGCGCTCGGCCGGCAGGCCCAGCCCATCATCACTCACGAGCATGGCGATGCGTTCCTCATCGGCGAGCAGCCGGATGATGATCGTGTTGGGCCGGGCATGGCGAATCGCATTCTGCACCGCCTCCTGCGCAATCCGGTACAGATGCGTGGCGATCATCTGGTCGGGTATGGCGATCGGGGCCGGGCAGTCAAACGTGCAGGTCAGTTGGTCCACGCCATGGACACTCGCGGCCAGCGCTTGCAGCGCCAGCATCAGGCCGCCGGGTTCGCTGGCGACGGGGTGGAGGCCTTGCGTGACGCGCCGGGTCTGCTCGATGCCTTCGTTGATCAGGTGGGTGATCCGCTCCGCGGCGGCGGCCTCGGCCGCGGCGCGCTCGCCCAGTTTCTGTTGCAGGCTCCGGCAGAGCAACGAAATGCCGGTCAGATGCTGGCAGACGCCATCGTGCAAATCCTGGCCGATGCGCCGTTGCTCGCGCTCGCTGATCTCCAACACCTCGCGCTCCAGGCGTTCCCGGTGCGCGATATCCGCGATGATGATGATCGTGCTGAAGGCGGCCAGCAGGATGGCCAGCAGACTGCCCAGCACGATGATCAGGGTGGTGCGGTTGGCCATCATCCGGGCTTGCTGATCACGGTCCTTCAGAAGTTTCTCCTCTTTATCCTCGATGGACATGATGACGCGCCGGACTTCATCCATGACTTTCTTGCCGGGGCCGGCGACCACCACCACGGCCTCAATGCCCTCCAGTTTTCGGATGGCCACGGTCTTCTTGAGGCGCTCCAGGCGTTCACGAATCAGCCGCTCCATCTCGTTGACCAGACGCCGAATCTCCGGATCAATGACCAGTTGCTGCAACTGGCGCAGGTCGCTCTCCACCTCGTCCCGGGCGGTCTGGTAGAGCGTCAGGTAGCGCTCGTCGCCGGAGATCACGTAACCGCGGGCCTCGCTCTCCGCCGTCACGATGTCGCTTTCCACCTGGCCGAGAAAGGTCAGGATGGCCTGCGATTGCGTCACGATGGCCGCCGAGCGGACAAACTCATGGATGCTGCGGTAGGAGACCACGCCAATCGCAATCAACACCAGCAGGCCGATGGCGATCGCGATCGCGATTTTCCGGCTAAGGCTGAGCTCGATGCGCATGGCGGGCGCCCCTCACTTGCGCGCGGCGTTGAGCCGCTTCATGAACAGCGGGAAGAACGGCGCGTAGTCGTGCCACGTACGGCAACTGATGATGTGCCCGTCCTCGACCACCGGCTGGTTCAGGTAGATGGCGCTGCCCTGCTCGGCATCGAGCTGGCACTTGGCGACGGTCGTGACCTTGCGCCCCTGGATGACGCCGGCGACGCTGACGATCTCGACGCCGTGGCAGGTGAAGCCGATCGGCTTCTTCGCGTCGCCGAAATGTTTCATGATGCGCAGCAGGTCCTTGTCGTAGCGGAGATATTCCGGCGCGCGGCCGCCGGAGACGAAGACGCCGACGTAGTCCTCCGGCTTCACATCGCGGAAGGCGATGTTGGCCTGGATGTGATAGGCGGGCCGTTCCTGCGTAATGTCCCACTTCACGTCGGAGTTGGGCGGGACTTCGTGCGCGACCATGTTATAGAGCCGCGCCTCGGGACCGGCCACGACCACTTGGAAGCCGTCCTCGGCGATGCGGAAGAACGGATAGAGCGTATCCATCGCCTCGGTCGCGTCGCCAAGCGGCATCAGCACTTTGCCGCCGGTGGGCTGGCCTTCGGCGGCGCGGGTGGAGAGTGTGGCGGCGAGCGCGGCCGGCGTGGCGGCCAGCAGGGTCAACAGCGAGCGGCGGTCCAGTTTGCTTCCGTTCATGGTTTGCTCCTCATGTGCGCCGCCAGTGTAGGCGCAGCGCGGAGCGTGACAAGATTTTTCCACCGCACTTTTCTTTTGGCGGCGGCGGTGCTAGATAGCGCCGTGCGACATCCGCTCCGTTGCCGGAGCTGTGCGCGAGAAAGGCTGTGGTTATGCATCGTGAACATCAAAGGCGAAACCGAGGTGCGGAGCTGGTTTGGGCCTGGCTGGTGTGTGCCGGTTGGTTGTCGCTGCCCGCGCTGGCGTGGCATCCGCATCCCGACATCACGCGCGCCGCGGTGGCGGCCCTCGACGCGGACGCGCCCATCCTCAAGCTGCTCGGCCCCGAAGTGCCGAACCTGCGCGAGAGCTCGTTGATGCCCGACTGGCGGCGCTCGCTGCGGCGCGACAAGACGGCGTGGTTCTACTCCGATGACTTCCTGCTGCTACCCGGCCTGCCCACGCACGTCGGCCACATGTGCCCGGAGGTGCGGACCACCTACGAGCCGTTCTTCCGCCGCGCGCTGCAGGCGCTACGCACCGAGAGCGCCTTCAACGCCTGCCGCTGGACCGGCTCGCTGGTGCATTTCGTCGAGGACACCGGCGCGCCGCCGCACGCCGCCATCGTCGGCGGCGACCTGCACGGCAAGACGGAAAATTTCGCCAACCCCGACAAGCTCCACCTCACCGGCTATCGCCCGCGCCTGCTCGGCCGTACCGATGATGAGGCCGTCGCCGGCCTGCGGCAGCGCCTGGAGGGCTTGATTGAATTTTCCAAGCCGCGCTTTGAGCGCGCGAAACCGCTGGCCGTGAGTGGCGACCGCGCCCAGGCCGATCCGATCCTGATCGAGAGCGCGGCGGAATGCGCGCGCGTCGTCGCCGATGTGCTCCTGACGCTCGGCCAGCTTGCCGCGAAAATTCCCGCCGACCAGAACGCCACGCTGACCGGTACGGTGGTTTCGCAGGCCGCGCCCGGCCTGGAGCAGTTGCCGGCCAAGCTCATGTTGCTGGAAACAAAATTCTCGACGCTGGCGGACGCCGCGGGCCGCTTCGAATGCAGGCATCTGCCGCCGGGCACCTACACGCTCGCCGTGCTGCGCCCCGGCAGCGCCGTCGCCACGGCGGCTGTGACGCTTGCAAGCGGTCGCGCGACCACGAAAACGATCCAACTGGCGCGCGACGCCGTCGCCGGCAATCTCGTGCGCAATCCCGCGTTCAGCCTGCACTGGCTCGCGCCCGATCGTGCCGAGGGCTGGTATCCCGCGTCCACGCGCACCAAGCCCGCGAAGAAAACCTGGGAAGGCGACCTGCTGCCGCTGGCCGCCGGCAAGCAATACCGGTTGCAGGTTGCATGGCAGGACAAGGCCGCCGGCAAGGTGGGTGTGCGGCTGCCGGCCAGGGATCCCAAGAAGCCCGCGACGGAACTGACGCCCATCGCGCCCGGCGAGACGCAACTTGATTTTGCCGCCACCGCCGAGACGCCTTACGCGCAGGTGGTCATCTTTGGTGATGGGCCGCCGGAAAAAATCTGCCGCCATCTTGCGCTGGCCCCGGCCGGCGACTGACCATCCGTAAAACACGCCACCCAAGCCTTCGCCCTCCACGGCCTGTGCACACTTTGCAAAGTGTGCACAAAGCAGGTGTGGGACGGAAACTTTTCCAAGATTTGGAAAAGCCAAGGCCGGTTTTTCCAAGCCTTGGACGGCAGCGCGCATAGGCTTGTCGGGGTGGGGCGAATATGGGAACCTGACCACGCCGCATGCAAAACATCGTCATAGACAAACCGTATCGTTTCGTGCCGCCGATCCAGAGCCTGTTCTGGCATCGCGTCTATATGCTCTTCCTCAACCGCTACCTGCGGAAAGACCAGGGCATCGCGGCGGTGGAGTGCCTGCACCTCGACCGGTTGCAGGCGTCGCTCGCCGCCGGGCACGGTGTGATGCTCGCGCCGAACCACTGCCGGCCGTCGGACCCGATGGTGCTGATGAAGCTGGGCCACCAAATCGGCCGGCCGCTGAATATCATGGCGAGCTGGCACCTGTTCATGCAGTCGCGTTTTCAGCGCTTTTCGCTGCCGCGCGTCGGCGTCTTCAGCGTCTATCGCGAGGGGCTCGACCGCGAGGCGCTCAAGTGTGCGGTGCAGATTCTCGCCACGGCGCAACGCCCGCTGGTCATTTTCCCGGAAGGTTTGATCTCGCGCAGCAACGACCGGCTGAACAACCTGATGGAAGGCGTCGCGCTGATGGCGCGCGGCGCGGCGAAGCAGCGTGCGGCGGCGACGCCGCCGGGCCGTGTCGTGGTGCACCCGGTGGCGCTGCGCTATTTCTTCGAGGGCGACCTCGTGGCGGCGCTCGCGCCGGTGCTGGAGGAGATCGAGCAGCGGCTCACGTGGCAACCCCAGCGGCAGCTCGCGCTGACCGCGCGCATCCTCAAGATTGGCGATACGCTCCTGGCGCTGAAGGAGGCCGAGTATCTCGGCGCGCCGCAGCCGGGCGCGTTCGACGAGCGGTTGCAACGCCTGATGGATGCGCTGCTCGCGCCGCTGGAAAAGGAGTGGCTCAAGGGCCGCCGCGCCGAGACCACGGTCGAGCGCGTCAAGCTGCTGCGCATCGCGATCCTGCCGGACATGGTCGCCGGCGAATTGCCGGAGGCCGAGCGCGCGCGGCGCTGGCGGCAACTGGCCGATGTCTATCTCGCGCAGCAGCTCCATAATTATCCGCCGAACTACTTTGCCCCCGCGCCCACGCCGGAGCGGCTGCTGGAGACGGTGGAGCGCTTCGAGGAGGACCTGACCGACAACGTCCGCGTGCATGCACCGCTCCGCGCCGTCGTCAGCATCGGCACGGCCATCGAGGTCGCCGCCACGCGCGAGAAGAGCGCCGACGGCGATCCGCTCGTCGCCGAAATCCGGCGGCAGCTCGAAGCCATGCTGGAGGAAACCAAAGGCCAGCGGAGGCAGGCGTAATCATGGATGTGGCCTGGCACTATGGCCTGCGCGTCGCGCTGATCGCCGTGGCGCTGTTCCTCTGGTTCTGGACGCAGGCGCTGATCGCGCGCAAGACCGCGCACCGCACCGGTCTGGGCGACGCCATCCACGACTGGACCGCGCCGCTGCACGGCTGGCTCGCCGCGCACCCGCGCGCCGCCGACCGCGTGCTGATCATCAGTTCCGGGTTCATTGACCTCTTCGGCCTCTACCTGATCGCCGTCTCCATCTTCGGCCCCACGTTGCGGCCGTTCATCGCGATGTTCTCGCTCTACGCGCTGCGGCAGGTCTGTCAGGCGATCTGCACGTTGCCGATTCCGCCGGGCATGATCTGGCGGCGGCCGGGCTTCCCGTCGCTCTTCGTCACCTACGGCACGAGCAACGACTTCTTCTTCTCCGGCCACACGGCCATCGCGGTCATCGGCGCGATCGAGCTGGCGCAGTGGGGCTGGCCGGCGCTGACGATCGCGGCGGCGGTGCTCGCCGTGCTCGAAGCCGCGACGGTGCTGATCCTCCGCGCGCACTACACGATGGATGTCCTTGCCGCCGCCTGCGCCGCGTGGTGCGCGGCGGTCTTCTCCCGCTGGGCCGCGCCGTGCGTGGATGCGTGGCTCAAATAAGCACAGCCGGTTCAGCCGCGGGCGAGTTCGGCGGCGAGGATTTCGATACCGGCCCGGACAATTTTTTCCGACTGCGAGTAGGTCAGGCGCAGGCATTCGTGCTGGTGAGACCATCGGGGATCGTTCAGGCCGTAGAAAAAGTGGTGGCCGGAGACGGCGAGCAGATGGCGCGCCTTGAGGCGGCGGTAGAGTTCCTGCGAGGTGCCGTGCAAGCCCGGCAGCCAGAGCCAGAGGAAAAGCGCGCCCTCGGCGGCGTGCAGGCGATAATCCACGCGGTCGCCGAGCGCGGCATGCAACCAGCCGAGCGCCTGCCGCGCGCGCTGCTCGTAGTAGGGGCGGATCACCTCGCGGCTCAACCGCAGCAACTCGCCGCTCTGGAGCAGCGGCGCGACGAGCGCCTGGCCGAGGTTGCCGTTGGCGAGGCTGACGACGGCGTTGATCGCACTCACCGCCTCGATCACGTCCTCGCGCGCGATGATGATGCCGTTGCGCGTGCCGGGCAAGCCGAGCTTGGAGAGGCTCAAGGTCAGGATGATGTGCTCATCCCAGAAGGGTTCAACCTCGCTGAAGATGATGTTGGGGAACGGCGCGCCGTAGGCGCCATCCACCAGGAAGAACAGGCCGCGTTTCTTCGCGAGCGCGGCGAGGTGGCGCATCTCGGCGTCGGTCAGGACATTGCCGGTCGGGTTGGTCGGACGCGAGACACAGATTGCGGCGAGGTCATCACCGAGCGGGAGCGCATCGAAATCAATCCGGTACTTGAACGTGTGCGCGTCGAGTTCCTCGATCAGCGGGCGGCACGAAACGAAGAGATCGGAAGAAAGCCCTTGGTCGGCGTAGCCGATGTATTCGGGCGCCAGTGGCAGCAGAATTTTGCGATGGCGTCCACCGGCGCGACCGGCGAGCATGTTGAAGAGGAAGAAGTAGGAGTTCTGGCTGCCGTTGGTCACGCAGACGTTGCGCGCCGTCAGTTGCCAGCCGAACTGGTGGTTGAGGCAGTGGACGAGCGCGGCGATGAAGTCCGGCGAGCCGCGCGGCTGGTCATAGTGAGCGAGCATCCGCTCGAACGCGTCGCCGTGCGCCAGCAGTTCGGTCATGCGCCGCCGCCAGACCGCCTCCAGCGCGGGGATGCGGCCGGGATTGCCGCCGCCCATCATCAGCAGATGCGGGCTGATCGCCAGCGCCTCGCCGAGGTCGTGCATCAGCTCGCTGATGCCCGTGTGCCCGCCGAGTTTGCACCCGAAGTCCGAGAGTTCCAGCTTGAGCTTGCGGTCCATGCGGGCGCGAGTCTAGGTCATCGGCGCGGCGGCGGCAACGCCGCGCATTGCGCTTGTCAGGACTGCGGGCCGTCACTTATATTCCCCACGCAGTTTAGCGAGGGTGAATGCCGCACAAAACCTTCAATCTGGACGAGGTGGCGCACTACCTGCACCTGACGGTGGAGGAGGTGCAGAACTACGTGCGTGAACGCGTCATTCCCTTTGAGGAACGTGGCGGCCGGCTGACCTTCAAACGCAGCGAGATTGATTCGTGGGCGTCGCGGCGCATCCTTGGCGCGAGCGAGAAGCGGCTCAAGTCCTACCACCGGCAAAGCACCGAGCGCATGCTGGATCTCTCGAAGGAACACGCGATCATGCCGGATCTGTTGCGCGCGGAGTTCATCGAGGCGGCGCTGAAGTCGCGCACGAAAGCGTCGGTCATCCGCGATATGGCCGCGCTGGCCGACAGCACCGGCATGGTCAACGACGCCGCCGACCTTGTGAAGAGCCTCGAGGAACGCGAGCGGCTTTGCACGACCGCGCTGCCCGGTGGCGTCGCGCTGCTGCACCCGATGACGCACGACGCCTACCGCTTCAACGACTCGTTCATCGTCCTCGGCCGCGCCGTCCAGCCGCTGCCCTTCGGCTCGCCCGATGGCTCGACCACGGATTTGTTCTTCCTCGTCGGCTGCCAGAACGACCGGCTGCATCTGCATGTGCTCGCGCGCATCTGCATGATGTGCCACCACACCGATCTGCTGATGAAACTGCGCGAGGTCGCCGCCGCGCCCGCGCTGTTCGCCGCCCTGCTCGCCGCGGAGCAGGAAGTCATCCGCCAGCTTTGATCCCGGCTTTTCCAAGGCTTGGAAAAAGGCTCGCAAACTCTTCCAAACCTTGGAAACTCTGCGCCACGCGACCATGCCAGCACCTTGGAATAATTTATTGGGACGACTCCGCCAGCACGAGGGTTGGCATTTTGCCTACGACTCGTTCGTCGTCTTTACCGGCAGCGGGCTGATCGGCTTGTGCTACGCGCTTTTCCATGGGGTGGTGGGCCGGGTGATGGACCAGGAGGCCTATGCGGCACTGGTCGCGCTGATCGCGCTGTTGAACGTCCTGAATGTGCCGGCGGGTGTGATCTCCACGACCATGGCGCGTTATGTGGCCGAGTTCGTACACCGCAACGACACGGCGACCTGGCGGCAGCTCGTGCAACGGGGTCTGAAAGTGACCACGCCGGTGGCTTTGATTATCCTGTTGATGTGGTGCCTGGCCGCGCCGTGGTTCCGCGCCGAATTGCAGGCGCCTTCGGTGGCGGCGTTGATCATGGTGGGCGTGTGTGCTTTTGTCGGCCTGTTTAGTCCGTTGCTGGGTGGCGCCTTGCAGGGCAGCCGCCGGTTCGGCTGGGGTGCGCTCTCCGGTCTGGGAGTGGCCGCCGGGCGTTTGGTGTTTGGCGCAGTACTGGCCGTGCTTGGCTTGGGCGTCACCTGGTTGCTGGGCGGCGTCGCAGCGAGTTTGGCCTTGGGCGTAGGGCTGGCTTGGTGGCCGTTGCGCCGCGCCTGGCAGGGGGTGTCCGACGCCGTGACCGACTTGCCGCCGGCCCGTGCCATTCAAGGTTATTTCTGGAATGTGCTGCTGGCGCAGGGTGCCCTGTTCCTGCTGGTCAATGCCGATATGATCCTGATGGCGCGCTTCCTCGATGGGCAGGAACTGGCGGCCTACGGCAAGGCCGCCCAGCTTTCGCGTGTGGTCTTTTTCCTGCCGATGCCGTTGGCGGCGGCGATGTTTCCGCGCGCGGTAACCTCGGCCAATCCGCGCCTGATCCTCGGGCCCGTGTTGCTCACGCTGGCCGTCTGTCTGGTTGCCGCGGGCTTCATGACACTCTGGCCGGAACTGCCGATGCAGTTGCTCTATGGTGAGCGCGGCGAACTTTACCTGACACTGACGCGCGGGTATGTCTGGGCCGCAATTCCGCTCGCCTTGATCAATTTGCTGGCACCCTACCTATGGGCCCGCCACGAAACCGTGCGCACGCTCTGGCTGGTGCCGGCCTGCCTCCTCTATCTCGTCGCGCTGTTCCTCTGCCACCAGAGCCCGCAGCAGATGATCCTTTGCGTGCTCGCCGGCGGTACGCTGGCCGTGATGCTGCTGGGCTGGCTGACAGGGAGCCTGCTGCGCGCCGATGCCCGCAACGCCGTGCCGCTGGCGCAACCGTGAGTCCCCCAACGCCATGCATTTCCGCCTCCATATTTTGAGCGGGCCGCTGCGCGGACAGCAGGTCACCGTACCGCCGGAAGCCTTGCTGGTCGGCCGTGGCGAGGATTGCGCGCTCGTCATTCCCGATTCCGAGGTGGCGTTGCATCATGCCGTCTTTGAACAACGCGAGGCGGGCTTGTTCGTGCGCGATCTCGGCGCGATGGGTCGCGTGCTGGTCAACCGCCGCGAGCAGCGCGAGGCCAGACTCAAGCATGGCGACATCGTCGAGTTGGCGCGTACGCGCCTGCTCGTCCAAGTGGTGGTGCAGGCCGAGTCGCCCGCGCCAGCGCAAGTGAAGCGCGAAAAGCGCATCGCGCGCTGGCTGGCGCTGTGGACCATGTTGATCGTGGCACTGCTGACCGGTTTATTCCTCTTTCCGCCATTCCGTCGAAAAGCCCAGGCTACGTTTGAACCATCCCCGCGCGTCATCACGAACATGGCTTTGCCTGTCATCATGGTCGTCACTGCCGCGCCGCCGGCTGACGAACTGCGTAAGATGCGTGCGGAAATTGAGATCGTGCGCGAGGCCCTGCGGCTTGCCGCGGCGCGTACGGCCGCGCCGCCGGTCATGATCACCGTGACCGCCAACCCGCCTGTACACGCGCAGATGGCACGCACTGCCACACAGCAGTTGGTGTTGGCCAAGCCGTCTCCGCTGGTGCGGGAGCAAGTGGTGGCGCAACCGCTGGTCAGGATTGCGGCGACGGAACCACAACGACTGCTGCAGCAACCGCAGTTTGATGAATTGCGCATGGTGCACATCGCTTTGGTCCCGGCTGGCAGCAACGCGCCGCCGGCCCATGAGGTTAGTGTGAGGACGGAATTTTTTGATGAAGATCAATACACAGGACGAGTGGCGCCCACGGAGGCGTTGACACCACGTGCCGAGTTGCGACCCGAGGCCTGGCGTGGCGCAACGCCGATTACGTTGACCGCCAGTTATGCCGTGCCCGCCGGTTTGCGCGACCGTCAACTGCTTGATGGTCGGCGGATGCGCTATGCCGGCTACCGCGTCCGCCTCTATGTGGCCGGTGTGCTGCACGCCGAGACTGTGGCTCCGGCGTGGCTGTTGGAAAGGAGGCCATGACCTATGCCGCGTGATAAAATTTCAGCCTGCGTCATCGCCTTTAATGAGGAACATAAAATCCGCCGTTGCCTACAGAGCCTGACCTGGTGCGACGAACTTGTCGTCGTGGACAGTTTTAGCACAGATCGGACCGTCGAGATCTGCCGGACGTTCACCGACCGTGTCTACCAGCGCGAATGGCTCGGCTACGTCGGCCAACGCAACACCGTCCGCGAACTCGCACAGCATCCGTGGATTTTATTCCTTGATTCCGACGAAGAAGTCTCGCCGGGCCTGCGTGAGGAAATCCTGGCCGCCTTCGAACGCGGGCACGACGGCATCGTCGGCTATGAATTTCCTCGGCAGGTCTATTACCTCGGCCGCTGGATCCGACATGGCGAGTGGTATCCCGACGTCAAGTTGCGCCTCTTCCGCAAGGAGTGCGGCCGCACCGAGGGGCAGGAACCGCACGACAAGGTCGTCGTCCATGGTCCCATCCTGCGCCTGAAGAACGCCATCTGGCATTACACCTATGACGACTTGCGCGATCATTTCGAAACGCTGAACCGGTTCTCCAGCATCACCGCGCAACAAAAGTTTGTGCAGGGCGGCCGCTACCGGTGGCGGGACCTGCTCTTCCGGCCTCCGCTGCGTTTCCTGCGCGGCTACTTTCTGCGCGCCGGTTTCCTCGACGGTGTTCACGGTTTCATCATCGCGCTCGCCAGCGCCTGCGGCGCTTACATGAAGTACGCCAAGCTTTGGGAGCTGACCTTGCGCGAACGGCGACCCTTTACCGATTTGCCAGAAGGGTAAGAGAACAGGCGGTACAGAAATGGCTGGTCTGGAACGCGCCGATTATGGCGCATATGGGCGCTCAGGAGGGTGTGCCGGGACCCATGCTGCAACCCTGTGGCTTTAGGGTGGTCATGATTCAGTGCGAGAAATAGAACAAACTGACGCGTCCCCTACTCTTGAGCAGCAACACGGCGCTACTGGGTTAATGAGGGGAATATTTCGAGCAAAAGGTGAGGATTCAGGTAGGATGCAGGCATGAAAGACACTTCCCTTTATCAGCAGATTCTTGGCGAGACGAGTCCGTGGTCCGTCAGCGAGGTGCAGCTGAAT
>CAISWQ010000027.1 GCA_903889245.1 uncultured Lentisphaerota bacterium | reverse complement strand
GGCGGTCGGGCTTGGCCTGCGCCATGGGGCGGAGCAGCTTGATGGAGTCCTCGAGCGCGCCGCTCCAGCGCAGTACGCGGCCGAACTGGAGGTCTTCATCGTGCAACGGCTGGCTCATGGCCAGGCTTTTGGCGTACGCGGCGCGCGCGTTCACGAGGTCGTTGCTCAACATGTAGGCGCGGCCGAGCCAGTTGTAGACCGGCGGGTAGTCGGGGCGGATGGTGCGCAGCCGGTTCCAGAGCTTGAACGTGTCGCCGCCGCGGCCGACGCGCCAGTAGGCGTTGCCGAGCAAATCCCACGCGGGCAGGACGGTGGGGTCGCTTTCGAGCAGCGCCTCAAGCTGCGTGATGACCTCGTCCCACCGGCCGGCCTTGAACGCGTTCAGGGCGGCGAGCAGGTCGGCGCGCGCGCTGGCGGAGACCTCGGTTTCGCGGCGGCGCAGCGCGGCCTCCTCCTCGGCGAGGGTGGCCTTGTCGCGCTCGACGGGTTCGGTCTCGTTGCGGCTGTATTCCGGTTGCTCCATGAACGCGCCGGCCGGCGCGAGCGCGCCGAGCAACGCGGCGAGCGCGGCGGTTTTCCAAGGCTTGGAAAAAAACGCGCTTTGTTTTCCAAGCCCCGGAACGTTGGCGGCGAACCGGGCGCGGTCCACGGTCGGATGTTCCAAGCCTTGGAACATGGGGCGTCCGCCGTTTCCAATCCTTGGAACCATGACGGGACTCATCAGCGGCCCGCGGCCTTGAGTTGCCACGAGCCGGTGCTCCACCAGTAACGGGCGTCGCGCGGTGTGCCGGCCGGGTTCATGAACCAGCCGGCGGTGCGGCCATCGGGCGTCTGCCAGAGCAGGTCGGTGGCGCCATCGGCGTCAATATCCATCGCCGCGCGCAAGGCCCAGGCGCCCGTGGCAAAGGGGAGCGTGCCGCGGATGGTGCCATCGGGGTTGTGATACCAGATGGCGACGATGCCGGCGGCGTTCTGCCAGAAGAGTTCGGCTTTGCCATCGCCATCGAGGTCGCCGCCGGTCTTGAGGGCCCACGCGCCCATGTTGCCGATGGGGACGGCTGCGAGCAGGTTGCCGTTGGTGTCGAGCCGCCAGTAGGCGACCGTGCCGGCGGGGTTCTGGAAGAAGACCTGGCCGCGGCCGAGGGCTTCGTAGTCGGCGCAGGCCCGGATGTCCCAGTTGCCGATGTTCCACCAGAAGCGGGCGTCGCGCGTGGAGCCATCGGCGTTGAGGAACCAGCCGCCGGTGTCGCCGCCCGGCGTCTGGAAGAGCAGGTCGCTGACGCCATCGCCATCAATATCGCCGGCGGCCTTGAGCGCCCAGGCGCCGGTGATACCGAGCAGGCGCGAGAAGCGGAAGACGCCGTTGGTGTTCAGCACCCAGCTCGCGAGCATGCCGGAGCCGTCCTGGAAGAAGGCCTGCGGAACGTTGGTCGCATAAGCGCAGGTGGTGAGGGCGACCTGATCCACCCAGCCGGCGTTGGAGCCGACGCTGGCCGGGCTGTTCTTGATGAAGACCCAGCGCAGCGCGTAGGCGTTGGTCGAGCCGAGGAAGGTGGCGCAGGGGGCCCAGCCGACCGTGCCGGAAATCTGCGCGACGAGCTGGGTGTTGACGTAGAACTGCAGGACATCGGTCGGCGCGGCCGAGAGCCGCCACCAGAACATGACCGAGCAGGGTCCATGGGCCAGCGTGCCTTCGACCCAGTTGGTCTGGCCCGCGCCCAGCGCGCCGCTTTGCATGGCGGCATAGTTATCGTGCGTCGTGGTCAACTGGCCGTACCACTCCGACGCGCCGCCGGTGGTCCACGCGAGGGTGGGGGCGTCCGCCGCGACACCGAGGGTCGGCAGGAAGCGCGCGGTGTACCAGGAATCATAGGACGGGATTGTCACCGTGCGAGTCGGGGTCAGCGTGCCATCGCTCCACGTGGAGAAGAGCCAGCCGGGATTGGCGGTGGCGGTCAGCGTCGCGTTGGTGCCGATTTCATAGCCGCCGCCGCCGGTGACCGTGCCGCCGGTGGCGGGTACGGCCGCCACGTGGACCGTGGCCGTGGTGATCAGCAGGCCGACGCGGATGATATTGTTATAGGTGTCGGCCATGACCATGTTGCCGCTGGGATCAATCGTCATGCTCTGCGGCCCGTTGAAGCGCGCCGCGCTGCCGATGCCGTTGGCCTCACCCTTGGAGCCGGCCGAGCCGCCGACGGTGAAGGTGACGCCATAGAGGTTGACGCCGCGGATGGTCTGGTTGCGGGAATCCGCCACGTAGAGGAACCCGGCGTTGTCCACGCAGATGCCGGTCGGGGTGTTGAAGCGCGCGTTCACCCCGGTGCCATCGGTGCTGCCCGCGGCGCCCGCGACGCCCGCGAGCGTGGAGACCGCGCCGGCCTGCGTGATCTTGCGGATGGTGTGATTGCCGGAATCCGTCACGTAGAGCAAGCCGTTCGGGCTGGCCGCGATGCCCATCGGCGTGTAGAAGCGCGCGCTGTTGCCGGTGCCATCGGCGCTGCCGGAGTTCTGGCCGAGGCCGGCGAGCGTGGTGGTGACGCCGGCGGGCGTGATCTTGCGGATGGTGTGATTCCACGTGTCGGCCACATAGACCGTGCCGGTGCCGTCGGCGGCGACAGCGTAGGGACCGGCAAACCGCGCCACCGCGCCGGTGCCATCCGTCACGCCGCCTGTGCCGGCCGTGCCCGCCAGGGTGCTGACCAGGCCGGCGGGCGAGATCTTGCGGATGGTGTTGTTGAAGGTATCGGCCACATAGACGTTGCCGGAGCCGTCGGTGGCCACGCCGATCGGGGTGTTGAACCGCGCCGCGCTGCCGAAGCCATCGGCGCTGCCCTTGCTGCCCGCGGAACCGGCGAAGGTGGACACCGCGCCTGCCACGTTGACCTTGCGGATGGTGTGGTTCAGCGAGTCGGCGATGTAATAGTTGCCGAAATTGTCCGAGGTGACCGAGTAGGGCGAGTAGAAACGCGCGCTGCCACCGACGCCATCGGCGCTGCCGATGGCCCAGAGCTGGCCGAGCCAGCCCACGAAGTTGAACATGCCGCGGGGCGTGTAGCGCGGCACGAGCACCTGGTTACCCGCCGCCCAGTTGTTGTTGGTGTTTGTATCCAGCGGCGCGCTGCGCTGCGGCACGGCGTGCAGCCACACGGTGTAGGTGCCGCCCGGCAGATAGAGTGGCAAGGTGTAATTCAACAGGTCATCGGCCGACAGCGTGTTCGTCACCGTCTGGCCGATGGGCAATTGTGGATAGAGGTTGGCGCCACCGAGGTTGATCCAGGCACTTTGGGGTACGCCCTGCGCGGCGAGGTAGGCCTCGACGATGCAGTTCTTCCAGTCCCACGCACCCGGCCCGTTGTTCTTGAGGAACACACTGATCGCTGTGGGCGTCTGGCCGCGCGGGTCGCCGCCGGGCAGCGTCAGGTTGATGCCGACTGCTTGGAGGTCGGTCGGCGTCGCCACCGTGACCGAGCCGAGGATGCCTTCCATATTGAAGGACTGGCCCAGGTCATTTCTCGTGGGCGGATGGTTTTTGAATTCGTTAAGGCACCAGGGGATTTGCCACGTGAGGTAAGCCTTGTAGCGGAGCGAATAGACGCCCGGCGTGGCGGGCGGCGCCAGATCGGTCCAGGCGAGAAGCTGCATCGTGTTGGTGGGTGGCGGCACGTCGGAATAGAGCGCGATGGGTTCGCCACCGACCCACTGGTTGCTGCTGTTGACGAAGCCGATGACGGCTGTCATATGGGTCGCCGGGTCCTGTCCATTGCGCAGGCTGCCATAAAAGCTGCCACTGACGTTGGTGCCGGGCGGCACGGTGAGCTGGGTGGTCACCAGGCCGTTCAAGGTGGGCGTGCCTTCGCGGAAGAAACCCGCAAACGAGACGGTGTTGGATTCGTAGACCGGCCGGTTCAGGTGCGGGCCCACCACCTGGTTGTTTTGCGAGGCCGCCGTGGTGAACACCCGCCAGGTGCCCGCCCAGTAGTTGCTCGGCACGGCAAACGAGGCCAGCTCGGCCGGCGGTACGCTGATGTTGGTGGACTCGCCCACGCGCAGCGCCATCTGGAACTGGGTGACGCCGAGCAGATACCATTCATCGGGGTTGATGATGCTCACGCCGGCGTTGAACGTGTTGCTGGCCAAATCCCACGGGCCGTTGTTCTGGAATGTCCAGGTGATCGCGGTCGGAGCCTTGCCCAGCAGATCGCCCGGAGGCCAGGTGACGGTGAAGGCGGTGATCTGAACATCGGTGGTCTGGATGAAACTGCCTTGGCGGATCGTGTGATTCAGCGTGTCGGCGAGGTAGAGCTTGCCCGCGCTGTCGGCGGCCAGCCCGCCCGGCCCGTTGAAACGCGCCGCGCTGCCCGTGCCCTCCGCGCTGCCGGGATTGCCGGCCAGCCCGCCAAGCGTACTCACCGTGCCGCCCGCATCCACTTCCCGGAGGGTGTCGTTGCCGGTGTCGGCCACATAGACGTGACCCGCATGATCCGCGGCCACGCCGTAGGGCTGGTTGAAGCGCGCCGCGCTGCCCGTGCCATCCGCGCTGCCGCTACTGCCGGGGTCGCCCGCCACCGTGGTAACCACGCCGCCCGCCGTGATCAACCGGATGGTGTGATTGAACGTGTCCGCCACGAAGAAATTTCCCAACGCATCTGTCGCAAGGCTGCTCGGCAGGTAGAAACGCGCTGCCGCCCCGGTGCCATCCGAGTTGCCGGAGACACCTGCCAAACCAGCCAGAGTGGTCACTGTGCCATCAGGCGTGATCTGCCGGATGGTGTGGTTGCCGGTGTCTGCCACCAGCAGGTGGCCCAGGCCATCCACTGCGATGCCATAGGGCAGGTTGAAACGCGCCACTGTGCCCGTGCCATCGCTGCTGCCTGCGCTGCCCGCGCCCGCCAGCGTGCTGACCACCCCTGCAGGCGTGATCTTGCGGATGGCATGATTGTGGGTGTCCGCCACAAACACATTGCCCGCGTCGTCAACAGCCACCCCGCTGGGTGTGTTGAAGCGTGCGGCCGTGCCGGTGGCATTCGTATAGCCTGCGCTGCCTGCCGCCCCGGCCAGCGTGGTGACCACACCCGCCGAGGTGATCTTGCGAATGAGATGGTTGATGGAGTCGGCGACATAGACCAGGCCGGTCGGGCCGAGGCCGACGCTCTGGGGATAGTTGAACCGCGCCGCGCTGCCGGTGCCATTGGTGCTGCCGGCGCTGCCCGCCAAGCCGGCGAGCGTCGTGAACTTCATGGGCGAACCCGCTTGTTGGTTCAGGTTGAACCGCGCGATGAAGTTGGTGCCGCCCGTAGGTACGGTCACTGTGCGCGTGGCGTTGGTATCGCCGTCATTCCAAGCGACAAACAGCCAGCCCATGCTGGCGGAGGCTGTGATCTGGACGTTGGTGCCCACGGCATAGGTGCCGCCTCCGGTGACGTCGCCGGCGCTGGAGGGGTCGGCGTTCACCGTCAAGGCGGCTGTCTGGGCGAGAGTACCCTGACTCAACCCAAGGCTGGTGAGTCCACAAGCCAGAAGTACCCCGATCCCCCTCCTGCGGCTGTGCGTGTTGGCTTCAGGAAGACTCTTCATAATGCACCTATCCCTTCGCTTGCCCGCTTCGCAGAACGGCTGTTCCATAGCATGTAGCAGGCCCTGTGTCAGCACTTTAATGCCGGTTAGTGCCTGGTAGCGGGACGCCCGCTGCTTGCCAAAAAACCGGCCCGGTTTATAGTCCCGCCCGACCATGCAACCTTTGACGCAACAGGAACTACTGGCTTGGCTGAAGGAGACGGACGAAAGCCGGCTCCAACGGCTTTGGGCCGAGGCCGACCGCGTGCGGCGCGAGTACGTCGGCGACGCCGTCCACCTGCGCGGCCTGATCGAGATTTCCAATTTCTGCGTCCGCCGTTGCGTTTACTGCGGCCTGCGCGTCGAACGTTCCGCGCTGGCGCGCTACCGCATGACCAGCGACGAGGTGCTCGCCTCGGCCCACGACGCGGTCAAGTTCGGCTACGGCACCGTGGTCCTGCAAGCCGGCGAGGATCCCGGCTGGCGCGCGGAGGAAATCGCCGACGTGGTGCGGCGCATCAAGAGCGCGACGGCGCTCGCGGTCACCTTGAGCCTCGGCGAGCGCTCGCCCGACGAATGGCGACTCTGGCGTGCCGCCGGCGCCGACCGCTATCTGCTCCGTTTTGAGACCTCCAACCGCAAGCTCTACGACCTGATTCATCCGGTGGGACCGAACGGCAAGCTCTCTGATCGCATCGCGATGCTGCGCGAGCTGCGTGCCATCGGTTATGAGATCGGCAGCGGCGTGATGGCCGGCATCCCGGGCCAGACCTACGACGACCTCGCGCATGATCTCGAGACCTTCCGCGAACTCGATCTCGACATGATCGGCATCGGCCCGTTCATCCCGCACCCCGATACGCCGCTGGGCAAGGTCGCGGCCGTGGCCGGGCCGGATCAGCCGCCGGCCGATGAGTTGATGGCGCTGAAGATGGTCGCGCTCACACGCCTGATGTGCCCGCGCGCGAACATCCCCAGCACGACGGCGCTGGCGACGCTCAACCTCGCACAAGGGCGCGAACTCGGCCTGCAACGTGGCGCGAACATCGTCATGCCGAACGTCACGCCGCTGAAATACCGCGCCCTCTACGAAATCTATCCCGGCAAAGCCTGTATTCAGGAGGATGGCGCGCAATGCAGCTTCTGCCTGCGCGGCCGCCTCGCCGCTATCGGCCGCCCCGTTGGCCAAGGCCGGGGTTCGGCGCGCGCTGTCCACGTTTCCTGAAAATATTTTTTGACAAGCGCGGCGCTAGATATATACTCCACCACGTCCATCGCATTTATGGTGAATAAAAATGCAACTTAAAAAGGCCAAAAAAGAGACGGCGGGGAAAGCTTCCAAGGCTTGGAAAACCAAGGGCGGCGCCGTTCCAAGGTTTGGAAGCGGGTTGAGTGTGACGACCAAGGGCCGCTACGGCCTGCGCGTGATCGTCGAACTGGCCCGGCACACCGGCGCGAACGCGGTCGCGCTGCGCGACCTCGGCACCCGGTTGGACATCTCGGAAAAATATCTCTGGCACGTGGCGCGGTTGCTGGCCGCGGCCGGCCTGATCCGCGCCGAGCGCGGCGCCTATGGCGGCTACCGCCTCGCGAAACCGCCGGAGGCGATCACGCTGCTGGACATCGTCGAGGCGCTCGAAGGTCCTTGTCAGCTTGTGCCCGCCGCCGAGCACGGCGACGGCGCGGCGGGCTACGCCTGGCGCGAGGTCGAGACGGCGCTGCGTGAGAAATTGCAGTCACTGACCCTGCGCGCGGTGCTGGAACGCCACGACGCGCAGACCTCGCTGCACTATGTGATTTGAAACGACGGACTCAACAACCAACACAAGGAAACGAAACATGGCAACACAAAAACTGGAAACGCTGGCCCTCCACGCCGGCCAGAAACCCGACCCGACCACCGGTGCGCGCGCCGTGCCGCTCTACCAGACCACGTCCTACGTGTTCAAGAGCACCGAGCACGCCGCGAACCTGTTCGCGCTGAAGGAATTTGGCAACATCTACACGCGCCT
>CAISWQ010000026.1 GCA_903889245.1 uncultured Lentisphaerota bacterium | reverse complement strand
TGGCGATATCCTGCTCGCATTCACCTTCGGTCATGACAAAAAGTTGCCGCGTGCGGTCGCTGGCGTGCGCTGCGCGTTCGATGGCGAAACGCTCACGGTCAAGCGCGTCGGCGAACCGGTCACCAACGAAAAAGGGCGCGGCCTGCTGGAACCTTCACTGACGCAGTTTGGCGGACGCTTTTTCCTGACGCTGCGCGCCGAGGACCAGCGCGGCTACGTTTGCGCGAGCGACGACGGCCTGGCGTGGTCGCCGAAGCAGGCGTGGGCCTTCGACGATGGCGAGGCGCTGGCGATGTCCACGACGCAGCAGCACTGGCTGACGCACTCCGACGCGCTGTTCCTCGTCTATACGCGCAAGGACGCGACGAACGTGAACGTGATGCGCTGGCGCGCGCCGCTGTGGTGCGCGCAGGTGGACCCGCAGCGGCTCTGTCTGCTGCGCGCGACCGAGCGCGTCGTGCTGCCGCTCGTCGGCGATGGCGTCAAGGATCCCAACCGCGTCGCCATCATGGGCAACTTCCACATCACGAACGCCAGCCCCGACGAGTCGTGGGTGACGGTCGGCGAGTGGCAGCCAAAGAACGGCATCCGCGGCGATCTGTTACTGGCACGCATCCGCTGGAACCGGCCCAACCGGCTGGCGCCAAGGTGATGCCTTGCGTTCTGACTGCACCGTGAGGGGAGATAATTTGTCGGCGCGGGAAGTACGCTGTGACCGTATTGCCGGCTGGCGAACAACTTCACCCCTCACGTCGGACGCCGGCGCGCGCTTTGGAACGATCCCCCTTGGAGATCAGTGGTGTCCACGCCGCTGGCCGTGGCTTGGCAATCTGCAAGGGTACGCTATCGCCGGCGGCGGCCATTTCCTTTTTCAGCAGCGCGAGCAGTTCCTGCACCTTGGCGGCGTGTTCGGGTTGGTCGGCAAGGTTGGTCACTTCGTTCGGATCGTTCTGCAGGTCGAACAGTTGCGTCTTGTTCACCAGCGGATAGCGGATCAGCTTCCAGCGGTCGTCGCGGATCGCGCGCTGGACGTGACGGTAGGCGAAAAGCATCGTGCTGCGCGCGGGCTTGGCGGGATCGGCGAGCGTGGCCCCGAAGTCGAAGCCGTCGCTGCGGTTGGGCGCGGCGACGCCGCACAGCTTGCCGAGCGTTGGCAGCACATCGAAGAGGTAGCACATCGCCGCGCTGGTCTGGCCCGCCGCGATGCCGGGGCCGGCGATGATCAGCGGCACGCGCATGGAATGCTCGTAGACGTTTTGCTTGCCGATCAGCCCGTGGCTGCCGCGCGCGACGCCGGAGTCGGCGGCGAAGACGACGATCGTGTTCTGCGCGTACGGCGAGGCCTCGAGCGCGTCGAGGATGCGGCCGATCAGCATGTCGAGGTAGGAGATGTAGCGGTAGTAGTCGGCGAGCATCGCCTGCACCTGTTCCGGTGGACGCGGATGCGGCAGCAGTTTTTCGTCGCGGACGCTCATCTCGCCGTTGTCCCACGGATGCTGCGGCAGGAAGTTCGGCGGCACCGGGATCTTCGCGGCGGGATAGCGCGTCTTGAAATCCTCCGGCACAATGTGCGGGTCGTGCGGCGCATCGAACGGCACGTAGCAGAAGAACGGCTTCTCCTGCGGCGCGCGCAGGAACTTGATGGCTTCCTCGGCGAACATTGCGCAGGCGTGCTGCGGCGCGAGCTGCGGCGGCGTCAGCTTGCCGTCCACCAGGTCGGAGAGCTTCGCCTTCAGCGGATCCGTCATGCCGCCGGCGAAGACGGAGCGCGCGATCTGGAAACTTTTCGCCAGCGAGGGGACGCCGTTGTGCCACTTGCCGCTCATGAACGTCGTGTAGCCGGCGCGGCCGAACGCGGTGGGCCATGTCTCGTCGCGCATCAGCTTCTCATCTATGTGGAACAGGTTCTGACCGGAGAGCAGCATCGCGCGCGAGGGTACGCACGTCGCGCCCTGCAGGCCGCCCTGCATGTAGGCGCGCGTGAACGCCACGCCGCGCCGCGCGAGCCGGTCGAGGTTCGGCGTCTGGATGATGGGATTGCCGAGCGCGGCGATCGTGTCGGCGCGCTGGTCATCGGCGAACAGGAACAGGATATTTGGCGGCGCCGCATACGCGCTGCCGGCCAGCCAGGCTACCAGCAAAAACAATTTCTTCATCTGTTCATTCCTTTCCGTTTTCCAAGCCTTGGAAATTTTCGCGCCGCTTTTTCCAGGCCTTGGAAAAAATTCCACGGGATTTTCCAAGGCTTGGAAACCGGCCTCATGAGATATGCACTTTGAGGAAGCTACTATCGCCACCGAACACGCAGAACTGGTTAGCCAATGCTGGCGAAGTAGCCATCCAGGACGGCGACCAAATGATCAAGGTCGGTGCTGGCTGTGGTCCATACTTGTTCAAGGTCAACCTCACCATAGTCGTGCGCGATGATATTCCGCATGCCCCGCATCGCGCGAAAGGGCAGATCCGGAAACAGCGCCTGTGTTTCCGGCGCTAACCGGCTGGCCGCTTCCCCGATAATCTCGAGACGCCGCAGGACGGCATCCTGTTTCTCGGTGTCGGCCAGGAATTTTTCGTGCGTAACGCCAGCCATGTACTTCTGGATGGCCTTGGCCGAATCAAGGATGTCGCGCAGCAGTCCCGGTTGTTTGTCAGCGGGCATAGAGGGTCACCGGGGCCGCGAGGATCGAGCGGCGGCGATAGGGGTTGCGACTTTTCTCGACAGCCGCGCGGCTGACGAGGTCCACGGAACACCCCAGACGCTCTTCGAGCTCTTCCTTCAACGCCCCCATCTCCAACAAGCCGATGTGCGAGTGCGGTTCGAATTCCACCAGCAAGTCCACATCGCTTCCCGCGTGCGGCACGCCGTTGACGAGCGAGCCGAAGGCCTGCACGCACGCGACGGGCTGATCCGCACAAACTGCGCTGACTACCGCGCGCACCGTTTGCAGGGACGGAAAACTTGACGCGTTTTGGATCACGGCGGTTATATAGTCGAAAAGTGTGCAGCTTGCAACGCGTGGCATTCGTCGGGTTGTTGCCCGCACAACTGCCTCATGGCGCGTGGACGCAGACCTTGCGGAAGCCGAGGTCCTCGCCGTGGGCCATGAAGGCGAAGGCGGTCTTCGGCAGGGCGACGAGCGGGGACTCCGCCTTGGCGACGACCTCGCCGACCTGCACGGTCAGCACGCTGCCGCGGAAGCACGCGCGCACGGGCAGCCACGTCCTGGCCGCGAACTTCGCCGGCGCCTGCGCGAGGATTTTGCCGCTGGCCTGGTCGGTGACGGCGACGCGGCGCGCGGAAATCTGGATCAGCAGAACCTGATCCTTGTCCTTGCTCGCGATGCGCAGCGTGTGGGCCGCGGCAGGCGGCAGCGAAAGCTCGTACTGGATATCGGCATCGGTCTGCGGGAAGGGATAGCGCAGCGCGGCGGCGGACTGGTCGGCGCCCTTCTCGCTGCCCCAGACCGCGCCATCCTTCGCGATCCACTTGCCGCGCACGAGCACCCAGGGCGCGCCGGGGACCTTATCGAACGCGGTCTCGAGCACGGCCTTGGCGGCGAGCGGCGGCAGCGTGGGCGCGGCGGGCTTGACCACGGGCGGCGGCAGCTCGCGGCTGTAGCCGCCCTCGCGGTAGCGCTCGAGCAGCGCGGCGAGTTCCTTCACCACATCGGGATGCTGGGCGCTGACGTCTTTCGTCTCGGCGGGATCGGCCTGCAGGTCGTAGAGCTGCGGGTGATATTCATCGGCGCGGGCCTTGCGCGCGCCGGGCTTGATGTCCTCGACCGGGATGCCCTCGATCCATTTCCACTGGCCCTTGCGGATGGCGAAGACGCCATCGGAGCTATGGACGATGATGTCCGGCCGCAGCGGCGTGGAATATTTTTCGCCGCGGATCGCGGGCAGGATGCTATAGCTATCCTCGGCGCCCTTGTTCGCCGCCGGCAGCTTTTCACCGACGATCGCGGCGGCGGTCGCGAGGAGGTCGGCGAGGCTGATCGTCTCGTGGCAGACCGAGCCGGCGGCCGCCTGCCCGGGCCAGCGCACGAGGAACGGGACGCGGAAGCCGCCCTCCCAGATGTGATGCTTGCCGCCGCGCCACGGGCCGGTGACGGCGAGCCCGGCGTTCAATGCCTTGGTCTGATGGGAATCAGTCTTCTGCGGCTCCTTCACGCCGCCGTTATCGCTGGAGAAAATCACCAGCGTGTTCTGCGCCACACCCTGCTTGTCGAGCGTTTCCAGAATCCGGCCGACGCTGCGATCCAGCTCGTGGATCCAGTCGCCGTAGAGGCCCGCGGCGCTCTGGCCGGCGAGGTCCTTGTCGGGCGTCACGGGGTTGTGCACGGCGACGGGTGTGAAGTAGAGGAAGAACGGCTGGTCCTTCGGCTGCTGCTCGATCCAGTGCGTCGCCTTGTCGGTGAGCACCTTCATCACGCGCTCGTTTTTCCGGCGCGGCGCATCGAGGGCAAGAATGTTCGCGCTGCCGCGCGCGTTCTCCATGTCGGCCGGCCCGTAGGTGGCCTGGAAGTCATCGCTATCGGGCACGCGCACCTTCATGTTCTCCGGGATTTTCCCCGCGCGCAGGCCGTAGACGAAGCGGTTCTCGACGAAGACCCCGGTCAGGTCGCCGTGATTGCTCGGCACGCCGAAGTGATAGTCGAACCCGAGCTCGAACGGACCCGGCGCCAGCTCCGCGCTGTAGTCGGTACGCCACTTCGGCGAGCCATCGCTCGTGCCGTAGCCGAGGTGCCACTTGCCCACCGCCGCCGTGCGGTAGCCGTGCGCCTTGAGCAGCGAGGCCATCGTCAGCCGGTTCGTCTCGATGTGCAGCGGCGAGAACGTGCCGAGTACCTCGTGGGTCAGCGACGTGCGCCAGCAGTAGCGGCCGGTCATCACGGAGTAGCGCGTCGGCGAGCAGACCGACGAGGTCGTGTTCGCGTCGGTGAACCGCCGGCCCTCGCGCGCGAGCCGGTCGATCGCCGGCGTGCGCACCAGCTTCGGGTCCGCCCCATAGCAGCCGCAACTGCCCCAGCCATAATCATCGGACAGGATGACGACGATGTTGGGCGCAGCAGCGCAGACCGCAAGCCGAGCTGCGAACAGGTAGGCGAGAACAATGATCGCTTTTTTCATAACATCGCTCCGAGTTGAGATTCAGTTGGCCGGCGCGCCCACGAATTCTTCGCGCGTCAGCTTGCCGTCGCCGTTCTTATCGAAGTTTTTGAAGCGCGTTTCAAGGTTGGATTCGCCTTTCAGTCCGGACTTGTATTCATCGAACATGAGCACGCCGTCCTTGTTCACGTCCCATCGTGCAAAAGCCTTGGCCCGTTGTTCCGGGGTGACTTTTCTGGCGGCGGGTTTGGCAGGCTTTCCTGCGGCCCCGGCATGGTCAGAAGTGCTGCAGCAGGCCGGATCGGGAGCGGCCGGCAAGGTGGCCTTCCAATCCTGCGCCAGCTTGGCGAGGCGCGCCACAACCTCGGGATGTTCCTTGGATGTATCTTTCGCCTCCGCGCGGTCTTCGATGAGTTGGTGCAACTCGACGCGCTGCGCGTCGTAGGTCATCGCCAGCTTCCACGCGCCATCGCGCACGGCCAGCCGCGGCCACCAGTCGGGTTCCGTATCATTACCACGCCATTCCCAGAAGATGGGCCGGGTACGCGCGGCTTCTTTTCCGTGGAAAGCATCCAGAAGGTTTTCACCATCGCCATGATAATCATCCGGCAGCTTCACGCCGGCGGCGGCGCAAAGCGTCGGCAGCATGTCAACCGCGCTCACCACCGTCTTCCCGTTCTTCAGGCCCGCCGGCGCGTGGCCGGGCCAGCGCACGATGAACGGCACGCGCACACCACCCTCGAACAGGCTGCGCTTGCGCCCGCGCAATCCGCCTGTGCTGCCGATGCTGTAGTAGGTGTCGTAGCCACGCGCGCCGGTGTGCGCATCCACAGCGCCGGAATTTTTATTCTTGCCGGTCCACTCCGGGCCGTTGTCGCTGGAGAACAGCACGAGTGTATGGCCCTCGACGCCGGTCTCCTTCAGCGCCGCGAGAATCTTCCCGACCGCGTTGTCGCCATCGGTGATGACGGCGGCATAGACCTGCTTCTGCTCGTCGAGATGCTTCCACTGTTCCAGGGATGCCTGCGTGGGCACATGCGGCGTATGGCTTTCGTGCAGCCAGACGTTGATGAAAAACGGCCGGCTCGCGTTCGCCTTGATGAAGGCGACGGCGTCATCGCCCGCGGCGTGCAGGTCGGCCGACGGCCACTCCGCGCCGCCGTTAAAGACGCTGGCGACGTCGTAGCCGTAGGCGGCAGGTTCCGGCGCGCCGTGCGTCTCGCGATTCGTGAGATGCCACTTGCCGAAGTGCGCCGTGCGGTAGCCCGCTTGCTTCAGGAAACGCGGCAGCGTCGGCGCCTTGGGGTCGAGCCAGTCCGGCATACCCCGCTGGGCGTTGGATGGCGGCGCGGCGAAATGCTGATGGATGCTGAACCGCGCCGGGTACCTGCCCGTCATGAGGGCCGTGCGGCTGGGCGAGCAAACCGGATTGAGCACATTGAACTGCTGGAAATCAATCCCCTCGCTCGCAAGCCGGTCGAGGTGCGGCGTCTTCAACCACGGATGCCCGTGACACGACAGGTCGCCCCAGCCCCAGTCATCGGCGAAGATGAAAACCAGGTTCGGTTGCGACGCCCCCTGCGCCGTGTCGCCTGCGCCTGTTGCCGGCGCCACCCATAGCAGGGCGAGCGCGAGGGTGATGGCGAGTTTCATGATGTTTCCTTTCTCCGCCGGGTTAGCGAGGCTTCCAAGCATTGGAAGCGCTCACCACATATTTTTCCAGCCATTGGAAAGCGCCTTCGTTTCGACCCCAGCTTCGCGGCGCTTGCTGCAAGTCTTCGGCCTCGCACGCGCAAGTCCGCTGCCCGTGTGGCCTTTTATTTTGTTTCCTGATAATCGGAACTCGCGGTCAACGCGCCGCAGCGGAGGTTCATATACCACGCCGTGGTGCCCGGTGGAAGCGGCGCAGAGGCGCGCCAGGCGTTGCCTTGTTTCGCCAGGGTGGCCGGCGACTCAATCCATTTGCGGTTACCGGTGAAGCCGGTGCCGGTGGTGCTGATCAGCGTGGCACAGTCGGGCGTCTTTGCGGAGGCAAAGGTGGCCTGCGCCTTGCCGCCCACCAGTTCCGCCTTCGCCTGCGCGCACCACGGCTTGCCGTCGCGCACGATGCTGTCCGCAAAGGCATAGCTATCGGGCGGGTTCCAGCCGGCTTGATGGCCGTGCCGCATGCCGGGGATGAGCGCGAGCTGACGCGGGCCGGGCGCGGCATGGCAGCAGGCGGCGAGGCAGTCCATCGGGAAGTGCTGGTCCTCCGGCCACGAGAACCAGAGCACCGGCAGTTGCGCGCGCGCGAGGCGCACCATCGGGTCCCAGACTTCGCGATAAAGCTGATTGCTGCCAAGCGCCCGGCCGTATTGATTGTCGGCATCGAACAGATGACCGCAGCCATAGGTGGGAATCGCGAAGGCGAATCGCGTGTCGATGCCGATGGCCGTACTCGTGATGACGCCGCCCCACGAGATGCCCATGAGCCCGATCTGGCCGGCCTCGACTTCCGGCAGCGACCGCAGCAGCGAGTTCGCCAGCACGACATCGGCGCAGGCGTGAAAGATCCACTGCTCCTTGAGCGACCGCTCCGAGTCGGCGTAGATGCCGGAACGCTCCGGCCCTGCCCACTCGTGCCGCTTCCAGCCCGTCGCCGTCGCCCCGGCGCCCTTGGCTACGCGCTGATCGGTCTGGCCCTCGACCGCGATGCTGAGCGCGGCGTAGCCGTGCTCGTTCCACTTCTGGACCCACTCCTTGAACGCCGTGCCGCCGCCGCCGTGGACCAGTACGATGCCGGGAATTTTTCCCGCGCGCTTTTCCGGCAGACCCAGCCACGCGAAAACGCGCGTCGGCTTGCCTTTCCACGGCAGCGCCTCGAAGAAGAGCGCCTTGACCCCGCCCGTCGCGGCGAAACCTTCCGCGACGTGCGTCTTGGGCGGCGCCGTCATTTGGGCGAGCGCGAGCACCTGCTCGCGCTCCTGCGCGAAGTCGGCCGCGCCCAAGCCCGGCAGAGCCGCGAGAGTTAGAAGGGCGAACCGGCCGACGATTTTCACAAACGCCTGGATGGTTTTCATTTTTCTCCCCTACCCACAGGAATCGGATGGCCGGTTGTGAGGAACTGCACCTCCAGCCACGGCGCCGGACCGGGCTGCTCGACATTCACGCTCACCTCGACCGGGCCGGCCGGCATCGTGCAACCTGCCGGTTCGACGGGAAGCTCACCGCACGGGTGCCAGTTCTCGTCATAAACAACCGCCTGCGTGCCGCCGGCATATTGCAGGTAGTGCCCGCCCGGGACAGCTCCGCGCACGCGCATTTGTCCGCTGCCGACGCGCACGACGGGCTGTTGCAGCGCAACGGGGATTTCCCCCAACGCCGTGAGTCGTTCGATCTTCACGCGCGCTTGGACGCCGGGCGGGAGTTCACCAAAACCGATCTTCACCCGCTGGACCTTCGCATAATCGGTGCTCTTGGTTTCCATCCGCCAGCCCCACGCGCCGCTAGCCCAGGCGACCTCGCCGTTGGGAATCTCGATGTAGCGCCGGCCGGTGAAATCGACCGGCACCACGTAATCGCGATGGCCCAGTTCCACCAACAGCAACGCGCCGCTGCCATCGCCCGTCACCCACATACCGAGGCCGCGCCGCCGCGTCATATCCACCGCGGCGCTCCACCACGGCAACGCCTCGGTTGCGCGCTGCACGCGCTCAGTGGCGTTGGACGCCATCAGGACGAGCGCGCCGGCTTCCAGCGTCGCGCGGGTCGGGCCGTCTGCGTGAAGCACCCCGGCATGGGCAGGCTGGAGCAGAACGTTATCGGCGTGGCGCACGGCGCCGGGGGCGGCCGCCTGGTTGCCATCGGTGAACAAATCCGTGGCCGGCTTTTCGGCTGGCGCGGATTTCGCGCTCGTCGGGGTCAGCGCCGCGGCGTTGGGATCGAACGCTGGCAGGACGTGGAGGATGAATTGGAGCGGCTGCTGCGCATCAGGATTTTCGAGCACGAACTTCTCGCCGGGCCGGAGGTACTGCCGCGGCGAAATCGCGCCGTGTTCCTGGCCGTGCTGCCAAAGGATGTCCCCCGTGCGGCGCGTGAGCACACGTGTCGGCACGACCTCGAAGCGGTCACCGACTTTCCGCGCCACCGGCACTACGGGCGAACAGAGATGATGGTTGAACTTCGTCTGCCCGCCCTTGGGATGACTGAAGGTAGCGTTGATTCGCTCACGCTGTTCATCGGTCAGCAACGCATCCACCTTCTTCCACGTCGCCAGCGCGTCGAGAAATTGTTCCGTCAATCCGTGCACCTTGAGCGTTTGCGGCGTCACGCCGAACATCGGCTCCGGTTTGCTGATGCCGAGCGCGCCGCCGAGATTGCCCTGGGCCAGCGTGAAGTGCGCATCGAGGAGTGTCGTCGCGGGCCGCGACGGCGTGGCGAGCGCCACCGGCACGCTGTAGTTGCCATGGCTGTAAGCGCAACTGCCGCGCATGAGTTGTCGCGAAGAATTCAGCCGATACTCAAACCACGCCGCCGGGCGCCGGCCTGAACTGTCGTGCGCTGTCGTCGGATGGTCGAGCGCTTCATAGATACGCGTGGCGAATTTGCGGTAGCCCCAGCTTCCTTCGTGGCCATGAATCTCCGCGCCATCGAATTCCACGTGTTCCACGACGCAACGGTTCAGCAGGCCGGCGTAGTTGGTGGCGACTTCGATAAGCAGCGTCGAGTTGTTGTCGGGGATCAGATTCTGCCCGTAGGCCAGCAGCAGGCCGGCGCAGTCCTCGCCGGCCGGATGGGGCGCCGCCTTCGTCGAACCCGCGCCACGCCGGCCATGCTTCACCGTCCACGTGCCGTCCGGCCCGCAAACGATCTCGCCGAACCTGATGAGTTCATCGCCGACGCGGAGCATCTTCCAATCGAAAAACTTTGGATACGGCGGCTGGCGTTGTGCGGGTGGAACCACGCCGGCGGCGGGCTGAAACACCAGCGTCGTGTCCGCATCGCTCGCGGCGCGCGCCAGCCGTCCCGCGCCCCACGAGGCGAAACGCCGGTCGGGCTTCTGACCAACGTACACCGGATCGCGCGGCCCGATGCCACCGCTGACGTAGTGCAGCGCGAGGTACATGCCCCGGCTACGCACGAACTCCGAAAACTCCCGCAAGTCGGTTTCGCCGCGAGGAAAGACGGCGCGGTTGACCGCCCAGTTCAAATCGGTGCTCGGCCAAAACGGATCCGTCCGCCACGTGTCCGTGAACAGGTAGATCTGTTTGATGCCGGCCCGCTCCGCAAAGGCAACGCCCTCGTGCAGCTCGGCGATGCTTTTGCCCGCGAGGATCAACTGGCTGCGGTCGGCGAAACGCTGCTGCCACTGCTGAACCCACTGCCGCGCCCGCTCGACCGTCCATTCGCCCGCCACTTTCGGATGCGGCAGTTTTTCCTGCGCCCAGATTTGCAGCAGCGTCTCGTCCTCGTCGGCGTCATCCTGCCGCACATACAACGCGACACCGCCCGGCGGCTCACCCATCGCGCCGCGCGCGAGATCAGACCAATGCACGCGCACGCCATAGGGCTCGTTCTGTACGGTGGTCATGTAGTCAAGTTCCGTCACGCGCACGCGGGCATCAGCGTTCAGCTCCCAGTGCAGCGACGCGCCGGGCTCCGCTTCGAGCTTCTCCAGGCGCAGCGCCAGATACCGCTCCCGCGAGACAACGCCAAAGCTGACCGCCTGCCGACCATCCGCCGTGCGTGCCGTGAACCGTCCGTTTTCGCCCGATGAAATATTGGGCAGCGGCGTGCGCTTGCCGTCCGGGTTTTGCAGATAGAAGCCGGCGCCCGGCGACTGCCGGTTGAGCAGTTCCTCGCCGCCCGGCAGATTTCGCAGCGACATCTTTCCCTCGTCCAGCCAGAGACAAAATCGTCCACATTTCAGCTCCATGGCTTCGGCAGTCTGCGAGGCGAACAGCAGCGCGGCGAGGAGCGCGAGGACGTGTTTCATGGCAGCCTGGTTCCCTTGGCCAACCATTTGAATTCCGCAAAGATGACCTTGGTGATGTCCGCACCCTGCTGCGGTTTCAGTTGGACCTCGGAAACCTTGGACCACTCCGCCATCGGCTGTCGCGTCCGTGAATTGATGAGTTTGCCGGCGGGAATGACCAAGCTCTGCCATTGATCGGAGGCGGTGATCGCCAGGTCCATGACAAATTGCCCGTCCGCGATCAGAACCAGCTTCTGCGGTTCGGTACAGTAGAAACGGAAGGCCAGCGCCGCTTTGGCCGGCGCCTGCCAGCGCGGATCGCCGAACTGGTCGTTCTTCGTCCCCTTCGCATGGTTGAGTGCGCGGAAACCCTGCACGCCGCCGACGCCCTCGACTGGCGCGACCTCGTTCCACGTGCCGGTACCGGCGGAGATGGTGTCGGTGAGCTGGTCGGTGGCAACAGCCCTGCCGAGTTTCGCCGGGATGGCCGCCATGAAGTCCGAGGACACGACGATGTTGTTCGTGTAGCGGATGTTCGCGTAACCGAAGACGTAAGCATCCACCTTCAGCACCGGCAGCTTCGCGACCCACGTGTTGCCAGCACGCACGGCCGGCACATCGCGCCACGCGCGGGCGATGTTGTTCGGCTCCTTCTGCGCTTCGTAAACCTGGACTTCGCTGATACGGTCAGGCGACGCGGGCGTGATGCGGAGTTCGGGCACGCCGTCCTTGCCGAGCGCGAGTTCCGACTTCGGGCGCTCCGGCCACGCGACGTTCTTGCCGAGGACATATTTTTCCAGCCAGAGCTTGCAGTCATCGCCGAGCTTTTCGGTGTTGTGATGACCACGCGCCTGGATGGCGAACGACCACGGCACGTTTCCCTTGAACAGCTTGAACGTCGTCTCGCTGCGCTCGTGTCCGCCGTGATGATCGTTCGAACCGGTCAGCCAGAGCGACGCCGCCGTGATGTAGGGTGCGTGCGCCTGGCACTCAACCGTGGCGAGGTAGAGCTTCTCGCCCGGCGTCAGCGGCGGCTCCCGATACGGCACGTTATACAACCAGACCGCGTGATCGCGGTGATAGGTGATCCAGCCGATGCCAAAGAAGGCGACGATCGCCTTGACGCGCGGATCCATGCCGAGGTTCCACATCAGCGTGCCGCCATAGGAATAGCCCTTCGCGCCGATGCGCGACGTATCCACTTCCTTCTGCGCGCACAGGTAGCTCAATACGCGTCGCTGGATCGCAAACCAGAGATAGTGCGAGGTCTGCCTCGGATCGGTGATGTCCTTCCCGTCGAGCAACCGGGCATGGATCACCTTGCCTTCCATCCGGCCGTAGTTCAGTTGCGCCGGATACTGCGTGAAATGCCGGCGACCCTCCTTCCGGCCGCAGTAATCGAACGACATTTCGGCCCAGCCCTCATCCACATAACCCTGGTCAATGTTCGCCGTCGCCATCCAGCCGTGAACATTCAGCAACCCCGGCGCGTTCTGCACGCCCGCCTTGACCGCATACTTGCAGAAGACGCGAACCTCTTCGCCGAGCACATAGGCGCTGATGTAGGAATCGCGGAAATAAATTCCGTTCTGCGTCGCCTGCACAACGATCTCTTCCTTGAAGTCGCCCTTGTCAGGATCGTAGTCCTTCCAGAGTTCGACGGGATTCGCCGGTACGGTCTGGCCACCGGCCCAAGGCGCGAGCACCGCGCATAAGATCACAAGCAATGATCGCCTTTGTTTCATCGTTCCCTCCGGCCCCCGGTAGTTTTCCAAGCCTTGGGAATCACGGCGACTGGTTCGCCTTCTTCGGTTTCACTTCCGGCGCGGGCGTGCTGCCGATGACATCCTTGCGCCATTGTTCCCACGCGGCCCGCAGTTGCTTGACCTTCTCCGGTTGCGCGGCGGCGAGGTCATGGCTCTCACCGATGTCCTGGCTCAAATCGAAGAGGCCGAGGATGGGCTCCTTGGCCTCCTTGGTCGGCAGCGCATAGGTCAGCTTCCAGTCGCCCTGCCGGATCGCCCACTGCCTGCCATATTCCCAGCACAGCGTCTCGTGCGGCCGCTGCTGCGCGCCGTTCAGCAAGGGCAGCAGGCTGACGCCGTCCAGCGGCCACTGCGCGTCGCGCTGTACGCCGGCCAGCTCCAGCACGGTCGCCGTCAGGTCCATCTGGATCACGACCTGCGGGCACGTCGTGCCCGCCTTCAGGTGGCCGGGCCACTTCATGAAGAACGGGACGCGGATGCCGCCCTCCCACGTCTCGCCCTTGCCGCCGCGCAGCGGCGTATTCTTCGAGGCATTCGGCGCGTTGCGTACGATCGGCCCGCCGTTGTCGCTGATGAAGCAGACGAGCGTGTTCTCCTCAAGGCCGGCCTCCTTCAGCGCCTTCAGCGCGCGGCCGATGTTGTCATCCATCGCGGAGAGCATCCCCGCGTAGGTGCGCCGCTTCTTCTCCTCGATGCCGGGGAAGCGCGCGAGGTAATCATCGGGCGCCTCCATCGGCGTGTGGACCGCGTTGAACGCGAGGTAGAGGAAGAACGGCCCGGTCTGGCCCTTTTGGCGCGCGAGGAAAGCCGCCGCCTCGCGCCCGAACGCGTGCGTCGTGTACTCCTTTTCCACCGCCGGCTCCCGCCCGCGGAGGATCTGCGTGTAGTGGTTCACCTTGCCCTTGCCCGGCTTGTCCGGGAAGTAGCTGCGCCCACCGCCGAGGAAGCCATAGAACTCGTCGAAGCCGCGCTTGAGCGGGTGGCACGCCTCCTCCTCGCCCAGATGCCACTTGCCCACCGCCGCCGTGCGGTAGCCCGCCTTCTGGAGGTACTGCGCCACGGTCGGCACATCGGCGTGCATGCCGGGCTTACCGGGCGGGATCCAGTCATAGACGCCATCGCGATAGTGATAGCGCCCGGTCATCAGCGCCGCGCGCGAGGGACTGCAGACCGTGCCGGTGACGTAACCCTGCGGGAAGTGCACGCCGGCCTGCGCCAGCGCGTCGAGGTTCGGCGTCGGCACATCCTTGCAGCCGTGTATGCCGCAATCGCCGTAGCCCATATCGTCGGCGACGATGAAAACCACATTCGGTTTTTCCGCCGCCAAGGCGGCGACGCCGAGCAAACCCGCCACAACCAACTCTTGCAGCTTCATGCGCGTGCTCCTTTTTTCCAAGGATTGGAAACTTTCGCCAGCCTTTTTTCCAAGCCTTGGAAAATTTACGCGTAGTTTTTCCAAGCCTTGGAAAGCCATCCCGCCGCGACTGGTCAGTGCACGGCTTCTTCGCCGGCGATGTTCGAGATGACGAGGCCGCCCGCGGGTGCGACGCCAGACGGCTTCACAAAGGTCAGGTGCGGCAGGCCATAGTTGCTGCCTTCCTTGCCGTTGTGACCGGGGATGGTCACGACGCCGGCGGGGAAGCTGCGGCGATAGAGGACATCGCCATCGTCGCCCCAGAGCAGTGTCTCCTTGGTCTTCTGCCACTCGGCGGGCAGCGCGGGTTTGCCGCGCTGATGCACGGCGATCCAGACCTCGACCGGCGTATTGACGGCGAAGCGGTAGCCGGGCGCGGGCTTGGCGGCGCTGCCGCGCGGCGCAATCAGCACCGTGGCCTCGCGCACCGGCGGCGGCAGCGATTCGAGCGGGAACTGCTGGCGGACGCGGTGGAGTTCATCGCCCGGCCCGTGGACCTGAACCTGCGGCTGGGCTTTTTTGCCCTTGCCGGTCTCGGCTTCGTCGGGTGTGGCGGGTCGCACGAGCTTGAGGAGTTCATCGAGGTGCTCCTGATAGACGCCGCGCGGCGTGGTGCCAAACTTCTTCATCAGCGCCGCCGCGTAGCCGGTGGCCGCGCCCATCTGCCCGCAGGTGTTCATCACGCGCGGCCCGCCGAGCCCGATGTGCGAGCAACTGAAGTTGCGCCCAGCCATCATCAGGTTGCTGACGTTCTTCGAGTAGAGGCTGCGGAACGGGATGTAGTAGCGCGGCGTTTTCTTGAAGAGCGCGGTGGAAAGGTAGTCCTGCTGCACCTTTTGGTCCTTGTAGTTCTTCTGGTAGTGCACGTCCACCTCGCGCGTCTCGGTGACGACGGCGTCGGCGAAGGTCCGGCCCTCGGTCATGTCCTTGAGCGTGTAGATATAGTCGCCCATCAGCCGCCGCGACTCGCGCTTGCCGCCGACATAGCCGACGAAGCGGAGCGTGTGAAAGACGTACTTCGGGTTCTGCTTGGCGTTGGCGAACGAGCCGTAGATCGCCCGCAGCACGTGGTCGCGGATTTCCTCGGCGTCGGCGATCTGGTCGAGGTCGTTGCGCGAAAATTCCCAGAACCACTCGCCCTTGACCGCGGTGTTGCTCCCGGCGACCGCCTTGGCCCACGGCACCTCCGGGAACGTCTGCGGCGTCGCCGCCGCCACCGAGTTCCAGAGGAGCGAGGTGCCCATGACGCGGTTGTCGCGCGCGGCGGGCGACCACTGTTCGCCGTGCTGCTCCCAGCCCTCGTCGAATTCCTCGCGCGCCTCGCGGCCATAGCGAAATTCCGCGCCCGCCCAGTAGCCGATCCAGCCATCGCCCGTGCTATCAATGAACACCGGCGCAGCGAACGCTTTGGCCTCGCCGGTCTCGATATGCCGCGCGTTGACGTGCGCGATGCGGTTGCCGTTGGTCGCCACGCCATAGGCGCGCCAGCCGAGGAACTGGTGGACATTGGTCGCCGCGTTCAGCGTCGCGTGCCGCTTCTGGTCATCGGCCAGCGCGCGCTCCGAACCGTTCGGCCAGTGTTCGGAGTTGATGCCCTTGAGCAGGCGGCTCGCATAGCCGGTAATGCCGATGGTGTGGACGCGGATTTCGCCGCTGGCGTTGCCGCCGAGGACGGGGCGGTCGTGGATGAGCGCCACGTGCAGACCCTGCTCCGCCGCGGCCAGCGCCGCCGCGCAGCCGGAAATGCCGCCGCCGACCACGACGACATCGAATTGCCCGGCCGAGGGCGGGACCGCGGGCAGACCGGCGAGTTGATCGCGCCACGCGCGGAGTTTCTTCAAATCATCCGGCGGCCGGTCGCCGGCGTCGGCGGTCAGATAGAGCGCGTCGCAGCGGCCATCGAAGCCGGTCAGGTCCTGTAGTTCGAGGCGCACCTCGCCGGCAGCCAGCTTGACCGTGCCGCCGTCCTGCCATTGCCAGCCCGTGAGCGCACCGAACTCCGGCGCGAGCGGCTGGCCGTTGACCAGCACCTTGAAACGGCCGGGCGCGGGCCAGTCGCCGGGCACCCAGTTCTTGGTGCGAACCCAGACGCGGTAATCGCCCGCGACAGCTAGCGTGAGCTTGGTCGCGGCATTCTGCACCGGCTTGCCGAGCCCGTGGGCGAGCAAGTAGGGCGAGCCCATCTGCTCGACGAACTGCTGGTCCACCGACCAGCCGCCCTTGTCGGCGAACGACTCCGCCTCGATCAGCACACCGCTGGCGGCACGCGCCACGCTGCCCGCGAGCCACAATCCACCGGCCACCGCACAGATTTTATTTTTCATAATTTCCAAGCCTTGGAAGAAACGCGGCGCATTTTTCCAAGCCTTGGAAAAAATACCAGCCGATTTTCCTTGGAAGCACGACTTAACTTTGTACAGCGGAAACCCACTTGGCGAACGGCCCGGCTTCCTGACAACGCCGTTCGTAGCGTGCCCGCTAGGGCGCTCCCCTTTCCGCCATCGTCCGCCCTTCGATGTTCTCTGCCGGCCACGACAGAGCGTGGTCCTCCACTCCCAGTTTTGAAGCAGAGTCGGCTCCTCCAACACTCCATGGCTCGATCTGGTCGGAACCCTTAGACTTTGCCGGCTTTTTTCTTCTTCTTGCCGGCCTTGCCCTTCTTGGCCCCTTCGCCGGCCATGGAATTTTTCCCGGCGGCGGGGTTGAGCTTGTCGAGGACGGCTTGCAGGCGGGCACGCGCGGCCTTGGCGGCATCGCCGGCATCGGCGGCGACGGGCTTCTCCACGAACGGCGCGTCGCTCATGTCAAACAGCTCGCCGCCCTGGGTCAGCTTGTAGCCCTGCTCGCGGACGTACCAGTGCCCGCCGAGCTGGACATAGATCCACTCGCGCGGTGTACCCGGCTCGCCGCGCAGTTGCGGCGCAAAGCTGCGGCTGTCGAACTTGACGCCCTCCGGCATCTTCGCGCCGGCAAGTTCGGCGAACGTGGCGAAGAAGTCGCTGAAGTCCACGAGGTCGTTCAACACCTTGCCCGCGGGCAGCGTGCCCTTCCAGCTTGCGAGCAGCGGGACGCGACTGCCGCCCTCGAGCAGCGTGCCCTTCTGGCCATTGATCCTGCGCCCACCGAGCGTCGAGCGGTCGGCGCCGAAGCGCGCGGTGCCGTTATCGCCGGTGAAGACGATGACCGTCTTCTCGCGCAGGCCAAGCTTTTCCAGTTCGGCGACGAGTTGGCCGACCTGCTTGTCGAGGCAGGCGACGTTATCCTCGTAATAATCCTGCGTGCCGGCCTTGCTGTCCGGCGTCTTCAGGATCGGGCCGTGGATCAGGTGCGTGGGGAAGTAGAAATAGAACGGCTGGTCGCGGTGCCGCCGGATGAAGTCCAGGGTAAAGTCCATGCACGCATCGGGGCAGTAGACGTCCTGCTTGCTCTCGATGAGCTGGCCGTTCTTGGTGTAGCTCTTCTGCCAGAACCAGCCGCCCGCGGTCGGGTCGGTGAGCCATTCGTCGAAACCCCAGTCGCCCGGCGTGGCGCCCACCTGCCGCCACTTGCCCGCCATGCCGGTCGCGTAGCCGGCCTGCTTGAGCGTGCGCGCGAGCGAGGGCTCATCGTTGAACGAGGGCTGGCCCGCGTTTTGGTTCGAGGTGCCGCCGGAGCGGAACGTGTAGCGGCCGGTGTTGATCACGCAACGCGAGGGGCCGCACAGCGGCATCGAGTAGCAGTGCGTGAAGCGCGCGCCGGACTCGGCCAGCTTGTCGAGGTTCGGCGTCTTGCCCTGGAAACGATCCGAGCCATAACAGCCGACGCCATCGAGGCCCTGGTCATCGGAGAGGATGAACAGAATATTGGGTTTGGCGGCGGGCGCGGCCGGGAGCGGCGTGGCCAGCAGCAGCGACGGGAGGGCGCATATCAGCGTCACGAGACGGTGCATGGTGAGACTCCTTTGGGGAATTTAAGGGAGAAAGTGAAACCGGCGTCAGCGCGGAGGCCCGCGCCGACGCCGATGATGGGAACAGCGAACCGTTATTGGTTCTTTTTCTTCTTCTTCTTGACCGGCGCATCCACGGTCTTGGTCGCCGGGATGGCGGCGATTTCCTCGTCGCTCAATTTGCCATCGTTGTCCTTGTCGTAGGACTTCAAGGCGCCGTCCTTCTCGGCCGCATAGTCCTTGCGGATGGCTTCCTTCTCGTCGGCATCGAGCGTGCCGTTATAGTTCTTGTCGTACTTCGCGTAGCAGTCCGACGGCACGGTGGTCGGCCCCGCGTTCTTCTTGCCCTTCGCCAGCGCGACGGGCGCCAGCATGATGAGCAGGCACACGCCTGTCACCAGCGGAATCAGTTTCTTCATGGTGGTCTTCCCTTTCACTTGCTTGCTCATGAACTGGCGGCCGGCTCCCGCCGACCGCCAAGCAGACAACGCGGTGGACTGCCGGTCTATTGCTTCTTTTTGCCGGCCTTCTTTTTCCTGCCCTCGGCCGGCGGCGGCGTCGCCGGCGCCTGCGGATCAAAGCCGGGCTCGTAACGCTGCCGCAGCCGCTCCAACTCGGCCTGCAACCCGGTCAACGTCGACGCGTAGGCGGACTCGGCGTGGAGGCTGCGGAGCTGCTGCGGGTCTTTCTCCAGGTCGTAGAGCTCCCATTCCTTGACAGGATAGAAATGGGCGAGCGTGTAGCGGTCGGTGCGTACGCCATAATGTTTCATCACGCCGTGGCCGGGATCATAGTAGTGATAATAGAGGCTCTTGCGCCAGTCGGCCGGCGTCTCGCCGCGCAGGATCGGCACCAGCGACCGACCGTGCAGGCCGTCGGGAATTTTGCCGCCGACGATCTCGACGAACGTCGCGGCGTAATCAATGTTCTGCACGAGCGGCGTCGGGCGGCTGCCGGGCTTGACCACGCCGGGCCACCTGATGATCAGCGGCATGTGGAGCGACTCCTCGTAGATCCACCGCTTGTCAAACCAGCCGTGCTCGCCCATGTAGAAGCCCTGGTCGGAGGCATAGACGACCACCGTGTTTTCCTCCAGCCCCTCGGCCTTCAGATAATCAAGCACACGGCCAACGCTGTCATCCACCGCCTTCACGCAGCGCAGGTAGTCCTTCACGTACTCCTGATATTTCCAGCGCGTCAGCGCCGGTCCTTCCAGCTTCGCCTTCTCGAACGCGGCGTTGCGCGTGCCGAACGCGGCCTCGAACTCGGCGGCGTGCTCGCCTTTCCCGGCACGCACTTTCAGGTCGCTGGCGAGCGTCATGTCGCGCCCGATCTCCAGCTTCTGCGCATGCGCCGCCGTGCCGCGCCCGCGGTAGTCATCGAACAGCGTCGGCGGTTCCGGGATCTTCACATCGGCGAGCCAGCGGTAGTAGCGGGTCGGCGGCTCCCACGGCCGGTGTGGTGCCTTGTGGTGCAGCAGCAACATGAACGGCTTGTTCTTGTCGCGCTGCTTGAGCCACGCGAGGCCGAGGTCGGTGAGCAGGTCGGTCGCGTAGCCCGTCAGCTTCTCCTCGCCGCCGGGACCGAGCACCGTGGGGTTCCAGTAGTTGCCCTGCCCCGGGAACAGCCGCCAGTAGTCGGTGTTCGCCGGCGTGTTGCCCAGGTGCCACTTGCCGAGCGCGGCGGTCTGGTAGCCGGCCGCGCGCACCGCCGCCGGATACATCCACGTCCCCGCCCGCACCGGCAGGCCGAGCGTCGGCACGCCGTTGGAGGAACTGTGCAGACCCGTCAGCACCGAGGCGCGGCTCGGCGAGCAGATCGAGTTGCCGCAAAAACTGTTCGGGAACAGCGCGCCCGCCGCCGCCAGCCGGTCAATGTTCGGCGTCACATTTTGCTGACGACAAAATTCCGACAGCCGCGCGCCATAGGCGCCGATCGTCTGGATCGAATGATCGTCCGAAAAAATGAAGACGATGTTCGGCGTGCCCGCCGCCGCGCCGGCGACGCCGATCAGCCCCGCAACCAACCCTGCTTTCAGCTTCATGTTCATGCTCCTTTTTCCTGGCCTGGTTGAGGGTCACGATAAACACCTGTTGAACGGCGCCCTTGCGGGCGCGCTACCAACAACGCCGTCTGGATCCTGTGTCGTTGGTAGCCCCGCCGCAAGGCGGGTTCTCGCTGCACAGCCATCTATCGTGTTCCTCAAGGATGAATCGTGTTTGCCCGATAATTTGTTCCGGCCTCACCGGTTTTTCTTCTTCTTCCTGCCGGGCGCGCCGGGCGCGGCACCATCGCCGCCGCCGCCACGGCCGCCCCAGAGCGGCGCGACGAGCGTCGCATTCCACGCGTCCCACATGGCCTGCAGTTCCTTCAGCTTCTCCGGCTGCGCCGCGGCGAGGTCCTTTGCTTCGCCAAGGTCGTCGGCCAGATGATAGAGCTTCGCGGCGCTCACCGGCTGGCGGCCGGCGCCCGTGCGCGTGTCGGCGTTGGTGTCGTAGCGCACGAGCTTCCAGTCGCCGGCGCGGAGCGCCATCTGCTCGCCGAAGCGCCAGTAGAGCGCGTCGTGCGGCGCGCCGGTTTTTTCCCCGGCGAGATAGGGCAGCAGGTTCACGCCATCCAGCTTGTCGGTCGGCGCGCCGGCCAGCGCCAGCGCGGTCGCGGTCAGGTCCAGCTGGATCACCGGCTGCGCATAGACGCCGGGTTTGACGCGGCCCGGCCACGCCAGCACGAACGGGACGCGGATACCGCCCTCGAGCGTCGTGCGCTTGCTGCCGCGCAGCGGCGCGTTGCGCGAGCCATTGACCGTGACGCCCGGCATCGTCGGCCCGCCGTTGTCGCTGATGAAGATGACGAACGTGTTCTGGTCCTGCCCGGTCGCGGCCAGCTTCTTCAGGACGCTGCCGATGGCCTCGTCCATCGCGAACAGCATCGCCGCGTAGGCACGGCGCGTCTGGTCCGCGAGGGCGGAGAATTGGGCGAGCCGCTGGTCCGTCGCGTGCATCGGCGTGTGGACCGCGTTGAACGCGAGGTAGAGGAACCACGGCTGCGCCTTGTGCCGCTCGATGAACGCGCACGCCTCGCGCCCGAACGCGTCGGTCGTGTAATCCAGTTCCTTGACCTGCTCCGTGCCGCGCAGGATGCCCGCGGCGTCGAAGTAGCTGTGCGCGCCGGCGAGGAAGCCGAAGAACTCGTCGAAGCCGCGCCGCTGCGGTTGCTGCGCCGGTTCCGCGCCCAGGTGCCACTTGCCGACGCAGCCGGTGACGTAGCCCGCGGCCTTGAGCCGGTTGGCGAGCGTCGTCTCCGTCAGCGGCAGGCCGTCGCGGCCGCTGGGATTGAACTCATGCCCGAACCGCTGCTGGTAGCGGCCGGTCAGCAGGCCCGCGCGCGTCGGCGAGCAGTAGGGCCCGCTGACGTAGCCGCTGGTGCACCGCACGCCGGACTTGGCCAGCGCATCGAGGTGCGGCGTCGGGATGTCCTGGCAGCCATGGAAGCCGACGTCGGCATAGCCCATGTCATCGCCAACGATGAACAGGATGTTCGGCTTCTCCGCCGCCGCACAACTCAAGCCCATACAGGCGCTCACGACCAGCGCTCCCAAGCCACGCTTCATGGAAACTGTCCTTTCCCCGGCACGCCCGGATGGCGTCACCGAACGCTGGCTTTGTAGCAAAGTTCCCCCTTTGTGCTAAGCAACAAATTCGGCGCACCCTGCGCTTGGCGAAACGGCGGACTATGGCATACTGCCCAGCGTCAAATGAAAGGAACAGGTATGCAGACGACCTCGCGGCGCGACTTCCTGAAACTGGCCGGTCTGGGCGCGCTCGGCGCGGCGTTTTTTCCAAGCCTTGGAAAAAGCGCCACCTCCGGTTTCCAAGCCTTGGAAAAAGGCAAACCGAACATCCTGTTGCTCGTCGCCGACGACCTCGGTTGGGCCGACGTCGGCTGGCACGGCAGCAAGTTCCTGACGCCGAACCTCGACCGCCTCGTCAAGGAGGGCGTGGAACTCGACCGCCACTATGTGCAGCCGGTCTGCACGCCGACGCGCACGGCGCTGATGAGCGGCCGCTGGACGAGCCGCTTCGGCCCGCACGTACTGATGCCCTCGAACTCGCGCGCGTTTCCGCCGGGCACGCCGATCCTGCCGGCCGCGCTCAAGCAGTGCGGCTACACGACGCACATCAGCGGCAAGTGGCACCTCGGCGGCAAGGCCGAGTGGGGCCCGAACCACTACGGCTTCGACCACAGCTACGGCGCGCTCTGCGGCGCGGTGGATCCGTGGACGCACAAGTATCGCCCCGGCCCCTACGAGGACACGTGGCATCGCGACGGTAAGTTCCTCGCCGAGGAAGGCAACGCCACCGAGCTCGTCGCGCAGGAGGCGTTCAAGTGGATCCGCGCGAAGCCGGCGCCGTGGTTCATCTACGTCCCGTTCTTCGCCGTCCACATCCCGGTGGACGCGCCGGAGCAGTACAAGCGCCGCTACGCCGGCGTGAAATTCCACGACGACCCCGTGATGCAGGACTCGCTCCTGCGCATGGGCGCGTTCGTCACGCAGCTCGACGCCAAGATCGGCGAGTTCATCGCCGCGCTCGAAGCCACCGGCCAGCGCGAGAATACGCTGATCGTCTTCACCTCCGACAACGGCGGCCTGCCGGGCGGGAAAAATCCCTATGTGGGCAAAGTGAAGGACTCGCCGCTGCTCTCCAGCAACCTGCCATTGCGCGGCCACAAGAACACGCTCTACGAGGGCGGCGTCCGCGTCAGCGCGTTCGCCAACTGGCCCGGCCGCCTCGCGCCGCGCAAGGTCGCCGCGCCCATGCACGCCGCCGACTGGATGCCGACGCTCACCAAGCTCGCCGGCTGGACGCCACCGGCCGACCTGAAGTTCGATGGCCTCGACCTCTGGCCGCTCCTGACCGGCGCCAGCACCAAGCCCGAGCCGCGTACCATCTATATCCCGCACGCCAGCGGCGCCATCGTGCTGCGCGAGGGCTGGAAGCTGATCGCCCGCAAGGGCGGCAACGCGAAGAAGAAAAAAGCCGCGGCCGCCGCCAGCGTGGAGCTTTATAACGTCACCGCCGATCCCTACGAGACGAAGGACCTCGCCGCCGCCGAGCCGCAGAAGGTGCAGGAGTTGCAGGCGCTGCTCGCCGAGCTGCGCAAAGGCGATCTCGACAAGATGCCGCCCGACGCCGGCGACGGCGCCGTGGATAAAGCCGACAAGTAACCCCCCGCGTGCGCCGGGCGAAATTTCACACCTTGCAAGGTGTGAAATTTCGCCCGGGGTTCCAAGCCTTGGAAAAACGGAGCACCGGTTTTCCCAGGCCTTGGAAAAATCCGCAGAAATTTTTTCAAGGCTTGGAAGTTTCCGCCGGATTTTTTCCGAGCCTTGGAAAAATAACGGGGAAATTTTCCAGGCCTTGGATGACGGCTCGCGAGTACGCTCGCCCTCCCGGTGTGGCTTGGTTGTAGGCCGGTTCTCCGAGCCGGCGTTCCGCCGCCGGGTCAGAGGTCCGGCCTACAGGAGATCATTTTGCAGCCGGCGGTTTGCGGTTGAGCGGGCCGCACTCTGACGAGTGCGGCTACATGATAGTGCGGGCCGACTCTTCCGAACGCAGCCGCGTTCGTAAGAACGCGGCCAACCCAGCCGAACCCAGCGCGAACCGCATCACTTCGCCGGCGCGACGGCGGTCTGCTCCTGGAAGAACTTCACGATCAGCGGCGTGGCGGCGGTGGGATAGGTGTGGCCGCCGGGATAGATATAGGTGACGAGCGGCGTGCCATGGGTCGAGGCGTAGAGCGTGTGACAGTCGCCCAGCTTCTTGCCTTCCGTCGCGCAGCCGTTGAGCTGGCGGACGAAATCCATCGTGGCCTTCTGCCACGCGAACTTCACCAGCGGGTCTTTCTCGCCGGCGACGTGCAATACGGGTTTGGGTTTGAGTTGCTTCAGCATCGTCGGCGCGGCCGCACCGGAGGGCGCCACCGCGGCGAACACGTCGCCGCGCGTCGCCCACAGCAGATAGGTGAAGCCGCCGCCGTTGGAGTGGCCGGTGGAGAAAATGCGCCGGGCGTCCACGCGGTAATCCTTCTTGAGCTGGGCGAGGACGGCGTCGAAGAATTTCAGGTCGCGGTCGCCCTGCGCACCGGCGCTGTGCTGCCAGCCGGGTTTCTTGCCTTCGGGGTCGGTGAGCCGGCCGGGCGTGTTCAGGCCCTGCATATAGACGGAGATCGCCTCGGGCCACTGGCGCTGGATGGCGATGTTGCGCGCGACGCCGCGCGCGGTGCCGCCGTGGCCGTGAAAGACGAAAACCACCGGCGTCGGGTTCGTTGCGGCGGTGGCCGGCACATAGATGAGCGCGGTCCGTGGCACGCCCTCGACCGTAAAATTGGTTTCCTTGGGCTCTGCCGCCGGCTCGGCGGCCAGCGCGCTGACGATGCTGAACGCGAGGCCGGCGAGCATCCCTTTCGTTTGCATCGGTAGCTCCTATTTGATCTGTACCAAGCCTGCGCCGCCGCGTTCGGGCGCGAGGCCGAGCGTCTTCGCGTGTTGCTTGAGCCAGTCGGCCGCATTGGCGGTGGTCGTCGCGCCGCTCGCCAGCGCCTGCGCGAGCACGCCGCTCGTGAGCGCGGTCGCCTGCGAGGTGCCGTCGCCGACGATGACGTAGGATTTGCCGTAGGCCGAGCGGATGCCGACCGCGGGCGCGACGAGATCGAGGTTCGGGCCGGAGTTGGAAAAGTAGGCCTGCGAGAAATTCGCGTCCACGCCGCCGACGGAAATCACCTTCGGCAACGAGGCCGGGAAACTCAACAGATTCGCCGCGGCGTCGTTGCCGGCGGAAGCGATGACGACCGAGCCTTTGCTCAACGCGTGGGCAATCGCCTCGCGCACGGCGAAGCTATCGCCGTAGGAGCCGAGGCTGATGTTGATGATGTGCGCGCCGGAGTCGGCGGCCTGCGTGATGCCCTGCGCGAGCGTGAAGCTATCGCTGCTGCCGTTGGCGTCGGCGACGCGGATATCGAGAATCTGCACGCCCGGTGCGACGCCCGCGGCCTGCCAGTTGCCGCCGCCGACGAGGCTGGCCATCGCCGTGCCGTGGCCATCGAACGGCTGGCCATCGTTCACCAGGTCCACGTGTGTCACCTGGTGCTCGGCGAAGGTCGGGTGGTTTTCCACGCCGCTATCCACCACGGCGACCATCACGCCCACGCCCCAGCCGGAACGGTCGCCCGTCGCGCCCAGCGCCTGGAAAAAACTCGCGCCGTTGAACTCGACCGTGCCGCCGCCCGACGGCCGGTCCTCCTTTTGCAGGATGTCGGGGACGTGCGCGAAGTAGTTGGGCTCGATGGTGATCTCGGCCTCGCCCTCGGCGCCGAGCGCATCGCGCAACTGGCCGAGCTGTTCGTAGCCGACGCGCGCGGCATTCAGTCCGCCGAGCTGGCCGAGCACCTTGAGGCCGGCCTTCTCGGCGCGGGCGAGAAACGCGCGTAGCGCCTCGGCCGAGCCGAATTTCAGCAGCGCCTCGTTCGGCTTCGCGCCGGGCTTATCGAGCTTGCGCTGGAGCTTGAGCAGTTGCCGTTCTTCCGCGCTCATGCCGGACGCGGCCGGCGGTTCCCCGGCCTGGAGCGCGGCGGCGGCGACTGCGGGTGGTGGGCGGGCGGCCGGATGGAAGGTGCGGGTGACGACGCGCTTCTCCAGCCGCGGCGCGGGCGTGCCGCGTTGCAACGCGGCCGGCATCCGTCCCAGCCACAGCCCGGCGAGCAGCGCGCCGCCGGCGAGCAGGCCCAGCAGAATGGGACGGAGGAGTTTCACGCGGCGGAACCTTACTCCACCGCGCCGGTTTTCCAAAGCCTGGAAAAGAACCGGGTGTTTTTTCCAAGGTTGGGAAGGGCGGCGGGTTAGGGCCGCGCCAGATCGCGCCGGCGCGCGAAGAGAAGCTGGACCGGGGCCGGATAGCTGTAATGCTCGATGACATCGGCGAGGCGGGCGAACATCCAGGGCCGGCCGAGCGCGCCCCCGTTCTTGGTGAAGACGATATCATCAGCAATATAATTACACATGTGGATGGATACATCGGCACCGCGCCGGACGAGGACGATATCGCCCAGTTGGGGCGCGGTGGTCACCGGGACATAATCCCGGTTGAAGGCTTCGGTGATGGCGACGGGCTCGGTGTAACGGCCATCAGGCACAGTGTTGAAAAAATTCAACGCGGTGTAATTACAGTCCGGCCAGGGCGGATCCCCGGCGTGCCAATAACGGTGCACCCGGTCGCGCGCAAACCGCGGTAGCAGCATGGAGATGGGCACGGGACGATCGAAGCCGCTTCGCAGCGTGGTGCGCAACAAAGTCCGCACCGCGTCCTGCCGGTCGGGATAACCCCAGTAGTTCGCAAGCTGCTCCAGATTGTCCTGCGGTCCCACCAGCAGGTAGGCGAGTACCGTGGTTTCGCGCGACAAGACACAGGTCAGCCGCCGCAGGGTTTCCGGCTGGGTGATGTTGCGCTGCAGGAGGGGCATATCCGCCATGATATCCAGGTTGCCTGCCCTGAAACTTAGGCGTTTGACCATGGCCAAGGCCTTGGGATTAACCTCCGCATGGTGCAGCCACGTCAGATCAGTCCGCTGCCGGAAACGGGGTGGCTGGCTGTAATCGGGATTGCCCGGTTCACCCGCCAGGAGGGCGTACCAGTTGCGACGGACCTCCGGCTCCATGGCCAGAATGAATTCATCGGTGGGATGTAAAACATAACCCCCGGCCATTGGGGTCAGCGTCGCCAGCAACTCTTGAGTCTGTTCGGTTGTGAAATCAGCCGCCAACAATTGCTGGCGTACTGCTTCCGCACCGGAAACCTGCAATTTCCAAGCTGTGGCTGGGGGCTTGACCTCCGCCTGTTTCCACAACGCAGGCGCCATCTCGATCATGGAATAATCGTAGACGATGCGGCCCCATGGTCCCGGCCTGCAGGCTTGTTGCTGTCGTAGCAGGTCCGCCAGAGGGATCACGTCTTGCGGGTCCCGCATGGATCGGCCCAAGTGCCACCCTGCCAGCACCACGAGTAGTGCGCCTAAAATATATGCCCCGTATTTCCTCATCGGCGTCTTGGTCAGTCCCTGCGCGTGAACCACAACCGGGCGGCACGCTTTTCCATGGGGGCGGCGCTCATGCTTTTGTGTCGGTGTTGCAGGTCGTCAACGGACGGCGGTCACACAGGTCACTTGACGGCCAGATCGCGCCGCCGCATGAAGGAAATCTTGACCGGCGAGGGATAGCTATAGAACTCCATCACATCCTCCAGCCGCGCGAACATCCAAGGATGGCCCAGGGAACCACCATTCTTGGTAAAGACAATGCCATCGGCAATATAGTTGCAGGAATGGATGGCCTCGTTGGGGCCGCGCTGGAAGAGAACCAGGTCGCCCAGCCGCGGCTGCGTGGTCACCGTGACATAATCACGCAAGACGATTTGGGCGGCATAGGTATCGTTGGTGCAGCCCTCGTCGGGCTGGTCGGCGTAGAAATTCAAAGAGGTATAATGGCAATGCGGCCAGGCGGGATCGCCCGCCCGCCAGTAGCGATGGATGTGATCGCGGGCGAAGCGCGGCAGCAACATGGACAAAGGGATCGGCCGGTCAAAACCGCTGCGTTGCGTGGCGCGCAGGAGTGTGCGGACCGCGTCCTGCCGGTCAGGATAACCCCAGTACTCGGCGAGTTGGTCAAGGTTGTCCTGCGGCCCCACCAGCAAATAGGCCAGCACGGTGGTTTCCCGCGAGAGCACACACGCCAGCCGCCGCAGGGTGTCGGGGTTGGGGATGTTACGGTGCAGGACATTCATATCCGCCAGCAACTGCAGGTCGCCGGACGTGTAGATCAAACGCCGGGCCAAGGCCAGGGCAGAGGCTTCCACGTCCGAATCCTCCAACCAACCAACCGGGCTGCGCTGCCTGAACCGGATTGGATAGTCGTAGTCGGGATTGTCCGTCTCGACCGCCAGCAAGGCGTACCATTCCCGCCGCACCTGGGGTGCCAGTGCCAGGATTAAATCATCGGAAGGATGCAACGCATAGCCGCCGGCGATAGGGGTGAGGGTGGCCATCAAGGTTTGCGTCTGTTCCATACTGAAGCCGCTGGCGAGCAATTGCTGCCGGATGGATTCAGGATTGGCAACATGTATTTTCCATTCTGTGGCCACCGGCGCTGTCTGCACATGTTTCCAGAGGGCGGGTGCCATCTCGATCATGGAATAATCATAAACAATGCGGCCCCAGGGCCCTGGGTCGGCCCTCTTCTGCATCTGTACGGATTGGGCCAGTGGCACCACGGCAGCGGTGTCACGGACGAATCGGCCCACGGCCCATCCGGCCGCCAACAGAGCCAGGGCCACCGCTGCCATCCACATCCCTTTTTTCATGATCCAATACTCACTTGCCAGCTCCCAAGGGTTTGGATAAACCCGTCCGGAGTCCCGCTTGACTTGTTAAAAGCACGCCTGTTCGTCTGACACAAACGCGCCACCGCCCCCTTTCCCCACTCTCAACACACCAAACCCGGGGGAACGCTACCGAAATTCAGGCCCGGGCGCAAACGAAACCTTTCCCGATTTTTCCAGGATGGAAAGCTCGGTACCCAGGCCCTTCCAAACCTTGGGGGGAATATCCGGCTTTTTTCCAGGCCCTGGAAAAGCTCACAGGCGGAACGGCAGAACCTCGTCCAGCGTGGCAAGGTCGGCGAGGATCATCACGAGCCGGTCCACGCCGAGCGCGATACCACCGGTCGGCGGCATCTGCCCCAGTTCGGCGAGAAAATTTTCGTCGAGCGGATAAACCTGTCGCCCAGCCTTCGCGCGCGCCGCGGCGCATTCCTCGAACCGCGCGCGCTGTTCCACCGGGTCGGTCAGCTCACTATAGGCGTTGGCAATTTCCATGCCGCCCAGATAAAGCTCCCAGCGCTCGGCGACCGCGGGGTTGCCGGGCTTGCGGCGCGAGAGCGCGGCGGCGGCGGCGGGATAGTCGGTGAGAATGACGGGCGTCTCGCGTGGCAGGCGCGGCTCGACTTTCTCGACGAGGTCGAGGTCGAAGCGGTCGGCGTCAAAATTTTTCACCGGATCCCAGCCGGCCCAGCGGAGGAAGGCCTCGGCGATGGTCAGCCGTTCCCAAAACGGCGCGAGGGCGAGCGGGCGGCCCTGATATTCGAGATCGGTCGTGCCCTTCACGTCGCGCGCGACGGCGAGCAGGAGCGATTTGGTGTCGAGCAGGATTTCGGCATAGCCGGCGTCAGCGCGATACCATTCGAGCATCGTGTATTCGGGGTTGTGGCGTGAGCCGCGTTCGCCGCGACGAAAACAGGGGCCCATCTGGAAGATTTTTTTCGCGCCGGCGGCCATCAGCCGCTTCATGTGTAGCTCGGGCGAGGTGCGCAGAAATTGGTCGCCCGCGGGCTCGGCGTTGATGTGCAGCTCAAGCGCAGGCGCGGCGAGGCGCACCGGCGTCTCAATCTCCATGAAGTCGTGCTCGGTGAACCAGCGGCGGATGGCTTGCAGCACGCGGCTGCGCAGTTCAAGGACGGGCAGAAACGGCGTTAGCGCGGTACCGGATTGCTGAACCGCGGAATTCAGGTGTCAGCCCTCCGGCGTCGGCTTACTTCTTCGCCACGCGCTCGGCGTACTCGCCGGTGCGGGTGTCAATGCGGACCCAGTCGCCCTGGTTGATGAACAGCGGCACCTTGATCTCGAAGCCGGTGTCAATCTTCGCGGGCTTGGTGACGTTGGTCGCGGTGTCCCCGCGCACGCCGGGCTCGGTCTCGACGACTTCCTTCTCGATGTAGGCGGGCAGGTTGACGACGATCGCGCGGCCGTTGTGGAACAGGACCTTGACGGTCATGTCCTCGCGGAGGAAATACTTCGCGTTGCCGAGCACGTCCGGGCTCAACGTGATCTGCTCGTAGGTGCGGTTTTCGAGGAAGACGTAGTGCTCGCCATCGTTATAGGAGTACTGCATCTCGCGCTCTTCGAGGTCGGGCTGGTCAATGGCGTCCACCTCGCGGAACGTCTTGTCGGTGACGTTGCCGTTGAGGAGGTTGCGGATGCGGCACTTGTACATCGCCTGGCCCTTGCCGGGGCGGTAGAACTCATACTCGACGATGTCGAACGGCACGCCATCCATCTCGATCTTCAAACCTTTTCGCAAATCCGACGCTGAATACATTTCGCACTTCCCTTCGGTTGTCCTGCAAAAGCGGCGGACGGCTATACACGAGCGCCGCCGCGCTGCCAAGCGTTTTTTGGGGAAAAACCTGTTGCAAAGCCGGGGGGCGGATGCTAAAAGCTCGCCCGCTTTTATGGGGCGGTAGCTCAGTTGGGAGAGCACCACGTTCGCAACGTGGGGGTCGCGGGTTCGAACCCCGCTCGCTCCACCAGCCTTCGCGCGCCGGGTTGCGCCCGGCGCAATTCCTGGGGCTGCCGGTGGACGAAACCGGCCTGAAAAACTCCTCCGGCTGCACGTGCGCCCGTTGTCCCTGTTGCTCTTTCCGCAGATCGCCCGGTGCTGGTGGACTAATTATGCTGTGCCGCGGGCTGGCTGAAGAGCGCGAGGATCAGATCGGCGATCTCTTCCGGCGTGCGCGCGGAGGTGTCTATACGATGTGGCACGGCGTCATAGAGCGCGCGCCGGCTGGCGAGCAAAGCGAGGATCTTTCTGGCCTTGTCACCACCTTCGAGTAGCGGGCGGTGGGTTGCGGCGGCGACGCGCTGGAGTACGACCTGCGGCGAGGCGGTCAGGCAGACCACGAGCCCGCCCGCCTCCAGATCGCGGACATTGTCGGGGTTGAGCACGATGCCGCCGCCACAGGAGATGATCAGGCCGCGTTGCGCGGCGAGTTCCTGGATCAGCGCGCGCTCCAAGTGGCGGAAATGGGGCTCGCCGTCCTCGGCGAAAATGGCGGCAATCGGCTTGCCGGCGCGTTGCTCGATGACCGCATCCATCTCGACGATGCGCCGCCCGAGCCGCCGCGCCAACAGGGCGGCGACGGTACTCTTGCCCGTGCCCATGAAGCCGAGCAAGGCGATGTTGCGAGCCTGCACGTGGTTTTCTCCGGCTCCTCCACCAGCCGCGAGCGCGCGCGGTGCGCGCTTCAGGCCGGCGTGCCGCCGCCCAGGCGCTGCACGACCGTCGCGCGCGCGCCCTTGACATCCTGCGTCATTTCAAACTGGACCTTCTCGCCCTCGGCGAGGGTCTTGAAGCCTTCGGTCTGGATGACGCTGTAGTGGACGAAGACGTCCAATTCCATGCCGTCGGGGATGATGAAGCCGTAACCCTTTTTCTCGTTGAACCACTTGACTGTTCCGGTAGCCATAATTGCGTACTTCCTTTCAAAATATCGGCGCAAACGCCGCGCGGTTTTGTGCCGCATCCGCCGCGCGATTGCAAGCGCAAGTTCAGTCGCGGATCACAAAAAGTTTTTCCACGCACCACCACAGGCCCCGGCAGACATAGCCGAGCGGACCCAGCACGGGTTTGCGCGTCAGGCTGACCTCGAGCGTTGCCAGGTCCGCCTGTCCCTTGAGCACCTTCAGGCGCGCGGTCATCGCATCCATATCAGACTGCACGCGGTTGAGTTCGGTCTCGATGGCGAGCACGTCCTTGACGCCGGTCGCCTTGTCGAGCAGTTGCTTGAGCCGGTCGCGCAGCGCGAGCTTGTTCTTCAGCCGCGCCTCGACATCCACGTACTGCTCGGTCACGTCCTCCGAGGAGAGGTTGCGGTGCGTCACGGTGCCGAGGGCCTCCAGCGCGCCGACCGCCGCCTTGAGCTTAGCGGCCGGCACGCGCAGGCGCACGCTGGCCGCCGCCTCCTCATCGCCGGATTTCTGTTCCACAAAGCCGCCCTGTTGCTGGGCGAGGGCGGTCGCCTGGGCTACCGCGTTACTGACGTTCCAGACTTCGAGCGACAGCCATGCCCGCCAGATCAACATCCGGTCGGAGCGCACCGTGGAACCCTCGGCCGGCGCGGCCTCGCCCGACAAAGCGGTGCTGGCGGATGCGGGCAGGGCTTGGCGCACACTGGTACAACCCGGCAACCCTGTGCCGGCCAGAACAAGTACACAGCACGACAGGACGGCTTTTGTTTTCATGTGGCTCCTTTGGTCACCGCTTATCGAAATGTGTGGTCAGAGGATAAACCTGCGCATTCAACTGCCGCATGGCGCCAAGGAGTTCGGCGTAGGGCTCGTACCGGCAGTTGATGATACCTTTGTTGGAATCGAGGTTGCTGGGGTCGGCCTTCGTGTTGGCGGGGTCGTTATCGGCATACTTGAACCAGTGCCAGCCAACACAGCCGCGTGCTTCGAGCAGCGCGAGCGTGAAGTGCTGGTAGAACAGGCCACGGTCGCGCTGCGTTTTCACATTCCAACCGGCGCCGGTTTTGCTGGCCAGGCCCACGTCGTGGCCTTTCGCGTACCACTCGGTCGCCAGCATCGGCCGGCCCGACCACTGCTCCCACTGGCGCACGGCCTCGGTCGGCGTCCAGTTGCCATAGACGTTCATCGCAATCACCGGCAGATGCCGGCCCGCGACCTTCCAGAGCGCCGCGTTCTTCCCATCGCGCCCGTGCAGGCGCGAGCCGAGATAGAGGTGCTGCGGGTCCACCTTGCGAATGGCGCCACCGACGAGAGTGTAATAGCGGTCCATCACGTGCGCGGTCCACTCCTCGCGCGTGGTGTCGCTGATTTTTTTCGCGTCGCCGCGCCGGGCGGCGAGCCACGCCTCGGCCGCCTGGCGGCCGGGATCATCGCCCGGCCGCTTGAGCCAGCGGTCGAGCGACTGCGAGGGCAGTTGGAGCTCGTTGTCGGAATAAATACCGAGCAGCCACGGATCGTCGCGGGTCGTCGCGAGCTGTTTGGCGAACTCCGCGCAGAAGTTCGGGAAGTCGGGATGAAAGACCGGAATCAGCTCGTCCTGATAGCCGGTGTGGCCGGGTACGACGTGCGTGAGGCCGAGTTTCTTCGCGAACGACGACATGAAGTTCAGGCCGCGCGTATAGACCACGCGCTGCGGTGCTTCCGCGAACGTGGTATCGGCCGACCAGTTGCCGGTGCCGTTGAAACCGTTGGTGTGCAGCAACGCCGCGGTCTGCCGCGCCCAGTCGGCGCGGTCGCGAAAGAGTTTCTCGAACGCCGCCTTGAACGTCGGCCCGCTATCGGGCGCGACCGAGGCCACGCCGACGTGGAGGAACGCGTGGCCCGCCGGCGTCACCAGCCACCAGCGGTCAGAAATTTTTTCCGCGCGGAAGAAGCCGGTGCCGGCGGAACCCTTGGGGCCGCCGACCCAGCCGCCGAAGGGATCGAGTTGCGGCGCGGCGGCGGGCGGCTGGAAACCGGAGAGCGCGGCCAGCGTTCGCGTCGGCTGTGGCGCGGGCTTCCGGTTGTTCATCCACGCCTCGACCATCTCCGCGCGCGCGGCCAGCGCCGCGGCGCACACCAGCAACAGAGGTAGTTTCATCAGGCTGCTCCCGAAACGCGGCGGCGAGTTCACCACGCGCCGCTGCCGCGCGCAAGCGGAAAGCCGCGGAAAGTTTCCAAGGCTTGGAACGCCGTGGGGCTGGTTTTTCCAAGGTCCCGCATGCACATAATAAGTGCACCACCGAAAGCGGACGGGTACACCTAACGGTTGTTGGACCTAACAACCCCCGCAAGGAGACCCGTCCATGAAGCGAGAGTACACGCAGTTGACAGAAAAAGAACGCCAGGAAATCGCCCGCCTGCACCTGCTGGGCTGGAGCAGCCGCGCCATCGGCCGGAG
>CAISWQ010000025.1 GCA_903889245.1 uncultured Lentisphaerota bacterium | reverse complement strand
TGCGCAACAGCCTCGGCCTGCTGTATCCACGGCAGAACTACTGGCTCGTGCTGGTCTGCGCGCAGGCGACCAAGGACGTCAACAACAACGGCACCTATGAACCGGGTACGGATTTTGTGACCGCCGAAACACAGGCGATGGCCTTCATCTGGCGCGATCCCTACGAGGATCCGGCCGACACCACCCATCCCGCGGGCCAGCGCCGCCACAAGATGTTCGTGCAGTTCTTCAAGTGGCTCTAGCCCGGCCGGTTTCCCCCGCGGCAAAGTGGGCCGTGGGAAGCTCGCGGCGGCGCAACGCGCCACTCTTCATCCCCGCTAAGTATTTGGCGGATGCGGCCCCAGCCGCGTCGTTCCCAGGGCTCCTGTTTCAGGGGACTTGGAAAACACACGGCTTGGTTTTTGCCGGGTGGAGTGTGACCTCCGGGCGCGCTCAAAACGAGACCCTCTGCGCCCTGTGGTTTTCCGCCGGCCGCCAATTCCCGGGAAATTATTCCGGCAGGGCGACAGGATCGCCCGGCTGCGGCTGGGTCTTCCAGCGGCGGTGCAGCCAGATCCATTGCGAAGGATGCGCGCGGATTTCCCGCTCGAGGATGGTCGTGTAGCGCTGCGTGCAGCGCAGCACCGTGGCCGGGGTACGGTCGGGCGGCGGCGCGAGCAGCGGCAGGACGCGAATGTGGTGGCCACCATCGGCGCGGCGGTGCATGAAAACCGGAATCACCGGCGCCTGCGCCTGCGAGGACAGGATCGCCAGCCCCGGCGAGGTGCACGCCGGCCGGCCGAAGAACTGCACGAAAACGCCCTGCCCGTAGGGCCTCTGCTGGTCGAGCATGAAGCCGACGAGCGCGTTGGCGCGCAGCGCCCGCAGCACCGGTCGCGCGGCCTCGTGCGCCTGAATGACGCTGACGCCATAGCGTTGGCGCAGCCGGTTCCAGAGGCTGTCCACGGCGCGGTTCTTGAATTGCTTGGCGACGATGTGGAGGTGGTAGCCGCGGTGGGCGGCGTGGGCGGCGAGCAGTTCCCAACTGCCAAAATGCGCCATCAGGATCAGCGCGCCGCGTCCCCGCGCGAGCGCGGCCCGCACGTGCTCCTCGCCCTCGACACTGAACAGAGACTCCTCGTGCTCCGCCGCGCCGCCATCGGCGCGCAGCACTTCAAGGATGTTGGTGGCGAGGTTGCGATACATGCCGTCGAGCGCGGCGACAGCCTCGGCCCCGGACAGCTCCGGCAGGCTGCTGCGCAGCGCGGCCAGCGCCCCGGTGCGGCGGTGGCGGACGATATGGCCGTAGAACCAGCCGACCCGCGCGCCCCAGCGCAGCAACGCCGGGCGCGAAAGCCGCGCCAGTCCGCGGGAAACCGCCGTGGTGAACACATCAAGCATCGCGGAAAAATAAGCATGGAAACCGCCGCGAACGGAAGAAAATATTTATGCCGTCACGGCAACGGCGTCGCCGGGTGCGGGCTGGGTTTTCCAGCGGCGGTGGATCCACGTCCACTGTTCGGGGTGGCGGCGGATCGCCTGCTCGGTGATCGTGGTGTAGAGCTGTGTGTAGCGCAGGATGGTCGCGGCCTCGCGGTCGGGCGGCGGTTCGAGCAGCGGCTGGACTTGCAGGAGGTGGGTGCCGTCAGCGCACCGCGAAATGAAAATCGGGATCACCGGCGCCTGCGCCTGCGAGGACAGGATCGCCAGCCCCGGCGTCGTGCAGGCGGGCCGGCCGAAGAACTGGACGAACACCCCCTGCTCGCGCGGCCGGTTCTGATCAATCATGAAGCCGACGAGCCCGTTCGCGCGTAGCGCCTTCAGGCAGCCGCGCGCGGTATTGGGCGCAAAGAGGATGTGGATGCCGAAGCGCTCGCGCAGCGCGCTCCAGATCTGGTTGATGGCCGCGTTCTTGATCCGCTTGGAGATGATGGTCAGCGGGTAATGGCGGTAGGCGGCAAACATGCCGAGCATGTCGAAGTTGCCCAGGTGCGCCGTGAGGATCAGCGCGCCGCGCCCGCGCGCGAGCGCCGCCTGCACATGTTCCTCGCCCTCGATGGTCATGAGCGCGGCCAGTTCGTCGGTGGCCCCGCCATACATCCGCAGGATCTCGACCAGGTTGAGCGAGAGGTTGCGGTACATGCCATCCAGCGCGGCGGTGGTGGCGGTCGGGGAGAGTTCCGGCAGACTGCGTTTGAGCGCGGCGCGCGCCTCGGCCCGCCGGTGGCGGACCACATGCGCCAACACCCAGCCCAGCCGCGCCCCGCGCTTGAGCAGGGTCGGGCGGGGGAGCCGCGCGAGATGGCGGGACACTATTTTGGCGAGCAACCCTAGCATGGCGGCCGGATAAGACACGGAACCTGTGCCAAAGGGAAGGAAAAACAGAGCCCGCGGCTGGCCCTGAACGTGGGCCTTGATTTTTCCAAGCCTTGGACGCGTTCAGGGCTTCATCCGCCAGGCGTCGGCGGCGGTATCGTAGGCCAGCGCCAGTTCGCGCCGCAGGAAGCCGTGGCCATAGGAGAACTTCAGCGCATCGCCTTTTTTCACCACGAGCGTGCCGGGCTGGCCGTCGGGCTGTTCGCTCAACTTCACGGTCGCGGCATGTTCCCACGGCGCGGCGGCAGCGGCCTGGAGCGGGAGCTTCTGCTCCGTTTTTCCGTTGGTGATGGTGACGCTGAACTGCGTCGCGTGGTCGGTCGGCGCGCGCAGGTGAACCTGAACCGCCTGGCCGGTTTTGAGCTGCGTCACCGGCTGGCCGGCGTCATCGCGCAATGCGAGGCGCGTGTCGTGCCACATCGCGTAGGCGAGGCCGACGTTGAAGGCGGTGTTGAAGTTGACCCAGCCCTCGCAGTGGCGGAACGCGCCGCCGGGGTTGAAGGGATAATGCTCCGAGGCGCAGGAGGAGTTGAGGCCGCCGCGGCACAGCTCGATCCGGGCGCAGGTGTTGCGGCTGAACTTCTTCGGCCAGCCGCGCTCGACGCCGCGGTAGTCCTGCGGCCCGCGCTCCGAGGAGTGCGCCGCGAGCGGGTTGCGCCCGAAGAGGTCGTCGAAGTGCGCCGCCGCGAGCTGCTCCAGCCGCGCGTGCTGCGCGGCCTCCGGCAGCACCGAGGCCACCGCGAAGCAGAGGCCCGGGAAGCCGGCAATGTTGCCCGGCTCGTTCCAGCCCGCGCCGCCGTGTTCCTTGGAGCCCTCGAAGCGCGGCAGCGTCCAGTTGGCGTCGTCATATTTGCGGAAGTCCCACAGGTTCGCGGAGCGCGCGCTGGCGCTCTGCGCCCACTGCTCCAGCTTCGCAGCGAGCCCGGCGGGCGCGCGGTCGCCGTAGTCGCGCTGCATCAGCACGAGCCCGGTCGGCAGCTTGATCTCGGCCATGCGCTGCCCCTTGGTCGTGTGCGGATCGTGCAGGTCGAGCTTCTCGATGATCCACTGCGTCTGGTCATAGGCGGCGTTGAAGTAACGCTCGGCCTCGGCGCGGCCCTCGCGGCGCGCCACCTCGTAGAGCAGCAGGTTCGGCATGATCGAGTGGCCGGGGCAGTCGTAGCCCTTGAACGAGCCGACCTTCGTCTGCACGCCGAACAGCCCGGCCTTGTCCCAGTGCGCGAAGACGTAATCGCGCGCCGTCGCGTAGAACCTGTCGCTGATGTACGGCTTGATGTGCGGATAGACGTAGAGGAAGAACGCGAGCTGCTCGAGCGTCTGCGGCGGCGGCAGCTTCGCGGTGGTGGGCTCGCCCTCTGCTGCACCCGCCTTCGCCAGATAGAAACCCACACCCCAGTGCAGCAGTTGCACGAGGTCCGGCACGTGCGCGCCCACGGGCGCCTCGAGTTTCGTGTAATAGATTCTCGCCGCCGCGAATGCCGGCTGGCCGCCGCCATCGCCGAAGAACTTGAAGCCCGGCGCAAGCAACTTCGCCCGGTCCTGCTGCCAGTTGATCTCGACCGGCGCCTGCTCGTAGTAGGCGGGGTTGGCGAGGTAGAGCAGCACGAGCGAGGGGATCGCGAAGTCGTAGTCGGTGCCATCGCGCCACGGACATGCGCCGTAAGCCGAGGGATGCGTGCCGACCACGCTGCGGCAGTCGCTCATGAAACGCAGCGTCGGGTCGAGGCAGACGCGCTCCAGCCACAGCGGTGCGATGGCGAACGGATCGGACCGGCCGGGCTTCAGCTCGCCGCCGGTCACGGTGATCACATATTCCTGCCCCGTCGCCGCCGGCCGGAAATCCGTGAAGTCGCCGACGCCGCCGAGCACCTTGCCGCTGTAGAGCACGTTGCTGCCATCGGCGGGCGTGATGGTGAACTCCGCCTCGCCCTTCGCGAGCGGCGCGGTGAAGCGCTTCGGCCAGTCGAGGTTGTAGCCGCTCTGGTTGACCATCACGGGGTGCTCCTCGAACTCCGTCTTGATGTTCAGCCCGGCTTCCGGCGCGGCCTCGTCGAGGATTTGCACGCCGGCGCCGAGCGGTGGCGTGCCGCCATCCATCTGCGGCGCCCAGAGCGTGAACTCCTTGATCCGCAGGATGTGCTGGTGGCACTGCGTCGCCAGCAGCCGGAGCTTCGCGGTCTTCACCGGCTTTTCGAAGATGACCGCCTGCGCGGTCTTCGTGTTGCCCTTCGTCCGCGTACCGGGGATCGTCTGCCACGCGGCGCCATCCCACGACTGCAGCTCGAAGTCGAACAGCGTCGGCTCGCCGCCGTAACCGGAATAGAGGTGCGCGCTGCCGAGCCACGTCTCCGCCGCCAGTTCGACCGCCAGCCAGTGCGGGTCCGTCCGGGTTGCGCTCATGCAGCGCGACTTGTCGGAGACGAGGCCATCTACCGCCAGCGCCGGGCTGTAGTAATGGCCCTTGCCCTTGGCCGAGTCCGTCGTCGCCGGCCGCCGCAGCGCGAGATTCACCGGCGCCTGCTCCGCGAGAACGCACAGCGGCAGCAGCGCGGCGAGGAGAAGGGACAAGGGGCGGGGGACGAGTGGCGAGGGACGGGTGTCGAGGGAGGAGGGGCGGCAAAAAGAGATGCGATGCGGGATGGGGCAATGGTGAATGGTGGCTGGCGGCTGGCAGAGTCGCTGTTCTTGTTGTCGTTTTGGCATGGCTTGTCTCCGCCCGCTTTCCAAGGCTTGGAAAATTTTCCGTCACTTTTTCCAAGCCTTGGAAAAGTTCGGGCCGGAGTTTTCCAAACCTTGGAAAAAACCGCCAGCCCATTTCCAAGGTGTGGACAGGCGCCATCGGCCGCGGCGCTTTAAAAATCGTGTTGGAGGATCGCGGCGCCACGGCGGCAGATTTCGCGCGCGTAGTCGGTCCAGCGGCCCTGGCCCCAGTAGCGGTAGCAACTGGTCTGCGCCGTGAGGTTATAGAAGAGCGCGTTGCGGTAGGCGTGGCTGCGCCTGTCAATTTTCCGGCCGTCGAGTTTCTCGTGGAAGAGCGCGGAGAGCTTGTTCATCGGGTCGAGGACGTTGTCGTAGCCGCGCACCCAGCTCAAGTTGTTGGTCCACGAGCCGCCCTCCATGTTGAAGCGGTGGTCGGCCTTCTTCGCTTCCTCGATCGCCTTGGCGATTTTCTCCGGCGTGGGCGCGCCCTCGACGCGCTGCCAGAGCGCGGCCTGGTGCAGTGGGACAATCGGCTCGAAATCTTTTTCGGTCAGCCCGCGCTGCGCGAGCAGCTCGAGCCATTCCGTGCCGCCGATGCCGACGACGCCCGCCGTGCCGAGGCCGGGCCACGCCTGGTTATAGTTCTGCGGGAACTCGTTCATCATCACGCCACCGTTCTCGCCGTCGGCGATCTGCGCGACGACCGGCGGCACGGTTTGGCCCTTCAGCTCGCGCGGGTGCAGGCCGCGTGCCTCGGCGAGCGGTTGCATCTGCGCGACGAGCTTGGTGTCCGACCCCTGCGTCTTGATAAGCGCGATGATGGAAAGTTCCTCGCCGCGCGAGTTGCGCGCGAGGAGCCGGCGCGGGAGATAGCGCTCGCGCAGGCCGCCGCCATCCACCTCGGAAACGGTGTGCTCCTGCACGAGCAGCCACTGGTAACCGCAGTCCTTGAGCGCCTTGACGTACTCGAACGCGACGTCGGGATGATTGGGCAGGTGCATCTCCGGCGGCGAGAAGCCGCGGACGCGCGCGAGCGCCTCCCAGCCGAAGAGCGCCGCGAAGTGGTGCTGCCACGCGAGGATGTGCAGCTTGAGGTCCGGCACCGGAGTCGAGGGCACGACCGCGTGCGCCCACATTGTGCCGAGCCACTCGGCGCACGGCCAGTAACGGTCGCCGGTGACGAGCGTGCGCAGATTTTCCAGGATGTCGCCGCGGCCCATCTGCCGCAGGCCGAAGAGCAGCTCGCCGGAATAGTCGAGCATGATGCGCGGGTGGCGGCCGGCGTCCGCGTGCTCGCGGATGAAGTCGGCGATGCGGCTATAACACTGCGCAAAGACCGGCGCGTCGTGCATATCGTGGACGTGCTGGCGCTCCATCATGTATTGCAGGTTGCCGATGACCGGCGCGGCGCCGAGGTCGCCATCCTGGATCATCAGCGGCTGGTGCATGTGCAGCGCGAGCGCGAAGCCCGACTGCATCTGCTCCAGCCGCAGCGGCGTGCGGCCGGGATAGATGGGTTGCTGTTGGCGGGTGACGCGCTGGACCTCGTCCTCCCAGCCGCTGATATTCGGCAGGCCCTCGAGCACTTCAGGAAGGTTGGCGCTCATGGTGTTTCCTCTTTTTGTGCGGCGCATAGACGCGATAGTCGAGTTGCGGGAAGATGTTGTCCTGCTGCTCCAGCGCGGCGAGGCGCGCGGCATCGAGCCGGCCGAGCAGCAGCGCGTCGTGCAGCTCGTTGAAGGCGAGCAGGTGGCCGCGCGTGCGTTGCGCCGCGTAGTGGGTGAAGGTGCCGCGGCTGATGATGAACGCCCAGTCGCTCGCCTGCGCGAGCAGCAGCTCGCGCGCGGCCTGGTTGAGCGCGCGGCGCTTGAGGCCGCGCGCCGCCGGGAACTGCCGTGCCAGCGCGCACATCCGCCCGGCGTTGTGGTGCAGGTGCGGATAAATCCAGTCGGTCTGCCGGTTCAGCCAGATTTCGCTGTGGCCCTTCCAGCCCCAGCTCGACGCGGCGGGCATCGCGAGCTGGTGCACCGGCTGCGCGGCGAGATAATCCGCCGGCGTCGCGAGCCACACCTGCGGCTGCGCCGCGAGCGCGCGCAGCACGGCCTCGAGCCACTCCGGCCCCTCGAACCACCAGTGCCCGAACAGCTCGGCATCGTAGGGCGCGACGATCACCGGCGCGCGGCCAAGCCGCTGCCGCAGCTCCGCCGCCTGCCGCTGCCGCGAGGCGACGAAGTGCGCCGCGTGCTCCGCCGCCTTCGCCAGCGCCGCCGCGCGCACATAGGGCGCCTTCGCCTCGGTACGGCCGGTGATGCGGTGATACTTGATGCCGGTGTTGATGCGCAGGCCGTCGCGGTGGATGTAGGGCCGCAGATAATCCAGTTCGAGGTCGAAGCCGATGTCGCGGTAGAACTCGCGGTAGTCGGCGTCGCCGGGATAGCCCTGCTCGGCGCTCCACACCTGCTGCGACGAAGCCGGGTCGCGCCCAAAGGCGGCGACGCCGCCCGGACAAAACACCGGCGCGTGGACGCCGAATTGCGGCCGGCTGGCGGCGCGCTCGAGGCCGTGGCTGTCGAGGAAGAAAAAGCGCAGGCCGAAGTCCTTCAGCACCTCGTCGAGGCCGGGATAGAAGCCGCACTCCGGCAGCCAGATACCGCGCGGCGCGCGGCCGAAGGTCTGCGCGTAGTGCTCCACCGCGACGGCGAGCTGGGCGCGCACCGCCGTCGGGTTCAGGCGCAGCAGCGGCAGGTAGCCGTGCGTCGCGGCGCACGTGATGATTTCCAGCCGCCCGGCTTTTTGCAGGCGCGCGAACGCGCCGACGAGATCACCGTGCCAGCGCTTGCTATAGTCGTAGCGCGCCTTGGTGAACCGCTCCAGGTACATCTGCGCAGTGTCGCTGAATTCCGGCAGGTGGCGCGTGCGCCCGACCTCCTTCTCCGCCAGCTCGCACAGCTTGCCGAGATGGCGCGTGTAGCGGCGGCGCAGCAGCGGGTCGCCCAGCATCTCGATCAGCGACGGCGTCAGCGACATCGTCAGTCGGAAGTCCACGCCTTCGCGGTCCAGCCTCTCGAATAGCTGGAGCAGCGGGATATAGGTTTCCGTGATCGCCTCGAAGAGCCAGTCCTCCTCCAGGAATTCCTCGTGCTCCGGGTGGCGGACGAACGGCAGGTGCGCATGCAGGACGAGGCACAGATGACCGGCGGGCGCGCTGGAGGTTGGGCTCGTCACGGTTTGGCGACCGGCAGGGTCCAGCGGACCTGGAAGGTGCCGTCGGCATTGACCGGCACATCGCGGCTGTTGACGCGCAGGGTCTGGCCCGGCGGCGCGCGGCCATACACAATCACATCGGCGTTCAACTCCAGTTCGAGCGCGGCCGGCCCGGCGCCGCCGCCCAGGCTGAAGCTGCTCACGTTTTCCGAGGAGCCCGCCGCGGCCGGCGTGGCGGCTTTTTCCTCCAGCACGGCGGCGACCGCCGCCGGCGGCGCGACGTCCGCCAAGGTCTCCACCGGTGTGACCAGCTCCGCGTGCGGCGGCTCGGCCAGCGGGAAAACTTGCGGTTGATCCCCCGGCGTTGGCTCCACACCCGCCGCCGGCTCGCCGGTTTCTGACTGCTGATCGCTAACCGCTGACCGCTGACCGCTGACTGCTGACTGCTGCCCCCCGGCCTCTTCCTCCATCGCCGGCGCGCCGACGACCTGCGCCTGTTCCAGTGCGCCGGCGACCGCGAGCCACTGCGGCTCCTGCTCCGGCGCGGGCGCGGCGGGCGGCGTGGTGATCGTGTTCGAGCAGCAGACCGGCACGAACGCGCCATGCGCCGGACGCAGGCCCAGCTCGGCGTGATAGGTCTTGTCGGCCGCCCACAGCTCCACGTACCAACTGCGCGCGGCCGGATCAATCGGGATATCGAAGCTGCTGCCATCGCCCTCGTCGTGGAACCGCAGGATCCAGACGAACGCCGTCGGTGTGTCGGTATATTTCTGCTCGGCCGCGGCGCGGTCCTGCGGCGTAAGCTCCCACGCCGCGTGGACGTGAAACGGATCCACGTCGAGCAGTATCAGGCGCGTTTGCCCATAGGCCACGGGCAGCCCGGTTTCCGGCGCGAGGGTGGTCTGAACGCGGCGTCGCTTCATCGTGAAAATCCATGTAGCAAGAACCACCCCCGATTGACAGTTTTTTCGCGCACTTTTCCAAAGCGTGGAACGTCGCGTGGCAAAATTGCCCAAAGCTTGGAAAAAAGTCGTCCGCTTTTTCCAAGCCTTGGAAACCGGCGCGGCTATTTCCTGCCGCGCTCGGCGGCGACCAGCGCGGCGGCGCCGAGCACCGTGGCGCGGTCGCCGAGCTGCGCGGCGCGCACCTTGACGCGGTCGGCCAGCAACGGCATGGCGTGGTTCGCGACGGCCTCGCGGACCTCGGCGAGGTACAGTTTTTCCAGCGCCTCGACCAAGCCGCCGCCGAGGATGATGATGTCGGGCGCGATCAGGTTGACGACGCCGGCGGCGGCGACGCCGAGCTGCCGCGCGGCGCGGCGGACGATATCCTCGACGGCGCTATCGCCGGCGGCGATGGACTTGGCGAGCGTGCGGCTCTTGACGTCGCGCAGGTCGGTGCCGGCGAGTTCGAGCAGCGCAGGGGCCTGGCCGCGGTAGGCGGCGGCGGCAACATCGGCGGAAATCGCAAGGCGGCTGGCGTGGGCTTCGAGGCAGCCGTGGCGGCCGCAGCCGCAGAGCCGGCCCTCCGGCACGGCCTGCATGTGGCCGACCTCAAAACAGGAATGCTCGCTGCCGGAGAAAATTTCCCCCTCATAGACACAGCCGCCGCCAATGCCGGTGCCGGGAAAAAGGCCGACGACGCAGCGTGCCTGCTCGCCCGCGCCGAAGCGGTACTCGCCGTAGGTGCCGGCGTCCACGTCGTTGAAGACGCGCGTCGGGCGATGGCAGAAGCGCTCGAGGATTTTTTGCAGCGGCAACTGGCGCCAACCCAGGTTCGGCGCGGAGATAACCGTGCCCGTCTGCACGTTGACGGGGCCAGGGACGCCGAGGCCGAGGCCGCCGAGTTTTTTCACGGGCACGCCGGCGTCGGCAAGCGTGTCGCCGATCAGTTCCTTGAGGCGGCCGACAACGGCCTTGGCGCCGTCCTGCCCGCCGGTCTTTTCCTTGCGCTCGGCGACGAGCTTGAATTTATCGGTGAACAGCGCGGCGAGCATCTTGGTGCCGCCGAGATCCACGCCCAGCCAATAGATTGCTTTGCTCATGCTCCGCTCCCGGTTGTTCCCAAAACCGCGGCCACGCTAGCACAATCCGGCGATGGAGAAAAGCGCGCCGCCATAACAGCGCGGCCGGCTTCCCTGTCAGGAAAACCGGCCGCACGCGCAGCCACCACTTTCTCTGTTCATCTGTAGCGGCGACCTGCGGTCGCCGTCGGCGGCCAGTGGCCGCCGCTACAGGAATTATTTCGCGAGTTCGGCGGCGGTCTTGTCGAAGAACGCGGCGCACTTCGGCAGATTCTGCATGAGTTCATCCACCGTGCCGCGCTCGTACTCAATCTGGAAGTAGCCCTTGAAGCCCTGGCGCTTGAGCTCGACGAGCAACGCCTTGGCGTCGCCCTCGCCAGCCCCCCACGGCGCATCCTCCCAGCCGTTCTTGTTCGCGGTCGGGACGACGTCCTTGAAGTGCAGCTCGACCACGCGCCCCTCGAGCTTCTTCAATTCCTCGAGCGGGACGCGGCCGGCGCGCTTCCAGTGGCCGGTATCGGCGCAGGCGCCCATGTTCGCGCTCAAGTCCTTCGTCGCGGCAAGTACCTGCTCGACCGGCCACGACTTGGGATGGTTGTGCAGCGCAACCTTGATGCCGAACTCCTTGCTCACCTTGTCCAGCGCCGGTGTCGGCACGGTCTCGGTGACGAGTACTTCGAGCCCGAGCTTTTTGGCCCACTCGAAGTGTTGGCGGAGTTCGGCCTCGGTCTTGCCGGGGATGCCGGCGACGCCGAAGGCGACGAGCTTGACGCCGGTCGCCTTCAGCTTGGCCTGCATCTCGACGGTCTCGGCCACGCTCATGCCGGTGCCGACCTTGCTCTCGGAACCGGGTTTGAGTTTCTGGCCGGGATAGGCCTCGACATACTTGATGCCGAGCGTCTGCAACTTCTCGAGCGTCTCGAAGAACGAGAGCGCGCGGAAGGTGTAGGCCTGCGCGCCGAGTTTCCAGCCGAGCTGCTCGGCGGCGGCGTCATCACGCGCCCCGGCCGTGAGGCCGAGGCACGCGGCGGCCGCGCAGATCAGAAGCAGTTTCCTCATTACTTCTTGCCCTTCTTGCCAGCCTTCTTCTTGGCCTCGCCGCTGCCGGGCACGGTGACGACATCGTCCTCCGGCGCGACCACGGGACCCTTCTCGAAGTCGTCCGCGGCCGGCGTGCAGGCCATGTTGAAGAACGGCGAGTCCTTCTGCTCGAGCAGGTCGGTCCAGCGGACAAGCTGGCCGGTGTAGGAGGTGATGCGGCCCATGATCGCGGTCAGCGTGGCATAGGCGACGTTCTGCGCCTCGTTAAGCGCCTCGTTCTTCAGGATGCTCTTGAGCAGGTCCACGTGTTCCTGCACCTGACCGTGGTCGGTGGCCAGCTTGATCTCCGGCAGCGTCACCTTCTTGCCATCGAACAGCTTCATCGCGCTGCCGCCCATCGTCGTGCCCTTGGTGCCGACGAAGTTTTCCCAGACGCCGTCATAGCAGCCGGGAATCTGGCGGCACATGCTGTGGATATGCACGTCGTTGCCGTAATCGAAATCAATGCTGAAGAAGTCGAACATGTCGCCCGTCTCGCGGCGCGCGCGGCCGCCGAAGCCGACCGCGGTCTTCGGGGGCCGGCCGAGCATCCAGTTGGCCACGTCGAGGTTGTGGACGTGCTGCTCGCAGATGTGATCACCGGACATGCTGGTGAAGTTGAGCCAGTTGCGGGCGAGGTAATGCGCATCATCCTCGCCGGTCTCGCGCCGCTTGATCCACGGGACATTGCCGCACCACGAGACGCGGCCGCCGAGGATCGTGCCGATGACGCCATCCTGGATCGCGCGGGCGATCTGCTGGTAACCCGCCTGGTGCCGCCGCTGCGTGCCGGCGACCACGGTCAGGCCCTTCTGCTTCGCGACCGCGCCCGCGGCCAGCACGCGCCGCACGCCCGGCGGATCCACTGCGACGGGCTTCTCCATGAACACGTGTTTGCCGGCCGCGATCGCGGCTTCCATATGCACCGGCCGGAACGCCGGCGCCGTCGCCAGCAGGATGATGTCCAGCGGCAGCGCGAGCGCCTTGCGGTACCCATCGAAACCATCGAAGCACCGGTCGGCGGGCAGGCCATATTTCTTGCCCGTGGCGACCGCCTTGTCCTTGAACACATCGGCCATGGCCACGACTTCCGCTTCGACGCCGACGAGCTTGCAGGCTTCGAGGAAGTTGCCGATCGCGCCGTTGCCGCGTCCGCCGCAGCCGACCAGCGCCACCTTGAATTTACGGCCCGCGCCTTGCGCCCGTACGTTGACGAGCGGGATGGTCTGGGCGGCCACGCCCAGCACCGCCGCGCTCTTGATGAAACTCCGCCGCGAAACGTTCTGCGATTCCATGTTGGTTCCCTTTCGTTGAAACGATAACGCGGACAGTATTTTTTTAGTGCCGCCCAACGCAACCTTTTTCTTGCGGAAAAAAGGCCGGCGGGTTGACAACCCGCGCGTGCTTGATTAGCTTCCGCGCGGCCGGAGGAACCAGCCGGCCACGGAGAAAGACATCATGACGTCACTCAGCCGCCGCCACGTCCTCAAGCTCATGGGCGCGACCACCGCCGCGCTCGCCACCGCCCCCGCCGTCACCCTGCGCGCCGCCGAAGCCGCGCCGCTCCAGCTCAAGGGCCGCATCAAGCAGGGCCTCTGCCTGGGCGCGCTCAAGGGTCTCAAGGACTTCGAGGCGATTTGCAAAATCTGCGTCCGGCTCGGCCTCAAGGGCATTGACTTCGTGGACCCGAAACAGTGGGAGACGCTGAAGAAGCACGGCCTCATCTGCACGCTGGCCCGCAGCGGCACCCTGCCGCGTGGTTTCAACCACAAGGAGAATCACGCCGAGTCGCTTACCAGCCTGCGGCAGGCCATCGAGGCCGCCGCGGCCGCCGGCTTTCCCAACGTCATCTGCTTCTCCGGCAACCGCGCCGGCTTGAGCGATGAGGAGGGTCTGGTCAACTGCGTCGCGGGCCTCAAGCAGGTTGCCGCGCTCGCCGAGACCAAGAAGGTCAACGTCTGCATGGAACTGCTCAACAGCAAGCGCAACCACAAGGATTACCAGTGCGACCACACCGCGTGGGGCGTCGAGATGTGCAAGCGCGTCGGCTCCGAGCGCATCAAGCTGCTCTACGACATCTACCACATGCAGATCATGGAGGGCGACGTCATCGCCACCATCAAGGAGAGCATCCAGTACATCGCCCACATCCACACCGCCGGCGTCCCCGGCCGCCACGAGATTGATGGCACGCAGGAGCTCTTTTATCCCGCGATCATGCGCGCCGTCGTCGAGACCGGCTACACCGGCTACGTCTCGCATGAGTACACGCCCACGCGCGACGCCGTCACCTCGCTCGAACAGGCCGTGAAGCTCTGCGACGTCTGACCCCGCGCGGCGCCTGGCGGCCCGTTTTCCAAACCCTGGAAACGGGCCGTTGTTTTTTTCCAAGGCCCGGAAAAACGCCAGGTTCCGTGTCCAATCCTTGGAAAACGTCAGGCGGATTTGAGGAAGGCGACGGCGTTCTGGAAAATTTTCAGGCCCGCGCCCTGCGCGGGCAGCTCGCCGCGCAGTTTCTGCAAGTCCCACTGCGGATGATTTTCCGGGAAGAGATAGGCCTCGGGATGCGGCATCAGCCCGAACACGCGGCCGGTGGGATCGCATAGTCCGGCGATCGCGTTGAGCGAGCCGTTCGGGTTGAGCGGGAACTGGTCGGTGGCCGCGCCGGTCGCGGGATCGGCGTAACGGCACGCGGCGCAGCCAAGCTGCTCCAGGCGCGCGAGCAACTCGCGGTCGAGCGTGAAGACCTTGCCCTCGCCGTGGCGGATTGGCAGCGGCATCAGGCCAAGGCCGCGCGTGAAAACGCACGGCGACTTGTCCTCGAAGCGCAGCGTCACCCAGAAATTCTGGAACGCGCCGCAGTCGTTGTGCATCAGCGCGACCTGCTGCGTGAAGTAGTCGTTATCGAGCCCCGGCAGCAGGCCGAGCTTGGTCATGATCTGGAAGCCGTTGCAGACGCCGAGGATCAGCTTGCCCTCGCCGATGAACTTGGCGAGGTCGTCGCGCAGGTGGTGGCGGACGCGCGCGCCGAATGCAAGGCCGGAGCCCATGTGGTCGCCGTAGGAGAAGCCGCCAATGAACATCAGCCCCGCGTAGTCGTGCAGGCGTGCGGGCTGCGCGAGCAGATCGTTGAGGTGGAGCAGTTCCGGCGCGGCGCCGGCGAGCGTCCAGGCGTGCTTCGACTCCGCCTCGCAGTTGAGTCCGTAGCCGGTGATGATCAAAATCTTCGGGTTCATTTCAAATTCCGTTCAACGTTTTCTTGAAGGTTTTGCGAAGCGCGTCGAGGTCGGCCTCGATCAGCGTGCGCTTGGCGGTGGCGAGCTTGAGCGCGCGGCCGCCCGTCACGATACCGACACGCGCGCAGGGCACGCCCGCGAAGACGGCTTCGAGCGCGGTCGCCTGCGCGGGGGCGCAGGTGACGACGAAGCGGCTGTTCGATTCGGCGAAGAGCAGCGCGTCGTCGGAGAGCTTGCCGCTCTGCGGCGCGGCGTCGAGGTTGAGCTCCGCGCCGAGGTCGCCGCCGAGCGCGGCGAGCGCGCAGGCGACCGCGAGGCCGCCGAGCGTGGGCGTATGCGAGCTGTGCAGCAGGCCCGCCTCGATCGCCGCGTTCATCGCGCGGTAGGTGGCGAGCGCACGCGGGACATCGAGGCCCGGCACCGTGCCGCCGTAGTGGGCGGGCGTGCCCTGCTCCGCGGCGAGCCAGCGGTGGAATTCCGAGGCGCCGAGTTCGTCCTGCGTCAGGCCGATCACATAGATCAAGTCGCCGGCCTGCTTGAAGTGCATCGTCACGGCCTGGCGCACGTCGTCCATCTTCGCGATGGTCGAGAACAGCACCGTGGGCGGGATGGAAATCTTCCGACCACCGCGGACGGAGTCGTTCTTCATGCTGTCCTTGCCGGAGATCGGCGGGACGAGGTAGGCGGTACAGACGTCGAAGAGCGCCTGATTGGCGCGGACGAGCTGCGCCATCTTGTAGGGGCCGTCGGGCGTCTTCTCGGAAAGGACGGGATCGGGCCAGCAGAAGTTGTCGAGACCCGCGATCTGGCCGAGCTTGCCGCCGACGCTGACGACGCGGCGGACGGCCTCGTCAATCACGCTCGCCATCATCGCGTAGGTATCGAGGTCGGAAAAGAACGGGTTGATGCCCTCGGCGAGGATGATGCCGGCGTGCGAGGCATACTCGACCTTCATCACGGTCGCATCGCTCGGCATGTCGCTGTGTACGCCGACGAACGGCTTCACGACGCTCAAGCCCTTGACCTCACCATCGTACTGGCGCGACTTGAATTCCTTCGAGCAGACGTTGAGGGCGCCGAACAGGCCGAGTAGCGCGCGGTTGCGGTTGCCGGCGCGCAGCGGCGCGGGCGCGGCGAGCTGCGGCGGCTGCCAGCGCGCCTCGATCTCCATCCGCGGGCAACCCTCGTGCAGAAATTCCAGCTCGATGCGGCCGACGATGCGGTCGCCGTGCTTCGTCATGAACGCGCCGCTATTGGTAAACTGGCCGATCACATTTGCCTCGACGTCGCGCCGCTTGGCAAGCGCGAGGAACGCGTCCACGTTTTCCGGCTGCACCGCGAGGCTCATGCGTTCCTGCGCCTCGGAGAGCAGGACCTCCCACGGCTGCAGGCCCTCGTATTTCAGCGGCGCCTTCGCCAGGTCAATCTCCGCGCCGCCACACAGGCTGCTCATCTCGCCGAGCGACGAGCTTAAGCCGCCCGCGCCGTTGTCGGTCAGCGCGCGGTAGAGGCCGAGGTCGCGCGCCTCCATCAAAAATTCGTACATCTTGCGCTGCGTGATCGGGTCGCCGATCTGCACCGCCTGCGCGGGCGACTCGTGACGCAGCTCCTCGGAGGAGAACGTCGCGCCGTGGATGCCGTCCTTGCCGATGCGCCCGCCACACATGACGATCGCGTCGCCGGGGAAAATTTCCTTGCGCTCCGACGGCCGTCCTTGCAGCGCGCGCGGAAGCTTGCCGATGGTGCCGCAATAGACCAGCGGCTTGCCGAGGTAACGCTCGTCGAACCGCTCGAACCCGCGCGTCCACGGGATGCCGCTCTGGTTGCCGCCATCAATCACGCCCTGGTGGACGCCGTCGCGGATACGCCGCGGATGCATCAGGCCCGCAGGCAGATCGCCGGCGAAGAACGGCGAGCCGAAGCAGTAGCCCCACGTATTGCAGACCATCTCGCAGCCCATGCCCGTGCCCATCGGGTCGCGATTGACGCCGACGATGCCGGTGATCGCGCCGCCGTAGGGATCGAGCGCCGACGGGCTGTTGTGCGTCTCGCACTTGAACGACACGTTGTAGGTGTCGTTGAAGCGGATGATGCCCGCGTTGTCGGTGAAGACGCTGACGAGCCAGTCCACGTCCTGGCGGATCTTCTCGGTCGCGGCGCGGATGAACGTCTTGAACAGCGACTCGATCACCTGCTCGCGGCCCTGCTCATCCACGTAGCGGACGCGCGCCGCGAAAATCTTGTGCTTGCAGTGCTCGCTCCACGTCTGCGCGAGGCACTCGAGCTCGACATCGGTCGGCTGCGCCGGCAGGCCCAGCTTCGTGCGCGCGGCGAGTACGTCGGGACGGTTGAAGTAATCGCGGATCGCGTGCATCTCCGCGAGGCTCAAGGAAAGGATGCCGTCGCGGCTGATCTTCATCAGGTCGGCGTCGGAGCCACCCAGGTCATAGGTGTGGACGTTGACGCTCGCCGGGTCACGGATCACCGGCGGCTCCGCATCCACCGGCGCGACGGCCCATTCCTCCGGCGAGAAGACGCGGATGGACTGGATCAGCTCGTTCGCCAGCAAATCGCGGCCGAGCTTCTGCGCCTGCTCGCGCGTCAGCGCGCCCTTGAGGAAATACTGCGCACCCGTGTAGACACCTTCCTGCGCCGTCAGCGCGCGGCCGATGGTATCGGTGACGACCTCCTGCGCCGTGCGGCCGAGGTTATCGGTGACGCCCGGCTTGAAGCCCACCTCGACCAGCCAGTCGAACGCCGGCGCCGCGAGCCGGCCGACGGCCGAGCGCGCGATGACCGGGTCGGTGAAAATCTTCTGGACCTCGCGCACCTGCCTGGGCTTGAGGTCCACCTCCACCTTGAAGACGTCGCGCGAGGCGCAGCCCGTCACCGGTAGATGAAAAAAGTTACGCGCCCGATGGGCGACGCCCGCGCCGCGGCCGTCGTGGACGCCGCGCTTCAGGGCGATTTCGATGCGATGAGCCATGATGAGTCACCTGTTGAAAAACGCGGCGTATCATGCCGGAAAAAACCCGGCTGGCAAGCCGTGGTTTCCAAGGCTTGGAAAACCCCGCGCCGCGTTCCCCAGCCTTGGAAATAATCCGTCAAAAAATTTCAAGTCTTGGAAGTTTGGGCTGGAATTTCTCCAGGGTTCGGGAAATTTTTCGCGCGCTTTTCCCATGCCCGGGAAAACCACCGGTTCCCATTTTCACCCTATGGAACTTGTTGAGGTCTAGCGGATGGTGGGATTGTCGGAACTGCCGCGGTTATGCGCGTCCAGTTCTTCCTGTTTCTCAACGTCAAGGTCGACAAACCAGAGGCGGTCCGCTCCGCCTTTGTGCCGCGCCACGCGCCGACACAGCAGCCACTCCAGAAATGCGGGAAGCAATCCCTCCTCGATGCCGATGAGCCAGAACAAAATTAGAAAGATCACCGTACCGATGCGCAGTCCCATGGATTGCAACAGCCAGAACGACAACATAAAGATGGCTAGCGACGCCGCCAACACAACGCAGCGCAAGAGAAAGGTGGCTCTAATTCTTTTCTTCATTTCAAGAAACATTATTTCGCCGGGCGGGCTACGGGAACCATCGTCAGCGTGCCGAGGCCCTTGCGTTTGACCGGCTTGCTCCAGCCTTTCCACAGCAGGCGCAGGCGGTTGAAGAGCGGGCCGATGATGGACTCGGGAAGCCACTCGAGAATTTTCCGCGCGACGCGCGTGCCGCCGACGAGGAACAGGAAGCTGACGACAAATTCCACCGCCCAGCGGGCCTTGGGCAGCGGGTCGGGGCGCAGGCCGTAGTCGGGCGCGGCGCGGCCCAAGGCGCGGCGCAGGCGGTTGCGGATGTAGCTGCCACGCTTCTTGAAGTCGAGCATGTGGCCGTGCATCGCCAGCGATTCCGCGGCGTCCACCGGCTCGGCGAGCAGCAGCTTGTCGTGGCACATTTCGTTGATCACCGCCTCCATCACCTGCGTGCGCGTGGTGATCACCGAGTGGCCGCCGCCGAGCGCCTCGAAGCGCGGCGACCAGGCGTCGCCCACCGAGAGGTCGCAAAACTCGTTGGTGAAATCCATGCTCTGGAGGCTGTTTTGCGTGACGAAGAACGGGATGAGGAAGTTGTAATAGATTTTTTTCGAGGTCAGCACGCGGCCGGCGGCGGTGCGAATCTCGAGGTAGCCGGGCCATTCGCCGGCGCGCCACTTGAGCGAGGTGACGGCGTCATCCTTGGGCACGCGGCGCGAGCGCAGGAAGCAGGTAATCGCCGCGGGATAGAGCGCGGTGCCCGTGTAAGGGCCGAGTACGAACTTGATCTGTTGCGCGACGGCGTGGCCGGCGAGCTGGAGCTGGCGCAGCGCGGCGGCCTGGTCGGGCAGGCACACCATCGCGTAGCGCTGATGCGGCTCCAAGCGCGGCAGGATGTCGAGCGTCGAGACGGGGATATAGACCGACTGCGCCGCCGCGAGGATTTCGTCGCGCGTTCTGGCGATGACGACGCGGGCCTGCAGCGGCGTGGGTACGCCCTGGCGCACGACGATGGCGGCATCGACGAGGCCGCTTTCGAGCAGGTAGATCAGCGTGTGGCTGATGACGCCGCCGGAGGCGCCGGCTTGGCGGATTTCCTCGAAGCCGGAGTGGCCGGTGCGGACGCGGCGGTGGCAGCCGAGCAGCCAGTTCTCCGGCAGTTGGCCAAAGTGCGCGCGGTAGAGCGCGGCATAGTCCACGCCCTTGCCGGGGCAGACCTGCCACGCGAGGTCGGGCAGCACAACGCCGGCCGCGAACTCCGGGCGCGGGCCGAGCGGCGAGTCCGTCATCCGCGCGTGCCCCACCGGCGCCAGCGCGACGCACGCGCCGCAGCCGGTGCAGATGCCGCCGCCCACCACTTCCCGCAAAAGTTTTTCGACGATGCTCACAAAATTTTTACACTCCCCACGATGTCATCGAACGCGACGGTCTGCCTGCGGATGCCGTCGAGGACGCGCGCGATGCGGTGGCGGACGAGGTCACCCTTGAACCACCACATCATCGGCCGCTTCCACGAGAACGGCAGCGGGATCGGCTCGCGGCATATATCCACCGGATGGAAATAGAAAATCGTCGGCCCGCGCCGCAGCGACTGGCGGAGGCCCGCGAGCACGAGGCTGCTGCCGAAGAACCGTAGATAGGGCCCGCCCGCGCTCTGGATCTTCAGCCCGCCGAGTTGGAAATAGGGCCAGGGAAATTCAATCAGCCCGCGCCGCTCTGCGCCGCGCCGCAACGTGCCGCGCGCCGGAAAATAGGGCCGCGTGTCCACGCCGGTGAGCTGTGGCTCATCGGTCTTGTTGTAGAGCGAGTTCACCGAGACCGAGGAGTCGTAGGCGAAGCCAAGCTCCTCGAGCGCGTCGAGCATCCAGCCGGCGATGTAGGCGTTCGGCGCGCGGTAGCCGATGACGCGCCGGCCGGCAAGGTCTTCCAGAATTTTCCGCGCGTCGCCGCTGCGCGCCTTGAATTCGGCAGGCGTGAAATTCGGTTGCTTGGTCGCGGGATTGAATTTTGGAAAGTGCGTCAGGCCGTGGCAGGCGATTTCGTGGCCGGCGGCGACGCAGCGGCGGAGTGCGTCGGGAAAGCGGCGCGCGTACTCGGCCACCCAGAAGAACGTCGCGCGCATCTGCCGCTCGGCCAGCAGTCCCAGCACCGCCTCGAGATATGGCAGGCCACGTTCCGGCTGCGGCACGGAGGCGAGCGCCGGCGCGACATCGTGACGCGTGCCAAAGCACGCGGCGGCGGTCGGGCCGTGATACCAGTCCTCGACATCCACACTCACAACAACAGGATTTTCTGGCGGCGACAGGGTCATGGATGAACCGATGATGAATGGCCGATTAGCGGTAGTGTGGCAAAGGTGAAAACAAATCGGCCATCGGCCATCACCCATCGGCCAAGGCTAGACATAGAGCCGGTCGTTGTCATTGATGTCGAACCACATGGCGAAGACTAGCGACTGGAACGAGAAAATGCCAAGAATCGAGGCGAGGGTTAAATGGGCAATCCAGATCGGACCGCCGATCACAAAATAACCGTAGAAGAAACGAATGATCAGCGGAATATCCGCGAGAAACGCGAGCAGCGAGAACAGATAGAGCAGAAACAGCGGGTGGAAGGTCTGGACGAGATACTTCTTCACCAACCGCTGGAGGAACAACCGCAGCAGCAGGCCGGCGAGGCGCGGCGCAACGTGGCTCACCTTCAGTTTCGACTGTTCGCCGACCGCGTAATGCGGCGTGATCGGCACCTCGGTGATCGTGAAGTTGGCGATGTTCAGCTTCTGCAGGAGGTCGTTGCCGGAGCCGTAGCGCGGATACATCAGGTGCACGTCGAGGTTTTCCAGCGCCTCCAGGCTGAGCGCGGTGAACCCGGTCTGCGTGTCGGAGATGCGCCAGTAACCGGTGGCGATCTTCGTCAGCAGCGAGAGCCCGGTATTGCCCAGGTAGCGCACGCGCGGAATCGCGCGCCGCGCCGAGCGGTGCTTGAAGCGGTTACCCTTGCAATAGTCCGCGCGCGCCTCGATGACCGGCCGGCAGAGGCTCTCCAACTCGCCGGGATCCATCTGGCCGTCGCCATCCATTGTCGCAGTGCAGGCGGCGCGGTGGGCGCGTGCATAGCAGTAGCCGTTGGCCAGCGCCGCGCCGCGCCCGCCGTTGCGCTTGTGATTCAGCAACACGACGCGGCTTGTGGGCAGACGGACTTCCTCGGTCGGCACGAGGCTCTGCTCCGCCTGGCGCTCCATCTCCAGCGCGAGATTTTCCGCGCGCGCATAGACGCCGGAGCCCGGCTGCCGCACGAGTCGCGCGAGCGGCGTGAACGGCGCGCGGTCGGCCTCCATGAACTGGCGCACCACCGCCGCTGTCGCATCGGTCGAGGCGTCGTTGACGACGACGACCAGATCCACGAACGCCGGCATGGTTTCCAGCACGCGGGTGATCTGCTGCTCCTCGTTGAAACAGGGCACGATGACCGCGATGGATTTTCCGTTGAGCATGAGCGCGGCGCTATGGTTCCAGATTTGACCGCCGGGCGCAAGCGGCGCGTTGGCCGGCGTTTCCCGCGGCAGGCGGCGGCTTGACACCTAGGCAGGCCAGGAACATAGTTCCGCCGTGACTATTCGTTTGCCCACAAAACACTCGCCGATTGTTGCCCTGCGTTCCTTTGCGGATCGTCGCGTTGTGGCACATGGGCGCAAGATCGAAACGGTTCTGGCCAAGGCCCGGAAAGCTGGCGTGGCCGCTCCGATCGTTGTGTTTGTGCCCAAGTCTGACCAGAACACGATTTATTGACCATGCCGCGTCACCGGTACGCCTTTGTTGACTTCCTGCCCGGCAAAATCCGCGAACCATCCGGGCGCATCATGCTCCCCCTGCGCATCGTCAACCCGCACACCGGCAGAACATGGCCATCTTACGGCCTGCTGGACACCGGCGCCACGACCTGTCTGTTCCCCGGGGCGCTGGCGACCTACCTTGGTCACAACCTCAAGGGCGATGGTGTGCGATCCAGCGTGACCAGTGGCATCGAGCAGAAAAAGTTGCCGACCTTTCTGCACACCTTTCGCATGGAACTACTCTCACCAGAGGGTGACCGGGTCGTGTGGCGGTCTGGGGACGTGCTCATCAATTGCGTTGAGCACAACCTACCCATCCTGCTGGGCTATCGTGAGTTTCTCCGGCACTTTACCGTCTGCGCCATACACTACGGCATACAGGAAGTTGAATTAACATGGTAGGGCGTGACTCCAGTTGAAGTGGACGGAAAAGAGCCTTGCCGGAAGGAAATGAAAATGAACAAAGCCGGTTGGTCGCGGCGTCAATTTTTCGTCACGGGCAGTGCGGCTGTCGTGTGTGCCTGCTGTACCTGCCGGGTCGCGCGTGGCGCGGTGGCGCCGGCCGCCGACGCGCAGCCCGCGCTGGTCGCGGCGTGCGGCATCTACTGTGGCGCCTGCCCCGCGCTTGGCGCCAGCCTCAAGGCCGGCGCCAAGCGCAGCGACATCAAGTGCCTCGGCTGCTGGAACCCGAAACACGCGCCCAGCTACGCGCCCAAGTGCGCCGTCCGCAAATGCGCCAAGCTCAAGAAGGTCCAGTCGTGCGGCCAGTGCAAGGACTACCCGTGCAAGCTGATCCCGCCGCTGTTCAACGACAAACCCAAGTACGGGCTGCGGGAGAAAAACCTCAACGCCGTCCGCGACCAAGGCCTCGAGGTGTGGCTCGCCGACCAAAAGAAACGCTGGACCTGCGGGACATGCGGCAAGGGCTTTGGCTATGGCGACAAGCAGTGCCCGTCCTGTAGCGGAAAAATCCTCACCGACGCCGAGGAGTTCGCCGCCTTCAAGCAGAAGAAGACCTGACCCGTACCGCGTTTTCCAAGCCCCGGGAAAAACCGCCCGAAATTTTCCAAGGCTTGGAAAACCACCGCTCTGGCTTTCCAAACCTGGGAACAACCGGCGCACAAAACGGCCCAGAAACGGCCAGCTTTTGGTTTGCGTTCACTGGAAATCCTGCTAGCGTTGCCGCGCGTTTTTTGAACGCGGAGGCAGATCATGACGAAGCATATTTGCGGTGGTTTGGCGGCGTTGGTGGTGCTCGCGGGCGCGGCCCGCGCGGAGGGCGCCGCCCCGGCACGCGACCTGTTCAAGGAAGCGCCGTGGTCCATAAGCGCGGGTGTGGGCGCAGCCCTGTTCGAGGGCGACCAGTTGATGAAAAACGGCCCGGTGCTTTCGCTCAAGCTGGGCTACGATCTCTCGCCGCGCTGGACGCTGGAAGGCGGGCTGGACCTCCTGCCCTATCTGCCGGGCCGCAGCTTCACCGATGGCTCGCCGCAGAAGCAAAATGAGTTCGGCAGCGCGTGGGCGGTGCGCCCCTCGCTCGATGTGCTCATGCACCTGCGCAACACCCAGAATCCGCGCTTCGATCCGTTCCTCGCGGCCGGTGCCGGCCTCGTGTTGAGCGATAAGTACCTCGGCTACGGCACCGTCACGCCCTTCGGCCAGCTCGGCGGCGGTCTGTTCTACCACTTCAACGACGAATGGGCGCTGCGCGGTGATTACCGCGCCGCGATCGTCGCCGACGACGAGGACACCGAGCTCAACCACTACCTCACCGTGGGCGTGAACTATCGCTTTGGCGCCACGCCGCCCGCGCGCGTCGTGCTGACGCAGGCCGGCGACCTCGATAGCGACCGCGACGGCCTGACCGACAAGGAAGAGCGCGAAATCGGCACCGACCCGTTCAACCCCGACTCCGATGGCGACGGCCTGACCGATGGCGAGGAAGTCCACGGCGTGCTGCAAAACGGCAAACTCATCAAGACCAATCCGCTCAATCCCGACACCGATGGCGATGGCCTGACCGATGGCGCCGAGATCAAGGTCTATCACACCGACCCGACCAATCCCGACACCGACGCCGGCGGCGTCTCCGACGGCCACGAGGTCCTCGAGGACAGCACGAACCCGCTGGACCCGAAGGACGACCTGATGAAGTACACGCTGCTGCTGGAGTTCGACTATGACAAGGCGATCATCCGCTCCGGCGATCTCGGCAAACTGGACATCATCACCAAGGTGCTCAAGCGCGATCCGGGCGCGACCGCCAAGGTCGAGGGCCACGCCGACAAGCGTCCGCGCTCGACGCACGAATATAACCAGGCGCTCTCCGAGCGCCGCGCCAAGGCCGTGGTGGACTACCTCATCAACGTCGGCGGCGTCAAGGCCGACCGCCTGACGCAGAAGGGTTGGAGCTTCGACAAGCCGGTCGTGGAAAACACGACCGAGGAAAACATGCAGAAGAACCGGCGCGTCGAGGTCTATATCAAGCCGACCGGCACCGTGCAGCACGACCGCACCGGCACCGATAATCCCGGCGCGCCCGCTGCGCCGGCGGTGACGTCCGCCGCCACGCCGGAACCGGCCGCGCCTGCCGCGCCGGAAAAACCCGCGACGCCGAAGCCCGAACCCGGCATCAAGTAAGGGCCGCCCCATGCCGCTGCGCGATTACATCTGCGCCGATCCCGCGCGCAGTTGTCCGCACTGCCGGAACGGGTTCGAGTGGCTCGAACACGCCGGCGCCACGCCGCTGCTCACCTGCTCGCGCTGCGGCGCGCCGCTCATGCGGAAAATTTCCGCGCCGCGCGTGCCGCCGACGAAAGGTTCCTTCACCGACCGCGCCAAGCGCGCCGGCTTCCACCAGCTCAAGCGCGTGGACAAGGGCACCTACGAGAAGCAGTTTTAGCGCGGCACCGGAATGAATCCTCCCCTTCATGTCCTTTTCCTCGGCGGCACCGGCAACATCTCCACCGCCGCCGTCGAGTTGCTGCTCGCGCGCGGCCAGCGCGTCAGCGTGCTCACCCGCGGCCGGCTGCCGGTGCCCGCCGGCGCGCGCGCCCTCCTCGCCGACCGCCACGACGAGGCCGCCGTGCGCCGCGCCCTCGGCGGCGACTGGCCCGACGTGGTCATCAACTTCATCGGCTACACGCCCGCCGAGGTCGCACTCGATCACGCGCTCTTCGCCGGCCGCATCCGCCAGTATGTTTTCATCAGCACCACGATGGTCTATGCCGTCCCGCGCCGCCATCTGCCGCTGACCGAGGACGGGCCGCGCGGCAACCCGCTCTCGCCCTACGCGCAGCAGAAGATCGCCTGCGAAGACTGGCTGCTGGAAAAATGGCGCGCGGAAAAATTCCCGGTGACCCTCGTCCGCCCGTCGCACACCTATGGCCCCACGTGGCTGCCGAATCCCATTAAGAGCAGCAGCTTCGTGCCGCTGCTGCGCCTGGAGGCCGGCCAGCCGGTGTTCATGCACGACGACGGCCAGGGCCTCTGGACGCTGACCGCCGCGAGCGACTTCGCCATCGGCCTCGCCGGCCTGCTCGGCCATGCCGGGACACTCGGCGAGGCGTTCCACATCACCAGCGACGAGGTCCTGACGTGGAACCAGATCTACGCCGAAATCTGCCGCGCTGCCGGCATCCGCGCGCCGGAGATTCTGAAAATTCCAACGGCGTTTCTTTGTGAACTGCTGCCCGCGCTGCGCGAGAAACTGCCCGCCGACAAAGCCGAGCCCGGCGTCTTCGATAACGCGAAGATCAAGCGCTTGGTTCCCGATTTCGACTGCCGGAAAAATTTCCGCGCCGGTATCGCCGAGTCTATCGCGTGGCTGCGCGCCGATCCCAAGCGGCAGGTACGCGACGCCGAAACGGATGTGATCTTCGAGCGCGCCTGCGCCGCCTGGAAAGCGCGCGGCTGAAGCCGGCGCGGCCGTTTCCAAGCCTTGGAAAAAATTCCGTGGGATTTTCCAAGACCTGGAAAAAACACCGGAAATTTTTCCAAGGTCTGGAAAGCGGTGCGATCACGAACAGGAAAGGCCAACGGCTGGAGGAACTGGCCCGTAACCCGCAGCTCGTGCCGGGCATCTACAACTATTGCGACCGCTGGTGCGAGCGCTGCACCCACACCACGCGTTGCCTCAACTTCCAGATGGAGCAGGAGGAAAATCGCACTCGGTCGCCGGAAGCACACGACATCCACAACGAGGCGTTTTGGAAAGGCATGATCGAAAGCTTCCTCCAAGTCATCGAGATGTTGCGGGAGGATTTGGAACGCAAGGGTATCGTCATCACCGATGCAGAACTCGCCGCCGCCGCATTTTCCGAAGACCGCGATCACGAACGCGCGAGCCGGCATCCGCTGGCCCGCGCCGCTCAGGCTTATGGAGATCTTGTGGAGCAATGGTTCAAGACCAGCCGCCGGGCGTGGCGCGCCAAGGGCAAAGAGTTGCAGCAGGCGTTCGAGTTGCGCCTGCCCGGCCGCGCGCCGCGCCGCGAGTGGGCAAGGCTGCAAGAGGCGGTTGAAGTCATCCGTTTCTACCAGCGCTTCCTCTACCCCAAGCTCGGCCGCGCCCTGCGTGGGCGGTTGGAAGGCGATCCCTGCGGCGACGCCGCCGGCTCCGCCAAGATCGCGCTGATCGCGATGGACCGTTCGCTTGGCGCGTGGGGCCGCATGCTCGCGCAGTTCCCGGAGCGCGAGGCGGCGACGCTGCCACTGCTGATCCACCTGGAGAAGCTGCGGCGTGACGTGGAAAAAACTTTTCCCAAGGCCCGTGCCTTCGTCCGCCCCGGCCTCGACAAACCGCTGAATCATTGATGCCAGCGGAAGGGCCGCGACCGTTCAGAAGCGCAGGCCGGCGGTGGCGGCGAGGCTCGGCGCGCCGTGGCTTTGCTCGGTCAGGTCAGGTTCGTTGGGACGGTCGGTCAGGCGCTGCTGCTGCCACGGGTTCACACCGGCGGCAAGCTGCACGAACAGGCCGGGGTTCGGCGCCCAGCGGAGGCTGACCATCACCGGCACGCTGCGATCACGGAAGATGCCACCATCAAACGGTTCCTCGTCAGCCAGCCGGTACTCACGGTTCTCCACCAGTACAGAGAGGTCGGCCTGCCAGCGCCGGTTGAACTTGTGCGTCAGCGTCACGCCTTGCGCGGTCGCCAGTTTCCAGTCCTCGTTAATCTGCCATTCAAGGCCGGGGATCGGCAGTACGCGGACTCGCGCCTCCAGCCGCGTGTGCGCATAGACGCCGAAGGTGAACGCGAAATTGGTCGCGGCCTGCCAGCGCGCGCTGCCGAGGCCACCCCACGTGAAGGCGTCGGCCGGGCTCGCGCCGCGGCCCAGCGCCCACGTCGTGTCGGCGGCTAGGAAGAGCGACCAGTCGCGGCCCAGCGGCCGACGCAGGGTGGCGGTGAGGCGCTCGGTGCGCATCTCGCCGGGCAGCGCGAGCCAGGTCGGGTCCACCGCCGGGCCGGCGAACTCATAGCGGCTGACTTCGTGATCGCCCATCAGGCCGGTCTGGAACGTCGGGGAATGGAAAAAACTCACGCCGCCGGAGAGGTTGCCGCGGATCACCCGTGCGCGGCCGCCGGTGTCCCATTCCGTATCCGGCTGCCAGCGCACACCGAGCGAGAGCATCGGATGCGGCCCCGGCGTCAGCGGCGGGCCGAGCGTGGCGGACTGCGTCACCTCGCGCGACTGGCCGGTGTTGGCACCGGCCGCCGGCGTCTGGGCCTGCGTCGCGCCGGCCACCGCCAGCAGCGCCAGCACAATCTGGAGCGAGCGAAATAACATGCGCGCACCATACCGTGTCCCACCGCATTTGTAAAAGAACACTACCGCCCCACGCCCCTCTCTCCGCTTGCATCGTGCGGTGGCTTCGTGGTTTGATGCCGCGCGATGCAAGCGCCGCGCTTCACCAACATCCGCGCCGTGATCTTTGATTTCGACGGTACGCTCTTCGACGCGACCGAGGCGATCTGCCACGCGCTCAACGCCGCGCTCGCGGCGCACGGCCGCGCGCCGCTGCCGCGCGCGGAGATTCTTCCAAGGATTGGAAGACCGCTCTATGAGATTTTCCAGGCCTTGGAACCCGGCGCGCCGCCGGAACGCGTGCAGTCGCACGTGGACGCCTACCGCTCGGCGTTTTGGCCGGTCTGCCTGACGCATACGCGCGAGTTGCCGGGCCTGCGCGCCGGCCTCGAGGGCTTGCGCGGGAAGGTCGGCTTGGGCATCGCCACCAACCGTTCCGAGCGCGGAGCGCGCTACATCCTTGAGGGCTTCGGCTTCAGCGCCGACTTCGCGGTGATCGTCGCGCTGGAGCACGTGCAGCAGGTCAAGCCGCACCCGGAAGCGGTGCTCTCCGCGTGCGCGCAACTCGGCGTGACGCCGGCGCAGGCGCTGATGGTCGGCGACACGCCCGACGACATGCGCGCCGGGCGCGCCGCTGGCGCGGCTGCGGTCGGCGTCACCACCGGCGCCTATGACCGCGCGGCGCTGCTCGCGGCGGGCGCCAGCGAGGTCATCAGCACGCTGGCGGATTTGCCACCGTTGATCGGGTGAGATTACGAGCAGGAGTTACGATTAGGATAAGAGCAGATGATGCTGGGGCTGAAAATTGATGTGGATACGTACCGCGGCACACGCGAGGGCGTGCTGCCGCTGATGCGCGCGCTCGACGAGGCCGGCGTGCGCGGCTCGTTTTTTTTCTCGGTCGGACCCGACAACATGGGCCGGCACCTGTGGCGGCTGATCAAGCCGCAGTTTTTCGTGAAGGTACTGCGCTCCGGCGGCGCCTCGCTCTACGGCTGGGACATCCTGCTGCGCGGCACGCTCTGGCCCGGCCCGCAGATCGGCAAGGCGTTCGCCGGCATCATCAAGCAGGTCGCTGCCGCGCGCCACGAGGTGGGCCTGCATGCGTGGGATCATCACGCGTGGCAGATGCGGATGGAACGCGGCGGCGCGGACTTTCAAACGGCGCAACTCAAGCTGGGCGGCGAGGCGCTCGCGCAGATGCTCGGCCGCTGGCCCGACTGCTCCGCAGCGCCGGGCTGGAAGTGCAACGACGTGACGCTGCTGGCCAAGGCGAAGCTGCCTTTCCGCTACAACAGCGACGTGCGCGGCACGAGCCTGTTCCGCCCCTTTGTTGGCGAGCTGCCCCTGGCACAGCCGCAGATCCCCACCACGCTGCCGACCTACGACGAGGTCATCGGGCGTCATGGGCTGACCAACGCCGGCTATAACGCGTGGCTGCTCGATCAACTCAAGCCGGACGCGCTGCACGTGCTGACCATCCATGCCGAGGTCGAGGGTATCGCCTGCCACGAAATGTTCCGCGATTTTCTGCGCCTGGTCTGGCAGCGTGGCTGGCAGGTGGTGCCGCTGGGCGAACTGCTCCCGGTCCAGCCGGAGTTGCTGCCGCTGGCCCGCGTCGTGCCGTTCACCCAGCCCGGCCGCGAGGGCTGGATCGCGGCGCAACAGTGAAAACCGCCATGAAGAAATTTCTCTTCGGAATGTGTGTCCTCACCGGTTGCGGATCGCTGCTGGCGGCGGATACACCGCCGGCGTGGAGTCCGTTCGGCATCGGCAGTTGCTACATCAACAACCGCTCGGAGCAGGACAACGCGCGCTGGGTGCCGCAAATGGCGGCCATCGGCCTCAAGTTCTACCGCAGCGCCCACACCGACTGGGGCGCGCTCGAACCCGCGGCGGGAGAGTGGATCTGGGCCACGCTGGACAAGCAGTTGGATTATCTGGCGGCACAGGGCATGACCTGCGGCGGCATCCTCCACGGCAACGCCCGCTGGAACAAGCTGGACCGGCCGGGCACGCTGCCGGTCAACAACCTGCCGGCGTGGTCCAACTACGTCGCGCAAGTGGTGGCGCACTGCCGCGGCCGGGTGAAATTTTGGGAGGTCTGGAACGAGCCGCCGAACTTCACCGGACGCGACCAGACGCCGGCCGATTACGCCCGGCTCGTCGTCAGCTCCTACAACGCCGCCAAGGCCGCCGACCCGACCTGCCAGATCGGGCTGGCCGCAAAATCCGTCCATGTGAATTATCTGGAGCAGGTCATCAAGGCGGGCGCGAAAAGCCATTTTGATTTCATCACGCTGCATCCCTACGAGGTGCTCGACGGTATCGCGAACAAGGCCGGGACCGAGGCGGTCTTCCTGAACATCGTTCCCGTCGTGCGCAAGATGCTGGCGGCGCAAGACCCGGCGCGCGCGAACGTGCCGATCATTTTCACGGAACTCGGCTGCGACTCCAGGAAAGGCGCGGAGGTCCAGGCCCACGCGCTCGTCAAAGCCTACGTCCTGGGCATCGCGCAGGGCGTCACCTGCCTCCAGTGGTTCGAGGGCCGCGATGGCGATAGCGGGCCGCTGGGCCTGCTTGACCGCGCCGGCCAGCCGCGCCCCGCCTACACCGCGCTGGCCCAGTTGCTTCAGCACCTCGGCCAGCATCCCGTCTATCTCGGTTGGGTGCTGCTCAACGAAAAAAATTACGGTTTCGTTTTTCAAGGCGCGCAGGGTACGGTGCTGGCCGCGTGGTCGCCGCAAGGCGTGCCGGATGCCGTGACAATGGGCCAAGAGGTGCAGAGCGTGGACCCGCTGACCGGAAAAACCTCCGCGGCCCATGCGCTAAACCTGACCGCCGCCCCGCTGCTGGTGCTGGGCGTGCCGGAAAAAATCGTGGCACAGGCGCAGGCCAACCAAGCCAAACCGCTGCCGTGGGGCGGCGATTTTAGCCGCGCGAAATCGGTTTCCATCACGATGGGCGAACAGACGGTGGAGCAGGGCCTGCACACGCTGGCGGGCGATGCCGTCGCCAAGGCGGTCGTCGCCTACGGCGGTTCGGCGCGCGCGGGCAACGTGCCGGGCGGCAACCTGTTCATCGTGGATCCCGGCTTCCTCTCCTATACCACGGAGCCGATCGAGATCGCCGTCACCGTCCGCCGCAACAGCGCCAACGACAACGCGGGCTTCAAGCTCGTCTATGAAGCCACCAACGGCTTCCGCAGCACCGGCTGGTACACGGTGCCCGACAACAAGCAGTGGCACACCGTGAAGTGGAAGCTCACCGACGCGCAGTTCGTCAACTACTGGGGCTACAACTTTTCCCTCGTCTCCGACGGCCACGTGTTCAACAAATATTTTCTCCAGAGCGTGACCGTGACCAAGCTCGCCAACAGAGAGTCGGCACCATGAAAATTCCGGGACTGCGCTGGTGGATCGCCGGGCTGCTGTTCCTCGCGGCGGTGCTGAACTACGTGGACAAGAACACGCTCGCCCTGCTTGCGCCCACGATCCAGCAAGACCTCGGCCTGACCGATCAGCACTACGCGAACATCCAGAACGCCTTCCAGGTCGCCTACACCATCGCGCTGCTCGCCTCCGGCTGGATCGTGGACAAGCTCGGGCCACGCATCAGCCTCGCGCTGTTCCTCGGCTGGTGGTCGGTGGCCAACATCTTCACGGCGCTGGCGCGCTCGGTCTTCTCGCTCGGCGTCTTCCGCTTCCTGCTCGGCCTCGGCGAGGCGGGCAACTGGACGGCCTCGCCGAAGACGGTCTCCGAGTGGTTCCCCGCAAAGGAGCGCGGGCTGGCCATCGGCATCTACACCGCCGGCACACCCATCGGCATGACGCTTGCGCCATTGTTCATCATCTGGCTCGCCGGCGCGCTCGGCTGGCAAGCCGCGTTCGTCGCCACCGGCCTGCTCGGCCTCGTCTGGCTCGTGCCGTGGCTGCTGCTCTACCGCCCACTCAAGACTCACGCCCTGCTCACCGACCGCGAACGCGACTGGATCGCCGACGCCGCCGCGACCGCGGAGCGCGCCGCGCCCGACACGCGCGGCTGGACCTGGCTCGGCGCCTTCGCCCAGCCGATCGTCTGGTGCCTGCTGCTCGGCCGCATGTTCTCCGACCCGATCTGGTTCTTCTACCAGAACTGGTTCCCCAAATATCTCGTCAGCGCGCACGGCCTGACGCAAAGCGACGTGAAAGTGACGTGGGTGATGTTCCTCGCCGCCGGCCTCGGCAGCCTGCTTGGCGGCTGGCTGGCTGGCCGCTTCATCCGGCGCGGCGGACCGCCGGAGCGCGTCCGCGTCTTCGTCCTGCTCGGTTGCGCGGTCTTCATGCCGCTCTCGCTGTTCGTGGCGCAGGCCCCGCCGGCGGCGTGGGAAAAACTGTGCGCCCAGCTCGCCGGCAGCCCGGCCTGCGCGTGGCTCGTGCAGCATCCCGCCGCCGCGTGGTCGCTGCTGCTCGCCTCGGTCATCGTCTGCGCGCACCTCGCGTGGCTGACGAACATCAGCGCGCTCGTCGTGGACGTGGTGCCGCAGGTCTCGCTCGGCAAAGTCTTCGGCATCGTCGCCGCCGGCAGCTCGCTCGGCGCGATCCTGATGAACGACGCCGTCGCCAAGCTGGTGAAGCATTATTCCTACGGCCCCTGGTACACCCTCGCCGCCTTCCTCCACCTCGCGGTGCTTCCGCTGCTGCTCTGGGGTGTGCTGCGCCGCAAACCCGCGGCGGCCTGACCCGGAAGTTTTCCCAAGCTTGGAAACCGGCGACGAGCGTTGGTCAAGAATGGGCATGTACTGGTCAATTTTTGACATTCGCACGGCGGTGGCCAGTTGCTAGGGTGGCGTCGGTTTCGCGTTCGAGCCGGGTATGCAAGTCATCAGTCCATGTGCCAGCGCCGCTCTGTTGCCCGCGCCACCGGTCGCGCTGCACGCGGGACGCGGCTTGCCGGCAGTCCCAAGGCTTGGCAAACCGCGACGCGTTGACTTCCAATGACTGGCACTGACGAATCAAATGAAAGCAAACGTAACAATCATGAAACCGACCCTCACCCTCCTCACCGCCCTGCTGCTCGCGCCGATGGGGGCAGTTTGTGCGGAGGATCATCTCGCGCCGCGCCAACGGGAGATTCTGGGGACGAAATCGCCGCCGCCGGTCGAGACGCGGTTCGGTTTCGATCTGCCGGAGGGGCCGCAGTTCAGCGACGCGGAGAAGGAGGCGCAGCGTGAGCGCGGCAAGGAAGTCGTGCCGCTGGTGACGAAGGCGTTCGCGGGCGGCGCGGACGCAGTGCGGATTCCGCCGGGCGATTACCGGTTTGGTCAGGAACGCTACGAAGGCGCCAAAGTCATCTATCCGCTCGCCTTCGAAGACATGCAGCGCGACGCGGCGCACCCCTTCGTGATTGACGCGACCGGGGCCACGTTCTGGTTTGATCTCGACGATGCACAGATGCCACCGGGACATCGGTGCGTGGGGTTTCGGAATTGCCGGAACATTGTCTTGCGCGGCGCGATCCTGGACCGGGGCACGCGCGGCTGCATCGAGGGCCGCATCACGCGGATTGACCGCGCGGGCAATCGCTTTGAAATCCAGCCGTCGCCGGGCGTCGTTGCTCCGGCGGGCTACAAGGGCCACGAGGAGCAGCGCCTACTGCCTTTCAAGAGCGATGGTCGCTTCTGCGCCCCGCTTTACGACCTGCAACCCGGCATCCGCAAACTGCGCTACAAGGACATCACGTCCTCCGCCGACGGCCGCCACTGGGTCACGATGCGCGATCCCGATCTGATGGCGCGCATCCACAACGCGGAGTGGGAGCGCGCGTATGGCGACCTCGGCGTGCTGCGCGTCGGCGACGGACTTTCGTGCCTCTACACGACCGCCAGCGCCATCGCGCTCGAAGACTCGGCGAACCTGACGCTACACGGCGTCAGCGTTTATGTCGCGAAGGGCGGACCGGTCGAGAACGGCGGCGACGGCGCGCATCTGTGGAAGGACTGCTACTTCGGCCCGCGCCCAGGAACCAGCCAGTGGAAGGGTGCCGACGGCTTTCTGTCCCGCTCGCTGCGCCACGGCAGTACGTTCGACAACGTCACCATCCGCCACACGGCGGACGACCTCGCCAACTTCCACGGCATCTGGGGCAAGGTGAAATCCGTCTCCGGCAAGACGGTCACGTTCGAGACCAATGCCGCGCTGCGCCCTACGCTCCACAACGCCCGCCCCGGCGACCGCCTGCGCTTCATCCACCGTAAGACTGGCGCGGCGCTCGGCGAGGCCCGCTTCGTGACCGCGAAAGATTTCGTCCTCACGCTCGACCGGGACGCCGCGCCCTTTGCCGAAGGCCAGGCCGCGTGGCCCGAACACGAGTGCGCCGGCTGGACCGTGCAGAATTGCCGGTGGGAGGACAGCTTCCAGCGCCTCCTCATCATGTCCGGCCCCGGCACCGTGCGCGGCTGCACGGTCACACGCTGGGGCGGCGGCATCGAACTGAACACCGGCATGGGCCTCGTCGGCGGCATCCCCAGCGACATCACCATCGCCGGCAACACCTTCATTGACGTCAATCCGCGGCCTCACAACTCGCCGATCGGAGCGCGCGCCCACAACGCGCTCGGCCACGACGGCGTCCCGCCCGTCGAACGCCTCCAGATCATCAGCAATATCTTCATCCGCGCCGGCGGCCCGGCAATCAACCTCACCGGTGCCCAAGCCTCTCGCATCGCCGGCAACCGTTTCGAATCGCCGCTCCGCGCCACCGTCCTCGCGCGTCCGAACGAACTCGTCGAGCGCCAACCCATCGTGCTGCACCGCTGCGTGTCAGTCGAGGTCGCGGCGAACGCGCTCGTTGATCCCGGCAGCCACGCACTCCCCAGTCCGACGACCGGCAGCGCGCTTCTCGGCCTCGATGATTGCCAAGACATCACGCTCGACGGACAACAATCCCCGAAAGATAAACCATGAAACGCTCTCTCGTACTCGCAACAGCCTTGCTGCACGCGCCGGTCTTCTCATTGACAGTCAGGACGGCGGGCGCGATTCCATTCCTTGGCGAGCTGGCGGTGGCGGAGGTGACGATCACCAACGCGGTGAAGATCAGCGACGGGCTGGTGGTCGGCAACGGGGAGATGAACGCCATCGTTTATGTGTCGGGCAAGGATTTGATGCTGCGCGTCTCGAAGAACGACGTGTGGGATGGGCGGATTGACACCTCGGAAGATCCCGCGCTGCCGAAAGTGGACCCGGCGACGCACAAGTTGTTCTGCGAGAAAACCGGCGACACGCCCAGTTGGAAGAAGCCGTACCCCACGGGCGTGCCTTGCGCCGATATCAAGCTCGGCGCGCTCGTCGGCGAGTCGGGCTGGGGCATGAATTTGAATCTGGCGAGGGCGTTGGCGACGGTGACGACCTCGGCGGAGACGACGTCGGTGCGCGCGCTGGCGCAGGCCAACGTGTTCAGCATCACGAGCCGGCGCAAGCCGGAGTTGGTCGGCGCGCCGCAGAAGTTCCTGCCGGCGACGACGAACGGTGAGGATGACGGGATTGTGTGGTTGTGCCAGAACATTCCCGGTGACGATGACGTCAAGGGGATGGAGATCTATCTAGCGGCGGGAACGAATGGTGAACGTCAGGTCGTGGCGGTGGTGACTTCGTCGGATACGCCGGAACCGAAGAAGCGCGCGGTGCAACTGGTGAAGGAGACGCTGGCGCAGGCGGACGCTGACGCGGTGAAGGCGCACGAGGCGATTTGGACAGAGTTTTGGGCGCAGAGCGGCGTGCGGTTGGGCGAGGCGCAGTTGCAGAAGTGGTGGTACCGGATGGTTTATTACTTCCGCTGCTTTGCGAAGAAGGGGGCGACCGGCGTCGGACTGAAGACCAGCTTCGACGGACTGGCGGGCTGGCACAATTCGTACAAGTTCAACTACAACATCCAGCAGACCTATCTCTCGGCGGGGCCGATCAACCATCCGGAGCTGGTCGAGCCGATCATTGACGTGTTGGCCAACTACTGGCCGCGGGCGCGCTGGTTCGCGACGAACTGTTTCATCGGCTGCGAAGGCGGGTTCGTCCACAGCGATGTGTTCCACCCGCACGAGCCGGACCCCGCGCAGTGCAAGACGAAGAACCGGCATCAGCTCGCGTACATCCCGTGGGGCTACACGCTCGGGATGCAAGGCCACATCGCATTCCTGCTTTGGGAGTATCACCAGTACAAGCCGGATGTGGCTTACCTGAAGGAGAAGACTTACCCGATGATCAAGGACATCGCGCTCTTCTATTGCTCGTTTATAGAAAAGTGCCAGAAGGATGACAAAGGCAAGTATCTCATCGGGCCGAGCTACTTCCCGGAGAACTTCTACTTCGGGCAGGACAACGTCGCCTACGATCTGCCGTACATCAGCTACGCGCTCAAGGCCGCGCGCGATGCGGCGGGGCTGCTCAAGACCGATGAGGCGCTGGTGAAGCGCATCGAGGCCGTGCTGGCCGCGATGCCGTATTACGAAACCGTCCCCGATCCGAGCCAGGAAAACCGGCCGGTCGTGACTTACTATCGCGGCGTGAAAGAATTTCCGAAGGACGACCGGCACGGCTCGATGATCCAGGCCGTCTTCCCGGCGGGCCAGGTGACTTGGTTCTCGCCCAAGGAGGAGCAGGAGCTTTTCAAACGGACGATCAACCTCGTCGGCAAGATCACCACGCACGCCAACTCGCCGGTGACGCTGAACATCGCCCGCGCCCGGCTCGGCCTGACCGACGAAGCGTTGAGCAACATCGCGATAGACTTTACCGAACACCACAAAGAGAAACCCAACGGCCTGTTCGCCTGGAAAGCCCACGGTAGCTATATGAGCGAGCAGGTCGGCATCGCTCGCATGATCACCGAACTGCTCCTGCAAAGCGTGAATGGCGTCATCCGCATCTTCCCCGCGTGGCCGAAGAACAAGGACGCCGAGTTCGCCGGCCTCCGCGCCCAAGGCGGCTTCCTTGTCTCCGCCCGCCAGACCGGCGGACAAATCAGCGACGTGACCATCGCATCCACCGCCGGTGGCGAAGTCCGCTTCGTCAATCCGTGGCCGGGCAGCACGGTGCGCGTCACGGCTAAAAAGGAGATTCGTTACCGCGAGACGAACGGCATCGTCTCCCTCCCAACCCAAGCCGGGGAAACCTATCAAGTGAAACCATGAAGACAAGCAACCGTTCCAGCGTGTTTTCCGAGGCTTGGAAAATCGCCTGCGCCGGCTTGTTGTTGCTGGCCGCCGTGGCGGGCGGCGCGGAGTCGGTGACCTCGCCGGATGGCAAGATCGTGGTCGCGGTCGAGCTGCAGGCGGGCCGGCCGTTGTGGAGCGTGGCTTGCGGCGACAACAAGATCATCCGCGATGGGTTGCTGGGCGTTGATTCATTCTGCGGCACATACAAACTGCTCGGCAAGGAGACGGCGGCGGGTGACGTGACGTGGAAGCCGGTATGGGGATTCGTGAGCACGGTGCGCGATCACTTCAACGAGCTGACGCTGAAGCTGGAGGAGACCGTCACCGCACGCAGGCAGTTGCACATCGTAGTGCGCGCCTACGACGAGGGCGTCGCGGTGCGCTATGTGTTCCCGCCGCAGCCGGGCCTCAAGGAGGTGACGGTCAAGAAACTGCTGACGGAGTTCACGTTCGATGGCGATAAGACGATCTATTCCGCGCGCGACTATCAATATGGCAACGCGACGATCGCCAGCCTGAAGAAGAGCGAGGGCTCCGTGACCGTGGCGCTGGGTGGCGGGCCGTTCGTGTCGCTGACCGATGCGGACTGCGCGGACTTTTCCGTGGTGTCGTGGTGCAACCGGAAGGACCTGCCGAACACGCTCATCGGCGTACTGCATTCGCCGGCCTCGGGCGCGCTGCCGTTCAAGACGTCGTGGCAGGCGATGGTCATCGGCGAAACGGCGGGCAAGCTGGTGGAGAACCGGTTCCTGATTGAGAACCTGAACCCGCCTTGCGCGATTGCGGACACGTCGTGGATCAAGCCGGGCAAGGCGATTTGCCAGGTCTATAACTGCCGGATGGTGACCGACGAAATCAAGAAGCTGATGGATTTTGGCTCGGCGCACGGCTTCGACTACCTGGAGATCGACCACTCGTGGTCGGGCGCGGAGACGAAGTGGACGCCGGCGGAGATCGCCAACTTCGAACAGCACATGGGTTCGTTCTGGAAGGAGCATCCCGAGTGGCGCGAGAACGTGAAGGGCGGCCTGCTGAAAGCCGCCAAGGGCTATGTGCCATTCCGGCCAAATTCGTTCACCGGCGGGAACTATGTGGACCTGGATATCCCGGCGCTCACCGCCTACGGCAAAAGCCTCAAGCATCCGATCGGCCTGTGCCTCTATGTGCGCGGCGCGCTGTTGAAGGAGTTCGGCGGCGAGCACGCGATCGAGGACGTCTTCGCGTGCTATGAAAAATGGGGTGTGGCCGGAGTGAAGCCGGGCTTCGTGCCCCCCGCATCGCAGCAGAACGAGCGGGCCATTGCCTACATGGTGAAGAAGGCCGCGGAGCACAAGCTGATCGCGGTGATTCACGATGCCGTGCTGCCCCATGGCCTCTGCCGGACCTATCCCAACCTGGTGAACATCGAGGGCGTCGCGGGCGAGGAGGCGGAACCTTCCATCGCGCCGCCGATCAAGGCGCTGCACGACATCATGCTGCCGTTCACGCGCGGCATCATGGGCTCGTTCGATTACACGCCGCAGATTTTCAAGGCGTCGAAAACGCACTGCCACCAGGTGGCGATGCTCGGCATCTACCCCGGCCGCGCCTCGGTGCGCGCAGGCATGAAGCAGTGGTCGCCCGGCGGCGAAGGCGGCGCGGAGATCGAGTTCGCCGAGAAGCTGCCGGGGCTGACCGACGAGCTCAAGGTCTTTGGCGAACCCGGCAAGTGGGTGACGTTCGCGCGGCGCAAGGGGACGAGCTGGTATGTGGCGGGCATGAGCGGACCGGCGGCGGTGCAGACCGCGCTGCCGCTTTCGTTCCTCAAGCCCGGCGTGACGTACACCGCCAGCATCTATAGCGACATCCCTGGCCAGCGCGCGGCCCGGCACACCACGCAGCAGGTCAACGCCGCCACCGTGCTGCCGCTGGCGCTGGAACCCAACGGCGGGCACCTGCTGATCGTGGAGGCGGCCGCGGGCGCCAGCCAGCAGGCACCCGCGCCGGCCCGGAAAATCGATCCCTGCTTTGCGCAGATCGCCGACGACCCGAAGCTGCCGCGCGTGCTGCTGATCGGCGACTCCGTTTCGTGCGGCTACACGCTCGCGGTCCGCAAGGAGCTCGCCGGCCAGGCCAACCTCCACCGCCCGCCGGCGAACTGCGGCTCGACGAAGACCGGCCTGCGCGACCTCGAAAAATGGCTCGGCTCGAACAAGTGGGACGTGATTCATTTCAACTGGGGCCTGCACGACCTGGGTTACCGCTTCACCGAAAACGACAATCGCGACGCGCAGGGTAACTACGCACGGCCCGACAACGGCGGTCACCAGAACGTGACGCCGGCGCAGTACGAGCAAAACCTGCGCGAGCTGATCGCGCGCCTGAAGCGGACCGGCGCCAAGCTGATCTGCGCCACAACCACACCCGTGCCGGCCGACCTGCATTCCTACGTGAAGGCCGCCGAGCTGCCCTACAACGTGGCGGCGAAAAAAGTGATGAGCGCGGAAGGCGTGCCCGTCGCCGACCTCTGGGCGTTCGCGACACCGCAACTCGACAAGATACAGGAGCACGGCAACCCGCACTTCACCGCGAAAGGGTCGGAGGCGCTCGCCCGCGAGGTGGCGCGCCATATCACCGCGGCGCTGGAGAACAAGTGAACCCGCACCGCCACTCGCGTTGCCTTTTCCAAGGCTTGGAAAAATCGCGTGGGAATTTTCCAAGCCTTGGAAACAACGAAACGGAAAACGGGATATGGGCCTGAACACCGGACTGTTTTCGATCCTGCTGGCGCTGGTTTGGGCGGTGGCGGCGCCGGCCCGCGACTTCACCTTCTTCCTGTGCTCCGATGTTCACGTCGGCGCGGAAAATCCGACGGCCAAGCCGCCCGTCACGCGCGAGCAGACGCTCGCGCGGCTGAAGACGAATCTCGCAACCATGCGCGGGCTGGCGGGCCAGCCTTGTCCGCAGCCGGGCATCGGCACCGTGGCGGTGCCGCGCGGGCTTTTTATCCTGGGCGATCTGACCGATGGCCACAAGGAGGCGGCGCGGAATCAGGAGCAGTGGCAGACTTTCGAGTCGCTGTTCCCCGTGACCGGCCTGGCGTTCGGCGGGCGCAAGGTGCCGGTCTTCGCCCTCGCCGGTAATCACGATGGCGCGCCGGCCAGTCCGCAGCGGCAGGGTTTGCTCGCGCGTCATCGCGCGTTGGCGCAGGCGGGACGGGTGTCCGTGGTGTCGTCGAACGGCGTCCACTACGCGCTCAACTGGGACGGCGTGCATTTTCTTTTCCTGAATCTTTGTGCGGCCGACGCGCCCGACGCCGAGACGCCCTTCAAATTTGGCAAGCCTGGCGTCGGCGGCTGGAACGATCCGCAAAACGCGTTCGCCTTCCTCAAGGATTACCTCGCGCGGCAGGTCGGCCGCTCGGGCGCGCCGGTGGTGATCCTGCAGCACTATGGCTTCGACAACTTCTCGCTGAACGACTGGAACTGGTGGACGCCGAAGCAGCGGCGCTCTCTCTATGAGCTGATCAAGGACTATAACGTGGTGGCCTTCATGCACGGGCACGATCACCACGCAGCGCACTATCGCTGGCCGGACCCGAAGCAGCACGCCGCCGATCTGAATTATTTCTTTGATGGCAAACCGCCGGCGCAGCCGCGCCAGTACGACGTGTTTTCCTGCGGCGTCGTCTGCTGGGTGGTGCGCGTGCGCGACAACCAGCTCAATGCCGCCCACCGCAGCGAACGCGGCTGGGACCAGAATACCTTTGTCAAAACGCTGACACCCGACGGAGCGAAATGATGACGAGCAGGCCACTTGTGCTGGGCTGTTTGCTGGCGTTGCGCGCCAGCGTTGGCACCGAGGACTATCAGGTGCTGGATCCCCAGAAATCGGACCACCTCAAGGAGTCGAAACATTTCGTCGCGCGCTGGACCGAGAAGGATGGCGTCAAGCTGACGGAAGCCGAGCTGCAGCAGGGACTGAAGAATCTGGAAACGATCTGGGACTTCTACACGGGCAAGGTCGGCTTTCCCGTGCCGCCGCCGGAGAAGGGGTCGACCCGTTACAAGGTGGATGCCTGCTTGAGCGACAAGGGCTGGGCGACCGGTTCCGGGACGGGCGTCCGGCATCCGGCGATGTGGCTCAACTATAAAGCGTTCAAGGACACCCATGCGCTGGCCCACGAGTTCGCCCACTGCATGCAATTCACGAGCGAGGGCATGCGCGATTCCAAGTTCGTGGGCTGGTTCTGGGAATCGCACGCCGAATGGATGACGCACCAGATGTACCCGCAGCAGGTGGGCTGCTCCGATCAGCTGGTCAACGCGCCGCATCTCTACTATGGCTCGACGCGCGACCGCTATGGGAACTGGCAGTTTTGGGAATACATCAAGGACACGTTTGGTTATTCCGCCATCAACAAGATCTGGACGGACTCCCGGAAATCCAAGGACCCCCAGCGCAGTGAGGAGAGTCCGCTCGGCGTGTTGAGCCGGAACATGCACTGGTCGGTGGAACAGCTGAATGACCAGTTTGGCTTGTGGGCCATGCACAACGTGACGTGGGACTATAAAAACGGCGAGGTCTACCGCAAACAGTATGGCGGCTATGACAACACCCGGCCGCCGGCCCGGCATCGCGTCTCGCTTTTGAACCGCACGCCGCAAAAAAATCTTTACGCCATTCCCGATTATCACGCCCCGCAACGCTTCGGGTATAACCTCGTGCGGCTCAAGCTCGATCCGCAAAACGCGACGCGCCGGCTGGCGATCCGTTTTCAGGGCATCGAGCAGAAGACCGCAGGCGTGGAGCGCTTCAGCCACAAGTTTGAAAACGAGCCGGCGGAAATTCCAACGCCCGATGCGGGCTGGCGTTGGGGCCTCGTCGCCGTCGGCGCCAATGGGACGCCGCGCTACAGCCCCTTGCAGCGCGGCCGCGCGAGCCAGCTCGTCTGGACCGCGGACGCGACCGACCGCGAGTTGTGGCTGGTCGTGGTGGCCACACCCACGAAACATCATCGGATTTTCTGGGACCAGATGTATTACACCATCTACCGCTATCCGTGGACGGTGGAAATCCAGGGCGGCTGGCCGGAAGGCGCGGTCCCGTCTCCCGCGAAGGGCCGCCGCGACGGCGCGCCGCATCGCAACGGCGGCGGCTGGGTGGAGAAAACCGCGCACGTTGACACGAGCGCCTATGTGGGTCCCAACGCGCAGGTGTTGGAGCACGCGCAGGTGTTGAACAACGCGCGCATCGAAGATCAGGCCGTTGTCTCGGGCAAGGCCGTCGTGAAGGACAAGGCGAAGATCAGCCAGCAAGCCCTGGTCACCGGCGGCAGCGTCATCGGCGGCCAGGCGCGCGTCGGCGACGAGGCGGCGATCTACGACGGCACCATCGACGAGGACGCGGCCGTGGGCGCGCTCACCACCATCACGGGCCGCAAGACGCACATCCACGGCCACGCCGTTGTGCGCGCTGTGATGAACACCATCGATGGCCACGACCTGGGCGGGACGGTGCAGTTGCTGGGCGATATCGAACTGTGGACCTCGCTCTCCAAAGGGGTTTTCTACGGCATGGTGACGCCGGAGATGGCGAACAATCCCAAATGGGGCGCCGTCCGGACCGCGCCCGAACCCGAGGTAACCATGACGCCGGTAACACGAAAGGCACCACCATGAAATGGAACGCAGCGTTGTGTGGACTCTTGCTCGCCGTGCATGGGGCGCAGGTCGGCCAGGCGGTTTCCTTTCCCGCCACGGCGGCGGCCGATTACGACCAGTATGGCGGCTGGAAAAAACTGCCGGGAAAGAAAACCGGTTTCTTCCACATCGAGAAGCTCAACGAGAAACACTGGTTCATCACCCCGGAGGGGAACGCGTTCTTCTCCAAGGGCGTCAACAGCGTGAACACCGACGGCGTGAAAAAAGCCGACGGCGATCAGAACTGGGCCACGCGCACGGTCCGGCAGCTCCGCGACTGGGGCCTGAACACGGCCGGCTGCTGGACGATGCGCGAGGTGGGCGCGGCCGGCATCGCCTGGACGCCGCGCCCGCATCTTTCGGGAACGCACGGCGGCAAACTGCCGGACGTGAACGATCCGGCGTGGGCCCGGCAGGTGCGGGAACGCGCGGTGAACGAATGCGCGCCGTACAAGAACGATCCGTGGGTACTGGGCTATTTCCTCGACAACGAAATCCGCTGGGATGGCGACGAAGCCAAGGCTGCGATCTACTTCAAGGTCATGTGCGAGGCGATCCGCGCGGCGGATCCCAACCACCTGATCCTGGGCTGCCGTTTCGCCGGCAAGCCGCCGATGAGCGTGGTCCGCGAGATGAAAGGCCGGGCGGATGTCATCTCGATCAACAACTACGGCCTGAATCCGCCGATCTCCCTGCTGCGGGAAATGCAGGCGGAGGCCGGTCTGCCGTTCATGGTGACCGAGTTCAGCGCCAAGGGCAAAGACAGCGGCCCGCTCACGGCCCACGGGTCGGGCCCGGTCTTCGAGACCCAGGCGGAGCGGGCGCATCAGCTCGAGCGCTTCGCCAGCCTGCTGGCGAATTTGGAGGGCTGCGTGGGCTATCACTGGTTCCGCTACCGCGACCATCCGGGGAACAACCAAGGCCTGGTGAAGACCGATGAACAGCCGTGGCCCGAGATGATCGAAAAGCTGAAAAAGATGAACCCGACACTCGAGGCGCGGCACAATCGCTGAATACATCCCCGGATAATTTTTCATGAAACGAATCACGCGCAAAGGAAACAGCATGAAATGGATCACGGCTGTGTCGCTGCTCACACTCGCTGCCGGTGCGCAGCAGACGATCACGCTGGTGAACTACGCGCCGGTGCCGGTCCACGCGACGGCAGTGACGCTCGATGCCGATGGACTCTGCGCCAAACTCGGCGTGCCCGCGGGTTCACCGCTGGCCATCAGCAAGGCCGATGGCACGGCGTTGCCGCTCGTGCGCGACACCGAGGAGGGCAAGGCCGTCGTGCGCGTATGCGCTGCGCTGCCGCCGCAGTCGCGGCTGGAACTGGTGGCGCGCCGCGCCGCGCAGTGGAGCACGACGCCGGTCGCGACGGCGCAAGCGAGCGGCGAGCTGGGTAACGGCGTCGTGCGCTTCGTGCCGACGGCCAAGGGCTGGCAATTCGGTTTTGCCGCCGGGCGCGCGCGGCTGATCGAGGACGCCGCATTGGAGTTCTGGGTGGACAATCAAAACCGCGGGCGCATCAGCGATGGCAGCCGCGAGAATCTCACGCGCCTTGCGCTCGCGCCGTTCTCGGGTGCGAAGCTGGAGAGCAGCGCGGCGACGTGTGGCGCGGATGGCCGGCCGGTCTTCACGCGCCGCTGGAAGCTCGGCGGGCTCGCGGAAAAAATGACGTGCATCGAAACGTTCGAGCTGGTGCCGGGGCGGCCGCTGCTGCTGGCGCGGATCCGCTGGCAGAACGATGGCGACTCTCCGCTGTGGATCGCCTACACCGGCAGCGGCGAGGGCATCCACGGTAAATGGAGCAAGGATCTGATGCCGCAGCCGCTGATCGAGCGGAAGAAGTCGCCGATCCTCGGCGACCTCAACGGCAGCGAGACGCGCTGCGCGTGGGTCGGAGGGCTGTGTCGCATCAGTATGGAGTCGCCGGCGACCGGCTGCGGCGTCGGCCTCGCCACGCTGCTGCCGACGCCGGGCAAGGTGGGCCAAGGCTCGATGGTCTGGGGCTGCAGCGGCTATGGTTTCCAGTGCAACCTGATCGATCCGGGCGTCGGGCAGTTGCCGTTCCTCTTGAAGCCGCACAGCGCATTGGATAACGGTTTCGCGTTTCTCGCGGAGCAGACGGGCGTCAGCGTCCATCGCGAGACCGTCGCGCTCTGGAGCGCGCTGCAAAAAGAAAAGCTGCCGGCGTTCGTGCCGCCATGCGCCGTGTTCGTGGGCGGCGAGGCCGTCGCGGCGCAGACGGTCGGCGGCGTCGCGGGCAGCGACCGCGCGCTCGCGCTGCGGCTGGACTTCAATAAACACTTCGAGTGCCGCGCCACCAACGCGACAAAGCTCGTCGCGCGGCCGCTCGCGCCAAACAAAAAACCGGTCGTGTTGCTGGACGTGGGCCAGCCGGCGAACGTGACGCTCGATCTGAACCAGAAACTCGGCTGGAAGGACGAGGCGGCGTTCGTACTGGAAACCGCGCCGGGCACGAGCGTGACGATTGCGGAGACGCTGCCGGAAGCGCCGCAGATGCTCTCGCCGGTGGATGGCGTGGAGATGACGGACCTTGCCGCGATGTTCCGCTGGTGCGCGCTGCCGATGGTGGTGGACTATCAACTCCAGTACGCGCGCACGCCGGACTTCGCCGCGCCGGTGGATGTGCGCGTGACGAGCAGCCAGGATTACCCGTGGCACCTCGTACCCGATGACCAGTTGCCCGCGCCGGGCCAGTGGTATTGGCGGCTGCGCGGGCTGAAGGGCAGCGTCGCCGGCGTGTGGTCGCCGGTGCGCCGCTTCACGGTCAACAACGACCACGCGAAAAAGCCACTCAAGCGGCGGCTGACGCCACAGGCGCCGCTCTTCACGCTGGAGGCAACGCGCGTGCTCGACTACACCGCGTTCAAGCCCGACATCCCCGCCGATCTCGCGCCGTTCATCGGCATCATCGCCGAGGGCATGGAGGGCAAGGGCGTGCCGGTGACGGACTTTGCGCGCGGGATGGAAAAGCTGCCCTATGCGTTCCTGTTGCGCAGTCACTGGGTCGGGCTCGCCGACATCGAGTGGCTCTTCCAGCACGTCCCGAATTTCGCCGGCATCCAGGGTGGCGAGCACCTGAGCTCGCTCTACCGCGACACCAAGGATGGCGACAGGCGCTATCACCACCGGCTCACGCGGCTCTGCGCGAAGTACGGCATGCTCTATCAGGAGGCCGACGGCACCTATAAGGACGACAAGTGGCAGGAGCTGCTCGACCAGCAGGGCGCGTTCGTCCGCGAGTTTGGACCATGGCTCGTACTCTCGCAGAAGAACAACATCATCCGCCGCCAGTTCTACTCGCAAAGCGCGGCGCTCGGTCTATGGCTCGGCGGCCTCACGCACGGCCACGGCGCGTGGGAGGATGGCGGCTTCTACTGGCAGAACGCGGGCTTCGACGGCCCCGGCGTCTGCCGCGGCGAACGCAGCGGCGTGCTGCGCACGATGCCGCGGATTTTCTGGGACCTCGTCTGCGTCATGGGTATCGGGCGCGGCTGCGGCCTCTACAGCCTCGACGGCCAGACGCTGATGGAAAGTTCGAAGCTGCTCGCGCGCGACCCGCAGGCCGTGTGGGCCAGCGCGATCTGGGACGAGACCGGCAAGACCACCGAGACGTTCAAGCGCTTCGTCGCGCCGCTGATCCGCGGCACCGTGCAGCACCAACTCGTGCCAACGAAAGAGGAAGTGCTGCGCAACGTGAAGCTCGCCGTCTTCAACGACATGAAAGGCCGCGGCGACACCGGCGCATGGCCGCACTACGCCGAATATGGCCCGCTCTTCGCCGCCACCTACGGCTTCCGCAAGCTGGGCAACATCGCTGGGCAACTCTGGGAGTTTTTCCCGAACACCGGCCGCTACTACTTCATCCCCGCGCTCGTGCAGGGCAACGCTCCGCTCGGTGCCGGGATCCGCAACCTGCCGCTCTCGCAGTTGCAGAACCAGGCAAAGGTGCGCGAAATTTTCAACGCCGCCTATCCGCCGTTCTATGAGGGCGACGCGTTTGTCTGCCGCGTCGGCGAAACCATGACCGTGCTCAACTCGCGCGAGAACGAGGACATCACCGAAAGTTTTGCCCTGCCGCTCGCCGCCGGGCCGGTCACCAAGCTCGCCGGAAAAATTGCGCCGCACTCCTATCTCGTCGGCAAGCTCGGGGCGCGCGATGGACAGCTCTGGCTGCAGGCGAACACCGAGTATCCCGACCGCGCCGTGGAGCTGACGATAACCTGCTCACGCAAACCCTTGGTGAAAGTCGAACCCGCCGCCGCGCAGCAACAGGCCGACTGGGACGCCACGGCCCAGACGTTGAAGCTGCGCCTCTCCTGCCAGCCCGGCGCGGTGGAGATGACCCTCCGCTAGCCAAAGTTCCTAGCCTTGGAAATTTCCGGAGGATTTTTTCCAAGGCCCCGCATGCACATAATAAGTGCACCACCGAAAGCGGACGGGTACACCTAACGGTTGTTGGACCTAACAACCCCCGCAAGGAGACCCGTCCATGAAGCGAGAGTACACG
>CAISWQ010000024.1 GCA_903889245.1 uncultured Lentisphaerota bacterium | reverse complement strand
CACGGGCTCCTTCCAATGGTCGCCGACGATCCGGCCAAAGCCCAGTTCCGGCCCGATCATGTCGGGCTTCGCGCCGAAGCCGGCCGTCAGCGGGCCTTTGCGGTCGAGATAGGCAATCCAGACATCCTCGCGCACGGCCCACGTGCCATCGGCCGCCAGTAGATGCTTGAAACGCGCGGCGGTCGCGGCTTCCTTGGCCAGAAACTCCAGGCTGCCCTTGCCGCCGTTGCGCTTCGCCTCCGCCTTGACCGCACCGTGGCCCTCCATGTTCGACTGGCCGGCGAGGATGAAGACCTTGACCGGCTCGGCGGCCGGGAGCGTCACCGCGGCCGACAGCAACAGCGCGCATGCGATTTGTTTATTCATGGTTGAAATCCAGCCGCACCTGCTGGCTCCCTTTCTTGAGTGTGACCACCCCGCTGCCAAAGTCAGATTGGATGAACGGGCTGTCGAAAACTTTTTCCGGCGTGTAGTTCACCGGCTCGCCATCCACCAGCGGCGGGCGCGCGTAGTCGGCGAACAGCGTCAGCGTGGTTTTGTCCCGCGTGCTGGTGTAGTCGAGCCGGTTCTTTTCCCAGCGCAACGGGTTTGCCAGCGTCGTGCGCTGGAACTCGGCGAAGCTGGCGCAGTCACCCTTGCGCGCCACCTCGATAATCACCGGCGAAAATTCGTTCTCGCACTTGAGCCACTCGCCCTTGTCCGTGCCGCCCTTTTTCTTCCGGTGCTGGTCCAGCGAGTCCGTTTCCCACGCCGTGCCGCCGCTGACGACGCGGACGGCGGAATAGGCCTGTGGCGCCTCGGCGAAAATCCAGCCGTTGGTCTCGACGCGCTTCAGCGCGGCATCGAACCAGACGCGCTGGCCCCGCGCAGCCTTCGCGGTCTTGAGCCGCTGCGCGATCAGCACGCCGCGCTTCTGCACCGACCACTCGGCGTTATAGACGCTGCCCTTCTGCGGCGTCAGCGGCTGTGTGAAGATGCGCGCCGTGGGATGGCCCGCGAAGATCACGCCGTCCCAGCGGTTCTGGCTGCTGATGGCGCACCACTCCTCGCACTTGCGCGCCTCGACCATGCTCGTGCCGATGACGAAGTCCGGCGTGCCGAACGTGTAGCGCAGCAGGCCGCCGCCTTCCGCCCGCAGCGGATAGAGTCCCTGCGCCACGAAGAACGGATGCTGCGGATCGTTGGCATAATTCGGCAGCGCCGCGCCTTCCTTGCGCGGCTCCGCGAGGCCGGGTCGGCGCGAGTAGCTTTCGTAGACGCCGCGCCCGGCCACATCGAGCGCGAGCTCAACCACGATCGGCGACGGCCGCCAGAACGTCGTCGCGCCGCACATGTGCGAGGGATGCTGGCTCTTCTCGCGGCCGAGGCCGAAGTGGAACCACGCGAGCCCGTCCATGCTCGTGCCGGCGGTCGAGTCGGTGCCGGGATAGCAGCGGTGCCGGCTGCCGCCGCGCACGCCGCCAAGCTGCTCGCTCGCCCAGTCGGCCCAGAACAGATCGAGCAGCATCGCGAACTGCCGGCGCAGTGCGGGCTCGTCGGCAAAGTCGGCGAGGTTATACCAGCCGCCGACCGTGTACTTGTTGTAGCCGGAGTTGCACTCGACCAGCAGGCCGGTCGCCGCGCGGTGGCGGGCATAGCGCATGAAGTAGGCGTTGAACGCCGCCGCCATCTGCGCGGGCGTCGTGCCGTCGGCGTACTTCCGGTCCTTGTAGGCCGGATGCCGCGCGAAGATTTGCGCCGCGCCCCAGAAGCTCGCCCACGCCTGCGCGTGATGATTCTCGCTGCCCCATTTCCAGAAGTCGCGCGCCGGCGGCGTCATCTCCAGCCGACAGCGCGGCCCGGCCCACTGCCAGAGCATGTCGAGCACCGCGCCCTCGGCCGCCGCGCCCATGCGGCCGGGGAAATGTCGGCTGTCCTTGGCAAACAGGAAATAGATCCGCTCGAGGATATAGGCGTGCCAGTGGAAACCGCCGTCGTTGAGCGCGGCGGGGAAATCCTTCTCGCGCTCCGCAAGCAGCGCCTTGTCGGCCTCGGCCGTGCGCTCGTTCAGCCAGTAGGCCGCCAGCGCGAAATCCTCGTGGTGCCAGCAGCCATCCGCCGGATAGGGCCGCGCCAACTGCGCGCGCAGCATCGCGTCGCGCCGCCCGGCCTGCGCGTCCTCCGCGGCCTCCACGATCATGGTGGCCATGAGCAACGCGCCTACCCATCTGATCCCATATGCTTTCATCGGAGCGGCGTCAGCTTTGCAGTGAACAAAGGGAATATCAAGCTCCGGCTGGGCAGCCCGTCAGGGGAGAGATGCACACCGCAGTCGCGCCTGTGTTCAACGAAGATGAAGTGGACGGCGGTTCGGGGTTATCTTGATTCTCCGGGTGGTGACCGCGGGAGATCCAGTGCCCATGGCACCGCAAGGTTCAGGACTCGCGAGCGTTGTTCCGTCGGGCGATCCAGGCTTTCGAGAATCGCGGTACCCCGCACAGCGAGGTTCGCGCTGCGCAACACGGCGGCCAGTTCGGCGTCGGAGAGCTGTTGGTGTAGCAAGGCTCGCGTTGCATCCTCGAATTGTGGTGGGCCGGATTTACGCGCCTGTGCTTCGTTCATCGCCAGGTATTCGAGCAGAAAATTCTTCGCCATGGCGCAGCGTAGCTCGCCAAGAGCAGGCAAAACATGCATCTTCGCGCGCAAACCGGCCAGGCTGTTTGTCACCGGTCCGGTGCTTTGGAACGCCTCGATCAGCACCGGCGCCGAACTGGTTGCGCCGAGTTGTCCGAGCGCCCACGCCGCGATGGACGCATCGAGGCCGTGAACACGCCAGGCCGCGTGCGCGGTTGGATGCCGCACCAGCGCTTCCAAGGCGGCCACGCTCTGCGGCGAGCTCTCACCCGATTCACCGAGCCGCTGCGCGGCCTGCGCGCGCTCGATGATGCTCTTCATGCGGTGCTGGGCGTTCGTGCCGGCGTTGCCGCCCTTCAAACGCGCCAGCCACTGCTCCACAGGGAATGAGTCGGTGTCCTTCGGGGGCGAATCGCCCCCCTGCACCGGCATGGGAGCTACGAGACGCGCGGGCCGTTTGAGGATGTATGCGGCCACGCGCGGATCATCCACCATGATCATCTGGCCGGGCCGCGCGAGCTGCGCCTGCACCGCGGCGGGGTCCATGTCGCGCCGCTGGTCGCCGAGGCCGGGGCCTTTGTAGGCCAGCGGCTTGAAGTTCGGATGCTGCCGCAGACGGGACGAGTTATAGGTGTTGATCGAAACGACATGCTCCCAGGCGTCGGCCTCTTCGAGCAGCCGTGCGATGTCGTCCTCCAACCCCGGCTCCTTCACGTCCAGATGCAACAGCATGGCCCGCTGGCGGGCCAGGTCGAGCACACTGCTAAACGTCGTTGCGCCGCCGAAAAGATTCCGGCCCAATTCCCGCCGCGGCCGCAGCGTCAGCATTTCCTGGAATGTGATGTCATTGACGCTGCCGATCCCGCATGTCAGCCGGTCGAGCATGTCGTCGTGAAACATCACCAGCACGCCATCGTGCGTGCGGCGCAGATCCACCTCGCAGCCATCCGCGCCGAGGTCCATCGCAGCGGTGTAGGCCGCGAGTGAATTTTCCGGCGCAACGGCCCACGCCCCGCGATGCACGATGACCGCCGGCCCGGCGCGCCGCTCCGCCACGCGCGCGTGGCGCGCGGCTCGCGCCGCAGCAGTTTCTGCATCCCGCCCGCCCGCCCAGCCCGGCAACCCGGCGCATACCACGGCCAGCATCATCACCGTGACTCTGGAGGAACAGGTGCAAGGTTTGCGCTCCGTCTCTCCGGGCGTGCGAGCGCGTGGGCCGGGGCCGGGTATAGCCGGGTCAATTCTGAATTTGCTTTTCATACGGCAAGCTTTGCGTCGGCTGGATTTTTCACAGGCGCGAATATTACCCCACTCCGGCGGCGGAGAAAGGCTGGACTTCGTGGCGTGAGAGCGACGGTGTCTTCGCCGATCCCGAGAATCGGCCAACAGGAAACCTTGTTGAAGGCCGGGTCTTCACCACCGGCAGACAAGTCCGACCCGGTATTATTCTGTTTTCCAAGGCTTGGAAAAACTTGAGGAAAATTTTCCAAGGCTTGGAAAAATGAGCCGCTTATTTTCCAAGGCTTGGAACCAGCTCGAACGGCACGGCGGGTAGCGCGCCGAGCGGGACGCGGCGCTTGTTCGCGGGCGTCTCGCTGCCGCGGGTCTCGGGTGAGTGCTCCGCAAAGGCGCGGATGATCAGGTTACCGGCGAGGCCGGGCTTGAGCTTGGCAGCGTCAGCTTCCAGCGTGATGGTGAGGTGACCTTGCCCGGCGGCAACGTTGCGGAGGGCGAGGCCCTCGGGCGCGTCGAATAATTCGTAGGCAATCTTGCCCATCTGTGGGTCGGTCGGCCAACTGACCTCCAGTTGCGCCGTCCCGCCAAGTGGAATCTTGAGCGGCGTGGCGCTCAACACCCGCGCTTGCTCGCGCGCCGGGTGGCGGCCCCAGACGGAAACTTTTTGTTCCTGCGCGGGGACGAGATGGCGGTAGGCGAAGGCCTGCGTCAGGTCGTCAGCGGGCACGGCCAGCCGCGCAACGGCGCGGCCCGCGATGGTGGCGCGCCCTTCGAGGTGCAGGGTGAGCGGCATAACCATCGCCTGCGGCGGGACTGCGAGCGTGATGTTCACCTTGTCTTGTCCGGCGGGAATCCGCGCGCCCGCCAGCGCAAAGCCGTTGGGCGCGTTCTGCAGTGCGAGGGCGATTTCGCCGGCGAACCCGTCCTTGCGCAACGCATAGACCGTGAGCGGAACACTCGTGCCGCCGCGGGCGTTGATACCCGACGGCGTGACGCGCAGTTCAAAGTCGGGCCGCGGCGCGCTGATGCGCAGGCGATAGCTGTGGGCCGCACCGCCGTTGTGCTGGGTGTCGCCGAGGTAGATGCAATAGACGCCATTCGAGGGCAGCGTCAGCGCGAGATAGGCATCGGCGTGATGAGTGTTGAGACCGGAAGCCTTGTCCTCGTGATCGTCGTTGAAGGCAAGCTGCTGGCCGGCGGCGTCGGCCAGTTTCAGATAGGCATCGAGCGGCGAGTCGAGCCGCCGCGCCAACACCTCGACGACAAGGCGCGCGCCCGCCTGCCCCGTGAACTGGAAGCAATCCACGTCGCCCGGTTGCCCGATACGGCCATTGATGGTGACGGGCAGCGTCACGGCCTGCGCGTTGGTCCGCGAGTTGTTCGGCTCCTGCTCAAAAAGTTCGGGCAGATTATCCACCGCGAACGGGATGCGGTTGGAGAGCCGGCCGTTGCCGCGCACATGGAACGCCGCCGAACCGGCGACGTGTTTGCGCAGATCAAACGTCGCCTGCTGCTGCGCCAGATTCCAACCGCTGACCGCGACCGTGCTCTGCCCGCCAGCCTGTCCGCCGAGCGGAAAGATACCGGTGACGAACGGCAGCTCGCCGAGCGCGAGGCGGTAGACGAAATCCTCGCGGCCGCGGAAGAGCGCGTCCTTGATCGCAAGGACGTAGTCGCCATCGCGCGGGATTTTGAACATCAGCACCGGGTCGGGGCGGAACAGGTATTTGTCGTCGTAGGCCAGCTCCGTGCCCTGCGCGTCGTAGAGCGCCAGCGTCGCCTGCAACCAGCCGGGCACGGCATCGGCGAGGTAGGGGAGCAGTTCGCGCGCGCTGACGATGATGGTCAACTGCTGGCCACGGCGGGCGGCGAAGCGATAGCGATCCACGCCGCCGGGTTGCAACTGGCCGTTGAGCATCGCCGGCAGGGTGATGCGCGTCTCGTTTGTGCCCGTGGTGAGCTCCGGATCCATGCTGTCCTTGGACTTGGGCACATTTTTCCAGTCGGGCTTGCTGATCTCCGGCAGGTCGTCCACGCAAAAGGCGAGCGGATTGGAAAGACCGAAGCTGGTTCCCAACCGGACCTCGCGTTTGCCGGGCGCGGCGTTGGTCGCGATGCTGACGCGCACCGTCGCAAACTGGCTCAACGCCTGGTTGCTCAACTGCCGGCCGAAGCGGTCGAGCGTCGTGCGGATTTCCGCGGCGCGCTGCGCCTCCGCCCGCGTCAGCCCTTCGCCGCGCTCGCGCTGGGCCCGAAGCTGACTCAACTCCTTGACCAGCGCGTCCTGCTCCTGCGGCGTCGGCTGCCGTTCCAACTTGAGTAACTGTGCGGTGACGCCCGCGCCGGAAAAGAAAACGTTGCTGGCGCTCTCCAGCGCCGTGCCGCCGAGCGTGGCCACGAAGGTCGTGCCCTGCCGCCCGCCCGCCGGATAGATGTAGCCGATGCGCGGCTCGCGCTGCGCCGCCGCTTCCAGCAGCGTCAGCAGCAGGGCGATGGGCAGGGTGGTGCGCATGGCGGACCTGCTTCAGTGGGTCGCGTTGCGGACGCAGCGGACGAAGTTGAAGATGCGGACGACGTCGCCCTGCGGTCCGCGGCCCTGCGGGAAATCTTTCGGGTCGCCCACCTTCGGGTCGCTGCGCTGCGCACCCGCGCCGTGGACATCAATCAACCGCGGCGTGCCGCCGCTGTTGGGCGGAAACGCCATCCAGCCCGTCGCCCGCCCGAAGCACACATAGATGGCCGCGACGCCCGCCCGGTTCAGCGGGCCATCGAGGTGCGTCGTGCTGGTCCAGAAAAACGGGTGGTCGCCGTCGTCGAGCTTCGTGAGCTGGAAAACCGGCGCGCTGGCCGGGATGCGCGCGTAGTCCACGATGCTCTGCAACTCCTTCGCGTTCGGCAGCCGCCAGTCGCCGTGGCCCGCCAGCTTGAGGCCGGCGGCATAGGCCAGCGCCTGCTCCCAGTTCAGCCCCTTGCCGCTATCGGCCTTCTGCCACATCAGGCCGGTTGCGCGGTCGGTGAGCGTGCCATCGCCGTTGTCGCTGAAATCATTTTTGCCGTAGGCCGGATTGCCGCGGACGTAGCGCGCATAGAGCGTGTGCGCGCTGCGCCCGGAACTCTGCGACCCGCGCCGCACCGTCTTCGGGTAGCCCTTGATACGCCCGTCGGCAAAGTTGACGCCGAAGACCGTCGGGTTGTTGTTCATCGTCGTGCTGATGTATTCCGTCGCCGTCCAATCCTGGCAGTCAATGCCGCGCTCGCCCTTGCTCTCGTCGCCATAGGTGAAGTCGAAGTAGCGTGTGTCCAGGTAGGGAAAGGAATCGGCCGCGGTGAAGTGGAAGCCGCCGCGGAAATCAATCAGCGAGTAGAGCTCCTTGACCGTCGGCATCCGCCAGTCGCTGTGGCCGCCGACCTTGCAGGTCTTCGCGCCGGCGCTGGCCGCGTCCCACGTCACCTTCTGCCCGCGCGCCTTGACCCACATCAGGCCGGTGTTCAGGTCGCTGACCGTGCCATCGCCATTGTCCTTGTAGGCCGCCGCCGGACCCGGACGCTGCGCATCCTGTCCGTAGAACGGCTGCCCCGGTTTCGGCGGCGCGATGGCGGTCGTTGCGTTATAACACGTGTCCTGCCCCGTCCCGACCACGAGGTAGGACCGCTCCGCGGCGTGCGCCGCGCCCACCATCACCACCAGCAGCCACAGGTTTGTTTTCATGGCCGCGAAGATAACCGCCCCCTGTAAAGCTTGCATGTCAAAACAACCGGAAAATTGTTAAGCGGGTGTAAAACTGGAAGAGAGGGACAGGGCACGTGTTTCCAAGGCTTGGAAAAACAGGGCGGAAAATTTCCAATCCTTGGAAAAGGCGGGAAAAACTTTTCCAATCTCTGGAAACGTCAGCGCGCTATCCGGCGGAGCGGCGGCTGGGTCGTGGCGGCCTCGATGGTCTGGATGGCCTTCTCGACGGCGCTGATGCGGCGCTGATTGAGCTCGCCGGCGGGGAAGGCCTTGCGTTTGCATTCGTCGTTGAAGAAGACGATCAACTCCTTCAGCGCGGGCAGCGCCGGTTTGGCGGCGGCGCCAAAGGCGACGAGTTCCTTCATGATCACGCCGGTCCGGTTCTCGCTGCCGTGCCCACCCTGCGTGCGCGCAAACTGGACGCCGGCGGCGATGGCCTCCTGATAGTGATGCTTCGCCAGCGCTTCATTATTTCTTCTCCAGCAATTTCACCATGCCCTTGCCCAGCGCGTCGCCGACGAGAAAATAAGTTTCCGCGTTGCCAAATTCATGATGGCCGTGGCCGGTGTTGGGTGAATCTTCCGCCTTGCGGACGAAGTCATGCGTCTCGACGAAGAGGACGTTGCCCTTGAACTCCGCGCGGTTCGCGGCGGCGGCCTGCGCCTGGCGCAGCTTGTCCCAGTCGCCCGGCGCGTTGACCCACGGGCCGGTGAGTTCGCCGACGACCACCGGCAGCCGCGGCGCGTGCAGGTCCTTGCGCACGTCGTGGATCAAGTGGACGAGGTTCTGTTCATACTCCGGCACCGCGCCCTTGGTGCAGCCATCGTTCCAGCCCTGATACCAGACGAAGCCGGCGAGTTCGGCCTGGCGGCCTTTCAGTGCCGGGAATTCCTGCTCCATGTTCGCGAGCGCCTCGCGCACCTGCGCGAGCATCAGCGTGTAATATTTCCCGACTTCGCCGCCGGCGGAGGGCGGCCGGAAATCCTTCACGAGACTCTTGCCGCCCCACGCGGTCTTGATGAGCAGCACCGGATTTTTTAGATGGTCGCCGACGACATGCCCGCATTGCAGTTCGGGGCCAAAGTGGTGCTTGCCGCCATAGACCGCAAAACCGATCGAGAGCGGACCGGCGAGCAGCGGCCGGTTCTCGCGCTGGTAGCGGACGAAGACATCCTCGCGCACGGCCCACTTCCCACCGGCGTCCTTGAGATGCTTGAACGGCGCCGCCTTGGCCGGGTCCTGCATCACGAACGCCAGCGTGCCCTTGCCCTCGTTGTAATCCTTGCCGGCGAGGTCCACCACGCCCTGACCTTCCATGTTCGACTGCCCGGCGAGGATGAAGACCTTGACCGGGCCCTGTGGCGCAGGCCCAGCAAGCGCGATGAACGACGAAAACAGGAACATCAGAACCATGGGGAGCAAAGACGCCGCGTCAGAGACGCGGCCTACAGAGCACCAACCGCGAGCCGCGAACAGCGAAGCGTTGTAGGCTGCGTGACCCCACGCGGCGAGCTTTTCGCCCGGTGAGGTCACCGGGCCTACAATGCCCGGAAATGCAGGCGGCTCAATGTAGGCCGGGTCTCCGACCCGACGGAAATAATTCTTACTCATGGCTCATTTCCCGATGCAATAGAGGTGGGTGTTGGAGCGCAGGAAGATCTTTCCCTCGCTGATGGCGGGCGTCGCGTTGAAGTCGGTGTCGTCGGTCAGCGTGTTGTGCGCGACGACTTTCATCTCCGGCGTGGCGTCGAGGACGAACGCGCCTTTGCGGCGCGTGACCGCGAGCAAGTTTTTGCCGATCAGCAGCGGCGAGGCATAGACGGGCTTGCTGCCGCGGCCGCCGGTGGTGAACGCGGGCAGCCGCTCGCGGTGCAGCGTCTGGCCGGTCTTCGCGTCGAGGCAGAGCGCGTAGCCGCCATCACTGACGACGAACAGCTTGCCATTGTGCAGCACGGGCGAGGGCACGTAGGAGGCGACTTCGCTCTTCCACACGACGTTGCTGGACGTCACATCGCCACGTCCGCCGCAGCGGATCGCCACCGTGCCCTGTTGCGGAAAGCCGCCGGTGACGTAGATGAGTCCATCGCCCGCGATGACGGTCGGCGAGACGTTGCCGCCGATGCCGGTATCGGCATACCAGCGCGTCTTGCCGGTGTCGGGATTCAGCGCCCAGACCTGATTGGGTACGGCGACGATGAGGCTGGTGCGATCGTTGCCGTCTGCGACGAGCGTCGGCGTACTGTAGCTCAATTCGAGACTGTCGGACTCGGCCTTCCAGATTTGTTTGCCGGTGGTGGCATCGAGCGCGAAGACCGCGCGGCCCTCCTCGGAGGCGTTGATGATGACCATGTTTTTGTAGAGGAGCGGACTCGCCGCGGAGCCCCAGCGGCGGTTGCTCGACTGCTTGCCAAGGTTGACCTGCCAGAGTTTGTTGCCGGCGAAGTCGAACGCGAGCGCGCCGGTCTTGCCGAAGAAGACGTAGAGGCGCTGGCCATCGGTGACTGGCGTGCTGCTGGCGTAGCCGTGCTCGGTGATGAAGCCGTGGTAGGGATCTTCCGGCAGCTCGGCGGCGACCGCTTTGTCCCAGCAAATCTTCCCGCTCGTGCGGTCGAGGCAGAGGAGATGGCGTTGAAGCTTCTCGGCGCTGCCGCCTTCCGCGCCCATGCCATAGCCGGAATAACAGGTGACGAAGACGAAGCCGCCGCAGACGACCGGGCTGGAGGAGCCGCGGCCGGGCAGGGCGGTTTTCCAAAGGAGATTCTGGCTATCGCTCCAGGTGGTCGGCGCGTTGCCGTCGGCGACGATGCCCGCGCTATTCGGCCCGCGGAACTGGAGCCAGTCCGCTGCGGGAGCAGTCACACTGCCAGCGACCACAAGCGTGATCAGGATGGTTTTCATGGAACCCTTTCATGGTTTGGTCGGCAGAGTGTAGCTGTGCGCGAGGGTTCCGTCAGCACGGATATATGAGACGGTGACTTGTTGCGGCGTGATGGCAACGCGCACGTGGCCGGAGCTGCCGAGCAGCACGCCCTGCTTGTAACCATATTCCTCCGCGCTGCGCGTGCTGCCGCGCGGGTCGCCAGGCTGCGGGCAGGCCTGATAAACGATGCCGTCGAGCTCCTGCTTCGCGAAGAGATGGTCGTGACCGTGGAAGACGATATTGACGTGGTTCCTCAAGAGCAGTTGATGGATCGGCAGCGGCCAGCCGGGCCGGTGCTCCTTGAAGCCCTCGGTGCCGTCGGCGTTCTTCCCGCCCCATTCATAGAACGGCGCGGCCTCACTGCTGCCGCGCGCCTGCTCATCTTTGCCGCCGACGAGATGGTGGATGAAGACGAACTTGAACTTCGCCGAACTGCCTTCCAGCGTGCGTTTGAGCCACAGATATTGCTCGCTGCCGAGCGTGCGCTTCCAGTTGTCTTTTTGCCCGCGCGTCCGCTGCGTGTACCAGAAGGGATCGAGCGTGATGAAGAGCGCGTCGCCCCATTCCCACGCATAATAGTCCTGCAGCAGCCCGGCCTCCGGGTGCTTCGCCGCATTGCCGGTGAAGAAATTGTCCGGCACCGGATTCGGGAAAAACTTTTTGCGCGTGAGGCACGACCAGATGGCGAGGCCATCGGTCTCGTCGCCGCGCCCGCGCGGATTCTCGCCATCGTGGTTGCCGAGCACGAAGAATAACGGCGCGGAGCTGCACAGCGTGCCGAAGTAGTAGCGCTGCGCGAGATACTGCTTATAGGCCGCCTCGCGGCTGGCGTGCTTCTCGGTCATGAACGTATCGCCGAGGTCGAGGTGGAAGTCGGGCACATCGGTGCGCGCGTTGGCGAGCGTGCGCTGGAGCACCGCGGGGCTGGTGTGCTCGTCGAGATGCGGATCGGCGGTGATGGTGAAGGTGAAACTGCTGCCGCGCGCACGCTGTGTGTGGAACGTGCCGGCCACGCTGTTCGTCCCGCCGCCGCGGAATTGATAGAAGTACTGCGTGTCGGGCCGCAGTCCGCCGATCACGATTTCTGCCGGTTCATCCTTCCTGAAGACGCGTCGCGGTGTCTGCTGCGTGAGCGCGGTGGGCTGTGTGCCGTAGGCGATGACGCCCTCGGCGTCGCGGTAGGCGAACACGCTCGCGGTGACGGAGTCGCGCGTCGGCCGGCCGAGGATGATATCGAACGCATGCGCCGGGACATCGTTGCACGGCGAGTTCATCACCGGCTGCCGCCCGCCGCCGCCCTTGCCCTGTCCGCGCTTGCCGTCGGATGGCCCGGCGAACGCGATGATTGCGCCCAACAGCAACGCAGTTGTCAGGTGGAGGGACGCGTTCCGTCGCGTCCGTCGGCGCTGCGGCCACGACGGAGCGTGGCCCTCCATGGAAAACGGCTGGCGTATCATGGCCGACCTTTTCTGCCTTTGCCCTTCTTCTCCAGTGTGGTTTCGGTGGGCTTTTTCGGATCGAAATTGGGGTTCGGCGCGGGCATCTGCGCGTGTATGGCTTTCAGATGTTCATCGAGCCGGCGCGCCAATTCTTTCACCTTGTCGGGCATTTCCGAGGCGAGGTCGTGGCGTTCGCCGCTGTCCTTGGCGATGTTGAACAGCTTCAGCGCGCCGGTCTCGTAGACGCGGAGCAGCTTGAAGTCGCCGAGGTAGAGTGCCGAGGCCGGGCCGAGCTCGTCCTTGTCGTAGTGGGGGAAGTGCACCACGTATTCCTCGCGCGGGCGCTTGACCGCGCCGGCGCCACCGTTCGCAAGCACGGTGGCGAAGCTGCCGCCCTCGATGGTTGGCGACAGCGGCACAGTGATGTGCGCCAGTTCGGCCATGGTCGGGAGCACATCCGCGCCGACGATCCTCACGTGGGAACACGCGCCCGCCTTGATGCCGGGGCCGCGGATAATGAACGGGACGCGCAGCCCGCCTTCCCACACGGTCCCTTTGCCGCCGGCGAACGGCGGATTTTTCCCCGGCGTGCCGTGGTCGGTGGTGAAAATGACATAGGTGTTTTGCGCGATGCCCAGCTCATCGAGTTTCTTCAGCAGCATCCCGAAGGCGACATCGAGGTCCCAGTCGGCGGCGGCGGTATCGAGATCGCGCTCATCGAGGCCCCAACTCTTGGCCAGCGCGACGCTTTCCGGCCGCGCCGCGCCGCCGCGCCGCGCGGCATAGTGATCGAGTTGCAGGTAGAACGGCTTCCCGGCCTGCACCTGGCGCGTCATGAAATCCATGCTGCGCTCGGTCGTCAGGAAGAGCTGCTTGGGATTGGGGTTGTCTTCGTTGTCGGGGCCGCCATTGCTGTTCGCGCCATCGTTCTCGTCAAAGCCGTGCGCGCGCGGGTTCGCGCGGCCGAGGTGCCACTTGCCGAAGTGCGCCGTCGCGTAGCCGGCGCGCTTGAGCAACTCGGCGATGGTCGGCACGCTCGTCGGCAACTCCATCACGGCCGTCGGCGGGATGACGCGGCCGTTGGCGACAGCGCCGCTCTCTTTTTTGCCTTCGCCGATGAACGTCATGTGGAGTTGCGCCGGACTGACGCCCGTGAAGAACGTCGCGCGCGAAGGCGTACAGCGCGGCGAAGGCGCGTAGAAGTTGGCGAACCGCATCCCGGTCTGCGCCAGCGTGTCGAAGAACGGCGTGCGCGAGCTGGCGCTTTTCGACTCCGGCACCGCGTCATCCATCCGCGCCGAAAGCGTGCTCCAGCCGTGGCCCTCGCCGAGGACGAACACAAAATTCGGGCACGACTTTTCCAAGGCTTGGAAACAAGAGCGCGCCCACCGCGAGCAGATGCAGCACCGTGCGCCACGCGACCGGTCTGCGAATCAAAGCCAGATTCATGGCGCTCCTTATATCACTTCTCCTCGCGCGGCGGGCGGTTCTCGCCGCCGCGGCCGCCACCTTTGCCGCCCTTGCCGCCTTTGCCACGGCGGTCATCCTGGCCTTGTCCCTTACGTTCCTCCGGGCGGCGTTTTTGATACGTGTCGGTGCCCTTCTCGGCGCGCTCGGTGATCGTGCCGTCTGGCGTGAGGTCGCGGCCCTTGAGCGCGGGATGGTCCAGTGGAATGCGGAAGGCGCGGAAGGCGGAGTTGATCATCGGCAGTGCGTCGCCGAGAACTTTGACGGGGCCGTCGCGCGTGACGGGGTTGATGTATTCCCACGCCAGCTCGCCCTTCGCGGTGATCTCGAAGAAGTGGCCCTCGGTATCGGAGCAGAGGAACGTGCCGCCGTTGGGCAGACGCTGCGCGCTGCTGCCGATGTGGCTGAAGAAGCCGTGGCTGTTGACCGAGCGGTAGCTCCACACGATCTGCTTCGAGATCTGCCGCGGCTGGTTGTGCGTGTCGTGGTCGTAGGTTTCGCGGCGATAGCCGGCGTCGGGCGGATTCACATATTCGCCGGTGTCCTTGCGGGCCGCGTCGAGGAACGGGTTGATCTCGAGCGCGGAGGATTGCGGCGTGCGCTGGTAGAGATATTGGCCGTTGTTGAAAACCAGGATGTGGCCTGCGCCCGGACAACCCGCGGGAATCCACGAGGCATGATGCGCGCCGCCCATCTGCTTGTGACCGGACGTCGCCGAGTCCCAGTTCTCCTGCACCTTCGGCGGCTCGCCCTGGCCGTAGCGCGCCGGGTCGCCGAAGCGATACAGGAAATCGCCGGCCGCGCCCGCCGCCTTTGCGATGCTGGCCTTGGCATCGCCGGCGACGAACGTGCCGTCGTGGTCCACCACATAGAGTTCGCCCTGCACGGAGTTGATGACGGCGTGCCCGGATTTCGGGTCGTAGTCGAGCGAATTGCAGTGCAGCCAGTCGCGACGCAGCGGGCGACCGGGCATGTTGATGTTGATACGGCCCGGATGATCCGCGATGGTCTTACCCTGCCCGACGTAATTCGGCTTGGTCGCGTCGAGGTCCTGCACCACGTGATCGAAGAAGCACCATTCCCAGACCACGTTGCCCTGCATATCCACCTCGACGATCGCGTCCATCTGCCCGCCCTCGGTCGCGGCCTTCTGCGGATCGGCGCCGGCGGCGACGGCCTGGTCATAGGAGATCGTCTTGTTCGCGATGTAGAGCGTGGTCGGTGCGTTCAGCTTCTTGTTGAAGATGCGGACCCAGTCGTGGTGCGGCGCATAGCCTTCACGCTTCTCGGTATATTCCCAGACAGTTTTGCCATCCCAGTCCACTTCCTTGAAGCCGGAGAAACCGCTGGGATCATCCTTGCCTGCGTCGAGGATGTGGCCGTTGTCGAGCAGGTGCGGGTTCGTACCGATGTTCCACCTGTGGACGACGCGCCCATCGAGATCGAGCAGGAAGGTCTTGCTGCCGACGCCGAAGAGTACATAGCCGGGCAGGGCCTTCGCCTTGTCGCAGAACAACAGCTCGGTCGGGCCTTGCAGCCGCTCGTAGGCGAACGATGCAGTGGCGAGCGCTAGGCAGGCGTATATGATTTTTTTCATGGCAACTCCTATGGGTTTCCAAGGCTTGGAAAAAATGTCGCCGCTTTTTCCAAGCCTTGGAAAAGCCGGCGGCGAAAAGTTCCAAGGCCTGGAAAATTTCCGTTTTTCATTTCCAATCCTTGGAAACTTTTCATTGCTGATCCGGCGGCGGCGGACGTTGTTGTCCATCGCGCGGCGGACGGTTACCGCCGCCTTTGCCTTTGCCGCCGGGGCCGCGGTCGGTGCGCTGGGCCTCGGTCATGTTGTGAAGACCGGTTTTGCCCTTCTGGTCGGCGGGCAATTCGATCACGCCTTTGGGCGTGAGGTCGCGGCCTTTGAGTCCCGCATAATCGGGCGCATAGCGATTCACCTGGAAGACGGCGTTCCAGAGGTGGCCGCGCATGTCTTTGCCGGGGAGTTCGCCCTGCGCGAGGATGCCGCCGCGGACCATCGGGTTGACGTATTGCCAGACCATCTCGCCGGCGGGCGTGACCTCAAACAGGTTGCCGACGATGCCGCCGCAGATCAGGGTGTTGCCGTTGGGTAGGCGGCACGCGCCGGAAATTTCGGCGGAGAAAAAGTCGGTGCGGTTCTTCGCTTCGTAATGCCAGCACGGTTTGTCGGGGCCGAAGTTCTTGCCGGGGGCGAGGGTGTATTTGCCGCTGGCGTCCACGGGCAGAACGATTTCCTCGACGCTCGACCAGCCGCGGTCATAGCCGTTGTTGAAGATCGTCATGTGACCGGCGCCAGGATAGCCGGCGGGAATCCACAGGGCGTCGTGCTGCTGGACCAGTTGCTTGTCCTGCAACGTGCCGCGCTTATAGGCGGCGGGGTTGCCCCAGCGATAGAGCAGGTCGCCGCCTTTGCCCTGTTTGCCGCCGGTGTGTCCGGCCGCCTGCTGCGTCGTGGTGCCGTGATCAATGATCCAGATTTCATTGCAGCCGCGGACGCTCAAGACGATCTGGTCGAGCTTCGCGTTGTAGTCGAGCGAGTTCATGTGGTTCCAGAACGCGGCCGTGGCGCGGCCGTTACAGGCGACGTAAATCCGCTCCGGATGCTGCGCAGGCTCGCCGTAGTTGGGCTTGCTGCGGTCGGTGTCCTGGATCAGATGATCCCAGGCATGCCACTCCCAGATGATCTTGCCGCCCTTGGGATAGATCGGCTCGATCTCGACGACGGCATCGGGGACGAGATATTCATCGCGCATCTGCTGCTCGGTGAACCCGACGGCCAGCGCCTGCTCCATGGTCTTGCGCTCGACCATCAGCGCGAGAATGTGGCCGTTCGGGAGCGGCTTGATGTCGTGATGCAACTGGTAGTCGCGTGTGGCGTGGGTGAACTCCCAGACGAGGTTGCCGTCCCAGTCGAATTCCTCGATGCGGCCGCCCTCGCCGCCGCCGGTGCCGCCCTGCACCCGGACCATACATGAGCGCAGCAGATGTCCGTTCGGCAACAGATACACGGTCTGCCCCGGCTCATATTCGCTCTTCCACGAGTGGACGTAGCGGCCTTCGTTGTCCAGCAGATAGGTGACGGTATTGTGCTTCGGCGCCATCAGCGTGTAGCCAGGGCACGCCTGCGGTGTGTTGAGATAGAGGCCGACGGTCTGGCCGGGGTTTGGCGAAACCGGGATTTTGTTTTCCGGCATGTCATGCCGCCCGCCGCCACCACCGCCGTCGCGGTTGCGGCCCTGGCCTTGTCCAACTTGGCGCGGCGGGCGATTGTTTTGAGCGAGTACCGACAGCGTCAGGCCGCTCGACAGCACGATGAGCAGCGCAACGGTGGCGGACCAGATGAGCTTTTGCTTGATCGTTTTCATTCGCTTCTCCTTCATTCCTGCGGGGGTGGGGGACGACGGTTACTGTCCGGCCGGTTGGCATCACGCGGTTGCCGGCCCTGACCGGGCCGGCGGTCATCGCCGCCGCCTTCGACCAAACCGGTGCGCGTATAAGTCACACTTAATTCCGCGCTGGCCAAAATCTTGTCCTTCATCGCGGCGAGCAGGACCTCGCGGCTGACCTCGGAAGTGGGCCCATTGATCTGCGGCGGCGCCGAGAGCGCATAGACGGTCAGGATGTAGGTCTTGGCGCCCGGTCCCTTCGAGTGCGGTGGCGCGTAGCCGCCGCACTTGTTGACGCTGTTGCCGCCCTCGGTGCCGATACCCTTGGCGTTCTTTGGCAGGCTCTTCACGTCGGCCGGGATGTTGTAGAGCACCCAGTACCACTTGACCATGTCGGGCGCGTTGTGGTGCATGATGAGCGCGTAACTCTTCGTGCCGGCGGGCGCGCCGGTCCATTCCAGCGGCGGCGAGAGGCTGTCGCCATCGCCGGTGAACTCCTTCGGCAACACGCCATCGTCTTTGATCGCGGAACTGCGCAGTACGAAAGAGCCGCTGCGAGGAGATGGCTGATGGCTGATGGTTGATGAGGGCGTCGTACTCTCGCCGCCGCCACCGCCTTGCCGCTGTCCGCCGCCCGGCCGCTCGCTCTGACGAGGACGCTTTCCGCCACCGCCCGGCGGGTTGCCTTGGCCGCGGATGTTCTGCACCGGCGTCGGTTTGATCACCGGCCGGCTCTCGGCCGCGATGGGCAGGACGACGCGGAAGCTAATGTGGTAATAGGGATGATCCGGGTCCTGCGGCCCGCGCCAGTAGGAGGGATTGCGGTTGGCGACGCGGCTATGGCCGTTCTCCCCGTTGTACCAGTTGCCGCCGCGCATCCCGCGGTAGGGCTTGCCATCGGGCATCAGGCTGCCGCGGTCGGGGCCGGGCGGATTGTTGGTGGGGCTGTAAGCGTAATAGTCGCGCACGTACCAATCGTTGATGAACTGCCAGACATTCCCGGCCATGTCATAGAGCCCGTAACCATTCACGCCGTTTCCGGACTGGAAACTCTCCTGCGCCCCCGGCCAGCCGAAGTCCGCCTTGTGGTGCAATTGACCGTTGAAGAAACCCACTGGCGTGGTCCACGGCAATGGACCCGAGCGGAAAGGATTCTTTGACTCCGGCCAGTTCGCCTTGGTCACGTCGGGCTCATCGCCCCACGGGAAATTGCGGTAGGGCTGGAGCTGCCCGCCGCGCGCGGCCCATTCCCATTCCGCCTCGGTCGGCAGCCGGTAGCCGCTCCGGTTGAAGTTGCACTCCCAGGTCTTCGTGTCGTAGCAAGGCGGCAGCTTTTTCTGGGCGCCGAGCCAGTTGCAATAGAGCGCCGCGCCCGGCCAGCGGATGCAGACGATGGGATGCTGCTCCTTGTGATCGAGCACGAAAAATTTTCCATCGCTCCAGCCGATCCGGCTGTACGGCGACAGCGCCCGCGTCTCGCACAGCAGTTCGCCGCTGCCGACTGGATAGACGCCGCCCGCGCGTACCTCGATCTGCTTCTGCGCCAGCGCTGAGTTGAGGAAGTCGCTGTACGCGCGCGTCGTGACGGGGCCGAGGCCCATGTGGAAGGCGTCCACGTGGACGGTGTGCAGCGGAAGCTCATCGCCACCATGCTTGGGGTCCACGAACCCGTGATGGTCGCCCATCTCGAATTTGCCCGCCGGGATCAGTGCCATACCTGGCAACTTCTCCTGCGCCGCAGCAGCGCCGATGGTCAATGCCAGAAGGGCCAATGTGTGTTTCATATCCATGACCTGTTTCCTTTCGCCGGCGCAAGTAAACAGGCTGCCGATAAAAGCAACACGCCAAATTTCATTACAGTTTGTTTATCCAGCGGGGCCCAGATGCGCGACAAACCGGCGGGCATTTCCAGGGCTCGGAAAAATCAGGGCGGCTTTTTCCAAGGCTTGGAACTTTTTCCGCGAAACTTTCCAAGGCTTGGAAAATCGGTCGAAAAATTTTCCAATCCTTGGAAAAGTCTAGCGGCCGGCGGCTTTGAGTTTCCAGCCGCCGGTGGGCCACCAGAAGCGTGCGTCGCGGGCCACACCATTAGTCTGCATGAACCAGCCGCCGGTGCGCGTATCGGGAGTCTGCCAGATCAAATCACAGACGCCGTCGGCATCGACATCGGTGACGCCGCCCAGGGCCCATTCGCCGGTGCTGAACGCCAGCGAGCCCCGGATGCTGCCATCGGGATTGTGATACCAGATGCTCACTTGACCGGCGGTGTTCTGCCAGAAGACATCCGCTTTGTGATCGCCATCCAGATCGCCGGCACCGTGCACGGGCAAGGAAACCTACTTGCGCAAAATCAACGATAATGCATTTTGTAACGGTGACGGATGATCAAAAGACCCACGCCTGTTAGAATGGCCAGCGCAGCAGCGGGTTCGGGGATGGGTAGTAGCGTGGTGCTGAAACTCGTCGTCATGGTGAACTGATCGTCAGGGCCTGCGGTTACATTGTTGCTCACGATAAACATCTGGCTGTTCCCATAATAAGCGCCCGCAGGTACAGCCCCAGAGGGGAAGTCAGGCGACGGCAGATCCCAGGCGCGAATAAAAAATTTTGAATCGTTGGGATAGCTGCTGTTGTTGTAGCCGAGGGGGTTGAACCGTGTGAAGCGCCCAGCCGCCGTGGCCTGGGACGCTGGTTGACTGGCGCCAATATAAGTCCAAGCTACGACCACGTCGTCGCTCATGGAACCCGTGCTGGTCAGGTTGGCTGTATCGGCCAAACCATTGATTCCGGCATAGACCAACTGCACCAGACAGGCAGTGTTGGAGGTTTTGATGCCGACATTGGTGGACAACGCCGTGACGCCATCAAAGTCGTAGATGCGATTGGCCCCGGTACCCCAATCTATTTCGTTGGCAACAGCAGACAGCACCAAGAGTTGTCCGGCCAACACTGCGAGGCATTTTGTTTTCATAGTTCTATCCTTGTGAACGTTTCTCAATAGGGACGCGCAATGGGCCAGTTGAACGTGCTGCCGCGGGCTTTGTACCACAGGCCTTGGCCCGGCTTAAGGTTGAAAAGGCTATTGGTGGCGCAGAGCGCGGGTGCCCCGGAAACGGGATCATAATAGAGCCACTTCCAGTCCAAGCCGCCTGGGTCGCCCCAGCCATCGTCGGCCAGCCACGCCGAGAGATAACCAGAGCCGGTCCACAAAAAAACATTATCGGCGTTCAAGGGGTCGTAGTAGGCGGTGGTGCCGGTGATGCTGGGGCCAATCAATTGGTCCAAGGTCCGGGTCACGGGATACGGATTGGCGGCCATAGTCATGCCGGCCGCCAGCTTATTGGTGATGACCGCGGCTTGAGGAATCTCGCCCGACAGGTAGATGGTCGTCGCTGTGTTGCGGTGCAACAGCCATAAGCCCTGACCGACTTTGATGTCATAGGCTGGATTATCGGCACAGGGTACAGGCATGCCGGACGATGGATCGTAGTATACCCATTTCCAATCAACCCCTCCGGGATCGTCCCAGCCATCATCCGCCAACCAAGCCGAGAGATAGTCCGTTCCATTCCATAGGAAAACGTTGTCGGCATTCAGGGGATCATAGAAGGCTGTCAACTGATTGGTTCCCAATACTTGGTCCAGCGTCATGGTTGGATTGTTGGATCCACTGTTCAGTGGATTCAAGGATGGAGCGATGATCTGCATCTGATTGGCAGGTAGATCAACCTTGATGACACCAATGACATTAGGCCCATAGACTACGTTCGATTGGCCATATACGACCGTGACTGCCAAAAGCAGTCCTGCTGTCATCCTATGTATTTGCATAATTGCACCTCGCATTGCACCTGTGGAGTTGACGTTTTGCCTATGAAGTTATTTTCGCCCGCCAGTGTCGGCGGGAGCGAATAAATCGTTTTGATGAATGGCGATTGCATGTGTGTCATTCCCTGTTTAGCGCCACGCTTTGATCCGATAGAAGCGATTACTGCCCACCCCGGCGCCAGTGTGCAGGAGTGTATTAGTATTGTAAGTTGGTGGTGTATTTGTGAAAAGCGGTTGCCATGTGTTGGGTGCAGTCAGGTCGGTGGTATATTCCAAACACTGCCAGGCGGCGTTACCGCCCATCCAGGTCACGAAGATATTGGTGCCAATCACATCGATGTCGATCAGGCGAAGTTGCGAGGCGGCATTGGTCGGATTTAGATCGGCAAAGTAGGATTGTTGATAGGTGAGGGCGTTGGCACCTTTGGCCGCGGTGGCAGTGAGGGAGGATGGGTCGAGGCCGTAGGTGACCTTCCAACCATCAGGGACGCCGTCGCCGGTGCTGGAGGCTTTAGTGGGATCAATGCCGAGTAGATATTCGGTGCGATCCGTCAGGCCATCGGCGTCGTGATCGCTGTTGGTGGTGATGCCGGAGAGACTGCCGAAGTGCGCGCGCACCCAGATGTCTGGCAGGCCGAGGCCGAGCGAATCCGTGGTCGTACCGGTGTAGGTTTCGATGGTGCCATGCGGGGTGAGATCTTTTCCGAGGAGGCCGGGGTAGTTGGTCGCATAACGATGTACTTTGAACACGGAATTGTACCATTGGTTGGTCATATTCGGGTCTATGGGAATGACGTCGCCTTGGGCCAGCGGCGTGTGAACTTCCGGGTTGATATAGCGCCACACGGTTGCGCCGGACGGAGTGACTTCAAACAGCGTGCCGAAGATGCCGGCGCAGATCAGCGTGTTGCCGTTGGGCTGGCGCTGGGCGCCGGAGATTTCGGAAGAGTACAGGCTCGTGGCCGGATTATTGGTGTAGGTCCAGTACAGGTTGGTCGGCCCAAAGGCGGCGCCTGCGGTGCGGGTATAATTGCCGTAGGCGTCAACCGGCGGAACAATCTCATCGATGGAGGTATAGTTGCGGCCGATGCCGTTGTTGTGAATCAGAATGTGACCACCGCCGGGATAGTTGTTGGGAATCCAACTGACGTCATGCTGTTGATAGAGGAACCGGTTGGCCACGGTGCCGAGTTTGTATTGCCGCGCGTCGCCCCAGCGATAGAGCAGGTCGCCACCCTTGCCATATTTGCCGCCGGTGTGGCCGGCTGCCTGTGCGGTGGTCGTGGAATGATCAATGACCCAGAGTTCGCTGTTGCCACGGACACTCAAGCTGATCTGGTCGAACTCCGCGTTGTAGTCGAGCGAGTTCATGTGGTTCCAGAACTGCGGAATCTTGATAGCAACCGAACCGCCGTTGGGATCAATGAGTTGGACGTTGTTGCTCACGTTGCCGTAGTTGTTCTTGGTGATATCCGCATCCTGGACAAGATGATCCCAGGGGTGCCATTCCCAGACGATGTTGCCGCCGAAGGGCCGGGTGGGCTGCACTTCGATCACATAGTCGGGCAGCATGAAGCCGCCGTTGGTGGTGATGGCGGAGTCCAGCAGGTTGGACTTGAAGCCGGCGGCGATGCACTCGGCGTAGGATTTGACCTCGACGGCGAGCATGAGGACGTTGCCGTTGGGTAGCATCTTGAAGTCGTGGTGCGTCAGGTTGCTGGAGGTGTTCATCTCGTAGGCCCAGACCAGGTTGCCCGCCCAGTCGCGCTCCTCGAGCCGGCCGCCCTCGCCACCGCCGGTGGAGATGACGGTGCGCGCAATGCCGCAGCCGCGGAGCAGATGCCCGTTCTCCAAAAGGTAATCAGCGCGGCCGGGGTTGTACTGGCTGGTCCACTGGTGGACGATCTGACCGGCATTGTTGATGAGATAGGTATTGGTGCCCTGCATGGGTGACATCAGAACATAGCCGGGACTGGCATTGCTGGTGTTGAGGAAGAGCCCCACGGTCTGGGCCGCTTTGTCGGGACGCATGACGCGGAAACCGGTCTGGCTCCATTGCGAGTTCGCGTCACCGGCCGGTCCGCCGCCGAGGTAGAAGGACGGGTCGCGGTTGGAAACGCGCGCATGACCATAGTCATAGTCATTCACCTCATTGCCGTTCCACCAAGTGCCGCCGCGCAGGCAGCGGTAGGCCACGGCGTTGGGCGCGCTGTTGCTGGGGAACAAATCGGCTTGCGCCAAGGAGGGGCCAGGCGGATTGGTCACGACGTTGTTGTTCGTGCAATAGGAGTAATAGGTGTTCATGTACCAGTCGTTGCACCACTCCCACACATTGCCGCCCATATCGTAAAGGCCGAGTGGATTCGAGCCATCGCTGGTCTGGTAGGTTTCCTGACTGCCGGGCCAGTTGTAGTACGTTCTTACCCGCAGGGAACCGTCGTAGAATCCCACAGGTGTCGTACAGGGGTAGGCGTCGGTGGACTCAAAAGGATCGCCAGAGTTCTGCCAGTTCGCAAACGATCCGTCGGCGTTGGTGTTGTTGCCCCACGGGAACATCGTATACGTATCCGTCGGCCCGCCATGCGCCGCATATTCCCATTCCGCCTCCGTCGGCAACCGGAAGCCATTCTTCGAGAAATCCACATCGCCGGTATCGAGGTTATAGGCGGCATCATAGGCGTTCTTGCCGCTTAGCCAGTTGCAATAGGCGATCGCGCCGAACCAGCGCACGCTGGTCGCCGGATGCAGATCGCGGCCGTTAAGCACGGTGAACGTGCCGCCCGCGTACTGGATGCGGCTGTTGACCGAGGCGTCATACGTGTAGAAGAGCACATTCGTCCCGCCGGCCGTGTACACCATGCCCGACCGCACCTCAACCAGCCCTTGCGTGACCGCGTCGTTCAGAAATTCGCAATATTCACGGCAGGTCACCAGGGTCGTGCCCATGTACAGCGGTGAGATGTACACGGGGTGCAAGGGGACTTCGTCTGTGTAATGCTTCAGGTCCACATACTCGAAATGATCGCCCATGATAAAACTGCCACCGGGGACATAGGCATACTGCGGGGTGAACGCCGGCGGAGTCACGGCGTTGGTGACGACGAAGGAATATTGCGTGCCCGGCGCGCCGCCGGGGTTCGCGTTGGTGCTGCCCATGCCATCGAGGGCGGTGACATAGTAGCTGACGGTGGCGCCCGCCGCTTGAGCCGGTATCTGCGCCCCGTAGTAGCCATCGCCGGCGGCGAGATCGCCATGCAAGCCATCATCGAACATCGCCACGCTCGTGGTGACGTTACTGCTCATCATCAACGAGAGCGCGATTTGATCGAGGAAGGTCCGGTTGCTCACGCTGCTGGAGCTGAACTGGAAACGAACCATCAAATTACTAACCAGTTCGCCGGCCTGGAGCGTGTAGCTGTAGGCCCGGTAGTTGTGGTTGCTGTTGGCGGTCTCGCTGACGCGCGTGCTGAAGCCGGTCCCCGAGTTCAACTGCATGGCCCAGCCGAGATAGCCCGTCACCACGTTGGCCTGAACATAGAAAGAGAGCGTGCCGCTGCTGCCGCGCGCGTCGATCCCGTTGGCTGTGGTGATGTAGCTATCGGTGAGGTTCGTGGTGCCCCCCTTGAAGGAGAGACCGTTGGTGTTGCCAGCCCCGTAGTTGGCGTTGGCGTTCTGTTCGAACGGATTGCCGCCCGTGTACGACACCGTCCAGCCGAAGTTGCAGCCGCTGCCGGTCCACGGTTTGACCGTGTTGGTCGCCATGGTTTCCAGGAAGGCGATATTGGTCACGGTCGTGACGCCCGTGTAGTTGAGCAACACTGAGGCCACGCTCACATCGTCGGTGAGGCGGGCCCGGATCCAGGTGGCATTGCCGGCCGTCGGGATCGTGGGCGAAGTGGAGACGCTCACAATCTGCGGCGGCTGATTCGAGACCAGCACCGTGTAGGAGAGCCAGTTGGTCGGCGCTCCGCTGGGATAGCTGCCGTTGCGACCCGCGTTGTCCTGTGCGGTGATGAAGTAGTTCACGACCGTACCGCCCGGCAGCGCGGGAATCTGCGCGCCGAATGTGGCGTCAGCAGCGGTGCCATCGTGGTGGGCACCATCATCCAGCATCATGGTTGTGTTGGTGACGCCTCCGGCGATGTAGGTCAATGCGACTTGAGTCACATTGGTACTGGGCAGCGTGGCCGTCACCCAGACCGCATTGGTCGGCAGTGGAGGAGTGGGCGTTGCCGTCACGCCGCTGATGGTGAGGTTCGTGAACGGCGTGAGGCTGTAGGCATAGCTGACCATGCGGTTGGTCTTGCCCGAGCCTTCGTCGGATGGCCGATAGGAGCGCACATATTCTACCATGGCGTTGGTCGGCGAAACCGTGATACGCAGATGGCCGGAACTCCCGAAGAAGACGCCGCTCTGGTAGTTGTAATCCACATTGGTGCCGGTGGCGTATGCGATCGAATCATAGGGGTAATGGCTCGGCTGCGGCACCTCCTGATAGATGAGATCGGGTTGGCCGTTGGTCACACCGCCGGCATAGTAGTCCTGCTTCACGTAGAGGTGGTCGTGTCCGTGGAAGAACGCCTGCACGCCGTTGGCCAGCAGCAGATTTTGGATCGGCATCGGCCAGCCCGGCCGGTTGGTGGTGAAGCCCCACGTGTCGTTCGTGTTGTAGCCGCCCCACTCGAAATACTTCGCGAACTCCAGTCCGCCGCGACCATCGTTGCCGAAATTTCCTCCGACGAGGTGGTGTGCGAAGACGAACTTGAATGTGGTCGTGCTCTTTTCGAGCGTGGACTTGAGCCAATAATACTGGTTGGTTCCAAGCGTCCAGGACCACGGGTCGCGCGACTTGGTGGTGGCTTGGTTGCTGTACCAGTAGGGATCGAGCACCACGAACAGCGCGTTGCCCCATTCAAAGGCATAGTAGGCATCGCGCGCGGTCTGCTGGTAGTAATCCACGTTGGTCGCGCCCGAATAGAAGCTGCCGGGGATGGGGCAGGGATAATACAGGTCGCGTGCCATGGCTCCCCAGACGGCCGAATTGTCGTGCGGGACGCTGTTGGTCAGCCACCAGCCCAGCTCCGGGTCGTGGTTGCCGTTCACCAGGAACAACGGCACGGAATGACCGGGGATGTTGAAGAACTGGTTGCGGCAGGCGAGGGCGGCATCGAGGATGCCTGCCTGCGTCATCGCGTTGGTGTCATGATAGGTGATGAAGCGCTTCTCGCCCATGAAGGTGTCGCCGAGATCCAGATAGAAATCCGGCCGATCGGCCATGATGTTGGTGAGCGTCTGCTGCCAGACGGCGGGGATCCAGCCGCCAGCGGTATCGTTGTAATGCGGATCGGCTTCGATATCGAACACGAACGTGCTGCCACGGGCACGCTGCGTGTGGAAGGTGTGTTCTGTGCCGGCGGTGAAGTTGGTCGCTCCCGTCACCGCATATTGCAGGCGGTAGTAATACTGTGTATCGGCCGCCAGCGCTGCGAGCGTGAGGGTGCCCGGTGTGTTCGCGCCGAAGTTCGTGACCGCCGTCTGGCCTGTGTAGCTGCCCGACAGCGTTCCGTATTGGCAATACACCTGCAGATTGGTGGTGGACAGGACGCTTATGGCGATCGAGTTATCCGTCGGGCGTCCCAGCATGACGTCATAGGTGAAACTCGGTGCATTGGTCACCGTGAAGGAAAGCGCACCACCGGCGCCGACCGTCGGATAATTGGTGGAAGCACCCGCGTTGTCGCTGGCACTGATGTAATAACTCACCACCGTGCCGACCGACTGCGTGGGAATTTGTGCGCCGAAAATTCCATCTCCCGCGGAGCCATCGCCATGCGCGCCGTCATCATACATCACGACATTCGTCCAGCCGCTGCTGCCCGTGACGAGGTTCAGCGTGAGCTGGTCGAGGAACAGGCGGTTGCTGCTGGTACCGGAACTGAACTGGAAGCGCAGCAACAGATTGCTGACCAGATCGCCGGGCAGCAGGTCATAGCTGTAGGCCCTGTAGCTGTGGTTGGCGGCATTGGTCTCGCTCAACCGCGTGGTGAAACCGCTCCCCGGATTGAACTGCATGGTCCACGCCGCCGTGTTGGTGATCACGCTGGCCTGGACGTAGAACGAGATGTTACCGCTCGTGCCGCGCGCATCGATGCCGCTGGTCGTCGTCACCATGCTGTCGGTGAGGTTCGTCGTGCCGCCCTTGAAGGACAGGCCGTTGGTGTTGCCGCTGCCATAGTTCGCATTGGCGTTTTGTTCGAAGGGATTGCCACCGGTGTAGGTCACGGTCCATGCATTCTGGCAACCGGTCCCGGTCCAAGGCTTGACGCTGTTGGTGGCCATCGTTTCCGTGAAGACCGCGTTGGTCACGTACGAGGCGCCGCCGGCGTTGTAGTTCAGCAGCACGTTCGTGATGCTGGCGCTATCGGTGACGCGCGCGGTGACCCAGATCGGACTGCCGGCCAGCGGCGTGCCCGGAGTCGTGGACACGTTGGCGATGGTGAGCCCGAGGTTGGCCTGCACTGTGTAGGAGTAGAGCCCTGCTGGGGCGTTGGCCGGCGAACGGATGGTGTCGCCGATGGTGTCCTGAACGGCGACGTAATATTGCACCACGGTCCCGGCGGCGAAGGCGGGAATCTGTGCGCCGAAAAGCGCATCACCCGCGCTGCCATCCTGGTGCGCGCCATCGTCGGCCATGCTGACGCTGTTAGTGGTGTTGTTCGCGATGTAGACCAGCGTGGCCTGCGCCAGATTTGTTCCGGTCAGGGCGGCGGTCACCCACACTGGATTGGTCGCAAAGGGCAGCGCTGGCGTGGCCGTGACGTTGGTGATCAGCAGCGGGGAGAGCGTGAATGAATAATCCACCATGCCGTTGGTCTTGCCGGCCCCGACATCGGCGGGCATATAGGCACGTACGTAATCCACCCGGACGTTTTCCGGCGCCACGGTGAAGCGCACATAGCCGGAGCTGTTGGTCTTGTAGAGCGCGTTCGTGAAGGCATCGGCATTGTAGAGCTGGTAGAAGTTGTCGGCCGGCAACGGGAGTGTGAGATAGGTCACGCCATCGAGTTGTTCGCGCGCAAAGATGTGGTCGTGGCCCTGCACGAACATCGTCACGTGGTTGGACGCCATCAGTTGGTGAACGGGCAGCGCCCAGGACGGCCGGTTGGTGGTAAAGCCCCACGTGCCGTTCAGGTTCTGGCCGCCCCATTCGTAGAACGTGGCATCTTCCGTGCCGCCGCGACCGGTGCCCATCACATGGTGGGCGAAAACGAATTTATATTTGGCCGTGCTCTGCTCCAGCGTCGTCTTGAGCCACTGATATTGCGGATTGCCGTGGGTAATGTCCCATTTGTTCGCGGTCGGATGTGTATCCTGGCCATACTGGTTGTCCACGGGGGCGGTCGAGTACCAGTAGGGGTCGAGCGTGATGAATAAGGCATCACCCCACGTCCATGCGTAGCAACTGCGCAGCGGACCGATGCCCGTCACGGTGTCGTTGGTCAGGCCGCCGTAGAAACTGTCCACTGCTGGTTGTGGATAATAGAGATTGCGCGCAGTCTGTGCCCACACGGCGATGTTGCTGTAGGTGACGGTTGTGACGCCGGGCGCCACGAGGTTGGTGGAGAGGAAATTGGCCAGCGAGGCCTGCTCATGATTACCGTTGACGAGGAACAGCGGCGAGGATTTCCCGACCAGCCCCAGCCACGGCCGCTGGATCGTGTAGCGCTCGGTGACCAGCGTCTGGTTGATGGTGTTGGTGGGGATGCTGTCGACGCTGAAGTCGTCGCCAATGAGCACGTAGAAGTCCGGATGGTCTGCTGCTGCGAGGGTCAGGGTGTTGGTGTAAAGATCGGCATTGAACATCAGCCCGGCGCGTTCGGGGTGCGTGTCGCCGTGCATGCAGAAGGTGAACGTGCTGCCGGGCGCGCGTTGTGTGTAAAATGCGCATTCGGGGCTCTGGTGATAAGCGCTCTCGCCGGAGAGTTGATAGTTGAGCCGGTAGAAATAGCGCGTGTTGCTCTGGAGTCCTGTGAGCGTCATCTCGAGCGGTTGGTTGGCCACGAGATTGGTCACGGAAGTTTGACCGGTGTAAGTGCCCGAAGCGGTGCCATAGCTGATGTACATGGTCAGGTTCGTATCGGCGAGCGCATTGACCGTGATGCCACTTGCGGTCGGCCGGCCCAGCAACAGGTTCGGCGCGTTGATCGCGGTGTAGGCTAGCGGCGCGGCCGGTCCGCTAACCGGATTGGTGCTGCTCAAACCGCCAGTATCCGTCGCCACGAGGTAATAGCTCATGCTGGCGCCCGCGCTTTGCGTAGGCAGTTGCACACCGTAGACGCCATCACCCGCCGCGCCATCGTTGTGCAGACCATCATCGAGCAAGGTCAGGTTGGACCAGACGGTGCCGCCCGTGATGGTTTTCACGCTGATCAGATCGAGGTTGATCTTGTCGTTGGTGGAAACGCCCGCGAATTGGAACCGCATGGTCAAATTGCTGGCCAGTTCACCGGCTTGCAGATCGTAGTGATAAAGCTGGAAGTTGTGGTTCGTGCCGCTCAACTCGCTTAAGCGCGTGACGAAGCCCGTGCCCGCGTTGAGTTGGAAGGTCCAGCCTGTATTGGTGACGGTCAGGCCGGCAGTGCCCATATAAAATTCCGCGTAGGCCGCGGTGCCTGTCGCGCCGATGCCGTTCGCCGTGGTGACCATGCTGTTGGTCAGGCTGGTTGTGCCCTGCTTGAACTGCATGCCGTTGGTGTTGCCCGCCCCGTAATTCGAACCGGCACGCTGCTCGAACGGGTTGCCGCCGGAGTAGGTTACAGTCCACATATTGTCACAGCCGGTCCCGGTCCACGGCTTGATGGCGTTGGTCGCCATCGTTTCGCTGAAGACCGTGTTCGTCGTCACACTGGAACCGCCCGTCGAGTAGGCGAGCACGACGGAGCCCACGCCCGCGGCCGCGCCGACGCGCGCCGTGAGCCACGCCGCGCTGCCGCTGCCTGCGGTCACCGTGAGGTTGCTGATCGTGGGCGCGCCCGCGCTGGCCTGCACCGTGTAGGACTGCGTCGTGTTCGTGATGGCATTGCCAAAGTCATCGGCGGCGCTGATGAAATAGCGCACCAGCGTCCCGGCCGTATTGGCGGGAATCGTGGCGCTGTAGAGCGAACCCACGTGCGTCATCGCCACAGTCGTCGTGCTCGCGCCCACCACATAGGCCAACGCAGCCGAGGCGACGTTCTGATTGTTGGTAATCGTGGCGCTGATGGCGACCGTGTTGGTGGCGGAGGGCAGCAGTGGCATCTGCGTCACGCCGCTGATGCTCGGCGCGGAAATATAGGTGGGAGTACCGCCCGCGATGGTGGCGGCGCCGGTGAGCGTGCGGCCGGAGAGCGCTGGCGCCGAGGCGCTGAAGCGCGTCGCCCGGTAGACCGGATTGGCGAGCGGCCAGTCGTCGCGCTTGTAGCTGATGACGCCGTTGGTCGTCACCGGGTTGATGAATTCCCAGACCACCTCGCCGGCCGCGGTCGCCTCGAAGATGTGGCCCTCCGCCGCGGAGCACACGAGCAGGTTGCTGTTGGCCAGCCGCTGGACGCCGCCGCCGAGGTGACTGAAGAAGGCTTGGTTCGCCATCGAGTAGAAAATCGGGGTGGCTTGCCGCGAAATGCTTTTTGCCCGATGGTCGGTGTCGTGACCGGGCGCTGGCCACGTGAAGTAACCCGCGCTCACCGGGCTCACATAGGCGCCCGTGTCGTTGCTGCTGGAGTTGATGTAGCCGTTGACCTCAAAGATGTAGGACTGCGGTGTGGTCTCGAATAAATCCTGGCCGTTATTGAAGACCAGAAAATGTCCCGCACCCGGCAGCCCCGTGGGAATCCATGCCACCTGGCCGACGCCGCCAATCTGCTTCTGGCCGGTGCCCGAGGTTGTCCAGTTCAGTCCAATCGAAGGCGTGGTGCCGGCGCCGTAGCGCGCCGGGTCACCGAAACGATAAATGAAATCGCCATTGGTGCTGGCAGCCGCCGCGATGCTGGCCGCCGGATTGCCGGCGGTGAACGTGTTGCCGTGATCGAGCACGTAGAACTCGCCGCCCTCCGCCGAGACGACGATCTGGTCCAGGTTCGTGTTGTAGTCGAGCGACGTGCAGTGGAGCCAATCGTTCGTCAGCGGCCGGCCCGGCAGGTTCAGGTTGATCCGGCCCGGCGCACCCGAAATGCTGGCGACGTAGTTCGACTTGCCCGCGTCGAAGTTTTGGCAGCCGTGATCGAAGAAGCACCACTCCCAGATCACGGTGCCGGAGGCATCCACCTCCACGATCGCATCCACGGTGACATTGGTGTAGGCGCTGGCGGCCGGGTCGCAGCCAGTGGCAATGCACTGGGCATAACTGATGGACTTGTTGGCGAGGTAGAGCGTCGTGTTGGTGCCGAGCTTCTTGTTGTAGATGCGCAGGAAGTCGTGGTGCGGGAAATAATTCGTGCGCGACTCCACATAGTTCCAGACATTGGAACCGTTCCAGTCCAGTTCTTCCAAGGCTTGGAAACCGTTGATCGTGCCGTTCGTCGCGTCGAGCAGGTGCCCGTTGTCCAGCAGCTTCGGGTTGATGCCGAGCGGCCACGACTTGACCACGCAGCCCTCCATGTCGATCAGGTAGGTGGTACCCAGCGCCCCGAACAGGGTGTAGCCATCGGCCGTCTTGGTGCGGTCCCAATAGGTGACCTGCGTCGGTCCCTGCAGCCGCTCGTAGGACCATGCGCTATGACCGTGGAGCATCGCCAGACAAAGAATTGTTTTCAGTGTTTTCATGGCTCCTCCTTTCAGGGCGAAACGTAGCTCGGTGTGCGGCCGGTGATGGTGGCGCCCGGTGTGAGTGTGCGGCCCGCCAGCGGTGGATCGCTGGCCCGGTAGCGGTAGGCGCGGAATAGCCCGTTGTCCATCGGCCAGTTGTCGCGCTTGAATTTCAGAATACCGCTGATGGACACCGGATTGATGTACTCCCACACGACCTCGCCAGCGTCCGTGACCTCGATGAGGTGGCCCTCCTGGTCGGAGCAGATCAGCGTGTTGCCGTTGATGAGCCGCTGGACGCCGCCACCGATGTGGTTGAACATCCCGTGAACGGCTTTGGAATGCCACTCCCAGACGAGTTGGTTCGATAGCAGCCGCGGCGACTTATCGGTGTTGTGGCCGGGCGACCACGAGTAGTAGCCGGCCTCCGGTGGATTCACGTAGGAGCCAACGCTGTTGCTGCTGGAATTGAGGTAGGGGTTGATCTCCATCGCGTAGGATTGCTGGGTGTGCTCGAACAGGTTCTGCGCGTTGTTGAAGATCAGGATGTTCCCCGCGCGCGGATAGCCCGCCGGGATCCAGCTCACATGATGGTTGCCGCCGAGCTGTTTGTGGCCGGTGGTGGACTCGGTCCAGTTGGTCAGAATGGAGGGAATGGCTCCCTGGTTGTAGCGGCCGGGATCGCCAAAGCGATAAAGGAAATCTCCCGCCGAACTGGCCGCCAGCGTGACGCTCGCCGCGGGATTGTTGCTCACGAACGTCCCGCCGTGGTCGATGATGTAGAACTCGCCCCGCACCGAGCTGATGGCGATCTGGTCCAGGGTCTGGTTGTAATCGATGCCGTTGCAATGCAGCCAGTCGCTCTGAATCGGCATGCCGGGGATATTCGCGTTCAGCCGGCCCGGATAATTCGAGATGGTCAGGCCCGCTCCCACATAATTGGATTTGCTGGCATCGAAGTCCTGGATCAGGTGATCGTAGAAGCACCACTCCCAGACGATGGTGCCGGCCAGGTTCACCTCGATGATCGCATCGATCTCGGCACGATTATAGTTGTTGGTATAGGAGGCGTTCGTGCTGCAACCGGCGGTGATGCATTGATCGTAGGTCACCGACTTCCGGGCGATATAGAGGATGGTGTTCGTACCGAGCTTGGGGTTGAAGATCTGAATGAAGTCGTGATGGGCCACGTAATTCGTGCGCGTCTCCAGGTAGGACCAGACGTTGCTCCCGTCCCAACTCACCTTCTTGAAGCCGGTGAAATCGCTGTTGCCCGGATTCTGCGTCGCGTCGAGCACGCTGCCATCATCGAGCAGGTGCGGATTGTTGCCCACCGACCACGTGTGGACCTGGCGTCCCTGCATGTCCACCAGATAGGAGTGTCCGCCGACGCCGAAGAACGTATAGCCATCCACGGCCTTCGTGTTGTCCCAGTACAAAACTTCCGTCGGCCCCTGGAACGTCTCGTAACCCCAAACGGTCGTAGCGAGCAGCAGGGCCGGCAAAAATTTTAGCGCGCTTTTCATAATGCGTCCCTTTCGTCGGCGCACAGCACACACCCACCGGGTTACGGGACCATGCGCACTTTCATTACAATGTTTTCATCATAATTGTTTCGACTTCGGGTCGCGGGCGGCGGTAGTTTGCCGCCATGAAACTCCTCGTCGTGGAGGATGATAAAAAGCTGGGCAGCCTGCTGCGCAAAGGGCTCGAGGCGCAGGGTTTCGTCGTGGATTTCTGCGACAACGGCGACAAGGCCTACACGTTGGCCACCACGCGCTCCTACGACGCGCTCGTGCTCGACATCATGCTGCCGGGTCGCGACGGCTTGAGCATCCTGCGTAACCTGCGCGAACAGCATGCCACCGTGCCGGTGATTCTGCTCACCGCCCGCAGCGGACTCACCGAACGGCTGGATGGCCTCAACCTCGGCGCCGATGACTACCTGACCAAGCCGTTCTTCATCGAGGAGCTGGTGGCACGCCTGCACGCGCTTCTGCGCCGCAGCTCCGGCCAGCAGCTCACCACGCTCCAGCATGGCGATGTGACCGTGAACCTGCTGACGCGCGAGGTACGGCGCGGCGACGAGGCGGTCGAACTGACCGCGCGCGAATTCGCGCTGCTCACCTACCTGATGCGCGTGCCGGGTCGGACCTTCACCCGCACGCAAATCTGCGAGCACGTCTGGAACTATCACTTCGACCCCGGTACGAACCTCGTGGATGTGTATGTGCAGCGGCTCCGTAAAAAGTTGAGCAGCGATCCCGATCATCCGCTGATCGAAACCGTGCGCAGTGTCGGTTACCGCATTTGCGCCGAGGACCAATCCAAGTGATCCCGAATTCCTTCCGCCTGAAGATCGCGCTGCTCTCCGGCCTGCTCACGGGTCTGCTGCTGATCGGCTCCGGCGCACTGCTCTGGCAGCTCACCTATCGCAACGAACTTGCGCGCGTCGACCGCGAGCTGCGCAATCTGTGTGCGCCCGCGCTGGAACGCGTGCAGGGAGGCGATCACTGGGTGCGCTTCGAGGACGCGCTGCGCTTTATCGCCGGCAGCAACGCCGCGCCCGCCTATATCCTCTCTGTCAAGCACGAGGACCGCGTCATTCACCAATCGAGTAACTGGCCGGCGGAGATCGCGCCGGACGATTTTCCGCCGCTGACCGATTATGAAACGCCCGGCGCGCCGCGGCCCGGCGGGCCGCTGCCGCCTCCGCCGCGGCGCGGCGAGGAAATCTCGCCGCGCAATCCCGCGCTCCCGCGCAAGGCGCCGCAATTCTTTACTGCCCATGGCGACGGCAAAACGTGGCGCCTCGGCGTGATGGGCAATCCCTACATGACCATCGCGCTCGGCACCGATATGCGCGAGGTCAATGCCGGCATGGCGCAGTTGCGCCGCGCCTACCTTTTTCTGCTGCCCGCCGCGCTGCTGCTCGTCGGCCTCGGCGCGTGGTTCCTCGCGGCGCGCGCGTTGCGGCCGGTCACCGCGCTCACACAGACCGCCGAGCGTGTCACCGCGCAGGGCCTCGGCCAGCGCATCCCGGCGATGACGCGCGACCAGGAATTCAACCAACTCATCACCGTGTTCAACGCGATGCTCGACCGGCTGGAGGCGAGCTTCCTGCAGGCGACGCGTTTCAGCGCCGACGCCTCGCACGAACTCAAGACGCCGCTCGCGCGCCTGCAAGCCGAGCTGGAGCACGCCCTGCAAGCGCCGCCCGCCGAGCTGCCGCCGCAGCAGGTCTATTCCAGTTTGCTGGAGGAAATCCACCGGCTGAAATCCATCGTGCAGAAGCTGCTGCTGCTCTCGCTTGCCGATGCCGGCCGCCTGGAGCTCAAGCTGGAGCCGGTCAATGTCAGCGCGATGCTGGCCAACGTGGTCGAGGACAGCGAAGCGCTGGCCGACGGCCTGAAAATTGAAGTGGAGAGCGCCGCCGATATCCGCGTCAGGGCCGACGCCGAGTTACTGGAGCAGGCGTTGCAAAATCTCGCGAGCAACGCCATCAAGTATAACCGCGAGGGTGGGTCGATCCGGTTCGCGCTCACGCGCGTCGGCGATCAGGTGCTGATCCGCGTGGCCAACACCGGGACGCCGATTCCAGAGGCAGATCGCGCGCGCATCTTCGAGCGCTTCCATCGCGCCGATCCTGCGCGCAGTGGCCGCGTCGAGGGCGTTGGTCTCGGCTTGAGCCTCGCCCGCGAGATCATCCGCGCACATCACGGCGAACTCGCACTCGAAAGCAGCGTGGCCGACCTCACCACCTTCCGCGTCACGCTTCCCGCCGCCTGATTTTTCCAATCCCTAGAAAAACCACCCGTTTGGGTTTCCAATGTCTGGAAAACCTCGGATGCCGGGGTGGGGCGGCGGGGCGCGAATTGTTTTGCAGCCGGAGCGAATTCACATAGACTGCGGCTGCCGGCGGCCGGCCGCAAACCGTGGGCCGCCGGCGGAGAAAAACCATGAAGAGCAAACTGCTGGTCGTTGTCCTCGCCGCCGCCCTGATGGCGCCGGCTATCGTGCAGGCCCAGGCGCCGACGGCCGGCAAGCCGGCCCCGACGGAGGTGCAAAAGGAGCTTGGCCAGATCGTGACGGCCATCAAGGCGAAGCTCAAGGAGAAGCAGGGCAAGGCGACCGCCGCCGAGCTGGCCGATGATCTCAAGCAGTTTGATGCGCTGCTCGCCAAGCACGCCGGCGAGAAGACCGATGAGCTGGCGTACGTGCTCTATATGAAGGCCGCGCTGTTCGAGCAGGTCCTCGGCGACAAGACGACCGCGGAAAAGTACTACGCGCAGATGAAGGCGGACTTCAAGGGCACCAAGTACGTGGCGAATTTCGAGCGGCAGCAGGCCGCGAAGCCGGAGACCGATAAACTACAGGCCGCGCTCGCGACCGGGCTGGCCTTCCCGGATTTCAACGAGAAGGACCTCGCGGGGCAACCGCTCTCTGTGGGGCAGTTCAAGGGCAAGGTGGTGCTCGTGGATTTCTGGGCCACGTGGTGCGGCCCGTGCGTGCACGAACTGCCCAATGTCATCGAGACCTATAAGAAGTATCACGGCGAGGGCTTCGAGATCATTGGCATCAGCCTCGACTCCAGCCGCGAGAAGCTGGACGGTTTCATCAAGAGTCACGACGGCATGACGTGGCCGCAATTCTTCGATGGACAGGGTTGGAAGAACAAACTCGCGCAGCAGTACGGCGTCCGCAGCATCCCGTTCACCGTGCTCGTCGGCCCCGATGGCAAGATTCTCGGCAAGGGCCTGCGCGGTCCCGCGTTGGGTGAAGCCGTGGCCAAGGCCCTCAAATAAGAACGCGATTCCCCACATCACGTACATTACGCGGCAGGTGATTCGCGCGACATCCCCGTAGCGCCCAGATAGGGTGCACTTACTGTAAGGTCAGGACGTACCAGACGGTGACGCGCTGGCCGAGGTCAAGCGTCCAGTCGGCACCGGCGCGGGCGAGCGGGATCGGCGCGCCGAGCGGCGCGCCATCGCCATCGAGCGGCTGCGCGTTGACGGCGTTCGCTTTGTCCAAACCTTGGAGCATGATTTTGCCGGCGAGCGGTTCGAGGCGCGCGGGGGCGTTGCCCCACTGCTCCAGCGAGGTGTGCTTCTCATTCCACGTCATGCCGGAGTTGGCCATGCGTGAGCCCACGGTCAGCAAGAGGCGTTGCGCCTTGGCGATGGGCTGCGCGTCAAGCGCGCCGAGCGTGATCGCGGTGAACGGCGTCTGCATCTCGGCGCGCAGGTTCTTCGTGGCGGCCTGGGCGCGCGCGAGGTGGCCGATCAGCGCCTGCGAGCGCGGTGTATCCACGACGACGAGGCCGGTGCCGCGGCCTTCCGCGCGCCAGGTGATTTCGCCGGTATCGCTGGTGATGTTGTTGGTCGGCGTCGCGGCGAACGCGCCAGTCGGCGGGCCATCGAAACCCGTGTTACGCACGGCGTGGATCAGCGGCAGCGTCAGAGGGAAGCCAGGCGTGAAGTAGGGTGCATCCTTCCAGCCGAGGCGCAGGCCATCCACCACCTGCTGGCGGCTGTAGCTGCGGGTCAGCGTCTGGCGCGCGGTCTGCACGTCGCCGCGCAGGAACAGCAGCGCGCCGGCGGCGATCTGGTTGAGTTTGACCGCGTCCTTGGCGAAGTCGAAATGCGCGAGGGCCTTCTTCTCCATCGTGACCACGTCGTCGTGCGCGAGCGAGTACCAGAAGATGCCGTCCCAGTCCTGGAGCGCAGCGTAGGCGGCGAGGATCGGCACGCCCTCGCACGCAAACTCGGCGGGGAACGGGTGGTTCGCCTCGGAGATCGTGTAGGGCTTGCCCGCCAGCGCGGTGCGCGAGAGCTGCACGACGCTGGAACGCGCCGGGTCATCCACCATCGGCGTGTTCGGGATGCTAAAACCCGTCCGCCGCTTGCTGCGCGGATCGGAGAGGTAGTGTGGATGCTGCCAGTAGATGTGGCCATCCATCGCATCGAGCTGCGCGAGCGCGACGCCGTGCGCCAGACCGGACATGCCGTGGTTGTGGTCGCTATCGCCGATGAACAGACTCTTCGCGCCGACCTCCTCGCGCAGGTACTTCGCCATGTTGCGGAAGAAGTCGCGCTCGATCTCCATGAGGAAATGCGCCTCGGCCGCGAAACGGTCGGCGTCGGCCTTGAGCGCCTGGCCCTTGTTCATCCGCTGCACCACGCCGGAGGCATCGCGCCACGCCGCGAGCTTGGCGGCGGGCACGTGGCTCGGTAGCCACGCATTGAATTTCTTCGTTAGGTCCGCGGCGTAGCCCGGCGGGATGTCGTGCCATGTGTCGTTGGGCTTGTTGGTCTGGTTCCCGATGAGCCGGTTGGCCAGCCACGCCTCGATCAGCGAGTTCTCGTTGACGAACTCAATCACCGCGACCGCGGGTTCCTCGCGGTAGGCGCGGCCGGTGTAGGCGTTGGTGTGCGTCAGGAGTTTCTGCGCGTACTCGCGTTGCAGTTCGATCAGCCGCTCGTCGAAGTAGGTCGCGCCCTTGCCGATGCCGAGCCACTCGCTCTCGCGCACGCCGTCGCCGGGCTTATAGCGGCGATAGACGTTCAGGTTCAGGTCGGCGTAGATGCCGCGCTGCTTCAGTTCAAAGATGAACTTGTCGAGCCGGTCGAGCGCCTCCGGGTTGAGCGCGCGCGTGTTGTCGCCCTTGTCATCCGTCAACGCCCAGGCTGCGTCTAGGAAATGGAAGCGGATGCAGTTGATGCCGCGGCGCGCGAGCGCGGCGGCAATCGTCGCTGCGTTCTCCTTCGCCGGCAGGCCGGCCCGCCCCGTGGCGTTGATGCCCCAGATGCGCAGGCGCGAGCCATCAGGCCGGACAAAGTGTCCGTTCTTCACCGTGACGAAGCCATCCTTGCCCGCCGGTGCCTGCAGCAGCGATGAAAGATCGGCTGGCGAGTTCACGTTCGCGCGCCAGTCCACCGTGTACGCAGGCCATTCATCGGCGCCACGCACCGTCAGCAGCGTCGCGCTCACACATGCGACAAGCATCATCTTCTTCATGGAATTCTCCTCACGGTTGCTTCTGATCAAAGCCCAAGTCCTCGCCCTCATGCAGCACCACGCCGATTTGTTCGAGGTGGGCGCGGCGGCCGTTATACCACAGCAGCCAGCGCCGGCCATCGAACAGCGCGGCGGGCTTGTAGCAGGCGTCGTGGTCCCACGCGTTGGCGGTCGGCCGCACGATGGGATTCGCCGGATGGCGCTGCCAGTTCGTGAGGCCGTCGCGTGAGCGGGCGAGGCCGATCTGCGCGTGCGCCTCGTCGCGGAAGCCGATGTAGAACATCAGGTGCCAGTCGCCGCGTTGCTCCACCTGGCACGCGGTGACCTTGTGCTTCTCCCACGCCTGCTGCGGGTCAGGCGCGAAGACCGGGTTGGCCGTGTGCTTGGTCCAGCGCAGGCCGTCGGGGCTGGTCGCATAACCGATGGCATTGGGCTCGTTCTGCTCGCCGCCGGAATACCACATGCGGAACAGATGCACGCCCTCGTCCCAGATCACGTGCGGACACATCACCGCGACTTTCTCCCACGGCAGCTCCGGCGCGAGTACCGGCCGCGCGCTTTTCCGCTCCCAGACGACGCCGTCGGCGCTGGTCGCGTAGCCGATCCACGAGTGACCTTTCGCCTGCCCGGTGTACCACAGGTGATAAAGCGCGCCGCGTTTGACCACCACTGGCCGGTTGATGTCGTCCTCCCAGCCGGATTCCTTGCGCGGACCGAGCACGATCTTCGGCGGCGTACTCCACTGCAGGCCGTCCTTGCTCTCCACCAGCGCGATACTGTGTTGCGGCCGCCACGAAACCCACATGCGATAGCCCGGCGCCTCGCGCAGCACGGAAACATCGAAGCACGTCCCGAACTCGTGGCCTAGCACCGGGTTGCCGGAATATTTCTCCCAGCCAGCGACAGATTCGCTACGCGCCATCGTCAAGCATAGCCACAAGCAGCCGGAAATGATCAGACTCTTTTTCATGGCCGATCAGAGTAGGAGGCGCCGCTGGATCTCCGGCGCATAGTCCGGCACCGCGCCGCGGCGCGAGGCGACGAACGCGCCGAGTTCATTCGCCACCTGCGCCGCCTCCACGGGTGGGTGGCCGCGCAGCCAGAACGCGAGGAAGGCCGCGCTAAAGGCATCGCCCGCGCCGACGGCGTCGGCGACCTTGACCGGCCGGCCGGGCATCGCCGTCGCCAAGCCGGCGCGCTCGACGAGCAGGCAGCCGTGCGCGCCGCGCGTCACCAACACGATCTGTACGCCTGGATACTGCTCCTGGATTTTCCGCGCGAACGTTTCTTCTGCCAAGCGCGTACCCAGCAGTAATTCCGACAGGACCTCAACTTCGCTTTCGTTCAGCTTCAGGATAGTCGTCCTCTGCAAGCCCTCCGCGATCAGCTCGCGCGAATAGAACTGCTGGCGCAGGTTGACGTCGAAGAACACCGGCGCGGACGGGAAGATTTCCAACACGCACCGCAGGCTGGCGCGCGAGGTCGCGCTGCGCTGCGCCAGCGTGCCGAAGCAGATGGCGTCCACCGGCAGCGCCTGTAGCTTGGCAGCGTCGGCGGTGATGAAATCCCACGCCACGCCGGTGTGGATGGTGTAGGTCGGCTGGCCTTCCGGCGAAAGCTGGACGGTGACCGTGCCGGTGGGATGCTGCGCATCGGCCGGAACAAAATCCGCACCGACGCCGAGCCGCTGCGCCTCCGCCAGCGCACGGCTGCCGAGGTCATCCGCGCCGACGCGCGAGAGCAACTGCGCCGTAAGCCCGCAGCGGACCGCGTGCGCCGCGAGGTTGAATGGCGCGCCACCGATGTGCGCGCCATCCGGGAACACGTCCCAGAGGATTTCGCCGAACGCCAGGATGCTTTTGCGCGTCGCATTCATGGCCGCGCATCATGTCAGGTTTTCCAAGGCTTGGAAACGGCGAACGCGATTTTTCCAAGGCTTGGAACGGGATCACTTGTCCAGCGCGCAATGCAGAAGGGTGCCGTCGCGGGCGGCGAACCAGACCTCGGTGGGTGACACAAAGCAGAACGCGTGGGCCGGCGCCTTGAAGGTGCGGGCGGAGGTCCACGTGACGCCGCCGTCGCCGGTCTTCAGGATTTCGGCGGTGTTCCGGCCGGTATCCACGAGCAGGTAGCCGGTCCGCTCGTTCACAAAGTGCATGTCGAGCAGGTTGTGGTAGGTCTTGATGCCGGCGTTCTGCTTGGCCCATGTCTGGCCGCCGTCGCGGCTCGCCCAGATACCGCCCTCGTGGCCCAGCAGCGGCCGCATCCAGCCGGTCTGCGGCGTGACGAACTGGATCTGGACCAGATGGCCGCCGTCCTTGATGTTCGTGGTCATCCACGTGGCGCCGCCGTTGGTTGTGCAGGCGGCGATGCCATAGTTGCCCGCGAGCCAGCCATGTTGATCGTCGAGGAAGAACACGGCCTCGTAATCGTTGCGCGGCAGCGACGCGCCCCACTTGGTCCACGCCGCGTCCGGGGCGGAGGCCGCATAGACCGCCGCGCCACAGCCCGGCGTCTGCATCTGGAAGTAGCGGCTGCTGCTCACGGAGCAGGCGCCGAAGTAATAAAAATTCCCGGGCAATTTGGCGGCTTCCTGCCAGGTCTGGCCTCCATCGCCGGTGCCAAGCAGGCGATCGCGGCTCACGGCCCAGCCATGCTGCGCGGAGCGAAAGCAGATTTTCTCAAACGCTGCGCCGGTGGGATTCCCCGACCGGATATTCTGCCAGGTCTGGCCGCCATCGGTGGTGCGCAACAGCATGTTGCTTAGGCCGCCGGCAAAACCGACCGACGGCGCGCCGCTGCCGGGCACCGTGGCGTCGCAAATGAAAAAGATGCTTTCCAGCGGCGCTTCGCAGCGCGCGACGACGGCCGGGTCGGCGACGCCCTGCGCCGTCACACCCGAGGGCTTCAGCACGGCGTGCTCTTCGCCCTTGCGTTTACCACACCCACCTACCAACAACACGAGACCGACTCCGCAACCCACTATCGGCAACCAGCGCCTGTTCATGCTTCGCTCCCTATAGGCCACTTATCCATCGCCGCGGATTTTTAGAACAACCTCGGCCCAAAGTCACGCCAGGGCTTTGGGAAATCGCTTTCGCCAGCGATAGGGCTCGTCTATCATCGCCCGCACATGGGTATTTTTGTCAAGATTTGCGGGCTGGCGAACGCGGCGGATGTCGCCGCGGTCGCGGCGCTCAAGCCGGACGCGCTCGGCTTCGTGCTCTGGCCCAAATCCAAACGCGCTGTCCGGCCGGAGCAGGTCGCCGAGTGGACGCGCGACCTGCCGCCGGGCCTGCTCAAGGTCGGCGTGGTCGTGGATGAATCCGTGGCAGACATCCGCCGCGCGGTGGACGTCGCGCAGCTCGACGTGATTCAATGGCACGGTTTTCCAAGCCTTGGAAAAGCAGACGCCGGTTTTTTCCAAGCCTTGGAAAAAACACTGTCTGGCGTTTCCAAGCTTTGGAAAGTCGTCCGACTCGATCGCGAAACGACGCCACCGCCGGCGTTCGTTGACGCTCTGGTGCTCGATAGTTATAGTCCGGCCGCGCCCGGCGGCACGGGCCAGACCGTAGACTGGACAGCGGCGCGCGCGTTCGTGGCGGCGAGCCGCACGAAGGTTTTGCTCGCCGGCGGGCTGCGCGCGGAGAATATCGCCGAGGCCATCCGCGCCGTGCGGCCGTGGGGCGTGGACGTTAGTTCCGGCGTCGAGGCGCAGCCGGGCAAAAAGGATTTGGCCGCCGTGAAGAGGTTCATCGAAACATGTCGCGCAATGTGAACAAGTCAGCCGGGCAGCCGGGCCGCTTCGGTCCCTATGGCGGGATGTTCGTCCCGGAAATTTTGATGGAGCCGCTCCGCGCGCTCGAGGGCGAGTGGCGCGCGGCGATGCGCGACACGCAGTTCAAGCGCGAACTCAACGACCTGCTGCGGCAATACGTGGGCCGGCCGACGCCGCTTTATCACGCGGCGCGGATGAGCGCGGCGCTCGGGCCGGAGATCTACCTGAAGCGCGAAGACCTCTGCCACACCGGCGCGCACAAGATCAACAACAGCCTCGCCCAGTGCCTGCTCGCCAAACGCATGGGCAAGACACGTGTCATCGCCGAGACCGGCGCGGGCCAGCACGGCGTGGCGACGGCGACCTGCGCGGCGCTGTTCGGGCTGGAGTGCGTCGTCTATATGGGCAAGGTGGACATGGAGCGGCAGGCGCTCAACGTCTTCCGTATGCAGGCGCTCGGCGCCAAGGTTGTTTCCGTCACCGCCGGCCAGCAGACGTTGAAGGAGGCGATCAGCGAGGCGATGCGCGACTGGGTGACGAATGTCCACCACACGCATTATGTCCTTGGCACCGCCTACGGCGCGCATCCCTATCCGGGAATGGTGCGCGAGTTCCAGAGCGTCATCGGCCGCGAGGCGCGGCGGCAGATTCTCGCGCAGGCCGGCCGGCTGCCGGACGCGCTCATCGCGTGCGTCGGCGGCGGCAGCAACTCGATCGGCCTGTTCCATCCCTTCCTCAAGGACCGCGGCGTCGCCATGATCGGCGTTGAGGCCGGCGGGCTCGGCATCCGCAGCGGCCAGCACGCTGCGCGCTTCGCCGAGGGTCGCGTCGGCGTGCTGCAGGGCACGCGCACCTATGTCCTGCAGGACGACGAGGGCCAGATTCGCCTGACGCATTCGGTCAGCGCGGGCCTCGATTACGCCGCGGTTGGCCCGGAGCACGCCTGGCTTCACGACATCCAGCGCGCCGAGTATAGCTATATCACTGACGACGAGGCGATGGACGCGTTCCACAAGCTCGCGCGCTGGGAGGGCATCCTCGCCGCGCTCGAAAGCATCCATGCCGTCGCGTGGGTCATCAAGCACACGTGCCGGCGCTGGACGAAAAAGGATGTGCTCATCATCAACCTCTCCGGCCGCGGCGATAAGGACGTGCAGCAGATCGCGGCGTGGGAGCAGGCGCACCGGAAGGCGTGATTATGGCTGTATGCAGCATGACAGGTTATGGGCGGGGTGCGGCGGCGGCCGGCGGGCTGCGCGTCGAGGTGCGCGCGACCTCGGTCAACCGCAAGCAGCTCGATGTGCAGGTGAACCTCGCGCGCGAGTTTGCCGAACTGGAGCCGCGCCTGCAGGCCGCTGTCCGGGGTGCGCTTAGCCGCGGCCGCGTGACCTTGTTGGTGGAGGTTGTGCGCAGCGCCGCTGTGCGCCGTCAGGAAGTACGTGTGGATGAGGACTTGGCCGCCGCCTATCAGGCAGCCTTGCAGAAGGCGAACAAGCGGCTCGGCCTGACCGACAAGGTGGATGCGACTTTCCTGATGAACCTGCCGGAGGTGGTGCAACTGGCGCCGCCCGCGCAGGAACTGGAGCGTGTCTGGACTGTGGCCCATCGCGCGCTGGCGGCGGCGCTCAAGGCGCTGGTTGCGATGCGTGCGCGCGAGGGCGTCGCGTTGCGTCGTGACATCGCGAAGCGCTTGGTGCTTTTGGAGAAATATGCCGACCACATCGCGGCCTTCGCGCCGGAGGTCTGCAGCCGTTATCGCGAGCAGTTGCTTGCCCGCCTGCGGGAGGCGGACCAGGGCGATCTGGCCGCCGACGAACGGATGATCCGCGAGGTGGCGCTGTTCGCCGACAAGGCTGATATCACCGAGGAGTTGACGCGCCTGCGCAGCCACTTCCGCCAGGCGCGCGACCTGCTGCGCGCCGCGGAACCGCCGGGCCGCGCGCTGGATTTTCTCGCCCAGGAAATGTTCCGCGAGATCAACACCATCGGTTCCAAGGCCAACGCCGCCGCGATCAGCCGGGTCGTCGTCGGCTTCAAGGCGGAGCTGGAGCGGATGCGCGAGCAGGTGCAAAACATCGAATGAATGAGCAACGCTCCAAGCCCATCATCTTCCTTATCTCCGCGCCTTCGGGCGCGGGCAAGACTACGCTTTGCGAAATGCTCAAGGCCGAGTTCGGAGCCTCGCTCTACACACTGGTTACGGCGACCACACGACCGATGCGTCCGGGCGAGGTCGAAGGGCAGAGCTACTTCTTTTTAACGCAAGACGAGTTCGAGCGGCGCAGCGCCGCAAACGGTTTCTTGGAGTACGCCACCGTGCACGACCATAGCTATGGTTCGCCGCGCGAGCCGGTTTTCCAAGCCTTGAAAAAAGGACAGGACGTGCTGCTCAATGTGGATGTGCAGGGCGCGGCCAGCATACGCGCTTCACTCCAACAAACGCCACACGCGCCGCCACTCGTGGATATCTTCATTGCACCGCCCTCGCTCGACGCGCTGCGTGCGCGCCTGACCGGCCGCGGTCAAGACAGCGCGGAAGTCATCGCGCACCGAGTCCGGCAGGCCACGGGCGAGATGACGCGCTGGCGCGAGTTCAGCTACCTTGTCATCAACGATGAACTGCAGACCGCCTATGACCACCTCCGCGCCATCGTGCTCGCGGAACGCGTACGGATTCGGAAGTGAGGAGTGCCTTATGACAGCGAAAACCAAGACCGTTGTGCTCGGTGTCACCGGCTCCATCGCCGCCTATAAGTCCGCGGAACTGGTGCGCCGGATGCAGCAGCAGGGCTGGGACGTGTGGGTGATGATGACCGAGGCGGCGGCGAAGTACGTCGGGCCGCTGACGTTTCAGGCGCTGACAAAGCACCCGGTGGCCGTCGGCAAGTGCGAGGCCGTGGAGACGTCCACCTACCAGCACCTTGATCTCTCCGGCCGCGCGGGTGTCGTGGTGCTTGCGCCCTGCACAGCGAACGTGCTGGCCAAGCTTGCGCACGGACTTGCCGATGATGTCGTCAGCGCCACGGTGCTGGCGGCGGCGGGACCGGTGGTCGTCGCGCCCGCGATGAACGAACGCATGTGGCTGAACCCGGCGACGCAGGCCAACGTAAAAACGCTCAAGGATCGCGGTGTGCTCGTACTCGATGTCGGCGAGGGCGACCTCGCCTGCGGCGAGGTTGGCGCCGGCCGCCTGATCGAACTGGAAGACATCGTGGCCATGGTCGCCAAGACGATGAAGAAGGGTTGAGGATGCAAGCAAACGCTTTCGTCGCCGCGCTCCAGTCGCGCGTGCTCGTGTTCGATGGCGCGATGGGCACGGAAATCTACCGACGCCACGTCTATCTGAATCGTAACTTCGAAGAACTTTCCGTCTCCGATGCCGCGCTGATCCGGCAGATTCACCAGGACTATATGGATGCCGGCGCGGACGTGCTGACGACCAACTCCTACGGCGCGAACCGCGAGGCGCTCGCGCGCTTCGGCTTTGCCGAGCGGACCGTGGCGATCAACAAGGCCGCCGCCGAGCTGGCCTGCGGTGTGGCGAAGAACGCCAAGCGGCTGGTGTTCGTCGCCGGCTCCGTCGGGCCAATCTCCGCGCCGGGCCTCGCGCGCGAACGGCGGATCGAACTGATGGCCGAGCAGATGGCCGCGCTCGCCGCGGGCGGCGTGGATTGCATCATCTTTGAGACGCTGCCGACACGCGCGCTGGCGGAGGACGCCGTCGCCGCGCTGCAATCCGCGGGAGTGCAGTTACCTTTTATCGTTTCTTTTGCGGTCAACGAGCACGCGGAATCCTCGGTCGGCGAGCCGGTCGAGCAGTTGTTGTTGCCGTTCGGCAGCCTTGAGCCGGCGGCATGGGGCTTGAATTGCGGCCTTGGTCCGGATGGCTTGCTCGGTGCAGTCGAGCGCGCGGTGCGCCACACGCGCACGCCCGTCATCGTCGAGCCCAATGCCGGTATGCCCAAGGAAGTGGATAACCGCCGCATCACGCTCTGCTCGCCGGAATACCTGGCGACCTACGCCAAGCGCTACCTCGACCTCGGCGCGCGCGGTGTCGGCGGCTGCTGCGGCACCACGCCCGACCACATCCGCGAAGTGGCGCGCGCGCTGCGCCCGCTCGCGCAGCAGCGCATCGAGGTCAAGGCCACGCCCGTCGAGACCACCGCACTCAAGTCCGCGGTTCCGTTGGTGGAGAAAACCAAATTCAGCGCGAAGCTGGCCGCCGGCACGTGGGTGACAAGCATCGAGCTCGTGCCGCCGCGTGGCTACAACCTGGGCGACGTGGTCGCCAAGGCCGCGCAGTGCAAGGCCGCTGGCGTGGACGCCATCAACATTCCCGATGGCCCGCGCGCCTCGGCGCGTATCTCGCCGCTGATCACCGCGCTCGAAATCCAGCAGAAGGCGGGCGTCGAGGCGATGCTCCACGTCTGCGCGCGCGACCGCAACATTATCAGCCTGCAGGCTGACCTGCTCGGCTGCGCCGCGGTCGGCTTGCAGAACCTGCTGTTCATCACCGGCGATCCGCCGAAGCTCGGCCCCTATCCCTCCGCCAGCGGCGTGTTCGACGTGGACTCGGTGGGCCTGGTGCGCCTGCAGGCGCGCTTGAATCGCGGCGTGGACCTCGGCGGACAAAGCATCGACCCGCAGACGCGCGCCGTCATCGGGGTGGGGGCCGATCCGAACGCACTCGACTTCGCGCGCGAAGTCCGCCGCTTCCGCGAGAAGGTCGAGGCCGGCGCCGAGTTCGCCATCACTCAGCCAGTGTTCGCCGCCGAACCGCTGTTCCGGTTTCTGGATGCGGTCGCCGATTTGAAGCTGCCGGTCTTGGCGGGCGTGTGGCCGCTGGCGAGTTTCCGCAACGCGCAGTTCATGAAGAACGAAGTGCCCGGCGTCGTCGTGCCGGATGCTTTGCTGACGCGGATGGGCGCGGTCGAGAGCCGCGACGACCAGCGCAAGATTGGCATCGAAATCGCCCGTGAAATGGTCGCCCAAATCCGCCACCGCCTCGCCGGCCTTCAGGTCAGCGCGCCCATGGGCAACATCGCCACGGCGCTAGCGGTACTGAAACAGTGATTATGGTTGGCAAGTCATAGTGAATCTGACAAGAGGAAATCATGACTCTAAGATTCGAGCGAGATATTGAATCGGTTTCTTCAATCCTTGCGGTTGTTGCAGACTGGGAACAACGATTTTTTGATCCTGGATGCGGCTCCTCGCCCGTGTGGTATCGAGGACATGCGGACAAGACCTGGGAACTTCAACCTGCGGTTCTAAGAAAATGGTTTACGAAAAGAGCTAAAAAGAGAGAATCAATAGCATCAAACAAGGTTCTTGCGGTAGAGCGTATCGTAAATGATGAATTTCGCAGAAACTCCGCTTCGCTTTTTCCTCTCGGTGCAAGACTCACGGATCTGTATTTTGCCGCACAACATCACGGAATGCCAACACGGCTTCTTGATTGGACCGCGAATCCTCTTGTCGCTCTTTTTTTTGCGTGTTGCGAACATCCACGAGTTGACGGCTGTGTCTATGTGGTTAATCCCAATGACATTATTCAAATTTCTGATGTAAGAAAAAACCACCCTCGTGGTGTTATCAACGTACTTCATCCGCTGGTGTCCAAAGTGATCACATTTCTATTTAAGGAAGGTAAGCCGGTGGATAGCCCGCCTGTCATCCCAATCAGTCCAAACCTAACGACAGGAAGACTACTTCAGCAAAATGCACGGTTTACCTTGCACCCGCCCGTTGACTCAAAGCATCCATCGGAAATAAAAAAGAAAACATATCGGATTCCGCATGCCAAAAAAGAAAAAATTATGCTCGACCTGCGTCGAATTGGAGTTCACTGGGCAACACTATTTCCTGCTTTGGATTATATCGCAAAAGAAGTCCGGACAAGTTGGAACCTTTATCCCCCAACTTTAACTCGCAAGTGTCGAAAGGTGAGATAGGAGGAAAACATGACAGATACCAAGTTTGCATGTCCACATTGCTCGCAGCCACTGGAAGCGCCTGTGGATATGGATGGGAGTGAAATATTCTGCCCATCTTGTGGTAAAAAAATAATGATTCCATACGATTCACCTCCACCACTACCACACAATCATAGCAATAATCATGGGACATCAAGTGGACAAGCTAGTCGTGATCCAAAACATCGAGGAATGGTGCTTGGGCTTATAATTGCTAGTCTTGTCGTTGAAATAATAATTGTAATTTCGGTCGTCAATTCATCTCCTCCCACAAAACCAAAGGGTTTCAATACTCAGGGTGAACTCGGTTCAACAAATCTTGCAGTGCAAGTGCCGGCTCGTCCCCAACTTGATGAGACACCTTATATTGTTCCTGCTGCAAATGACATTGATGTCAATCTCACCTTCCTCCGATATATCGACTTTCTAAGCTCAACTTGGCCCACACCTGGTAAATCGCAAGATGTTTTTGAAAAGCAAGTGGCGCTATTTCGCAATAAAATATCAGTGGCACAAGAATATGCCGAACGTGCTCATCTCGATGCTGAAATTATTACAGTTCTAAAAGAAGAGTTAGCAGTCTTGGATAAGTATGTTGAGATGCTAAATAATATTCAAAAAATTGATGCGCTTGCGGTCGCCCGTGCCGAGAAGGAGATTGCTGAATCATCCTACAAAGCAGGTTATGCCGGAGGTGAAGCTGCGGCTATGGCCGCACAGAATGATGCGGGATTTGCAGGGTCAGCTTTAACGGGTATTGGTGTCTATTTGCTGGGAATGTTTCTGCAAGAAGGTGAGCGGTCTACGGTACGTGAGCAGGCGTATAATTCTTTGGTGCGCGCGGAAAACAGTAAATTTCAGTCAGCCGTTGAGAACTATTATTCACTTTTCAGGCAGGTAGGGCAGACCTTGTCGTCACGACATGGATGGCAACCTGGTGAAACCGGGTTAAACGTCCCTCAAGACCAAATTGACCAGAAAAACCGTGCAACACAAAATAATGATTGGGCTTCGATGGCCTCGCTATTGTCTGCCGAATGCAATGCACGACCACGCGACCCATTTCTTTTTTCGCAGTGTGCTTATTATGAAGTTATTTCACTTGGGGTAAACGCGACTCTATCGTCTTTGGCGGAGGCACAAGAAAAGACACTACGCGCTATTTCTTTGCTACCGGACGAAAGTTTTTATGATGAAATAAAATCATATATGTATACCCAAGCTGGGAACTTTTCCATATCAAAACTTAGGCAGACGACGAGGAGGGGATATGTCAATGGCCCATATGATAGCAATGAGGCAATTCGCTTGTTCATCGCAGCTCGGAAGTATAATCCATATGACTCAAACGGAACGATCAGGATGCGCCTAGGTTCTGCTTATGCGTACGTAGGCGAATTTGGAAAAGCATTACAACTATTTAGTGAAATAAACAACTTAATGGCAGGAAATTCATCATTTTACTACGATTATGCATGTATTTGTTCTGCCGCAAAGCGTGTTGAGGATGCATGGAAGATGTTTCATTACTGTATAACCAAGTGCGGCTTTGCGCATGTTTCATGGGCGAAGGAAGACCCAGATCTTGCGTCTATTAGGTCAGCTTATAGCGGTCAGTTTGCAGATATTACTTCTGTTAAATGCAGGGCTGACATCAAATGGGGCATACTAAATGATGATGTAATTCTATATAACGATTCGGTTTTCCCTTTGTACAACGTCAAATTCACCCCTCGAATATCATCAAACGGCAATTTATTTACGAAGGAGCTTCGTACCCGGTATCTTGCTCCGGGGCACTCAGTACTGTGGGAAAATGTATTTTCTGTCCCAGGCAGCAGATATGACACCTACAACTTTAGTGTGGTTTCGGATCAAGGTAATGCATCAACAAATTGAGCATAGGTTCATGCGTTTTCGTATTGCCTTAAATGCAATATGAGGGCAGAAGGTCTTTTCATTTATGAAACTCCTAATCACTGTTGGGCCGACGCGGGAGCCGATTGATCCGGTGCGGTTTTTGAGCAACCGGTCGTCGGGCAAGATGGGTTTCGCGCTGGCCGAGGCGGCGGCGGCGCGCGGGCATCGGGTGACGCTTATCTCCGGCCCGGTCGCGTTGCAGACGCCGAAGGCTGTGCGTGTGGTTCGCGTCGTCACCGCCGCCGAGATGCTCACCGCGGTCAAATTGCAGCTCAAGAAGTGCGATGCACTCATCATGGCCGCCGCCGTCGCCGACTGGACGCCGGCGCGCATCGCAAAGCGGAAGATGAAGAAGGGTGGGGCGCAGCGGTTGACGCTGGTTCTCAAGCCGACCGCCGACATCCTCAAGACCATCGCGCCGCTGAAGGGGAAGAAAATTTTTGTCGGCTTCGCCGCCGAGACGCACAACGTCACCGCAGAAGCCAAGCGAAAGCTGCGCGAGAAGAATCTCGATTTGATCATCGCCAACGATGTCACCGCGCCCGGTGCCGGGTTCGAGATTGAAACCAACCGTGTGACCATCATAGACGCGTGGAGTACTGAAGAGTTGCCGTTACTCTCCAAGCGCGCAGTGGCGGAGCACATTCTTGCACGGGTGGAAAACCGGTGGCGTGCCGGAGCCAATCAGTAGCTGGACAAGCCGCTTGGGAAGGTTTAGTCTCCGCCACTCCGAAGCGGGAGTAATTCAGTGGTAGAATGTCAGCTTCCCAAGCTGAACGTCGTGGGTTCGAGTCCCATCTCCCGCTCCACCCTTACCCTTTACGCGCGCCTTGCCGCAAGGGCGGCGAGCGGGTAGGGTAACGCCCGTGCAGCAAGGACAGGCCAGCGTTTCCGGCGAACATGCGGACCTCGAGACCGCTTCCGAGGGTTATGCCGCCCGCTTTGCCGGTCCGGCAGGCGCGTGGATGCTATCCGTGCAGGGGCGCATCGTGCTGGCCTGGCTGCAACGCGTACCGGGCGCAAGCGTGCTTGATGTCGGCGGCGGCCACGGCCAGCTTGCGCTGCCGCTTGCCCAAGCCGGTTTCGATGTCACCGTGCTTGGTAGTGACCCTGCGTGCATCAAACGCATCGAATCTGAGGTACACGCCGGGCGGCTGCAATTCGCGGTCGGCGATCTGGTCGCGCTGCCGTTCCCAGCCCGCTCGTTCGATGTTGTGGTTTCCATCCGGCTCCTGCCGCATTGCGACGCCTGGCCCAAGCTCATTGCTGAACTGTGTCGCGTCGCGAAGAGCGCGGTGGTTGTGGATTATCCAACCACGCAGAGTGTGAACTTCTTTTCCTCGGCGCTGTTTGGCACCAAGAAGCGGATTGAGAAGAACACGCGGCCATTCACCCTGTTCCCTCACCGCGAAGTGGCGGCGGAATTTGCGCGGCATGGCTTCATCAAGGTGGACCGCAAGGGGGAGTTCTTCCTGCCGATGGTGTTGCATCGGATGCTAAAAAGCCCGGCCCTCTCCGCCACCCTGGAAGGAATCTGCGGCGTGCTGGGGCTCAAGAAACTGCTCGGCTCGCCGGTGCTGGCGCGGTTCGAGCGTGAGGACAAGCAGGCGTGAGCGTAAATGGACAGATGCCCGCGGGGGTGCGGGTGCTGGTCACCGGGGCGACGGGTTTCACCGGTTCCGTCCTGGTGCGGCGGTTGGCCGGGCAGGGCTGCCACGTGCGCGCCATTGCGCGGCATACGGCCGACGTCGGCTCGTTGAAGCATCTCGGCATCGAGTGGTTCCGCGGCAATATCTATGATGCTGCCGTTGTCCGGCAGGCGGCAGCAGGAGTGCACTTCGTCTTCCATGCGGCCACCGCCTATCGCGTTTCCGGCCTGCCGGAGGATGAACATCGGCGCGTCCACGAAACCAGTACGCAACTGCTGGCCGAGGCCGCGTTGAACCAACCTGGTTTCAAGCGTTTCGTGCATATCTCCACCGTCGGCGTGCATGGCCACGTGGAGACGCCGCCCGCGAATGAACAATCGCCCTTCAATCCCGGCGACATGTATCAGAAGACCAAGGCCGAGGCGGAACTCTGGTTGCATGCTTTCGCGCGCGAGAAGAAGCTACCGTACGCTGTCATCCGGCCCGCGGCGATCTACGGTCCCGGCGACCGGCGGCTGCTGAAAATTTTCAAGCTGGCGATCAAGCCGGTGTTCGTCCTGCTCGGCTATGGCAAGGGGCTCTATCACCTGATTCACGTCGAGGATCTGGTCAGTGGCATGTTGCTGGCCGCGACGCATCCGGCCGCGCAGGGCGAGGCGTTCATCTGCGGCAATCCGGCGGCGGTGACGCAGGAGCAGATCGGCCGCATCGTCTGCGCGACGCTCGGCCGCCGTTGCCGAGTGCTGCGTCTGCCCGCGTGGCCGGTCTTCCTCGCCGCCGACCTGTGTGAACTGGCCTGCAAGCCGTTCAAGCTCGCGCCGCCGCTCTATCGCCGGCGCGTGGCGTTCTTCACCAAGGATCGCTCGTTCGACACCTCCAAAATTCGTGACCGGCTGGGCTTCCAGCCGCGCTACACCGACGAAGAAGGCTTGGCGATGACCGCGCGTTGGTATCGAGAGAACGGCTGGTTATGAGGAAAGGCTCGAGTCTCTAGGTTCTAGACTAAAGGCAAAGGATGCGCGACCACAAGAAACTGAAGGCGTTCGAACTGGCTGATCAACTGGCGTTGACGGTCTATGGGGGAACGCAGTCGTTTCCCAAGGCGGAATTGTTTGGATTGACCAGCCAGATGCGGCGCGCGACGGTTTCGATTTGTTCCAATATTGTCGAGGGCTGTGCTCGACACACGGAAGCGGACTATCTCCATTTTCTCGATATGGCTTTCGGGTCATCGCAGGAACTCGCCTATCAAGTCTCGCTTGCTTCGCGCCTTGGCTATGTGCCAGCATCCGCCGTGTTGGTGACGCAATGCGATGAGTTTGGTCGTGTGCTGAATGGATTAATTCGCGCCTTACGGAACAAACCTAAAGCCGAGGGCCTAGAGCCTTGAGCCATATGTTATGAAAACTGAATCCGTCAGAATCCAATGGAAGATGGACGCGCCGCGCAAGTCGAAGATCGGCCTCTATCAGGACTTGGTCATCGGCCGGCCCGGTTTCTGGGCGCTCTGGAAATACGAGTGGGTGCAGTTTTTGAGCACCAACGTGCCCGGCGCGCTCGGGCTCTGGCTGCGCTCGCGGCTCTATCCCAAGCTACTCAAGCGCTGCGGTCGTGGCTGCGTGTTTGGCCTCAACACAATCCTCCGCCACCCGCACAAGATCGAGATCGGCGACAACGTGGTCATTGATGACAACTGCCTGATTGATGCCAAGGGCACCGATAACGCCGGCATCAAGATCGGCGACAACGCCTTCGTCGGACGCAACTCCATCTTAAGCTGCAAGAACGGCGACATCACGCTCGGCGATCGCGTCAACATCGGCTTCAACTGCGAGGTGTTCTCCGGCAGCCGCGTCACCGTGGGGGAGGGCACGCTGCTGGCCGCCTACACCTATCTCATCGGCGGCGACCACGTGGCCGATCTTGATGAGGACATCACGCAGACCGGCAGCACCTCGCACGGTATCGAGGTGGGCGAGAATAGCTGGTTCGGCGCCGGCGCCAAGGTGCTCGATGGCGTGAAGATCGGCGCGCACACCATCATCGGCACCGGCGCGGTCGTGACCAAGGACATCGCCGCCTACAGCATCGCCGTTGGCCTCCCCGCCAAGGTCATCCGCGACCGGCGCGCCGCGAAAACCGGCCTAGAGACGAACAACGGATGAGCAGACGGTTATGCGCGAGGAAACCATCATGTATGGCAGCCGTCCTATTGAGACCTGCATTAGGACCATCCGGAATCAGAAGGTCATCTTGGCAGCCGAGTTGGCGGAAATCTATGGAGTCGAAACCAAACGTCTAAATGAGGCGGTGAAGCACAATGCCAAGCGATTCCCGCCGGATTTCGTTTTCCGCTTGTCAACTGCGGAGGCGCAAGAATGGTTGGTTTCAAGGTCGCAATTTGCGACCTTGAAGCGTGGCCAGAATATCAAATATTCGCCCTATGCTTTTACTGAACATGCTCTACCGCCTGAACCGCCCCCTAAGCAGATAGGGTTCGCTATGTGTGAGGCCGCGGGCAGGTATTCGGTGCGCAGAAAGAAGCTATGAGCCGATATCCCGCCATCCGGCCGCAGGACCTGGAAAAGTATTCGTCGGCGTTGACGCTCTCCGACATGGAGATTTTTATTTTCCCGGAACTGCTGTTCAGCCTGGTGCTGGCGAATATCATGTCCCCGAAAATCTGGGCTTGGCGCAACGATCCCTGGTTCGCCGACCTGCACAAGCTGACGCCCTACCGCCGCATCCTGCGCCTCAAGCAGTTCATCATTGATCACTACACCTTCAACCTTGACCTCGACACGTGGGGCCTGACGACCAAGGAGCGCGAACTCGCGCGTTTCCGCGGGCAGATGGATGAGGCCGCGCTCGCGCAGAGCAACGCGCTCTTCGGCTACGAGGGCGACAAGTATTACTTCGACCTCGACATCCGCCGCCACTTCGGCCTCGACAAGTACACCAGCAACATCATCCCGTACTGGAAGACGGAAACGGTCGAGGCGATGGACGCGTTCCGCTTCAAGGAAGGCTATCCGACCGGCGCGGGCGAGTGCGTCTCGCTCTCGACGCTCTACGCGGCGGCGATGTTCGTGGTCTGTGGCATCCCGCTGGAGGACATCTTCTTGCTGGCGACGCCGCTGCACTCGCAGAATTTCATCCTCGTCAACGATGGCGTGCTGACCAACAACCGCCGGCTCGTCACCAAGAACATGTGGTTCAACGGCACCGAGTTGACCGACAAGGCGCAGCGCGCGCTCCGGCACGAGCAGGTCACCGTGGTCGGCCACGTCAGCGGCCACGTCCACTGCCTCTACCCGGAAGCGACCATTGATCCCAAGGCCTATCACCGCTTCGAGCAGCATCTGCGGAAATTCCTGACCACCCACATCACGATGGAGATTCTGCTGAACTTCCTGCGGCAATACTCCAGCCTGCAACCCTGTTTTCAGTTGCGGCACGAGTTCAACGGCCACGCGCACTACATCCCGGTCGAGAAGGTCTATGCCTACGAGCACGCCAGCTCCTGCAAGATCAGCGACGCGACGCGCACCAAACTGCTCGACGAAATGGACGAGGACGAGTTCTTCCCCGCTCCGCTGGAAAACCGGATCGTGCTGAACAAGTTCGACGACTTCTTCAAGAAGCGCGCCGTGAACCTCGACCAGCCGGCCGAGGTCGAGAGCCTGCTGGCGGAGCTGGAATGCAACTGCATACGCAACCGTTCCGCCGTGGAGCAGTTACTGGCATTCGCGCGGCTGGAGCCACGACTGCCGGCGTTGAGCGGCAAACAGCCGGTGGTGCCCGCGGCTCATCTGAAAATTTCCCCGGCGATGACGCGCGAGGAGATCATCGCGTACGTTGCCAGCCTGCGCGCCACGCTGCCCGTCGCCGACCTCGCCTTCTACGCTTTTCGTGATCTCGCCAGTTGCGATCCTGCGCCGTTCCTCAAGGCGGCGCTGGAGCGCAGCCCGGTCTCCATCAAGGCGACCGAGAAGCTGGGCGACGATGAGCTTGCCCTCGCCTTGGAAAAAATTCCCGGCGAATCCATCTATGACGGCGCGCGTCTCGCGCAACCCGATGAGGTCTGGAACTATCGTTGCGGCGATGGCCTCGAATGCGCCCTGCTGCTGGCCAACCTCTGGAAGGCGCGTCATCCACAGGACGCGCTCGCGCTCGCGAGTGATGGCTCGAACGTGACGTTGAAGCTCGGCGCGCGCGAAGTCCGCTGGCCCACCGTCAAGGCGGTTGCTTTGAACACGACGCTATAACCGGCAGTGCCAACGCGCGGTGCGCTTTGCCAAGCGGCGGCCATGAAAATTGTTACTACTTCTCTCATGGCCATTTTATTGCTCGCCGGCTCGTGGATCATGGAAGATGGCGTGCTCGTCGCCGCGACGCATGACACCATTGGGGCAAAAAGTCATGGAAAATTCCCGGTTAATATTTCCAATCCCCCCTTGGAACGGTGAGACTCGCCGACGCATTTTGCCGCGTGAGGCTTGTCCTCCGCAGGAGGGGCTTGCGGCCTACAGCCCCTTGAATTGCAGGCCCGGCCACCTGACCGGGCGGATTTTGAAAAAGGCTCGATTCATTTCGCGGCGTCGCGGGTGACGACCTCGGAAGGCAGCAGCAGCTCGGCAGCGGTGCGCGCGAGGCAGGGTGGGACGGTAAGCAGTCGGATGGGGCCGCGGCCGAAGCGGATGCTCCAGAGCTTGCCATCCTCGCCCTCGGGCACGGCGACGCTGTAATAGTTTCGCGGCCGGCCGTTCAGCCAGAAGTGCGGGCGGCCCGCGCTGTCGCGGATCTCGCCGTGCTCGCCGCCGAAGAAGCCGAGCGTCCTGGTTCCCTTGGGAATGTAGAAATAGAGCCGCCAGTAATCGGTGTAATGCTCGTTCATCGGGTGGGCGGCGTCGGAGCGGATGGTCAGCGGCAGCGCGCAGTTCCACTGGACCAGCGTCCGGTCGTTGCCGTCGTTGATCGTCACGCGGTAGAGCCCGGCTTCCTTGATGGCGAGCGCGACGGCGTGTTCCTTGCCGTCGGGCGGCGCGCTGCGGTCCTCGGCGACGAGCGTCTCGCGCTCGCCGGTCTGGCTTGCGCCGCCGATCTTGTGCAACTCGAGGCGGATGTTGCCGCGGTCGCGGTAGTGCTCGATCAGCCCGCCGGTGATTTTCAGCTCGATACTCGCCGGCGCTTGCTCCACGTAGGTGAAGAATTCCTGCCGGCCGCGCGCCGCGCCCAAATTGCCGGCGGTCACTTCGGGAAGCTTCAGCGGCGCGGCACTGGCCAGTTCCTCGCTGAACGCGATGGGCTTGAAATTGACTTCCGTCAGCGGATTGCGCGCGATGCCATCGGCGAGAAACTTATCCAGTTCTTCGGCCTTGAACGGCACGCTGGCTTTCCACGGATTGGTCCCTTCGCGTACGCCCCACTGGGCGCCGGCGGGTACGTTCACGGATTTGTCGCGCGCGGCGAGGTCGCGGTAGAGCGCCTTGGCGTGGATGAGCATCGTGGTGCGCATGCGATAGGTGTGGCGGATCAACGTCTCGAAAGCCTGCTGGCGCGCCGTGCCGTTCGCCTTGGCATAGAGCTGGAATAGATCCACGTAGTGCGCATAGAGGAGCAGGTCATCGAGCCGCGCGCGGATCGCCGGGTCGTCGGTCAGCTTGCGCGCCTGCGCGAGCGCGCGGAACATGCGGCCGAGCTGGTCGCTGGCGACAAGGTGCGGCTGCGCGCCATCGAGCTGGCGGTAGAACTCGCGCATCGGCTCGCGCGCGGGTCCGAAGGCGCGCACGAGAAAATCCTCAACGAGCGCGTCAATATTTTGCGCCTCGCGCACGTCCCAGAGCATCCGCGCCGCGAGGTAATAGCCGAGCCCGTTCGGGCCCCAGTTGTCGCTCGACTCCGCCGACATGAAGCATGCACCCTTCGCGTGGAAGTCCGGGATGGTGTGCTTGAGGTAGTCGAGGTTGCCGCCGCGCGCCGCGCCGGGGAGGTCGCGATCCCAGGTGTTGACGCTGTAATACTCGCGGATGCCGAGCCGCGCGCCCTGCGCCGACCACGCGGCGAGGCTTTCGTCGAGCGTGGTGCCGCCGCGCAGGAACGCGGTCGCGACGCTGACGACCACCTGCGGATGCACGCGCACGGTCGGCGGCGGCGAGTGATAGGCATAGGCGTAGATGCCGACGATCTTGCCCGGATACTTTGCGTTCACGGCCGCGGCGACCTCGTTCGCGAGCGTCACCACGCGGTCGCTGACGGAGCCCATCTTGGCGCACGCCACGCACTCGCACCAGCCGCCGCCATCGCTGGGGTCGAGCGAGATGCTGTCGAGCAGCGGCGCCTCCTCGAAATGGCGCAGGGCGTGGGCCATGACCAGCGCGCGCAGGCCCGGGTTGGAAATGCAGAACTTCGCGGGCTTACGCACGCCGCCAACGAGCGCCAGGTACTCTGGATGCGCGGCGAACTCGGCCTTGTTGTCCCTGATGATGCGGTCGTAGGCGTGGCCGGTGCTCAACGTGATGCCGCTGGTCGCGCGGTTCTTGGCGCACCAGTCCGCGTAGGGTGCCTGCGCGTAGTCCCACGGGCCGAAGCCGTACCAGATGCGCCGCGCGAAATAATCCGGATGCGCGACGCGATCCACCGCGAGGCGCACATCACGGATAGAAGGAATCACTTCCCAATGCGGACCGGGAAAAAACTGGCGGTAGCCGATCATGTAGAGCAAATCCCAGACGGCGTGCTCCATCGCGAGATCGGTGGGGCCGATGACGAGCAGGCCGTGCGGGTGCGAGCGCAGCAGATAATCCTCGCGCTTGGTCGGGTCGGCCGCGGGCCAGTCCATCTTGAGCGCGAGCGCCGGGAAATCCAGCGCGTGGCCCACGGCGAGGCCGCTGCTGCCATCGCCGTTGGTCACGGCGAACTGCGCGCCTGAAATCTGCGTGAGCAGCCGCGCCAGGTTCGCCGCCGCCGCCTGCGTAGCCGCGCTGGCGTTGGTGGCGGTCACAATCGGCAGGCAGGCGCGCCCCTCCACCGCCAGTTGCACCTCATGCGCCCGTGAAAAGGGCGCCACCAACAACAGAGCCGCCACCAGAAGCTGTTTCATGCGGTGACTATAAAACACCCGCGGGAATAGCTGCGATATTTTTCCTAGCGCCAGAAAACCGCTGTTATCGAAGAAATTTAAGCATAATCGCACACCTCTTGAGGTGTGCGATTGGGGAATTGAACTGCCTTCCAAGGCCTGGAAAAAATCATGTGGGATTTTCCAAGGCCTGGAAATTTCACCGCGCGGTGGTACACCGCATAACTTATTTGCGACGCGCGGCGGCTTCCTGCGCTTGGAGTTTGGCGATGCGCGCGAGGATACCGGGAATGTTGGTGTCCGACCATGAGAACAGGTTGCCACCGTGAACAAGCTGGCAACCATCGGCTATCATTTGGGAAAGATGGGCGGCCAGTTTTGCGTACTCATTGTGCAGTTTATTTGGCGATTTCATGGGATGCGATGTGCTGCTCCAGAAGGGTTGCGATGGCACCATACCAATCGAGTTGGTCGCCGATGTGCTCCTTGACGACCGCCAATTCCGTCGCGGTCAATTCTCGATCCAGTTCTTGCCGCGCCACGTTCTGGACATCCGCGTCGTTGATGGAGTAGAGAATCTCACTTGTTGCTTTCATGCTTCTTCCTGTCGTTATTGACCACGGAAAAGAATTGCTGATGCCAGCGAAGCGCGTTGATATGCGGATAAATCTCCCGACGGCTGGGCAGCCGGATTCTTTCTGTCTTGCCCGCTAGCGCCAGAAGAAAATCGTAACCGTCCATTTTCCCGAAGTCGGCTGGCAACCGATGCTTCTGCGGCGATACGCGAAGTTTGTAATCGTCTTGGAGGGTGAACCAACCGGTATCAAAGGCCCAATGATGCAGACCACACAAGGCAAGGCCATTAAAAATATCATCCCGGCCGAGCGCGCGATGCGGGACAATGTGCGCGGCCTCAACTTCCCATGTCGCCGCATCGGGTGCATGGATTTTCAAGCCGCAGACAGCGCACTGGAAATCATACGCTTCAATCACTGCCTGGCGGAAGCCGCGTGTCCGCAGCAGGGATGCGCGCGTTGTCGTCTTGGACATCTTGGCGTGATCAAAGGGATCGTAGTTTTCCGGCCGTCGCACCGCCATGAGTTGGTTGGCGATCTTTTGGGTCTCAAAAGACTTGATTGGCAACAGCTCTTTTTGGTCGCTCGGGATGTTGGCCAAGCGCAGCGCTTCATCAAATCTTTTTCGGTCAGCATCCATTCGTGCTGGCCAGTGAGTTGCAGCGTCTGCGTCGGGCGCGAAACCATGCGCTGGTTGGCGAGTGAATCCGCCGCCCGGAAAAGAAGGCGATGCCATAGATAAGCTTTTTTACGGCGGTTCTCTTTTCGATAGGTAGTTTCCAGAAAAGCGGTGCGTTGCGTCAGCGTCAGTTGAAATAAATCGGCAATTTCATCAACGATTTCCTGCCCAGCGCCAAACTCTCTGACGACACCACCATGCTTCAGCAATACGCAAAGCAACTGCGCCTCGACTTGCGCTTGAGTCGGCATGGCAAACTGTTCGAGCATGTTGCGTTCGTAGCTCATGGTCTTTACGGCTGCGCAGGATAGTGGTTTCCCTCCTGCAAGTGAAGTGCGGAAGCGATGATCTCTGGCATCCCGAAGCACGCAGCCGGCCTCGCGCATCGCGGTCAGACGGCCCACGGCTCGCGCTTGGCGCGATCGAGCCAGAACGCGGCGTCGGGATTGTCGGGAATCTGCTCCCGCACCGGGTCCCAGTGGAAGGGCTGCTGCAGCCAGTGACCGATGTTCGCGAGGTGGCAGACCGTGACGCTGCGGCAGCCGACCTCGACATCGCAGATCGGCCGCTGCCGCGTGCCGATGCAGTCGAGGAAGTTCCGGGGATGGCTACGCGAGTGCTCCAGCCGGACATCGTTCGGGCCGGGCTGCCAGCGCGCGAGGAGGTCGGGGAAGGTGCGGATGTGGCTGCGGTCCACCTCGACCCAGCCGTGCTCGCCGATGAAGGTGATGCCGTAGCCATCGCCTTCGGGCTCGTCGGGCCAGTGCAATTTTTGGGCCTCGTCGCCGTGCGCGTGATAGACAAGCGCGCCGTTGGCATAGCGGAGGGCGAGGCACGGCCGGTCCTTGCCGTCGGGCGGCAGCACCTCGACCGGCCCGCTCGCGTCCATCCCGAACGCCCACTGGACGATGTCGAAGTGGTGCGCGCCCCAGTCGGTGGTGCCGCCGCCGGCGTAGTCGCGCCACGAGCGCCAGCCGGGATGGATGCGGCTGTTGAACGGTCGCCACGGCGCGGGGCCGAGCCACAGGTTCCAATCCACACCCGCGGGCACGGGCTCCGGCGGCAGGTCGCATGCGCGCGAGGGCGCGCCGACGCGGACGAAGACCTCGCGCACGTTCCCAATCAGGCCGTTGCGGATGATCTCGCAGGCGTGGCGGAATTCGCCGCCCGAGCGCTGCTGGCTGCCGGTCTGGAAGACGCGCCCGTTCTGGCGCACGGCGTTGACCATCGCGCGCGCCTCGCGGATGGTGAGCGAGAGCGGCTTCTCACAGTAGATGTCCAGGCCGGCGCGCGCGGCGGCGATGACCGGGAGCGCGTGCCAATGGTCGGGCGTGGCGATGATGACGGCGTCGAGGTCGCCGCGCGCGAGCAGCTCGCGGAAGTCGTTATAGGTTTGTGCGCCGCTGCGCGCGCCGTACCGGGCCTTGAGCGCCTCGCGCCGCGCGGTGTCGGGATCGCAGAACGCGGTGAACTCGACGCGGCCCGTGCTGCTGAAGTGCGAGGTATCGCCACGGCCCTGGTTGCCGCAGCCGATGGTGCCCATCACAACCTTGCTGTTCGGCGCCGTCGCGCCGCCGCGCCCGAGCACGCGCGGCGGCACGAGCAGGGGCGCGGCCGCGACTGCGAGCGAAGTTTTGAGGAACGAGCGGCGCGAGAGGGTCATGATGTTTTATTTGGCCGGTGCGGCGTTCCAGATTTTCAGGTCGTCGAAATAGCCGTCCTTGCCGGCGACGCCGAATTCGAGCTTGGATTTGGTCGGATGGCCGATGCCGGAGGACTTGAGATAACCGGCGGGCTGGCCATCCACGGTCACGCGCATTTCATCGCCGAGGGTTTCCACGACGAACACGTGCCAAGCGTTCGGGACAAACTTGCCGGGGAACGTCGCCTGCCGGCCGATGAGCAGCTTGGTGCGCTCGGCTTTTTTGGCGGGGTCATCGGCCAGCGCGCGGATGTCGTTGCGCATGGCGCCATCGCGTTCGTCAACGAGTGTCACGCCGTTGGTGCGGATTTGCGCGCGGCAGATGTGGCCGTAGTGGGCGTTGGTGTAGGCGCGGTCATCGAACTCCACGTCCAGCATCGCCGCGCCGGCCAGCTTCACCTTGACCTCGACGACGCTGTCCTTGGTCGGCAGCATCAGGCCATGGACGGCGGCGTGCGCCTTGATTTTGATGTTGCCCTTGTCGTCGAGCACGTTTTTGTCCCGCGTCTGCGTACCCTTGAGCGTGCCGTTCTCATTCGTAAAGGTCGGCACCACCCTGTGCCAGAGCGGCGAAGGCTTCTGGCCCTCGAAGTCATCCGAGAACAGCAACTCCTTTTTCACGGCAATGGAGTCGGCTGGGATCTTCGGCAACTCGGCGGCGTTCGTGGCAGAGGCGCCAGCGATGAGGGCGATGGCAAACAGAATTTCCTTCTTCATGGCTTGGGGTCCTTCTCCAGTTTCTGAATCCAGACGTTGCGATAACGGACGGGATTGCCGTGATCCTGGAGCGAGAGCACGCCTTCGGTCGCGCCGCCGCCGAGGTCCACCTTGTCCTGCACCAGTACGCCGTTGTGGATCACGGTGACGGTGCAGGGCCGGGTGAGCTTGCGCTGCGCGTCGTAGCGCGGCTGGAGCAGGGTGATGTCATAGCTCTGCCACTCGCCGGGCTTGCGGCAGACGTTGACCAGCGGCGGGGACTTGCTATAGATCGCCGCGGCCTGGCCGTCGGGATAGGTATCGTTCTGATAGGAGTCGAGCACCTGCACCTCGTTATGGCCGGGCAGGAAGACGCCGCTGTTGCCGCGACCCTGGCCGGTTTTCGCCGGGTCCACCTGCGCGGGCGTCGCCCATTCGATGTGGATCCGGCAGTCGCCGAATTTTTCCATGGTCGCGATGCTGCCGCCCTTGGGGACGATTTCCAGGTAACCGTTTTCGATCTTCCACTTCGGCGCCGGCGACTTGTCCTGGTCCTTCGCACCGGGCTTGCGCTCCCACTGGTTGAGGTCCTTGCCGTTGAAGAGCACGACGGCGCCGGCGGGTGGCGGTGCGAATTCCTTGGCCGCGGGCGCTCCGGGGTCGCGCACCGGCGGGCGCGGCCGGTTCATATCGCGCGGCTTCCACTCCTCGGCCGCGCACACGCTGCCAGCCAGCAAGCCGATCACGAGTAAACTTTTCATGGGTTTCCTTCCTGACTGTGTTGCGGAGAAAACGGTCGCGCGCGGCGGATATTGTCGGCTTTTCCAAGGCTTGGAAAAATTCGAGCGAGATTTTCCAAGCCTTGGAAAAACCGCGGGTGCGACTGGCCAACCCCGCTGCTGCGGGCCAAGTCCCTGGAAACCGGAATGCTGTCTTGCGCGGCGCGGCGGCGGCTGGCAACATCCGGCGCGCCGGTTCGCCGGCAGGAGTTGGGCGTGGCGATTCGTCTGGAACAAATCGAAACCTATGTGCTGTCGGTCATTGAAGACCGGCGGCAGGATGTGGGCGCGCGCTGGTTGAGCCGGCTGCTGCTGGCGCTGTCGTGGCTCTATCGCGGCATCGTACAGTCGCGCCTGTTCCTCTACCGCCACGGCGTCATCCGCCATCACTCGCTCGGTTGCCAGGTGATCAGCATCGGCAACCTGACGGTCGGCGGCACGGGCAAGACACCGATCGCCGAGGCGTTCGCGCGCGCGCTGGTCAAGCAGGGCCGCAAGGTGGCGATTTTGAGCCGCGGCTACAAAAGCGAGTCGCCCCCCTTCTGGCAGAAGGTGCTCCACATGGTCCGGCGCGTGGACTGGGATCCGCCGCGCGTGGTCTCCGATGGCCACAGCCTGCTGCTCGATTCCGCCAGCAGCGGCGATGAGCCTTTCATGCTCGCCAGCAACCTGCCGAACGTTGTGGTGATCGTGAACAAGAACCGCGTCAAGGCCGGGCGTTATGCGGTCAAGAAGTTCGGCTGCGACACGCTGCTGCTCGACGACGGGTTCCAGTACATGGCGCTCAAGCACCGGCTGGACCTGGTGCTGGTGGACCGCACGAACCCGTTCGGCAACCGGCAGATGCTGCCGCGCGGCATCCTGCGCGAGCCGGTGCGCAACATCAAACGCGCCAGCTACCTGTTCATCACCAAGTCGCGCACCAGTGGCGAGCCCGACCTGCGGGCGGAGCTGCGCGCGCTGAACCCGACGGCGGAAATCATCGAGTGCCGGCACAGTGCGAAGAAACTGCAGGACGTGTTCAGCCGCGACCAGCATCCGCTGGAGAAACTGCGCGACCTGCCGATTGCCGCCATCTCCGGCATCGCGCAGCCCAAAGGCTTCGAGGATGAACTCGTCCGGCTGGGCGCGAAGCTGCTCTATCACAAGCGCTTTGCCGATCATCACCGCTACAGCCAGCTCGAGATCATCGAGTTCATCAACAAGAGCCTTGAGCGCGGCGCGCAGGCGATTGTGACGACGGAGAAGGACGCCGTGCGCTTCCCGAACATCGAGCGGCGCGATCTGCCGATGTATTTCCTGCGGGTCGAGATCGAGCTGTTGAGCGGGGTCGAGGACTTCTATGGCTGCATCCAGCGCATCTGCTTCCGGTGAGTGCCGCGTGCTCGTGGTCAGCCCCGGCTGGATTGGCGACGCCATCATGGCGCTGCCCGCGCTCCAGCTTTTCCGTGAACAAAAACCCGCCACCGAAATCACCGTTTTGGCCAAGCCCGGCCTGCTGCCATTCTGGGAACTGCATGTCGCGCCACAACACCGACTGGCAGCGGCTGGTACGTGGGCGACGACGCGGGCCATCCTGCGTGGCGGTTTCGCCACCGCCTATCTGCTGCCAAATTCTGTGCGCTCGGCGTTGTTGCCGTGGCTTGCGGCGGTGCCGGAGCGCATCGGATGCGCCGGCCATTGGCGCAGTGCCTTGCTCACCCAGGTGGTCGTGCCGCCGGTGGCCAGCGAACGGCAGCATCAAGCGTGGGAATATGCCGCCGTCCTCGCGCCAGAGGCCCAGAGCCTGCCCGCGCCGCAATTGAACGTGTCGGCGGGCCTACGCGCAAATGTTGTGCAGCGCGTTGCCAGCCTGCAGCGGCCCTTGATCGGCGTCATGCCCGGGGCTGCCCGCGGGCCGGCCAAGCGTTGGCCCGCGGCCCGCTTTGCGGAAGTGGCGATAACGCTACGTGCCGAGATGGGGGGTAGCATCGTCATCATGGGCGGTTCCGGTGATGCCGAAACGTGCGCCGCCGTGGCTGCTGGTGTGGGTGCGGGCGCGGTGAACCTCGCCGGTGCGACGACGCTCGGCGAGTGGGCGGCGCTGCTCGCGGAGTGCGCCATGGTGGTGTGCAACGATAGCGGCGGAATGCATTTGGCTGCGGCCGTTGGCGTACCGGTGGTGGCCGTGTTCGGAATCACTGATCCAGCGCGGACGGGCCCGCTGGGAGCGCGGTGTCGGGTGGTACAGCGCAGCACGACGCGCGACCGTGTTGTGCCGCGCGAATCCGCCGAGGGCAGGGCGGCGCTGGCGGCCGTCTCGGTGGCGGACGTGGTGCTTGCGGCGCGGGACCTGTTGGCGAAGGGGATGAATCATGCGTGAAAAAATTTCCGCCTGCATCACGGCGGGCAATGAGGAAAAGAAAATCCGACGTTGCCTGGAGAGCGTGAAGTGGTGCGATGAAATCGTCGTCGTGGACAGCTTCAGCACCGATCGCACGGCGGAAATTTGCCGCGAGTTCACCGATCGCGTCTATCAGCACGAATGGCTTGGCTACATCGGCTCGAAAAACCTGATCCGCGGTATGGCCACGCATCCGTGGCTGCTCTATCTCGACGCCGACGAAGAGGTGTCCCCCGACCTGCGCGATGAGATTTTACGCGAGTTCAATGACGGCCATGGCGAGATCGTTGGCTATCGTTTTCCCCGGCTGGTGCATTTTCTGGGGCGGTGGATCCGTCACGGCGAATGGTATCCCGACTACAAGCTGCGCCTCTTCCGCAAGGACGCCGGCCGCAGCGCCGGCGAGGAGCCGCACGACCGCGTCATCGTCAACGGCGCGGTCAAGACGCTGCGCAGCCCGCTCTATCACTACACTTACGACGACCTGCACGACCAGATCGAGACGCTCAACCGCTACACCACTATCACCGCGCGCGAAAAATTTCGCAAAAGCGAGCGCTTCCGCTGGGTGGACTATTTCATCCGGCCGCAGTGGCGCTTCTTCAAATCCTACTTCCTCAAGAAGGGGTTCCTCGATGGGCTGCCGGGGTTGTTCATCGCGCGCATCAGCTCCTTCGGTGTGCGGATGAAGTACGCCAAGCTCTGGGAACTGGAGCGCGCCGACCAAGCCCCGCCACCCGTCAGTGTGGCGCAACTCCGTGGATTGGAAGAGCATGATGACTGATTTCTCCAGTCCGGGAAAACCGGGTCTGACGTTGACCGGCTGGCGCTTGCCCGCCGTCCTGCTGGCTTTGGTGGCGGTGACCTATGTGCTGGCCGCCCTATCGGCCGTCGCCCTGCATCGTTACCTGTTACCCGCCCTGCCTGCTGACTGGAGCGCAGCCCTGCTGCGCCGTGGCGAAGGCAAGCTGATGACGCGCATGTTGCAACTCTGGTTGGTGTTGCTGTTGCCACTCGCGTTGCGTGTCTCCGGCTGGCGCGGTTGGCGTGACTGCGGCTGGCGCAACTTGGAACGCAGGGCCCGACCCGCCTGGTTGGATGTGGTGAAGGGTGTGTGGGTGGGCGTGGCGACACTGGGCAGCCTAGCGTTGTTCATGTACCTGACCGAGCGCCGCCTGGCCAGCCAGCTCGACATGGCCAGGAGTTTGACCGGAGTCATCATCAGCTATGCCTTTTCAGCACTGGTGGTCAGCTTGTTCGAGGAGACGCTTGCGCGTGGCATCATCTTCCGCCTCTGGTCACGCTTGTGGGGGGTACTGCTGGCAGCGCTGGTCTCCAGCGGCCTGTTTGCCGCCGCGCACTTCATCAATCCGGATGGCGCTGCGTTCAAGCTGCCCGGTTTCTGGGAGGCCGCCTGGGCCCTCGTGGGGAGCGCCGTGCGGTTGGATACGGCCGAGGCCGCGTTTTTTGTCCGTTTATTCAACCTGACGCTGCTGGGCTTGGCCTTGTGTGCCATGGTGCGCCTGACCGGCACCATCTGGCTCGCGGTTGGTGCGCATGCTGGCTGGGTTTTCAGCATCAAGCTCAACAACTTCTTTACTGACGCTGTGCCGCCACCCCTGCGCTCGCGCTTCTGGGGCGCCCGCGGCGATCTGACGGACTCGGTCGCCGGAACGCTGGCGTTGCTGGCCGTTTTGCTGGTCGTGCTGTGGCTGCTCCGCCGGTCGGCGCGACGCGGTGTTCCCGGATGAAGACTCCAGAGGTACAGCCGTTATTCATTGAGGAGGCGGGCCTGCGGGTCTGCTTGCTGCCCGCCTTCGATGACCCCCATGTTCGCGCGTTGCTGACCGGGCTGGCGGAGCGCACCGCCACTCCCGCCGCCGAGGTGTTGCATGCCGGCCGCAACCGGACGGTCAAGGTGCCTGTGCAACTTTGCTCCGGACAGACACTCGATCTCGTGGTGAAAACTTTTGGCGGACAGGGACGGTTCAAGGACTGGCAGGCTTACCAGCGCGGTTCCAAAGCCGAGCGTTCCTTCCGTGTGGCCACGCAGCTTCAGGCTGCCGGCGTTGGCACACCCGCGCCCGTAGCGTGCGTCGAGCGCTGGGTGGGTCGCCGTCTCCTGGTCAGTCATTTCGTTTCCGTGTACACGCCCCACCTGACCTGTTTCCGGGATGAGCTCATCCGCCTTTACCGCACCGACCCGCTGTGCCCGAAAGTGATCGCGCTTCTGCAGGTGGTGGCCGGGGCGATCCGCGCCATGCATCAAGCCGGCGTGGCGCACAATGACCTTGGCAACCAGAATATCCTGCTCCGGCGTCAGGGCTCCGCGGGGTGGGGCGAGGTGCAGTTCGTGGATCTGAATCGCGCTCGTATCCGGCCGGTGTTGGGGTTGCGCGACGTGGCGCGCGAACTCTCGCGCCTGACGCTGCCCTCCGATTTTCTGCGCATTTTCTTCGAGATGTATTTCCTGCGCCAGCCACCGCAGGATTTCCTGGACTGGGAGCGCCACTACCGCCAGCGCTTCGCCTGGCACACCTTCACACGCCGCTGGCGTCATCCCCTGCGCGAGCGTCGCGCGCCCGCCGGTGACCCGGCGACGACCTATCCCAATCCCAAGGATATCTGGATTTGGGACGACCGCTCGGCACAAGCGATCAGCACGCTGCGCTCGCGCGACCGCCATCAGCACTATCCCCTCTCCAATGCGCTGCGCGTGGCCGCCGCAGTCGCGGGCGGCGCGCTGCCGGTCTGGCGGCGCTATGGCGCGTTGCGGCAACAGGCCTTCACCAGTCCGGTGGACTTGGCCGGACGCATCGGCGTGGCGGTTGAGCCGCGGCCGGACTCCTTCGAGCACGAGTTGCCGTGGCTCGCCGCGCTGGGAAACATCCCGGTGCTGGTGCGCTGCTATCATCACGCCACGCCGGAGCAGCGCGTGTTCACCGCAGAGGCCGCGCGCCGGCTGGCGGCCGCCGGCCATCCGCTGGCCATCGCGCTCGTGCAGGATCGCCGCGCCGTGCTGGAACCGGCCCGCTGGCGCGACTTCGTTTGCCAGACCTTGGAGAGGGTGGGCGACGTGGCCGAGTGGGCCGAGGTTGGCCACGCGATCAACCGCGTCAAGTGGGGCCTCTGGGATTTGCGCGACTACCTCAAGCTGCTCGCCCCGGTACAGGAGTATCGTGAAAAATATCCACGCCTGCGCTGGATGGGGCCGGCGGCGATTGACTTTGAATATCACCAGCTCCTCGCCCTGCTGAAGCTGCTGCCGCCGGGCTTTCGCTTCGACGCGCTCTCGCATCATCTCTATGTGGACCGCCGCAGTGCGCCGGAAAATTTCCAGGGGAATTTTTCGGCGCTGGAAAAATTCGCGCTCGCCCGCGCCATCGCCGGCTGGTCGCCGGCCACGCAGCCCAAACTGATCGTCTCCGAAACCAACTGGCCCCTCGCCGGCACCGGCGTCTGGTCGCCGGTCGGCTCGCCCTATGTTTCGCCCGGCCCGCGCTTCAATGATCCCAGCGTCTCTGAACAGGACTACGCCGATTTCATGCTCCGCTACCTTGTACTCGCCTGCGCCTCCGGTCTGGTCGAGCGCGTCTATTGGTGGCGGCTCGCCGCACGCGGCTTCGGCCTGATTGACGACACCGCGCCGAACCCCGCCGACTGGCGCCTGCGCCCCGCCTACCACCAACTCCGCGTTTTTCTGCAACGCTGCGGCGCGGCCACCTTCGTCGAGCGGCGCGAGTTGCCCGATGGCGCGCGCTATTTCCTCTTCCGTGCCGCCGGGGGCGCGCACTTCGCCTTCGCCTATGCGCATCCGGCGGCGACGTCCTTCCAGCCGCCGTTCCAGTTCGGCGGCGTGCGCGATGCGCTCGACCAACCCGTGGCCGCGCCGCAACAACTGACCGGCACGCCGTTGTATCTGCTCGCCGTTGAGCGATAGTTCCCGCCATGCAGCCGCGCCTCCAACGCGAACGCCGCACCGTCGCCGCGCTGATCCGGATTTTCTGCCGCGCCCGCCACGGCGGCGGCGCGGCGCTGTGCGCGGATTGCGCCGACCTGCTGCGCTACTGCGAGGCGCGTCTGGCCCACTGCCCCTTCCACACGGAGAAGCCGACCTGCGCCCACTGCACCGTCCATTGTTACGCCCCCAGACAGCGTGAACAGATCCGGCAGGTCATGCGCTTCGCCGGTCCGCGGATGCTCTGGCGTCATCCCGTCCTTGCCCTTGGCCACCTGCTCGACCAGCGCCATGCCCCGCCATCCGGCGGGCGCTGAAGTTTCCAAACGTTGGCAGAGGCGCAGGGTCGTTTGTCCCGGGTTTGGAAAATATCAGGGGGAGTTTTTCCAGGCTTTGGAAAAAAGGCGGTGAAAAATTCCAAGGCTTGGAAAATCGCGTCAGGTGCTCAACTCATCGCCACTGCGGATGGCTTCGAGCGCCGCCGCCGGGGTGGCGGCGATGGCGAGGCGCTCCCAGACATAGGTGCTCTCGCGCAGGTTGGCGATGCGCGCGAGCAGCTTGGTCTGCAGGCGCGGCGCGGCGGCGGGGGTCAGCAGCAGGAAGAGCATGTGGGCCTTCTCGTCGGGCTTGGCGGGATCGAAGACCACCCCCTCCGGCGCGCGGGCAAAACACAGGACGGCGTTCTTGAGATTCTCCAGACGGGCGTGCGGCACGGCGAGGTCCTCGCCGAGATAGGTCGTCAGGCTGCGCTCGCGCGCCTGTACGGCCTCAATAAGCGCGGCCTTGTTCGCGGGCAGGTCGTCGGTCGGCACACGGTTGAGCAGCTCGGCGATTGCCGCGAGCGAGTCGCCGGCCTGGAGGTCGAGCAACACGCGGTCCTCGCGCAACACGTCGCCGAGCCGCAGCGGCGCCTCGCGCTCGAACTCGTCCTCGATGGCACCGACGAGTTGTTCGAGGATGTCCTCCATAGTGATCAGGCCGCAGAGCGCGCCCTGCGCGTCCTGCACCAGCGCCATGTGGATGCGGCGGCGGCGCAGCTCGGTCAGCAGTTGCTCCAGCGGCATGTCCGGCGGCGCCAGGTAGGTCTTGCGCGCGATGGCCTTGAGGTCCACCGGGTCGGGCCAGGGCGTGTCCTTGAAAAGCAAGTCCTTGAGGTGGACGACGCCGAGCGCGCGCGGCGGCTGGCCTTCGAGGAGCGGATAGCGCGAGAAGGTGGTCGTCAGGATCTTGTTGCGGTTCTCCTCCCACGGGTGGTCGGCGTAGAGCGCGGTGACCTGGTGCAACTGGCGCAGCTCGTCGCGGACGCGCACCGCGCCGAAGTCGAACACGTTCTCCATCAGCAGCAGGCGGCGGAACGACATGACACCCTCCTGCTGGAATTTGTCGAGGATGATGCGCACCTCGGCCTCGGAGGGGGCCATGTCGCTGGAGACGGCGCGGAGGCCGAGCAGTTTCAGGAGCAGTTGCGCCGAGCCGTTGAGGAGGGTGTGCGGCAGGTAGAGGAGCCGCCGCGACCAGATCATCGGCAGGGCGGTGAGCAGCGCGGATTTTTCCGAGAAGCGGATGGCGATGCACTTGGGCAACTGCTCGCTCAAGAGGATGTGCAGGAAGGAGACGAGGATGTAGCTGATGCCGATGGCGATGCCGTGCGCGGCGGTCACGCTGCCGAGCAGCGGCTCGATCAGGCGCGCAATCGCGGGCTCGCCGACAAAGCCCAGCCCGATGCTGGCGAAGGTGATGCCGAGCTGGCAGACGGAGAGGTATTCATCGAGCCGCTCATGGATGTGGCGCAGCAGCTTGGCCTCTCGCGGGCGGCGCTCCTGCATCGCGCTGATCTGCGTGCCCCGGACGCGCACGGCGGCGAACTCCGCCAGCACGAAGAAGGCGTTCAGCACCAGCAGCACCACCAGCAGACCGATGTAAAACAGCAGCATGTTGTCCTGCATACTGGGCCACCGCCAAGGTTGGCGTTGCGCCCTACACCCGTTTTCCTATACTAGCGGCCGACACAATGAAAGTTTTATCTCTCCAGACCGGCGGCCGGACGGACTTCATCAACATCACCAACCGTGTGCAGGAGGCCGCGCGTGAACTGGAGGTCCGTGATGGTTACCTGACCGTTTTTATCCCTCACACCACGGCGGGTATCACCCTCAACGAAAAGGCGGACCCTGATGTCGTCCGCGACCTGACCACCGCGCTCGACCGGCTGGTGCCGTGGCGCGGCGACTATCACCACGGCGAGGGCAACAGCGCCGCGCACATCAAGGCCAGCTTGATGGGCAGCAGTGTGCGCGTGCTCGTCAGCGAAGGCCGCCTGCAACTGGGCACCTGGCAGGGCCTCTACTTCTGCGAGTTCGATGGCCCGCGCCAGCGCGAGGTCTGGATCAGCGCGTGAGCGGGATGCGGGTTTCCTGATGCGGGACACGAAGCTGCCAGGCCCAAATCTGTTTTGCGATGGGACACCGCCTCCGGGCCACGCCTCCGATCTCCCACAGTCCGGGCCGCGGCTCCCGCAACGCGCGCGGCCGCTGTTTTTCCGTGCGGGGCTGGCGGGGCTGCGTTATCATGCGCCCGCTTTTTTGCACAGGAGCAAGCGGTCATGCGAAAATTTTTGCGAGTGGTGATGCTGGGCGTGTGTGGGCTGTGGCTGGCCGGCTGCGGCGGAGCGCCGGGGGAACGCGACTACAAAGCCGGCCTGCGTGAATATGAGCGCGGTAATTTTGCCCGTGCCCTGACGCAGTTTGAGAAGGTTGTCCATCAGGCTGGCGGCGAGGCCCATGCCGCCGCTTGGAATTATCTGGGCTGCGCGGCGTGGCAGTTGCGCCAATTGCCCGTGGCGCGGGAGGCCTTCGAGGCCAGTCTGCGCGCAGAGCCGGGCTATGCGGCGGCGCAGTACAATCTGGCAGCCTTGCAGGCCGCCGGCGGTAATGCCAGCGCTGCGGTTGGCTTGCTCCTGCCCATCTCCACCCGTGAAGCCACGCGGACCGAGCCCCTCGAACTGCTCGGCCAGATCTATCTGGATCGGCAGGCCTGGCCGGAGGCCCGGCGCGCGTTGATCGAGGCGGCGCAGCGCGCACCCGATACGCCGCGCATCCTGACGCGCCTGGCTCTGGCCGAGTTGGGCGCCGGTGATGAACGGACCGCCATCGCCTTGCTCAACCGTGCGCTGGACCGTGACGCCCGCTACGCCCCCGCGTTGTTCAATCTCGCGCAAGTTTATCAGCAGCGGTTGGGCGACCGGGTGCAGGCGGCGGTGTTGTTGCGTCGCTTTGTGGAGGTGGAGTCGCAGGGCGAACAAGCCGACTTTGCGCGCCAGTTGCTCGCCGACTTGGGCGGCGTCATGCCGCCCGTCGCACCCGTCGCGCCGACCGCCGGCGTGCGGACCGTTGTGCGTCCCGCGCCGACCACGATGCCAACGCGGATCGAGACCGCGGTACGTAACGTGGATAGCATCCTGCAGGAGGCCGTGGCCGAGGCCGAGCGCGGGCAGAGCCAGCGCGCCGTCATCCTGTTCCTTGAGGGCGCCAGCCGTGCCGAGCGCGAGCACAATGCCGCGGCGCAGGAAAAGGCGTTGACGCAGGCGGCGAAGTATTGCTTCGACCAGGCCCGTATTCATGCGGCTCTCGGCCGCTTTCAACTGGACCGCGGCCGGACGGATGCGGCGTTGAAGTCGTTCAAACAGGCCATCATCCTCGACGGCAAGTTTGTGCCGGCCCATCTTGGCCTCGCCGAGGCGGCGGGGCGGACGGGCGAATATGATGTAGCGCTGGTCGCGCTCAAGAACGCCGTGCAAGTGGATCCGCTGAACGCCGATGCGCAGTGGCAGCTCGCGCAACTCTATGATCTCGGCCTCAAGTCGGCCGAACGCGCCGCCGCCAGCTATCGCCAGTTCCTCAAGCAATTCCCCGGCGATGCGCGCGTCGTCAAGGCGCAGGAACGGTTGGGCGCGCTGGGCACGGGTCTCGTCCGCGGCACGACCACCGTGGCGCCGAAGGAGCCACCGCGTCCCAAGAAGGCGGCCAAGTCTGCGCCGGTGGTGGAAGCCCCGCCGGTGCCGGTCGCGGCCAATCCGCAGGCCGCCGTGCAGGCCTATAACCGCGCGCGGCAGTATCAAGCCCAGCAGGACTGGGAAAGCGCCATTACCTATTATAAGCGCGCCTTGGAAAACAATCCCGGCATGGCCAACGCGTGGTTCAACCTCGGACTGGTCTATGCCGCCAAGAGCGACAACACCAGCGCGCGCGGTGCCTATGAGCACGCCATCAAGGCGCAGCCCGACATGGGCGCCGCCCGCTACAACCTCGCGCTCCTACTGCTGGGCGCGCGCAAGCGCGACGAGGCGCTCGGGCACCTGCGCGAGATGGTCAAACAGCAACCCGACAACGCCGCCGCCTATTACGTGCTTGGCTACGTGCTCGCCGATGATCCGCTCGCGACGCAGCAGGCCAAGCAGGCCTACACCAAATTCCTCGAACTGGCCCCCGGTGACCCCAACGCCGCCAACGTGAGAGACTGGCTCGCCCGCCACTGAAACGCGGGCTGGTTGAGCGGGGCAGACAGAGCTGCTTACCGACCGGCGGCCTTGAGCTGCCAGCCGCCAGTGGGCCACCAGAAGCGGGCATCGCGGGCGGCGCCATTGGTCTGCATGAACCAGCCGCCGGTACGCGTATCCGGGGTTTGCCAGAGCAGGTCGCAGACGCCATCGTGATCCACATCGGCGACGCCACGCAAGGCCCACTCGCCGGTGGCGAAGGGGATGGTTGCGCGGATTGAGCCATCGGGATTATGCCACCAGATGGCCACAACGCCGGCGCTGTTCTGCCAGAACAACTCGGCCTTGAGGTCGCCATCGAGATCGCCCGCACCGCGCAGCACCCACGGCCGCTGGTTGCCCAGGGACACCGCCGCGACAAAGGCGCCGGTGGGATCGAGTCGCCAGTAAGCCGCCTCGCCCGCACCGGTCTGGAAGAAGACTTGCGCACGGCCCAAACCCTCGTAGTCGCCAGCGGCCTTGATCTCCCAGCCACCAATGTTAAACCAGAAGCGCGCATCACGGACAGAGCCATCGCTGTTGAGGAACCAGCCGCCGGTGGCACTGGCGGTGTTTTGGAACAACAGGTCGCTGACACCATCGCCATCAATGTCGCCGGCGGACTTCAAGGCCCAACCACCGGTGTTGGCGAGGACACGCGCAAAGCGGAACGCGCCGTTGGTCTCGACCACCCAGCTTGCGATCATGCCGGCGGGTTCCTGGAAGAAGAGTTGTGGGACGTTGGTCGCATACGGGCAGGTGAGCACGGTCACCTGATCCACGAAGCCGGCGTCGCTGCCGGTGACCGTCGCGCTGGTCTTCGAGTAGACCCATTTCAGCGTGTATGAATTGGTGGTGCCGAGGAAGGTGACGTACTGCTGCCAGTCCACATTCCCGGAAATTTGCGAGACCAACTGGGTATTGACATAGAACTGGAGCGAGTTGTTCGCCGCCGCGGAGACCTTCCACCAGAACAGCAGGGAGAGCGGACCATTGGTCGTCGTCTGAATCCATGACTGCTGTCCTGCGTTCAGCACTCCGCTTTGCGCCGCGGAAGGCGTCCCGTGTGTCGTGGTGGTCTGACCGGCCCAGGCCGCACTGCCGCCGAGGCCCCACGTCAACTGCGGCGCCTCCAGCGCCGTACCGAGGCCCGCCACCGAGGCAAAGCGTGCCGTATAACCGGCGCCGCCGGCAGGCACGGTGACCACGCGTGGATTACTGGAGTCGCCATCGGTCCAGTTGAGAAAACCCCAGCCAGTATTGGGCGTCGCCAGCAGGGTGATGTTGGTGCCCGGCGCATAGGTGCCCGCGCCGCTGACGCTGCCGCCGGCAGGCGGAGTCACGCCGGCTGTGACGGTGGCCGGCGCAAGGAACGTGGCGGTGTAGGTGCTGTTGGTTACCGGCACGGTGATGGAGCGAACCGTACTGGTGTGACCATCGTTCCAGCCGCCAAAGCCCCAGTTGCCCGCGGGTGTGGCCGTGAGCGTGGCGTTGCTGCCGGCGAAATAGGTGCCTCCACCCGTTACGCTGCCACCATGCGTCGGTGTGGCCAGTACCGTCACCACGCTGACCCTGGCGAAAGCTGCCGTACAAACGGTCGCGCCACTGGTGACGGAAAGGAGCCAGGGGTTATTGGTGACGCTGCCGTTCCAATGGAGGAAAACCCAGCCGTTGGAGGCCGTCGCGGTGAGCGTGGCATTGCTGCCGACGATATACGTTCCAGCGCCAGCGATGTTGCCGCCGTTGGTCGGACTGGCGTAGAGCGCGACTGTGCCCAACGCGGCAAAACTGGCAAGATAGGTCGCACCGCCAGCCGGCATGATGATGCTGCGGGCGGCGTTGGTGTTGCCGTCTTGCCAGGCGAGGAAACGCCACCAAGCATTCGAGGCCGTCGCTGCAATCCAGTTGGTGCTGCCCACCACGAAGGTGCCGCCGCCCGTGACACTGCCGCCGCTGACGGGATCGGCCTGCACGACCAGCACCGCCGTTGGCGCAAAAACGGCGGTGTACGTTGCGCCACCGGACCCGACCGCTACGGTGCGCGGGTTGCTGGTGTTGCCATCGCTCCAGCGCAGGAATAACCAGCCATTAGACGCTGTGGCGGTCAACGTGGCGTTGCTGCCGACAAAGAAAGTGCCACTGCCCGTGACACTGCCGCCAGCATTCGTGTTGACGCCCGCCGTGATGTTGGCGGTCTCGGCGAAGTAGGCCGTATAGCTGAGGTTGGTTTCCGGCGCCACAATGGTCAGCGGATTGTTCGTCACGCCACCGCCCCAGCCTGTGAACAGCCAGTTGTTCGATGCCGTCGCCGTCAGCGTCGCAGGGCTGCCGGAGAAATACACGCCGCCGCCGGTGACATCGCCTCCATTCGTCGGGCTGGCCCATACGCTCACGATACTGATGCGCGCGAAGTTGGCGGTACAGAGGCTACCGCCCTCCGGTGCGCTGAAAGTCCACGGATTATTGGTGAACGCGCCGTTCCAACTGGTGAAGAGCCAGCCGTTCGAGGCCGTCGCCGTGAGCGTGACGTTGGAACCGACGACATAGATGCCGCCGCCGCTGGAACGGCCTCCTTCCGGTGGAAGGTCTACGGTGGTCACGGTGGTGACCGGCGCAAAGGTGGCCGTATAATTCATGTTCGAGGCGACGACGATAGTGCGCGAGGCATTGGTCACACCATCCTGCCAGCCGAGGAAACACCAGCCATTGGAGGCTGTTGCGATCAACGTGGCATTGCTACCGACAAAGAAGGTGCCGCTGCCCGTGACGCTGCCGCCGGCGTTGGTGTTGGCAACCACGACAAGCGTCGCCAGCAGGCCGAAGTTGGCGGTGTAAGCGGCACTGCCGTCCACCGGTGTCAGGACACGTGTGGTCTGCGTGCCACCATCGCTCCAACCCAGAAAGCCCCAGCCGTTGGAGGCGCTCGCTGTGATCTGTGGTGCAGCATCGAGTGTGAACAAGCCACCGCCTTGGACAACGCCACCGTGCGCAGGATTGGCTTGAACAGAGAGTTGATAGACCTGTGCGCCGCGTTGACCGCGCAATTGCAATTGATAGAGACCCCAGAGTTCCTCACGTGAAAGTGCGCGTGGCCAGAGCATCGGATGGCGCATGAAACCAACTGTACGATTACCGCCGCCGCAGAGGGTGCCCAGCCAGAGGCTTTGAATGAGATTGGAGGAACTGGCGAAATTTCCAGTTTGTTGCGCGGCCGGTATACCGTTTAAGAAAGTGGTGAGTGTACCCCCGGCGCGATCGAGCACCACACCTATGTGATGCCAGCAGCCGGTTGTAATCCGGTTTTCTACATACATCGTCAACAGCCCCTGGACACTGGCGTCCGACACATAATTGCCGTAGGAGCGGAGCGCGGCTTGTGGCCGGCCATCCTGGACATTGCTCGTGTGCAATATGGTGGCAAGACTCAACGGCCATTCTGCGCCGAACCAAGCGCCCAAGGCGAAGGGCGCATGGTCGGGCGTGGTTGAATAGACCCACAGGCTAACTGATAGCGATGAACTGTTGAAAGCGAGGTTGGTGCCGATTTGCAAGGCGCCCTGATCCCCCAACCGCAACCAGCCCTGGGCGTTGGTCCAGATGCTTTGGGCATAGAGGTTGTAGTTGGTGAGATAGTGAGCCGAACTGGAAATGTCCATCAGGTTGGTGCTCTCGCATGGCAACCAACAGGTCACGCCAGCGGAACTGATTGCATGAGCGTCATTGGTGACGCTGCTGGCTATCGCCGGGCTGATCACTCTGGCGGCGCTCACAAGGTTGCTGGCCAGGCGTTGTCCGATCTCCTGATAGCCCGCACTGGTATAATGTGAATCCCACGGCGCAGGTTGGCGCGGTGCGCCGTCGGCGGCGATAAAGAAAACATCGGGGTCGGTGGCGGCCACCCGCTGCTGCGCTTGCCAGACGGCGTTGCCCAACGTGTTGGTCTGGAATTTTTCGCTCAAGCCCAGGATGAGGAAGGGGAGGTGTAATTGTCCAAGGTCGGCGCGTACATCGGCGATAAATTGCCGCAGATGGGCTTCGTAGGCGTAGGCGCTGGTGAAGGCTGCGGTATCGCTTTCTCCCTGCACCCAGATGAAGGCGTCCACACTGCCTGCGGTTGGCCAGACATTCGAGGTGCCGGTGGCGGTGGGGACGATATTCGTGTAAAAACCATGGACGCCTTTGCGCCACATATTCGCCAGATCGGACCCCCCCGACGCCCACTTGCTGATGAAGACAGGAATATGCAGTTGACGGGCGAGTTGATCGCCCATGGTCAGCTCCGGCCCCCAGTAGGAGGCGTTAAACGCTCGCAGGGGACCATACGAGTTGGTCAAGCCAGGACTCTCCCAGAAATTGTGGAAGTAACAATTCGAGGCCCCGCTGCCATCGGCCTGCATGTAGGCGGGTAAAGTGCCATAACCATCTGATGCGCCTGCCATGTTTGACTGCCCGCAGCACAGGAGGTGTAACTTTCCTTTGACCGGGACACCCAGCACCTTTTGACCTGTCGGATGTCGCGAACCAAAGATCAGCATATTATCCAGTAGGGCGCCCACCGCTCCGGCATCCATCCCCAGGGAGAGGTTGCTGCCATCCAAGGTAGCATCACTCTCGAAAGCAAACCTTACCGTGACGCCGGCCTGTCCACAGTAGGCCGAAAGGTCGAGTTCCCTGTGGAAACCTGCGCGCTCGGCACCCGCGCCGGTCGCGCTCCAGTTGGCATAACCACTCTGACTGAACACCTCGTCACCATTGATATACACCTTCAGAAAATCATGCGCGCTTTCCGTGAGGAGTTTGTAATCGAAGCGCAGCGTGGCCGTGGTGTAGCCGCGCAGGTCGAACGAACGCTCCAGACGGGTGTCCATGCTGTTGGCATACCGATAGGCCGCACCCCAGGGTGCACAACCATCGCCGGAATCCGCGGCGCACCAAACCGAAGTGCCGCCGAAAGGCCAAGGCTGCAAGCCCCAGCGCGCGCCACTACCGCTCACCGACCAGTTACCCAGACCCTGCTCGAAGTCATCCTGAAAAACATATTCGGTGCGTGCAGGGATGAAATAGGCCGTGCAGGTCGTGGCCTGCGACACGGCAAATGGCCACGGATTGCTTGTGATCGTTTCGTTCCAACTGGCAAACTGCCAGCCATTGGAGGCGATCGCCGTGAGCAGCGCATGGGAACCCAGCGCATAGGAACCGCCACCACTCGCGCTGCCCGCGTTGGTCGGAACAACCAACACGGTGACCAGGCCCCATTGGCCGAACGTGGCGGTGTAGGTGGCGCTGCCGGCGACGGTGATGGTGCGCGTGCTGTTGGTGTCGCCATCGTTCCAGTTCAGGAAGGCCCAGCCATGGGAGGCGGTTGCGGAAAGTTGCACGTTCGAGGCGTTCAGGAAGAGGCCGGAGCCGCTGACCTCGCCGCCGCCGGTGCCCGCCTGCACGAGGATCAGTCCGCCCCCGGTCAGTTCGCCACTCCGCACCACCTGCCTGCCGGTGTCGGCGAGCAGGACGTTGCCGCCGGTGTCCACAGCCACCGCCTGCGGCGCGAGGCCACCGACGAGGTTGGTGGAATTGGCCGAGGTCGTCACCTCCGCCGTTGGGCTGATGCGGCGCAACGCGCCATTGCCCTTGTCCGCCACATAGAGGTTGCCGACCGCGTCCAGCGCCAAGCCATAGGGCTGGGAGAAACTTGCCGCCGTGCCAGTGCCATCGAGGTGGCCCGGTTCCGTGGCGCCGGCGAAAGTGGAGACGTTGCCGGCGGCGTCGAGGCGGCGGATCTTGGAGTTGTCGGTATCGGCCACAAAGACCACGTTGCTGCGATCCACGACGATGCCGGTGGGCGAGAAAAAGCTCGCGAGATGGCCGGTGCCATCCGTGCTGCCGCTGCTCCCGGCCTGGCCGGCGAACGTGGTCACCTCGCCGAGCGGCGTGATTTTGCGGATCGTGTCGTTGCCGGTGTCCGTCACGAAAAGCTGGCCCGCGCCATCCACGGTCACGCCATAGGGATGCAAAAAGCGCGCCGCCGCTCCCACACCGTCGTTCGTGCCGGATCGTCCGCCACTGCCGGCGAAGGTGGTCACGACACCCTCCGGTGTAACCCTGCGGATCGTGCTGTTGCCGGTGTCGGCCACGACGAGATGGCCGTTGCTGTCCAGCGCCAGCCCCTGCGGAAAGCTGAAGCGCGCCGCCGCGCCCACACCGTCGTTCGTGCCGGACAGGCCCGCGCTGCCGGCCAGGGTGGTGACCACGCCGCCGGGCGCGATGGCGCGGATGGTGTGGTTCGCGGAGTCGGCGACATAGAGGGTGCCGTTGCTCGCGATCACGAGGCCGCCGGGTTGATCGAACTGCGCGGCGCTGCCCGTGCCGTTGGCGGAGCCGTTGGTGCCCATCTGGCCGGCCAGCGTCGCGAAGTCATAATCCAGCGCGCCCTGCGCCGCGCCGAGCAGTAGCAGCGGCCAAACGCCTTTCCAGGGATTGGAAAAGCCGGCGCGTGGTTTTTCCAGGAATTGGAAAAAAGAGGCCCACGCTTTTCCAAGCCCTGGAAAAATCCTCCGCTGTTTTTCCAAGCCTTGGAAAAGTGCCGCACCGGTGGAGGCTGGATGGGCCTGCTTCATGGCGTGGCGGGTTTACCGAAGTCCTCCGGCAACTCCAGGCTGGCCCGCTTGAGCGCACTCTTGGCGGCCGTCTGCAGCGCCGCATCGGCTTCGCGCGCGATGATCTGATGGAGCGCCTCGCGGCTGGCGGTGGTGGGGTAGTTGCCGAGCGCGTTGAGCGCGGCCAGTCGTACCTGCGTGTTGACGCTGCCCTCGCCGCGCGCGGCGGCAGCCAGCCAGTCAAAGGCGGCGGGATTGACCGTGCGCGACAACGCCTCGACCAGCACCTGCGCGTTTTGTCCCTGCGCGCCCGCCGTCTCGATCCGGCCGGCGAGATCGCGGACAGCCGCTGGTGTACCAATGACGCCGAGCGTGTCAATCGCCGCCAGCGCCAGCGGCTCGGTATAGTGGCCGGCCGCGCCATCGGCGAGTCCCGTCAGCATGGTCACCGCGGCAGGCGTTTGCGCATGGCGGATGACGCCGAGCAGTCGTTCGCGCTCCGTCGGCGTCGTCGCGTCGCGATAGAGCAGGGCGGCCATAAACGGCACGGCGGTGTCGGGCGACTGGCCAAGCACCTGCTGGACCGCCATGACGACATCGCACTCCGGCGCAAGCTTCAGGGCGTCGAGCAGCATTTCCACCGAGGCCGGATTATGGGCGCTGAGGTTGGCCTGGCCGACAAACGTGGCGACCGCGCGGCGGCGGTCGGCCTCGGTGGTGGCGCGGCGGATCGCGTTCATCGCGGCGAGTACCGCCTGCGGGTGCGCCGCCGGGCCGGCGACTGACGTGAGGTTGTCCGCTCCCACCGCACCGGGGAAGGCGGTGGCGTCATCAGCAGGCGGGCGGAGGTTCGGCGCGGCTGCGGGGATGGCCTTGACGCGCAGGGGCGACTGGACACGAGCCGTCTTGGCTGTTCTGGAGGGTGATTCCGGGCTGGCTGGTGGCTCTGGCTGGGCACAACCCGCCACCAGCCAGAGGCCGAGTCCGGCGGCAAGCGGCCAACTGGAACCGGGGAGTTTCATGTGCGCGGTTATGGATACCTCAAAATGACACATGACGCCATACCAAGCGTCATGTGTCGGGACCGCGGAGACGGCGCGGCTCTTAATAGAAGCCGTAGGTGCGCGTCTTCTGGTTGTTGCCCTCGCTCTGTTCGGCGACCGCGCCTTGGCTCTCGATGAACGCGCGGAAAGTATGCGTGCCCATCGTGGCCGGCGCGGTCAGGCCGGTGAACGTGATGGTCTTGACCTCGCCGGCGGCCAGTGTGCCGACCGCCTGGTTCGCGTCGCCTGCCGTGCCCGCCGGAGCGGCGGCGAGGCGGTCAATATAGATGTCCAGCGAGCCGGCGTGACCGGAAACCGGCCCATTGTTCATCACGGTGACGTAGGCGGTGAAGGTGCCGCCGAGGGTCAGCGTGGCCGGGCTGAAACTGATCGCGGTGATGATGAAGTCGGGCTTCGGCACATAGGTGGAACCGCCGCCGCCACCGCCACCACCGCCCGAACCCGAAGGCGCGAAGGTGTAGCTCATGGTCTTCTGATTGTTGCCCTCGCTTTGCTCCGCCGTTCCGCCGTTGGCATCCACGAAGGCGCGCAGCGTGAAGGTGCCATCGGCGTTCGGCGCGGTCAGGCCGCTGACCGTGAACGTGGCGCTGGCGCCGGACGCCAGCGTGCCGACGCCGACGGCGGCATCGCCCGCCTCGCCCGCGACCGCGGCGGCGTAGTGGTTGGCCCACAGCCGCAGCACGCCAGCGCTACCAGCCGCCGGGCCCTGGTTCAGCACCGTGACGGTGGCCGAGAAGGCGCCACCCTTGACCGGCGTGGCCGGGGTGGTGGTGAGCGCGGTGATGAGGAAGTCCGGCTTTTCCGTATAGCTGCTGCCGGACGAGGCGAAGGTGTAGGTCAGCGTCTTCTGGTTGTTCCCCTCGCTCTGTTCCGCCGTGGCGCCATCGGCATCCGCGAAGGCGCGGAGCGTGTAGGTGCCCGTCGCCGCCGGCGCGGTCAGGCCGCCAAAGGTCAACACCGTGGAGGCGCCGGAGGCCAGTGCGCCGATCGTCTGGACAGCATCGCCCGCCTCACCGAGGGCGGCGGAGGCGCTCTTGTTCAACCAGAGCCGTAGCGCGCCGGCGTTGCCGGAGACCGGGCCTTGGTTCACGACGGTGACCACCGCCGCGAAGGAGCCGCCCGGCGTCAGCGTGGCCGGCACGGTGGTGACGGTGGAGACCACGAAGTCGGGCTTCTCGGTCGGGTTATCGAGGAAGGTATAGGACAACGTCTTCTGGTTGTTGCCCTCACTGTGTTCCACCGTTCCGTTGTTCGCATCCACGAAGGCGCGCAGCGTATAGGTGCCGGCCGCGCCTGGCGCGGTCAGGCCGCTGAAGGTCAACTGCCGCGTCGCGCCGACGCCCAGCGTGCCGCCCATCTGGCTGGCATCGCCCGCTTCGCCGGCGACCGCAGCCGCCAGGTGATTGAGCCAGAGCCGCACGGTTCCGGCATTACCGCTCAAGTCGCCGGTGTTGCGGATGGTCACTGTGGCCGTGAACGTGCCGCCCATGGTCGGTGTGGCGGGCGTGGTGACGATGGAGACGATGTCGAAGTCGGGCTTCATCCAGGCCGGGGTGGAGGTGCCGCCCAGTCCGTAGGAGGTCTGGTCGTCCTCGCTCGGGTCATGATTGCCATGCGGCGAGTCGGTATCGGCCTGATCGGCGTACATCACCTCGGCCACATTGGCGACCGCGCCGGTCTGTGTGGTGTTGGCACTGATCCAGATATCAGCCGTCTCGTTCGATTGCAGCGTGCCCACCAGCCAGGTGTTGTTCGAGCCGATGTAGTAGCCCTTATAGGAGAACCAATCGGCGAACGTCAGGCCGTTCATGCGGTCCTCGACCACGACATTGGCGGCCTCGTCCGGCCCCTTGTTCTGGATGGTCAGCTTGAACCAGGTGTCGGCGGCGGTGCCACGACGGATGAACCAGCCCTCCACGGTCAGGTCGTGCGTGGCCGGCGAGAGCGCGGTATCGTGCGCCACGGTCACCCAGTTGGTGACGCCATCGAACATCTGGGCGGAGGCGGTCTGGCCAAGATACTGGTGCCGCGCGCCATGGTTCGTGCCGGTGCGGGCGGCGAGGGTGGAGTCGAGCAGGTCGCCGGTCAGTTCATCCATGTGCTGGACCACGGCGAACTGGCTGTCCCAGACCTCGGTGGGATTGGCCGTCGGCGTCGCAATGCCGGCATCGCCATAGTGGACGAGGAACTCGGTGTCGGTGGCGGCGGCGACGACCGGCAGCTTGACCCACGCGATCAGTGTGCCCGTGTTGCCCGCGAACCGCTCCACCTCGTGGCTCAACGGCGTGCCGTCGGGCAGCGTGAACTTGAGGTCATAACCGGACGCGTGCTGGACGTGCCCGCCGTTCGCGGCCGACATCAGGGCGGTATCGGTGATCTTGACGAGCACCGGGAAGTTGGTCACATCGCCACCCACCTTGGCGTGGTTGATCGTCAACGTCTTTTGATAGGCGAGCACCGTGCCCGCCGCCTCCGCCCCGACCGCGAGGAAGGTGTCCGGCGAACTGGCCTGATTGAAGGAGGTCTGCACCCAGCCATCACTGCGCGAGGTCTGCGCGATGCGGATTTCGTCCATCGCGCCGCCGAACCAGCCGAGGCCGTTGACGGGTGCGGAGACGCCGAGGCATAGCGGGGCGGTGTTGCCGGAGGGCGTGCCGCCGGTGTTCAGCGTCGCCACCTTCTCGCCATCCACAAACAGATCCAGCGTGTGCGTGCCCCAGCCATTGGTGCCACGCGTCAGGCGGCCCACGAGGTGATGCCAGGAGGTGGAGAGCGGATTGGTCGAACCCACCTCGCCCATGCCGTTGATGAAGAACTTCGGCATGTCGTAGTTGAGGATCAGGCGGTACTCGCCCTCCTTCGCCAGCGGAATGCTCCAGCGCGGCGCTTTGCGGGCATCCTCGCCGGTCATGGCGATCTCAATGTCGGCCGATTCAATGTACACAGCGAAGGCCGCGCTGTTGTTGCCGGCATTGGAGTCGCGCTCGTGTACCGAGGCCAACGCGGCGGTGTTGGTGACCCAGCCGCCCGCTGTGCCATTATTGACCCGCACGGTCAGCGTCAGTGTCGCGTTGCTGTGCGCCTCCAACAGGCCGATGCTCCAGATGCCGCCGGCAAAAGAACCCAGGGTGGCGCTGGCGCCGATCAACGTGTAACCGGAGGGCAGGTTGTCGGCGATGCGGATGGTCGAGGCATAGTCCGGCCCGCTGTTGTCCGCGCCAATGGCAATCGTCAGGATGTTGCTCACGTTCGCGTGCGGCGCGTGGGCGGGTGGCACGGTGATATTCTGTGAAACACCGACATCCACCAGCGGCACATGCAAGGGAGCTGACGAACTATTGTTGCCGGCCGCCGCATCCTTCTCGTGGCCGCTGATGGTCGTCACGCTGTCGAGGTCCGGCCCGCCGGCGGTGCCGTTGTTCACGCGCACCCGGACGGTCAGGGTCGCGCTGTTGGAGGCCGTCAACGTGCCGAGGTTCCACCGGTTGAGGCCCGCGTCGAACGCCGGTGAACTGCTGTTGATAAAGGTCACGTTGGGCGGCATGACCTCGCTGACCACCACGGCCGAGGCATAATCCGGGCCGAGGTTGGTTGCCACGAGAGTAAAGAGCACCACTTCGTGTTCAATCGGCCGCGCATTATCCACGGTCTTCACGATGCCGAGGTCCATCAGCGGCACGCGGATGGAGGCGCCATCGCTGTTGTCGGTCAGGTCGGCATCCTTCTCGAAGCCGGTGAGGGCGGAGAGACAGTCCACGTCGCTACCGGCGGTGCCGGTGTTGACCTGGGCCTGTACCACCAGGGTGGCGCTGGCATGGGCGGCGAGCGTCCCGATGGTCCAGAGGTTGTCGTTCGTGGTGTAAGCCGGCGAACTGCCGCTCACAAACGTCACGCCGGCGGGCAGCACGTTGGCCACGGCGACGGTCGAGGCGTTGTCTGGCCCGGCGTTGGTCACGACGAGTGTGTAGGTGATCGTGTCGCCCTCGTTCGGCCGCGGTTGATCCACATCCTTGGTGAGGCCCAGGTTGATCAGCGGCACATGCAGGATGACGCTGGCGCTGTTGTTGCCCGTCCCGCTCTCGTTCTCATGCACGGCGGCGAGTGCGGCCGTGTTGGTGATGTTCAGGCCGGCCGTGGCCGCCTGGACCTGCGCGGTCAGGGTCAGCAGTGCGCCGGCATGGGCGGAGAGCGTGCCGACATTCCAGACGCCGTTCGTGTCGGTATAAGCCGCACTGTCCGCGCCCAGGAGCGTCAGGCCGGCGGGGAGCAGGTCCTGCACGCTGACCGCCGTGGCGGTATCGGGGCCGAGGTTGGTCGCCAGCACCGTGAGGGTGATGACCTCGTTCTCATTCGGGCGCACATTACTGGCCGTCACGTCCACGGCCACATCCACCAGCGAAACGTGCAGCGGGGCCGTGCCGGAGGTGTTGTTGCCCGCGTTGGCCTCCTGCTCGCGCGCCACGACGACCGAGGCGCCGGCAAGATTGCCACCCGCCGTGCCGGCTTCCACCTGCGCGGAGACGGTCAAGGTGAGGCTGCCGCCGGCGGCCAAGGAAGCGATCGTCCAGACGTTGCCGTTGGTGGTGAAATCCGGAGAGCTGGCGAGCAGGAAGGTCACGCCCACCGGCAGGATATTGGAAACCGTGATCTGCGTGGCGCCATCGGCGCTCGCGTTGGTCACCACCAGCGTGTAGAGGACCTGTTCACCTTCGATGGCGCTCGGCTGATTGACGCTCTTGGTCACGCCCAGGTCAATCAGCGGCACATGGACCGCCACGCTGGCGCCATTGTTGGCGGCCGCGTGATCGGCTTCGGCCACGGCGGTGATGCTGGCGGAGTTGGTGATGTTCTGGCCCGCGGTGCCGGCATTGATGGTGGCCGCGAGCGTCAGCCTCGCGCTGCCGCCGGCCGCGAGCGTGCCGATGGTCCACACGCCGCCGGCGTAACTGCCCTGGCTGGCCGTGCTGCCGGTCAATGTCAGTTCGGAAGGAAGTTGATCGGTGACTTGCAGCGCAGTGGCAGCATCCGGGCCAAGGTTCGTCGCGACCAGCAAGAAGTTCACGGTCTCGCCCACAACCGGCAGAGGCTGATTGACGCTCATCGTCAGGCCGAGATCTGCCAAGGGAACGTGCAACGTCACGCTGGCAGTGTCATCGGCCGCGACCGCATCGCCCTGCTCAACGGCAGTGATGGTGAGGGTGTTGTTGATGGCATTACCACCCTGACCGGCATCCACGGTGGCCACGGCCACGAGCGTGGCGCTGCCACCCACGGTCAGGCTGTCGAGCGTCCACGCGCCGGTCGCGGGCACATAGTTGCCGGTGCTGGGCGTGAACGAAACGGCGGACAAGCCGGCGGGCAGCAGGTAGCTTGCGTTGATGCCCGTCATTTCAATCGGTCCCGCATTGGTCACGGTGATGGCGAGCGTCACCGTCGCGCCCTCGTTCGGATTCAACGCATCGGCGCTCACGGCCGCGCCGAGGTTCACGGTGTCGTGCGTCTCATAGGCGCCGATATCCACCGCGCCAGCCATGATGCGGCTGGCGCCATCGAGGTCGGTGGCCACGCCCATCCAGCCCTGGTTCGCGCCCGCGTTCATCAAGGCCGCGCCGTATTTCAGGCGGTAGTTGCCGGTGGCTTGATTCACGAACTGTGGCGCGTTGGTCACATTGCCATCGCCCGGCAGGCCGGTGATGTTCGGCGTCGCGCAGTTGGTGAACGCCTGGCCGGTGCCGGAAAGTTGCCAGTCGGTGCTGACGTGGTTTCCATGGAGAATGGAGTTGAGCACCGTCGAGGCCAGGCGCGCGCGGATGCCGGCGCCGTTGGACGCCGTATTGCCGACGATGGTGCAACTCTCCACGCGACCGGCGGTCCAGATATTCACGCCGCCGCCATAGCTCTCCGAGGTGTTGCCGGTGATCAGGCAGTTGCGCGCCAGCCCGCCGTTATAGAGATACACACCGCCGCCACCGTGATTGATGTTGGTCCAGGCCGCGATGGTGTTGTCGCGAATGAGGCTGCTTTCCACGGAACCGCTGCTGCCGATATAGACGCCCGCGCCGTTCAGCGCGACGTTCTGCTGCACAATGCAGCGGTGGAGTACGCCCGCGTTGATGTTGGCGCCACCGCCGGAGCCTGCCGGCAACGAGCCATGTTGCAGCGTGAAACCATCCAGCACGGCCCCGGCATGGTTGAGGTAGGCGCACCGCATCGCGCCGCCGCCGTCGAGGATGGTGACCGCCGCGCCGTTGGCGCTGCGCACCGTCACACCCTTGCTGATGTTGACCTGCGCGCTCAACGCGTAGGTGCCGTTGGTGACGAGGATGGTATCGCCGGTGCTGGCGGCGTTGATGGCGGTCTGGATGTCCGCCGCGGCCGTGGCCCACGAGGCAAAGGGTGGGGTGGCATCGGGGTTCCCGCCCACGACATGCAACGTCGCTGCTGGTGTGGAAAAAGTGGAGAGGAGCAGCGCCCCAACTGCCCCTGTGACCGCTCGTATCGTCATCTTCATAAGCCCCTCCGGACTAGTGCTGCCAACCGAGGCGGAATTAACCCCCTAACCGCCCGTTGGTCAAGGGGAAAAACTATCGCCACAACAAATATTTTTGGCTGCTCAAACCGGGTGTCTTTTGGGGCGAGAACTTGGCCGGAGAAAGTCCCGATTGCGGGGTTGCAATCCGGCGTCGCCGACGGCATGATGCCGCCGCTTTTTGCATGACTAACACAACCCCAATCGCGGTTTCGGTGGTCGTTCCGGTCTTCAATGAGGAAGAGAGCGTCGCCGCCCTCTGCCAGCAGTTGCACACCTCTCTTTCCGCCATCGGCAGAAGTTACGAGTTGATCCTCGTGGACGATGGCTCGCGCGATCGGACGTGGGACAAGTTGCGCGAGCAGGCCCGGCAGATTCCGCATCTGCGCCTGATCCGCTTCCGCCGCAACTTCGGCCAGACCGCCGCGATGAGCGCCGGCTTCGATGCCGCCCGCGGCGAGGTCATCATCACGCTCGACGCCGACCTGCAGAACGACCCGGCCGACATCCCGCTGCTGCTCGAACGCATGGACGCCGGCTGCGACGTGGTCAGCGGCTGGCGCAAGAACCGGCAGGATACGTTCATCAACCGCCGCCTGCCCTCGGTCATCGCCAACTGGCTGATCGGCCGCATCACCGGCGTCCGCCTGCACGACTACGGCTGCACGCTCAAGGCCTACCGCCGCGAGGTGATGCAGGGCGTCCGCCTCTATGGCGAGATGCACCGCTTCATCCCCGCGCTCGCGAGCTGGGTGGGCGGCCGCATCGAGGAGGTCGTCGTCAACCATCGCGCGCGGCAGTTCGGCGCCACGAAGTACGGCATTGGCCGCACCTTCCGCGTCATCCTCGATTTGTTCACGGTGAAGTTCCTGCTCCAATACAGCACGCGTCCCATCCAGATCTTCGGGCGCGTCGGGCTCTGCTTCTTCGCCGCCGCCGTGCTGATGCTCGCGTGGGTCGGCGTGGACCGCCTCTTCCTCGAACACGCCGCCGCCGATTCCTATCTGCTCAAGCGCCCCTTCTGGATCATCACACCGCTGATGTTCATCGGTTTCGCGCTCCAGTTCATCAGCATGGGCCTGCTCGCGGAAGTCCAGGTCCGCACCTACCACGAGTCGCAGCAGAAGCCCATCTACGTCATCCGCGAGACCTTCGAGTCGCCCGCGTGAGGTTGGCCGTCGTGACGCGCACGCCTCCCTTTCCAGGCCCCGGAAAAAAAGCACGGGCTTTTTCCAAGCCTTGGAACACAGGCACGGAACTTTTCCAAACCCTGGAAAAACCGGTGTTCCCGCTTTCCCATCCTTGGAAGACCGGCCTGCGCTGTGCGCTGTGCGCGGAGGTGCGCGCATGAACGCGCTGTGGCCGGCCGCGGTGCGCCTGCCGGATGGCACACCTTTGGAAGCCACGGGCCTGATCGTGGCGCTCTACATCGCCCTGCTCGGCCTCGGCCTGCTGACCGCGGTCGGCCTCGCGTTTTATTTCCGCGATCATCACGTGGACTGGGAGGAGCGCAAACATCTGCTGCGCGCGCGGCCGTGGGGCGTCGCCGAGGCCGTCATCATGTTCGCCGTGCTGGTCGCGCTCCAACTGCTCACCATCGGCTTGGCCAGTCTCACGCGGAAAATCTCCGGTGGCGAGCTGACCACCTCGATGCAATTCATCGCGCAGACGATCGTCCTCGACTGGCTCGGCCTCGTGCTGATAGGCGCGCTGCTGCTGCGCCGGGGCTGGACCTGGCGCGCCGCGTTCGGCCTGGAACTGCGCGGCCGCGTGCTGCTCTGCGGCGTGCTTTTCTTCCTCGCGGTGCTGCCCTTCTTCTGGTTCTACTCCAACCTCGCTGAACTCGGCCTGCGCTGGTGCGGCTTCACCCCCAAGTTGCAGGAGGTCGCCATTGCCATCACCGATGACCAGCCGCTGGCGGCGCGTCTCTACCTGTTGGGCGTCGCGACCCTCGTCGCGCCCTTTTTCGAGGAACTTTTATTCCGCGGCATCTTCCTGCCGGTCTTTGCCCGGCATCTGCGCGTCGGCTGGGCGATTGCCTGCGTCGCGCTGCTCTTCGCCGCAATCCACGTCAACGTGGCCTCGCTCCTGCCTCTCTTCGTGATGTCGGTCGCGTTCTCGCTCGCCTATCTCTATTCCGGCAATCTGCTCGTCCCCGTCCTCATGCACGGCCTCTTCAACGCCTTCAACCTCGCGTTGCTCACCGCCCTGCGTTGAAGCGAGGCCGGGCTTGAATCACTCCGCGCGGTTGTGCTTCACTCCGCTCATGCGCAAAACGCTCCGCACCATCGAATGGGTCGGCCACCAGCCCGGCGCGCTGCTGCCCGGCAAGGTTCGCCTGATTGACCAGACGCGCCTTCCGGCCAAGCTCGTCTGGATTCAAACCGCCGACCTCCGCAAAATCTGGACGGCGATCAAGACGCTGCAGGTCCGCGGCGCGCCCGCCATCGGCATCGCCGCCGCGATGGGCGTCGTGGCCGCCGTGCAGAAATCCAGGGCGCGCACCGGCGCGGAGCTGGCCACGGAGGTCGAGCGCGCGGCGGACTACCTTGCCACCTCGCGCCCGACCGCCGTGAATCTCTTCTGGGCGCTCGACGTGATGCGCCGCCTCGCGCGCGCCAGCCACGCGCTGCCGCCGGCGGAGCTCAAGCACAGGCTCGTCGCCGCCGCGCTAAAGATTCGTGACGACGATGCCGCGATGTGCCGCGCCATCGGCCGCCACGGCGCGAAGCTGCTGAAGGATGGCGACACCGTCCTCACGCATTGCAACGCCGGCGGCCTCGCCACCGCCGAGTTCGGCACCGCGCTCGCGCCGATTTACACCGCCCGCGAGCAGGGCAGGGACATCCGCGTCTTTGCCGATGAAACCCGCCCGCTGCTCCAAGGTGCCCGCCTGACCGCGTGGGAACTCGGCCAGGCCGGTGTGGATGTCACCCTGATCTGCGACCACACCGCCGCGCAGGTGATGAAGGAAGGCCGCATTGACTGCGTCATGGTCGGTGCCGACCGCATCGCCGCCAACGGCGACAGCGCCAACAAGATCGGCACCTACTCGGTCGCCCTCGCCGCCCAGGCGCACGGCATCCCGTTCTACGTCCTCGCCCCGACGAGCACCTTTGACCTCACGCTGGCCTCCGGCGGGAAGATTCCGATCGAGGAACGCGCCGCCGAGGAAGTCACGCACGGCTTCGGCCGCCGCACCGCGCCGCGCGGCGTCAAGGTCTATGCGCCCGCCTTCGATGTCACGCCCGCGCGCCTGATTGCCGGTATCGTCTGCGAAAAAGGTGTGCTCCGCCCGCCCTTTGGTCCGGCATTGCGCCGGGCCTGCGCCGCCGGTTGACACGGGGTGGGGGGCGTTTACCTTGGCGCGTGTCCGGCAGGCCAGAGGAACGCAACATGCAAATCCTGGAAGCCAGTCTGATCATTGTGGCGATGCTGGCCCTGAACGCCCTCTTCGCGGCCTACGAGATGGCGCTGGCCTCCATCTCCCAGGCCCGTCTCGAGGCGCTGGCGCAGTTGCACCGCCGGGGCGCGCGCTCCGCCGTCTGGATGAAGACCCGCATCGAGCGCAGCCTCGCGGTGGTCCAGGTGGGCATCACCCTCGCGGCGGCCATCGCCGCCGCGACGGGCGGCGCCGGCGTGGATAAACACATGGCGCCAGTCCTGGTGGACCTGGGGCTGGCCCGGCCCACGGCGGAATTTCTGGCGCTCGCGTTGTTCGTGCTGCCGTTGAGCGCGCTGACCATCATCTTCGCCGAGCTGGTGCCCAAGATGTTCGCCCTGCGCAACAAGGAGCAGGTGGCGCTGGCGCTTTCGCCGGTCATCAAGGCCGTCTCCATGGTCTTCTATCCCGCCATCTTCATCCTCGAAGCCTCCGTGAAGCGGATTCTGCGACTGGGCTGGCGCAAGGCGAAAGCGCCGGCCGATGAACTGGCGCACCAGAAGGTGGGTTTGCTGGAGTTGCGCGCCGCGGCCTCGCTGGCGCGCGCCGAGCGGCTGATTGGCGCGATGGAGGAAAAGATCGTCACCGCGGCGGTGCAGTTCCCGCTGCGCACCGTTCGCGAGGTCATGCTGCCCGCCGCCGAGATCGCCATGATTCATGAACAGGCCAGCCTCATGGACGCGTTGCTCTTTGCGCACCAGTACATGCACACGCGCTATCCCACCTGCACGGAGCCCGGCCAGCCCGCGAGCATCAGCGGCTATGTGAATTTCAAGGACATCATCTCGACCCTGCGCCTCAATCCCGCCGCCCCCAGCCTCAAGGGCATCATCCGGCCGCTGCCGAAGTTTGGCGAACAGACCTCGCTCGCGCAGGCGCTGGAGCAGATGATGCGCGAGAAGGTCCACATCGCCGCGGTCAGCGCCGCCGATGGCGCGCTCCTTGGGCTGCTGACACTGGAGGATCTGGTCGGCGAACTGGTTGGGCCGATTGGCGATGAATATGACCGCCTGCCGGTGCACATTCATCCCTTGGAGAACGGCTGGATCATGGGCGGCGGCGTGGCGCTGGCGACCGTGGCCCGGACCATCGGCCAGCCGGTGGCGGCGGTCGCGGGGCTGGCCCGGCCGCAGACCACGCTGGCCGAATGGTTCGCGGCGCAAAAGACCGGGCCGGTCCATCACGACGACGTACACCAGTTGGGCGGCCTGGAAGCGCGGGTCCGCAAAATCAAACGCCACAAGGTGATGGAAGTCCTGCTATCCCGCGCCACTTGAGCGGCCCGCTCCGGTGGCGCCCCCTCCCGCCCCAGAGCGCACAGCGTTCACAGAGCCAGCGGCCTCGGAGTCCTCTGTTCTCTGTGGCTAACGCTGCCTTCTTTTCTCCCAGCCTCGTCAAAAGTCTTCTGCGTTGCTTCGTTGCCTTCTGTTCAACTCCGCTGCTGATGCCGCAGATCTCAAACCGCAGCGCATCAGTGGGAATCGGCGTTCATCTGCGTCCAAACTCTTCTTCGTTGCCTTCTGTTCAACTCCGCCAAGGCTTCAGGCGCGGCGCTGGCGGGCTGTGAGGAGCAGATAAAGGGCTTGACAGAGAAAGGGCTGTCGCGGTGCGAGCCGACATTGACAGAGAAAGGGCTTGACCTTGCAGCAGCGATCTTTGACCATGCGTTGCATGATTTTTTCGATCATGCAGGTCTTGGCTTTGAACTTGGGGCCAGACTACATGGAGCGCCGCCTTTTTCCCCACCAACCCCAGGAGCATGGCAGTGAAGAATCATCATGCGACAACACCCGCACCGCAGAACAAGATTCGAGCATGGCCCCAAGCCCTATGGTTGTTGCCCTTGCTTGGTCTAACCGCCTGCACCGCTCCGCTCGCCCGGCAACCTTATCCGGGCCATGCCGTGACGGCCGGGAAGGTCGCCTATTTGAGTGCCCTGCGACCCGCCGCGGATCCCACGGAAGTTGAAAGCGGGGGGGAATTGAAGTTGGTGGAAATTCTCGATATAGATGGCGTGCAGGCGCCTGCCCAGGAGAATGGCGGCGTGGAGTTTGCCATCGTACCTGGCCTGCACAGCGTTCGTATCAAGGTAAAAACCTCGTCGCAGCCCAAACCGTTCGGCGGGACGGGCGTCTCGGGTTCAACGGCGACGGTGCTCAAGTTCCATGCGGTGGCCGGGCGGCACTATCAAGTGCAGGCTTGGTTTGTGGGCAGCAAAGCGCCGAGCCTTGGCCAAATGCTGTTCTTCGGCCCCGCCGCCGCCCTCACCCCGGATTTTACCTGGCGCTCGCACATCATTGAACTGGAAACCGGCATCGAATTTCTCCAACCCATGCTGCGCGATGGACAAAAAAACACCATACCCAACGTCACCCCATGAGAGCCTTTTTCACCGCAGGCTGTCTTGTCGCCGTGGCGCTGTGCGCCGGTTGTGCTTCCGTCCCTCTGGCTGATCCGCAGGCCGATGCGAGCGGGAAAAGGTTTGCCCCCGCGCCTAACCAGGCCCAAGTCTATGTCTCCCGGACTTCGCTCGTAGGCGCGGCCATGCCCATGGAACTGGCGCTGGATGGGACGCCCCTCGGTTCCTTGGGGTATAAAACCTACCAAGTGGTGACCGTGGATCCGGGTCCGCATCGGCTCTCTGTGCGCATGCAAGATCGCGGTGGTTCCACCCGCGATCTTGTGGTGGCCGCTGGACGCAACTATTACTTCACCGCTTGCTTCAGTATGACGGCGGCGGATGGTGGGATTGTGTGTGAGCCTTTGACCGAGGAGGAAGGCCAGGCGCGCGTCGCCAGTGCCCGCCGCATTGAACCGAGCCGGGCCTGGGAAGGCGCCACCATCTCCATGCGCGCCGTGGCCCAACGGTTGCAGAAGAACTGGCCCCAACTCCGGAGCGGCCTGCCGCTGGCCGCGACACTGGCTTTGCTGGAACCAGACCAGACCTTGATAAACCATATGACGATATGCGCGGCTGACGCTGTGCAAACCGCCCACACGACCCGCAGTCCAAGCCAGGTGTTGCTGAAAAACCGCTACACCATCTGGCGGTTCGACTGTGTGAATAACAGCGCCACCTTGCAAAGCCGGGATTATGCCCTGACTTTCGAGGCCACTGACCAGCTCAAGCTGGTGAAGTGGGCGCAAACGACCGCTCCATAAGGCGCGTCCTCCGGCGATTCAGGGCAGGGGTGGCTGGAGCCGCAGCTTTCCGGCCTCCCGCCCCAGAGCGCACAGCGTTCACAGAGCCAGCGGCCTCGGAGTCCTCTGTGTTCTCTGTGGCTAACGCTGCCTTCTTTTCTCCCAGCCTCGTCAAAAGTCTTCTGCGTTGCTTCGTTGCCTTCTGTTCAACTCCGCCAAGGCTTCAGGCGCGGCGCTGGCGGCGGTAGAGGCGGATGAGCGCGTTGGTCGAGGCGTCGTGCTTCAGTTCCTGCTCGGCGGTCGCGGTCAACTCCGGCAGGATTTTCGAGGCGAGTTCCTTGCCGAGCTGCACCCCCCACTGGTCGAAGCTGAAGATATTCCAGAGCACACCCTGCGTGAAAATCTTGTGCTCATAGAGCGCGATGAGCTGGCCCAACACCGCGGGCGTCAGTTCGGCCGCCATGATCGAGTTCGTCGGGCGGTTGCCCTCGAAGACGCGATGCGGGACGAGGTCGGGCTTGGTGCCCTCGGCGGCGACCTGTTCGGCGGTCTTACCGAACGCCAGCGCCTCGGTCTGCGCGAAGAAGTTCGACATCAGCTTGTCGTGGTGCCCGGCCAGCGGGTTGAGCGAGCGGCAGAAGCCGATGAAGTCGCACGGGATCAGCTTGGTGCCCTGGTGGATCAACTGGTAGAAGGCGTGCTGGCCGTTGGTGCCGGGCTCGCCCCAGATGATCGGGCCGGTCTGCCACGCGACGCGGTGGCCCTGCTGGTCCACGTACTTGCCGTTGCTCTCCATGTCGCCCTGCTGGAAGTAGGCGGCGAAGCGCGAGAGATACTGGTCGTAGGGCAGGATCGCGTGGCTCTGCGCGCCGAGGAAGTTGTTGTACCAGAGGCCCAGCAACGCGAGGATGACGGGCGCGTTGTGCTCGGGCGGCGTCTCGGCAAAATGGCGGTCCATCTTGTGGAACCCATCGAGCATGGCGTCGAAGTGGTCCGGGCCGATGGCGAGCATCACCGGCAGGCCGATGGCGGAGCACAGGCTGTAGCGGCCGCCGACCCAGTCCCAGAACTCGAACATGTTCGCCGTATCAATCCCGAACTCGGCGACCTTCTGCGCGTTGGTGGAGAGCGCGACGAAGTGCGCCTTGACCGCCGCCCTGTCCTTCAGCGTGGCGAGCAGCCACGCGCGGGCGCTTTCGGCGTTCGCCATCGTCTCCTGCGTCGTGAAGGTCTTGGAGGCGACGATGAACAGCGTCTCGGCCGGGTCGAGGTCGCGCACGCTCTCGGCGAGGTGCGTGCCGTCCACGTTGGAAACGAACCGGAAGACCATGCCGCGCTCGCTGTAGTGCTTGAGCGCCTCAAAGGCCATGACCGGGCCGAGGTCGCTGCCGCCGATGCCGATGTTCACCACGTTGCGGATACGTTTCCCGGTGAAGCCTTTCCAGTCGCCGCTGCGGATGCGCGCGGAAAACTTGCGCAGCTTGGCGAGCACGGCGTTGACCGCGGGCATCACGTCCTTACCATCCACCAGAATCGGCGTGTTCGAACGGTTGCGGAGTGCGACGTGTAGCACAGCGCGATCCTCGGTGCGGTTGATCTTCTCGCCGGAGAACATGGCATCGGTCGCCTCGGCCAGTTTGCGCCGGCGGGCGAGGGCGATGAGCAGCTTGAGCGTCTCGGCGGTGATGCGGTTCTTGGAGTAATCCAGATGGAGGTCGCCGACCTGCAAGGTGAAGCGCTCCGCGCGGCCGGGGTCCTCGGCAAAGAGCTTGTGCAGTGACAGTTTTTTGACTGCGACCGCGTGCTTCGCCAACGCCCGCCATTCCTTCGTCTCGGTCAACATCAGTTGTTTGGGCATGGTTTTTCTCCTGAAAAGTCCGGCGGAGTGTGCCGTGCCGCATCGCCGCTGGCAAGAGCGGAAGCGTAGGGCGAATGGCTAATGGAAGAGGGCGGACGTTGCCATTCAGGAAGAACCGGCAGGAACATCGGCATCCGCGTCCCGGAGCACGTCCGCGAGCACGACATGGTGCGCAAAGTCGCGCCGTGACCATGTGGCGGCGCATCAGCGCCAGGAGCGGATGCTCTTCTTGGTGGCTGAGGAATGTTTTGTCACGCCACCCGGACCGTGCGACCAGACGATCACTCCGTAACCGGTAGCCGCGCCGCCATCGGCCAAGGGGCTGTCAATCCGGTTGTCGAAATTCCAGTCCGCGACAATTTCATAGCGGTTGCCCCACGGATCGGCCAGTTCGCCCGGCTGCGCCGTCCCGCGGATCGCCGTGGTGACGATGCTCTTCTCGCTCACCGCCAGGAAAACTATTTTCTTGGGATTACACCGGCGGCCGTTTAGTTCCCCGTCTTGTCCCTGCAAAATATCCAGCAGTTGTTTGTATTCCTGCCCGGTGTAACGATGGTCACCACCCTGGCCCGCCTCGCCGGGCCACGTGCCGTATTCGGTGTAATAGTGCTGCATGGCCTGCTGGAGCGCCTGAATTTCCATGAGAGCCTTGGCCTCGCCCGCCTTGGCTTTGGCTTGGGACACGGCCGGCATTAGCAGGCCCGCCCAAAAACCCAGCATGACCGGCAGCAGCACGATGCTGATACCGCCCATGACGATGCCGGCGATGGACTGACCCTTGCCCGCCAGCGTGCCGGCCGAGCGGTTGACGCGATTGAGCGCCAGGATGCCGAGCACCAACGCCGGGATGCCGGCGAGAACCGAGAGACAGGTGACGCCCAGAATGCCGAGCACAAGGCTGGCGATGGCGATCCCGGCGGTGCGCGGTTTGGCGCTTTCTCCGATGGCTGGCGGCGTTGTCATGGTCTGGCTCCTGTGTGTTGAAGTGGCCCGCTTATAAACCGCCCTTGCCGCCCTGACAAGCCGCGCGCGAGCAAGTGGAGAACTGGAGTAGTGGAGTGCTGGCGTATTGGAACGCGGGACTGGAAAGCCCCGCCCACGACAGAGCTGTCGCGCCACACCGCTCTGAAAACCGCATCCTGCCAGATTTTGGAGTGCGCGGACGTGTCCGCGCTTTGGGCGGCGCGACGCGTCGCGCCGCGGAAGGCGGCGTCATGCTGCCGCACTCCAAACTGTTTATGCCTTCCAATCCTTGGAAAATTTCGCCGGATTTTTCCCAAGCATTGGAAGCTGTAGCGCGGGCTATGCCCGCCGACGGTGGCCACAGGCCGCCGCTACAGGAGTGCAAGCGCGCCATCGGGGCCAGTCCGCCGGGGCGGCGCGTTGGAGTTCCAACACTCCACTACTCCAGTCCGCCGTGAAGAACGATGTTGCGGGCGGGCGGGGGAGGGGCGATAGTCGCGGCATGAAAAGGACCACTATCATCATGCTGGCGGCGCTGGCGGCGGGCGTCGCGGCGCAGGCCGCGCCGGCGACGAACGCGACGGCCAAAGGAGAGGCGAAAATGGACCAGGCCACGTTTGCGGCGGGCTGTTTCTGGGGCGTCGAGGCCGAGTTCCGCGCCCTCAAGGGCGTGAAGGAGACCGCGGTCGGCTACACCGGCGGTGCGATGCCGAATCCCACTTATGAACAGGTCTGCACGCACGCCACCGGCCACGCCGAGGCGGTCGAGGTGCAGTTCGACCCGGCGGTGGTGACCTTTGAGCAACTGCTCGACGTGTTCTGGAAAATCCACGACCCGACGCAAGTGAACCGGCAAGGACCCGACATCGGAGATAATTATCGCTCGGCGATCTTCTGTCACACCCCGGAACAGCAGAAGGCGGCGCAGGCCTCCATGGAGAAGCTGCAGAAGACGCCCGGCTACTACAACCGCAAGATCGTCACGCAGATCGTCGCCGCCGCGCCGTTCTATCGTGCCGAGGAATATCACCAGCGCTACCTCGAAAAGCACGGCCGCGCCAAGTGCCACAACTGAAACAGAGAAGAGAAGGCGCTTGAACAGAAGGCAACGAAGCTGACGCCAAGGCGCAAAGCAAAGTCGGAAGGCGCAGGTGTGAACAAGGAAGACGGGAAGGCGCGAAGGGGACTGCTTCCCGGCTTCGCGCCTTCGCTGTTCAATCCTCGGCTTCGTTGCTTCGTTCCCTTCTGTTCAATCCTCTTCGCCGGTCAAGGATTGATAGTTGGAGGTCAAGTTTGGCGCTTTTGTTTTGCGCTCTGTCCGGCTACGTTCGCCGCGTCTTTCAACCGGGAGCGACGATATGAACCTGCAACGATGGCTGGTGGCGGCGATGATGATGGCGGGGGCGGCATGGGCGGTGGAGCCACCGGCTCCGTACGGGCCGGTGCCAAATGCGGCGCAGCTCAACTGGCACGCGGGGGACTTCATCGGCTTCCTGCACTTCACGGTCAACACCTTCACCGACCGCGAGTGGGGTCTCGGCGATGAGCCGGAGAGTATCTTCAACCCGACGGAGTTCGATGCCGACCAGATCGTCCGCGTCGCGGCCGAGGCCGGGATGAAGCGGCTGATCCTGACGTGCAAGCATCACGATGGTTTCTGTCTCTGGCCGTCGAAGTTCACCGAGCATTCGGTGAAGAACTCGCCGTGGAAGAACGGCAAGGGCGACGTCGTTCGCGAAATCTCCGATGCCTGCAAGAAGTACGGCCTGCAGTTCGGCACCTATCTCTCGCCGTGGGACCGCAACCACAAGGATTACGCGCGGCCGGAATACCTCACCTACTATCGCAACCAGCTCCGCGAGCTGCTGACGAACTACGGGCCGGTCACCGAGGTCTGGTTCGATGGCGCGAACGGCGGCGATGGTTATTACGGCGGCGCGCGCGAGCGGCGGAAGATTGACAACAAGACCTACTATGACTGGCCGAATACGTGGAAGATCGTTTATGAGCTGCAGCCGCTGGCGTGCATGTTCAGCGATGGCGGGCCGGAGGTGCGGTGGGTGGGCAACGAGCGCGGCATCGCCGGCGACCCGTGCTGGGCCACGATGAACCGCGACAACTATTATCCCGGCGTCGGCGGCGTCAATGCGCAGCTCAACCGCGGCGAGCGGCCGGGCACGCACTGGCTGCCGGCGGAGTGCGATGTCTCCATCCGCCCCGGCTGGTTCTATCACGCCAAGGAAGATGACCGCGTGCGCACACCGGAAAATCTCGTGGATCTCTACTACAAGTCCATCGGGCGCGGCGCGAACTTCCTGCTCAACCTCCCGCCCGACCGGCGCGGCAAGGTACACGAGAACGATGTGAAGTCGCTGCAGGGCTTCCGCAAGATCATTGACGCGACCTTCGCCAGGGACCTGGCGCAGGGCGCGCAGGCCGTCGCCAGCCATGTGCGCGGCAACGACGCGCGCTTTGCCGCCGCCCATGTGCTCGATGGCAAAGGCGATACCTATTGGAGTTGCGACGATGGCGTGACGACGCCGGAGCTGGTGCTGGAGTTGGGCAAGGCGGTGACGTTCAACGTCGTCAGCCTGCGCGAATTCCTGCCGCTTGGCCAGCGCGTGGACGACTGGGCGCTGGATCGCTGGGCGAACGGCGCGTGGGTCGAGTTTGCGAGCGGTTCGGCCATCGGGCCGCGGCGGCTGTGGCGCGGCGATAACATCACGACGGAGAAAGTCCGCCTGCGTATCACAAAGGCGCCGGTCTGCCCGGCCATCTCCGAATTTGCACTGCATCTCGAACCCGACTGGGCGCGCAAGACCGGGCCGGGCGAGCAGCTCGTCCGCGGACTGACGAAGAGCAACTGGCAGGTGGTTTCGTCCAGCTTCGAGGCCGGGCGGGGTGGGGCGGCGCGCAACGCGATTGATGATGATCCGAAAACGCTCTGGCATACGCACGGGCCGAAGGGCGAACAGGCACCGCCGCAATTCATCGTGATTGATACCGGCAAGGAGCAGGAGTTCGGCGGCTGCACCTACCTGCCGCGCAGCGATGGCACGACGCGCGGCATCGTGGACCAGTACGAAATCTTCGTGAGCGCCGATGGCCAGGTGTGGGGCGCGCCGGTCGCCAAGGGCGAGTTCGGCAACATCAAGGCGAACCCGATCCAGCAGGTCGTGACCTTTGCCAAGCCGGCGAAAGGCCGGTTCGTGAAGTTCGTCGGCCTGCATAGCGCCGACGGCAACCACATCAGCGTGGCCGAACTCGGCCTGCTGGCGAAATGAGAAGAAGATTGGAGTGATGGAGTGGTGGTGTACTGGAGTGATGGGCAAAAACATGGGAGGGCGAGCGTACTCGCGAGCCTTCTGTAGCGGCGGCCTATGGCCGCCGACGGCGGTCGTAGACCGCCGCTACAGTTGCGGCTCGCCAGGAGGCTCGCCCTCCCGCCTTTGATCAGGAGATCAGTGATGAAGAAATTGCCAGTAATTCTGCTTTTGTTAAACTCGGTACTGTATTGCGCGGCCGAGGTTGTCCAAGACAGGGTTGACTGGCCGGCGTTCCTCGCGCGGCACGATCTGGTCTGGAAAGTGATGCCGGATAAGTGGGACGCGGGCGCGTTCATCGGCAACGGCCTGCTCGGCGCGATGCTCTATGCCGACAAGGACTGCGCGCTGCGCGCCGATATCGGGCGCAGCGATGTGACCGATCACCGGCCCGGCGATAACGCGTGCTTCGACAAGGCGCGGCTGCCCATCGGCCACTTTTTGCTCAAGCCTGTCGGCAAGGTCAAGAGCGGCACGATGCGCCTCGACCTCTGGAACGCCGAGGCCACCGGCAAGCTGGTCACCGACCGCGGCGAAATTTCCTGGCGCGCGTTCACGCACGCGACCGAGCTGGTCACGGTGTTCGAGTTCAACGCGAGCGCGGGCGAACAGAACTTCGCGTGGGAGTGGGTCGCGGAAAAATCGGCGAGCACGCGCACGCGAAGCCCGCCGAAGGACTATCAGCCGAATCCGCCCTCGGTCATGGCGCGTGACGGCGCGACGCAGGTGTGCGTGCAGCCGCTGCTGGCGGGCGGGCAATATGCCACCGCGTGGCAGGAGCAGGGCGCGGGCACGGGCCAGCGCACTGTGTTCGTCAGCGTTGGCAACTCGTGGCCGGGCACCACGGCGCGCGGCTCGGCCGTGCGCGTGGTGGAGGGCGCGGCGGGCACGGGCGCGGCCAAGCTGGCGGAGTCGCACCGCGCGTGGTGGCACGCGTTCTATCCGCAGAGTTTCTTGAGCCTCCCGGATACACGGCTGGAAAGTTTCTACTGGATTCAAATCTACAAGCTCGCGAGCGCGACGCGCGCCGACCGCCCGGCGATTGACCTGATGGGGCCGTGGTTCCGCACCACCGGCTGGCCGGCGATCTGGTGGAATCTGAACATCCAGCTTTCCTATTATCCGGTCTACACGGCGAATCACCTCGAACTCGGCGAGAGCCTGTGCCGGATGCTGGACAACAACCTCACGAACCTGATCCAGAACGTGAAGCCGGAGTGGCAGCACGACTCCGCCGCGATCAGCCGCGTGACGAGCTATGACTGCCGCGGCAAGGTCGGCAACGAGGTCGGCAACCTGATCTGGACGTGCCAGAATTACTGGCGTCAGTGCCGCTACGCCGCGGACGACGCGCGGCTCAAGAACCATTGCCTCCCGCTGCTGCGCCGCTGCGTGAATTATTATCGTCATCTGCTGGAGAAGGGCAGCGACGGCAAGCTGCATCTGCCGCCGACCTACTCGCCGGAATACGGCGCCGCGCCGGACTGCAACTATGACCTGGCGCTGCTGCGCTGGGGCTGCCAGACGCTCGTCATCGAGCATGAACGGCTGCAGCTCGCCGACCCGCTGCTGCCGGAATGGAAGAACATTCTCGCCACGCTGACCGACTACCCGACCAGCGCCAAGGGCCTCGACATTGGCCGCGGCGTGGCGCTCGGCCACTCGCACCGGCACTACTCGCACCTGCTGATGATCTATCCGCTCTACCTGATGAACTGGGAACAGCCGGAACGGCGCGCGCTGATCGAGCAATCGCTCGACCACTGGATCGGCTTCAAGGGCGCGTTGCAGGGCTACACCTACACCGGCGCCAGCTCGATCTGCGCGAGCATCGGCCGTCGCGAGCAGGCGGTGGCGCTGCTGAACGCGTTCCTCGATAGCTATATCAAACCGAACACGATGTATCTCGAGGGCAGCCCGGTGATCGAGACGCCGCTCTCCGGCGCGCAGTCCATCCAGGACCTGCTGCTGCAAAGCTGGGGCGGGAAAATCCGCGTCTTCCCCGGCGTGCCGCCAAGCTGGAAGGAGGCGACCTTCCACAACCTGCGCGCCGAGGGCGGCTTCCTCGTCAGCGCCGCGCGCCGGGATGGCAAGACGCTATGGGTGCGCGTGACCAGCGCCAAGGGCGGCACGTGCCGCGTGCAGCTCGACGAAAAATATTTGCTGATGGGCGGCACCGGCAAGGGCTGGAGCGTGCAGGAGCTTGATGGCGCCGCCTATAAACTCACGCTGGGCCCCGGCAATGACGTCTTCATCTACGCCGGCAAGGAAGTGCCGCCGATGATCGTCTCCGCGCTGCCCGCCGACCCCGCGCGCTGCAACTTCTACGGCGTCAAAACCGCCACTGCAAAGAAGTGAGTTTCCGAGGCTTGGAATGGGAGAGCCGTGGTTTCTCCGAGGCTTGGAAAACCGGCGGTTCCCGTTTCCAAGCCCGCTGGTTGTCAATGAAAGTGAGACACATTTTCCATCATGATTTAGTCGTGTTTGGCTGGGGTGGATTGATCCAGACCTGATCCGGCACCCGCCTGGGCACCGGCAGTCCTTTG
>CAISWQ010000023.1 GCA_903889245.1 uncultured Lentisphaerota bacterium | reverse complement strand
CTGCGGGCGAACGGTAGCAAGGCCGCTCCTGGATTCGGCAAGCCGGAGGGAATCGTCTGCTTCCACGTCGCTGGAAACTTCGGCTTCAAAAAGACTCTCGAAAAGGACGACGTGCCGAAAGCACTGCAAGCACATAACGCTCAGGCTGTCCGGACCGGAGGCAACCATGACCAATGACACACCCAGCGCGCCGCTTGCCGACGGTACGGACCAGCCTGTGGTTGGCATTCCTGATCCTGACTGGACGCCAAAGCGCACGCGATGGAGCAAGCGGCGCACGCGCTGGGCATCGTGGCGCAGCCTGTGCGTTGACCTGCTGGAATTGCCAGACGAGCGCAAGCAGCTCCGCAAGTGGTACGACCGTGGACACTCACCGCTCGCCGTATACGAGGCGCACAGGTGGGCCAAGTCCGCCGCCGCCAAGCGCGATGGCAAGAGCTGCTCGTGCCATGCGCGGATGGCCGGCGAGTGCGTGTGCGGCGCATGGGATGCCAACACCGGGGCTGTGCGGACCGATGGCCCGCCGCGGGACAGCGGTACGTACCATCCCCTTGTTGGGCATTCTGGATCGGGTGGCGAGTGAAACGCTACAAGACCATCGTGATTGATCCGCCGTGGCCTGGCCCTGATGCCACGCCAGCCTTTGACGGCGTTGGTGGATTGCGCCTCCTGCCTTACCACACCATGACCGGGATTCAGATTGCGTCCCTTCGCGTGCGAGAGGTCGCAGACGATGACGGGCAACTGTTCATGTGGGCTACCAACCGCGTGATTGGAGACGCCTTCCTTCTCCTGCAAACGTGGGCGTTTAAGTATCGAGGTCTGTTCATCTGGAAGAAGTCGCTTGGACCTGGCCGCCATGTCCGCAGCGAGGCCGAGTTCCTGCTGTGGGGCGGGCGCGTGGGCGCTCCGCTTGTGGAGCCGACAAACTGCCCGCATCAGATTCAAGAATGGAAGCGGCCAGGTGGGCACAGCGAGAAGCCGGAAGGAGCCTACGACATGATCCGCGACCTGAGCGTTGGGCCACGGCTGGACATCTTCGCACGGAAGCGGCGCGACGGATTCGACGCATGGGGCGACGACCTGCCAGAGAGCGAAGCGGTGCAAGGCGTTCTCCTTATGCCCAACGCGGAGGTCAGCGATGGAGCGTAGCGACATTCGCTGCACCGATTTGTTGGGGCATTTCGTGTGCGGCGACCGATGCGAAGTGATGCGCCAGATACCGGACAACACCGTGCATCTGATAGCGACCTCACCTCCCTACAACTGCGGCAAAGACTACGGCACGGTGAGCGACAAGCTGCCGTGGGAAACCTACTGGATGCAAACCCGCGAATGGCTCGCCGAAGCTCTGCGCGTGACCACGCAAGGCGGACGCCTCGCCGTGAATCTGCCGTGGTGGATGGGCAAGAAGCCTCGCCGAGACGTGCCCTACGAACTGCAAAAGACCGCGCTCGAAGTCGGCTGGACGAAGCTCGACAAAATCCTGTGGGTGAAGGGAGACGAAAAAAACATCCACACCAGCGGCGGATACGGCGGGAACGGCAGCGGGTGGGGAACATACCTCTCGCCAAGCGGCCCGGCAATCCGATGCGCCAGCGAGCCAATCCTAATCTTCGCCAAAGGCGGTCGCGGGCGGCGAGTCCTGAGCGGCGAAGGGCGCGGCCTCTGCGTGCGCGGCGACATGACCAAAGCGGAATGGATGGAATGGACAATGGACGTGTGGTTCGTGCGAGGGGCGAGCAACGGAGCGCACCCCGCCGTATGGCCTGCGGAGATACCGCGACGGCTCATCAAACTTTACACATACCCCGGTGACGTGGTGCTCGACCCGCACAACGGCAGCGGGACAACGACCGAAACAGCAAAGCAGCTCGGGCGGCAATGGATAGGGATAGACGCGAACCCGGCGTATTGCCCCAACGGCGAGGCGCAGCGGCCCGCGGTAGCGGGTACGCTGCCGCCTCTTGTTGGCAGTTCCGAGGTTCCGAAGTGAAGCCCTACTACCAGGACAGCGCGGTGACGATCTACCACGGCGACTGCCGCCAAATCGTGCCGACGCTTGGCCGGTTCGACCTGCTGCTGACCGACCCGCCGTATGGTGTTGCGTTCAAGGGCAAAGCCACGAAACACACAAAGGCTGGAGGTGGATACCTTGGCGATGACAGCGATGTGGGCCCGTCTGTGGTGCGTGAGTGTTTGGCCGTGTGCGAATGCGGAATTGTTACGCCTGGCATTCGTCTCATGTATGCGTATCCGCAACCGCGTGACGTGGGCTGTGTGTACTGCCCATCTGGTGCGGGTGTGGGTCCGTGGGGGTTTACGTGCTTCCATCCGGTCCTGTACTACGGCAAGCGCCGTGGCGGGCCAAAGTCTCCGGCGAGCTTTCAATCGTTCCACACGTCGCCGGATTGCGGCCACCCTTGCCCAAAGCCGCTGGAATGGATGACGTGGTTTGTTCAGATTGCCGGGGACGTGCAGACGATCCTCGACCCGTTCGCCGGATCGGGCACGACGGGCCGCGCCGCGAAGGACTTGGGGCGCAAAGCCGTGCTGATCGAGCGAGAGGAACGCTACTGCGAGATTGCGGCACGCAGGATGGCGCAAGAGGTGTTGCCGCTGTGTACTGCCAACCAAAGAATATCCAACAAAACGTGATCTATGCCAGCGTTTAAGTATTTGCAGCAGCGCAGGGAACGCAGAACGGAAATTTGCGCGCGCATGCGTGCGGCGAAGGCGCAGAAGCGGCTGGCGGCCGTGCTGCCGCAGGTGGCCGAGGTTGCGCCCAGCGTGATTGTGCTGCGCGGGCCAGCGTTTTGCGGTGTGCATGTGATCCAGTTGGAGACGCGCGGCACGGATCGGCGCGGCTGGCGGTTGGTGGTGGATGGACAGCCGGCTGGTTTGCTGGCGTGCGGGGCTGTGGTGCGCATTTTGCAATGCCTGAAGAAAAGCAAGGTCTGATATGAGCATCGATCTATACCTGCCGGTGCGGATGGCGCGCCAGACGGGGGCGGGAAGACGGACACGGACAAAACGGACAACACGGAGCCTCGGGTCTAGAGTCTTGATCCTAGAGCCTTCCTCATGAGCAAATACTGGAACATAGACCACCCGGTGCTGCCGCGCGTTTCGATGGAGGCGGCGGTGGCGAATGCGCAGCCGGGCGAGAGCACGCAGCAATGCTGGGAGCGGTTGAACCGTGAGCGGGACCAGTTCATCGACCGCGAGACGGAGGACCCGCTGCGCTTCGGCTATGAGCCGCCGGTGTGGAAGATCGCCGACGCGGTGATCGAGTGGCCGTGGATCGACCACGGCTGGGCGGCGGTGACGCGCCACAAGCTGGGCATCCCGAAGGCCGTGGACGTGGCGCTCATCAATGGCGGCTACCGCGGCGGGAAGACAGACTACATGGGCAAACGGTCGGTGCAGCTGATGCTCCACCAGAAGGCGCGGGTGTGGTGCTTCATCACCAGCCTGCAGCAGTCCCTGGAGGTGCAGCAGCCGGTGATCTGGAAATACCTGCCGCCAAAATACAAGGGGCGCGACATCCGCACGAAGGTGGCCTACCTGGCCTATCGCATGGCCACGGGCTTCAGCGAGAACCGCTTTACGCTGGAGAACGGGAGCTGGTGCAGCTTCCGCACCTATAACCAGGAAGAGGACAATGTGGAGGGCGCGGCGCCCAAGCTGGTCTGGTGCGATGAGCCGCCCGACCAGGGGCTGATCAAGGCGCTGACCGGCCGCATCGCGGAGAACAACGGGAAGCTGGTGATGACGTTCGCGCCAAAGCACGGCTTCACGGGCGTGGTGCGCGACTATGTGAACGACGCGACGGCGACGGCGGACTCCACGGCGTTCCTGCTGCCGGCGGATGGCGGCGCGCCGGACGTGGAAGCGGCGCTGCGGGGCGAGACGCCGGAGGAGTGGGGCATGTTAGACGCCGCGGGACGCTGATGGCAACGGATGAAGATGGATTTCCAAGGGTTGGAAAATGAAAATGGAAAAGTTCCCAGGGTTGGAAAAAACAACAGAAAGGTGAGACATGAAGACGATAGCGAAGATGGTCAATGGCAACTACCTGGTTGAGGTGGAAACCGACGAAATGGCGCAGATCGCGGCGGCCTGCGCGGTGTTGGGACGCATCAGCGAACACGAGCAGAAGCCCGTCGAGGCGCCGATGCAGCAGGTAGCGCCGCGCCGCGGGCGCAAGCCGCAGCGTGCGCTGGTGGTGGCCGCTCCGCAGAAGCGCCGCGGGCGTCCCCCCAAGGTGGTCGATGGCTTGACGACCAAACTGCGCGACGCGCTGGCGGGCATGAGGAAGGCCGAGCCGGAGTTGAGCAGCAGCGAGGTTTGCAATGCGGTACGCAACCTCTGGACCGACGAATGGCCGGACCTGACCTATGTGCAGATTGCTGCGGCGATGGGCTGGGGGTGAGCGGAGTAATATGGATGCTCCACGCAAATTTGAGCGCGTTCCCCGCGTCATGCGGTGCGCGGTGGATACGGCGGCGGTGCTGTTCTTCCACAGCGCGGATAATCCCTACGGCAATCCGCGCAATGTCTATGAGCAGATGAAGGCGCAGCCGGCGTGGTTCATCAAGGAGCGGTTCTATGGCGTGGCGCACCGGGAGGTGACGGTGCGGTTCCCGAAATTCGGGAAGGTCCACGTCGTGACGCCGGACCAGGTGCCGGCGGAGGGGACGAACTATCACTTCATTGATCCATGCGGCGGCGGGCGTAACTGGGCGATGGCGTGGGTGCGGTTCTGCGAGGATGGCACGCTCTGGTTTTATCGCGAGTGGCCGAGCCAGGTGGCGGAGATCCCCGGCTATGGGTTTGTGGGGCCGTGGGCGGAGCCGGGCAACGGCAAGCCGGGCGAGCGCGACGGGCACAAGGGGCCCGGCCAGCGCGGGCTTGGCTTTGGCCTGACGGACTACAAGAAGGAAATCGCGCGGCTGGAGAACTGGCCGGAGTACGCGCGCTGGCTGCGCGGGGAGTACGCGAACGATCAGCGCAGCGAATATGACATCATCGCTGGCTGGACCGGCGCGCAGGAAGGCCGGCGCGGACGGAAGCGGACGCAGCCGGACGCGGAGCCGGAGCCGCGCCGGGAGGACATCTTCGAGCGCTATATGGACAGTCGCTTTGGCGACACGGAGCGGGCGGCGGCCGAGGGCGGGGTGACGACGCTGATCGATGAGCTGGCGGAGCTGGGCCTGACGTTCCGGCCGACGAGCGCGGAGAGCCGCAACAGCATCGACGAGGGCGTGAAGCTGGTGGAGAGCGCGCTGGCCTGGAACGAGCAGAAGCCGCTGGATTTCCTGAACCGGCCCAAGCTCTACGTGAGCACGGACTGCCAGAACATCATCTGGGCGCTGAAGAACTGGACCGGCGCGGATGGGCAGAAGGGGGCGTGCAAGGACTTTGTGGACCTCGTGCGCTATCCGCTGCTGAAGCGGTGCACGCACGTGGGCGCGGATCGCTGGGAGACCGAGGGCGGTGGGCATTATTGAAGCATTGCGGATTGCAAATGGCGGATTGCTGATTGAAGAAGGGAATACCATGAATTCACGGATGGCAAAGAAAATACGGCGGCGGGCGCTGTTCTACACGGCGAGCGTGGCGGCGGTGGCGGGCGGGACGGTGGCGACGCCCCAGAAGGCGCTGCTGCGCCGCGGCGAGGTGATGCAGCTTTTGGGCGTCAGCAGCGCGGCGG
>CAISWQ010000022.1 GCA_903889245.1 uncultured Lentisphaerota bacterium | reverse complement strand
TCGCGCTGCATGAACAGCATGATCCCCAGTGTGAGCGCGGCCGCGCTCAACAGCAGAATCAAAATCACCATCACCCGCAAAGTCTTCGCCATAACGTGCTCCTTCGCTGCAAAAGACGGGCGCAAAATAACCCGCGACGCGGCGCGCTGTCAACCGCAATTCCGATCACGGGCCGAAAAAATGGCGCGGCGTGCCCTGCACGTCGCGCCGTTCCTGTTGCCTGTGCCTGCGGTCAGGCCGCCGGGGCGGCCAGCTTGCCGGAGAAGCCGGCGATTTGGACCCAGTAAACGATCCAGCAGACCAACCCACCCAAGGCAACCAGGGCGTTGATGAACGGGATGGGGATGAGCGTGCAGCACAACAGGATACAATAGGTGAGACCGATCCCCTTGCCCGGGTCGGCGGCGACGGCGAGGTTGCGCTTCTTGAACTCCGCGCCCAGCGACTTGGCCATGTTCAGCACCACGATGAAGTGCCATACGAGGTTGAATAGCGGGATGAACAACAGCCACACCAAGCCCGGCGCCATCGCCCGGTTTTCCGGCGAAACCCGGTTCAAGGCCTTCTGCAGAGTCAGGCAATAGAAAATTGCCGGTATCAGCATGATGACCAGGAAGACCAACGCCACGATCATGATTACCCCACTGAACGCCACCTGTGTTGCCTGCGCATCCATGTTAACTCCCTTGGTTGTTGGTTAGTCCGACGACGCGGAATATTTACGCTTTAGGCTGGCTCCTGTCAATGATGCGCCGGCATGAATCGGGATTGCCCGCCGCTGCCGCCCGTGTTACGTTCCCCACCATGAATTACGCCCCGAGCATCTTGGACTATCTGGCGCAGAGTCCCGACCTGACCGAGGTGTTGCTGGCCCCCGGCTCTCTGCCTATGCGTCGTGATCCTGCCGGCATGACGCCTATCGGCGAGGCCTCGCTGACCGAACAGGATGTACGTGATACGCTGACGACACTGATCGCGCACACCAAGACGATCGCTCCCAATGCCAAGAGTGGCGTCTTCTCGTTTGGCATTCCGCAGCGCGGCCGTTTTCGCGTTGGTTTTCTGACCCAGCGCGGCACCTATGCCGCCAGCATCCTGAAAGTGCCCTTTGAAGTGCCGCGGCTGGCCGATCTGCTGGCCGAACCCGCCGAGGCGGAGGTGATCGAGCAGAAGTTCACTTCTTTCCGCAGCGGCCTGCTGCTGATTACTGGTGGTTCACCGCTGGCCGCCAACCTGTTTGCCTATGCCCTGTTGCGCCACTGCAACGAGACCGAACAGCGCCACATTTTTATCATCGAACCCGGCATCACCTTCCTGCTGCGACATCAGCGTTCGCTGGTTTTACAGTGCGAAATCGGGACCGATGTGGAGGATGTGGGCCAGGGACTGCGCGCGGCGTTGCACCTCAATCCCGATCTTATCTACGTTCGTGACATCACCAATACGCGGGATCTCGACCTCTTGAGCCGCGCCGTCGAGGCGCAGGTCTTTACCCTGGCCACCATCCCGATTCTGGATGCCGCTGCGCTGATTACCCGTGGCCGCGAGGATCTGCCCGGCCATAGCGTGCGCGGGCTCTGGCATCTGGACCATGTGGATGGCGAAAAGCTCCGCGTCCTGATGTCCTGACTACGGCGGGCCTCCAAGCCTTGGAAAACCGTGAGGTCAGCGCGGGCGGGCGGTGCCGGGGAAAAGCTCGTCGAGAAAATATTCCACCACGATCTCGCCCTCCGGCGGCGAGATCGCGAGGTCGGGGCTGACCTCGATGATCCAGAATTTTTTCCGCCGCGCGTCCACCAGAAAATCAATGCCGACGATCGGCAGGGCGAACAGTTTGGCTACGCGCGCGGCGACACGCCGCAGTTTGGGCGCGATCTCGTTGGTGATGACGGCGGCGTCGCCGCCCGTGTGGTAATTGGAAGTCAGCCGTACCTGGACGCGCTCGCCCGCGCGTGGCACGTCGGCGAGGCGGCGGCCGAGTCGTGCGAGCTGGCGGCGCGTCTCGGCATCAAGCGGGATCCGGTGACTGGCATCCGCGGCGCACGCGTGCCGGTTCTGCTGGCGGATCAGTTGCGCGAGGGTGCGGCGGCCGTCGCCTGTGACCGTGGCAGGTGTGCGGCGGATCGCAGCGACGTAGTGACCGCCAACGAGAATCAGGCGCTGATCCTCGCCGCCGACGCACTGCTCCAGTACGACCTCGTCCTCGAACTGCCGCGCGTGCCGCAACGCAGCGCGCAGTTCGGCCGGCGTCCGCACGTCCACGGCGACGCCGCGGCCGCCCCACTGCATACACGGCTTGACGACGATGCGCTTGTGGCGCGTGAGGAATCTTTCCGCGGTTGCCAGGTCGCTGAATTTAATCTGCGCCGGCACCGGGAAACCGTGGCGGTGGAGGAACTGGTTGGCGGCGTGCTTGTGGTTCGCGAGAAAAAAGGTCGCGGCGCCGACGCGGTCGGTTAACGCGTTGTAACAACGCACCATGTTGCGGCGGCTGCGGAGTTCGAAGATCGGCTGACTGGGATCGAGCACGACGACGCGCAGGCCGCGCGCGCGGGCGGCGCGGGTGATCGTGGTGGTATAGACCGAGTTCATGCGCGGGCGCGCCGCGTCATCTGCCGGCGCCGGGTTTTTTGAAGCGCTCGGTCTTGGGCTTCTGCTCGGCCAGCGGTAACGGCTGACCCATATCGTTGACGATCTCGCGCAGGATGGTGCTATAGCCTTTGCCCGCGGTGAATTCCTGCTCGGTCTGGTGGAAGATGGTCTCGGTGCCGGGGCGCACGTCGGATTCAAAGTTGAACAACACCGAGCCCACGCGGATGCGGTCCCCGGCCTTGAGCTTCACCACATCCACCGGGTCGTCGTTGACCAGCGTGCCGTTGCGGCTCTTGAGGTCCTTGAGGTAGTAGGCGCCGTCCCACAGCCGGATACCGCAGTGGAGACGGGAGACTTTTTCGTCATTGATGACCACATCGGCTTCATGGCTGCGGCCGATGGTGATGGGTTGGTCCGTCAGCTTCAACACCGCCATCGTCCCATCGGGCCTCGGAAAAGTCAGTTTCATAAAACCCTCATGCCTCAGGCGGCGGCAATCTAGCCAGCGCCGGGGACGAAAGCAAGCGCGTAGAAAGCGGTTACAGCGCGCCGCGCGCGAGCAGGCCGCGGAAATAGGCGATGGTCGCGGTGAGCCCCTCATCAAGGCTGACCTTGGGCTCCCAGCCGAGCAGCTTGCGCGCGAGGGCGATATTCGGCTGGCGGACCTTGGGGTCATCCACCGGCAGCGGCTTGGACACGATCGGCGCGGTGCTGCCGCAGAGCGCGCGGATTTTTTCCGCGAAGGTCCGCACGGTCATTTCCTGCGGATTGCCGATGTTCACCGGCTCGTGGTAGTCGCTCTGCGCGAGCCGGAAGATACCGGCGATCAGGTCGGCCACATAGCAGAAGCTGCGCGTCTGCGAGCCATCGCCGAAGACCGTGAGCGGCTCGTTCTTGAGCGCCTCGGAAATGAAGGCCGGCACCACGCGCCCGTCGCGCGGCCGCATCCGCGGCCCATAGGTGTTGAAGATGCGGACGATATGCGTGTTCACGCCGTGGTAACGGTGATAGGCCATCGTCATCGCCTCGGCGAAGCGTTTGGCCTCGTCGTAGACGCCGCGCGGGCCGATCGGGTTGACGTTGCCCCAGTAGCTCTCCGGCTGCGGATGCACGAGCGGATCGCCGTAGGTCTCCGAGGTCGAGGCGAGCAGGAAGCCCGCCTGCTTCGTCTTCGCCAGGCCGAGCGCCTTGTGCGTGCCGAGCGCGCCGACCTTCAGCGTCTGGATCGGCAGTTCGAGGTAATCAATCGGGCTCGCCGGCGAGGCAAAGTGATAGACGAAATCCACCTGCCCCGGCAGGTAGATGTATTCCGTCACGTCCTGCTTGATGAACTTGAACCGCTCGTTGCCGGCGAGGTGCTCGATGTTGGCGAGGTTGCCGGTCAGCAGATTGTCGAGGCAGATCACGCGCTGGCCCTGCGCCAGCAGATAATCGCATAGGTGCGACCCGAGAAAGCCCGCGCCGCCGGTCACCACCGAAACAAAGTCCTTGTTCTCGCTCATATTTTGCTCCGCGCGCAGGATGGCAAAACTGCGCTGGGAACGCGACGAAAATTCAGCGGTGCAACCGGATCAGCGCGCCCGCCGCCGCGTCGCTGGCCTTGGCGGCGGTGTCATCACCTTGGTTGATGCAGATGAGCACCGCGAAATTTTTCCGCGGCGCGACCCAGACGTTGGCGTAGTTCATCGTGTTGCAGCCGCCGTGATTCAACACCGTGCCGCCACCCCATGGACGCTGGACCACGAGCCAGCCGAGCGTATAGTCGCCGCCGAAAGGCGGCGTTTGCAAAAATTCATAAGAGGCTTTTTTCAGCAGCGCCGGTTCGCCGCGCACGCCGCGCAACTGGTCGGCGATGAACTTTGCCCAATCTGACAGGGTGCAGTGAACCCGTCCCGCGGGCGAAAGCACCGGCGGATTATCCACCGCCGGCCCGTTGGCGCGCTGCGGCTGGCCGCCGCGCCCGTGCGGCCACGGCTGATCGAGCTGGCCCGGCGTGCCGGTGCCGCCGAAACCCACACTCGTCATGCCCAGCGGACGGAAGACGCGCTCGCGCATCGCCTCTTCCCACGCCTGGCCCGTCACGCGTTCGAGCAGCGCGCCAGCGACCACGTAACCGAGGTTGGAATAGTGATAGCGCTCGCCCGGCGCAGACTCCGGTTTCTTCGCCAGGGCCTCGCGTACCACCTGCAGCCGCTGCTCCTGCACGCTGCCCCGCGCGAAACTGCCCCACTTCAGATTCGCCGGCAGCCCGGCGCGATGGGCGAGTAGATGCTTCAGCGTGAGGTTTGTCGCCGCCGGATGCAGCGCGGTGGCCAGCTCGGGGGAAAGGTCCGTGATGGTCGCGTCCCACTCCAGCTTGCCCGCCTCGACGAGCACGGCGGCGAGCGTCGCTGTCATCGCCTTCGTGTCGGAGCCCAGATGCCAGAGATCGTTCGTCGTGACGGCCACGTCCGTCCCGCGCTTGCGTACACCCGCGACGGCGCAGCGCTCCAGTCCCCGGCTCGTCACGATGGCACCGGCGATGGCGGGCACGTCGAATTTCTGCCGGAGCTCGCGCAGGGTCGCCGCGAGGGCCGGGTCGCCTGCGGTCGGGCACACCCCGGTCGCCGCCGCGCCAGATGCGGCCAGCACGAGCGTCAGGAGAACTTTCATGGCGCGCAGCATGACGCGGCTGGCGCACGCGTCAAGGCTGGACTATGGCGCGGCCGGTTCCAGGGCTTGGAAAAGTGCAGGGGTGTTTTTCCAAGCCTTGGACAAAATCAGCGTGAGTTTTCCAAGGTCTGGAAACAGGACGCAGTTAGCGGTCCGCACGCCTCCGTCGTGGCGGGGAAAAGTTGCCCGGAGTAGCGCGCCCAGCTCCGCACTGCCGGTCTTCTGCCGGCCACACACACACGAGACTCCTCACAAACCCCCGGCCGGACCGGATGTGTTCTTTGGGGAGGCGTGAGATGCGGGTGCTATCCGGGCAACTTGAACACGGGAGTCCGCCGTTGGCGGGAAAAGCACCTCGAGCAAGCGGGGCAGATCCTCACACAACTGGAACTTGGAGATATAGCCATCAGCCCCTTCGGCCAAACATAGGCTTTGCAGTTCATTGGAGACGTGCGCGGTGATGATGATGATGCGGACCGGGGTGCCAGTCTGCCGGATCTTCCGCATCGCCTCCAGGCCGTTCAGATGGGGTAACCCAAAATCCATGAGGACGAGGTCTGGTTGCAACACAGCCGCGCGTTTGACGGCCATGAAGCCATCGCCAGCCTCGCCGACGATTTCGACTCCCGGCAGGCCCTGTGCGTAGTGGCGGAAGTCTTCGCAGAAGACGGAGTTGTCGTCCACGAGCAAGGTGCGGATGGGTGGCCGGGTTGCCATAACCGGTTGCACTTTCCCATCCGGCCCTGCCCGGCGCAATGGGGGGAAACACCTACTTGGGAGGGGAAGAAGTACCTACGCGGCCGCCTCACGCCTGGATGATCTGGTTGCGGATGGCATAGCGCACGAGTTCGCTGACGGAGTGCAGGCGCAGCTTGCGCAGGATGTTGACGCGATGTGCATCCACGGTCTTCACGCTGATGTTCAAGCGTTCGGCCACAGCCTTGCTGGTCAGGCCCTCGGCGACCAGTTGCACGATCTCGCGCTCGCGCGGAGTCAATTGCGTGCGGTCGCGAGCCCGTCTGGCGGCCGGCGGTTGGGGATGGAGAAACTCATCCAGCAGCAGCGCAGAGACACGGGGGGTGAAGTAAGGGCGGTGCTCCAGCAAGGCCTCCAAGGCCGGAACCAACTGGCCCTTGACATCGGTTTTCAACAGGAACCCATGGGCGCCCGCAGCCATACATTCCCGGGCGAGTTGGTCGGAGTCGTGCATGGTCAGGATCAAGATTTCGGTCTTGGGCAGCGCCTTGAGAATCTGGCGGGTGGCGTCCACGCCGTTGAGGCCCGGCATGCTGAAGTCGAGCACCACCACGTCGGGCCGGTGCTGCCGGGCCAGCGCCACGGCTTCGCGACCGTTACCGGTTTCGGCGCAGATCGTCCACGGTTTGACCGCGAGCAGGGCGCGGATGCCTTCGCGGATAATGTCATGATCATCGGCAATCAGGAGCCGTACGGGTTTCATGTTTTGTCCTCCGGGAGGGGAACCGTGACACGCAGCGTGGTGCCGCGCGGAGAAGTCTGGATGCCCAAGGTGCCGTTGAGCAATTGCAGGCGCTCGCGCATACCGGCCAGGCCGACCCCGGCCATGGGGCGGCCGGTCAAAAGGGCCTGCGCCACGCCGGGTTCCATACCACGGCCGTTATCGCTGACGGTCAGTACGATCCGCCGCGGCTGGCGCTGCAGGCGGATGCCGGCGGTCTGGCTGCCGGAGTGCCGGAGAATGTTGCTCAAGCCTTCCTGCACGACACGGAACAAGGCCAGCTCGATCTCGCCCGGCAGACGCAGGGTGTCCGGCGAGAGAGCCAGTTTAACGCGCACCCTGCTGCGCTGTGTGAAGCCCTCGAGGTAGGCGCGCAAGGCCGAAGCCAGGCCCAGTTGGTCCAATAAAGGCGGATGCAACAGGTAGGACAGGTTCCTCACTTCCCGGGCAGATTGATCGGCGAGATTATGCACATTCGCGAGCAGCCGCGCCACGTTGGGCGGGGCCTGGCCCAGTTCGGCGGACAGCAGGTCCAAGTTTAATACCAACGCCGCGAGCCGCTGCGCAGTGGAGTCATGCAACTCGCGTGCGAGCCGGCGGCGTTCTTCATCTTCAGCGTGAAAGAGTCGCCGGGCCAATTCGCGCAGCGCGGCGGCAGCGCGCTTCTGCTCGGTGATGTCTATCGCCACGCCGAGTACGGCGCGCTCCGTGGATCCCGGCGGCCGGAAGGCCCTCTTCGTGGTTTGCAGCCAGCGTTGGTGGCCAGCCGCGTCGGTCCCGGCCTCTTCCGGGATGAACTTGGTCTGGCCGCTGTCAATCACGGCCCGGTCATCGCGCAGAAACGCCCTCGTCTGGGCCTTGTTGAAACTGAAATCCAGTTCCCGGCGGCCCACCAGTTCCTGCGGAGTATGCCGGACGAAATCCGCCACCGCACGGTTGGCAAAGAGGTAACGGCCCGCGCGATCCTTGGCAAAGATATGGTGCGGCACCAGATCAATCACATGCCGCAGCAGATGCTCGCTGTCCCGCAAGGCGGCCTCGGCTTGCTTGCGCTCGGTGATGTCCTGCACGATGCCGGCCAGGCGCCGCGCCTGTCCGGTGGCATCGCGTTGATGACCACCCGCCGCCCAAATCCAACGGATGGCGCCATCATGGCGGCGGATGCGGCACTCGAAACTCCAGTCGGTTTGTGCGGCGGTCGCCGCACGGAAGCTCCGGTCCACCGCCCCCCGGTCCTCCGGCACCACGTGTTTCAGGAACATCTCGTAGGTCCATTTGGGCAACAGCTTCGGGTAGCCGAAAATCCGATCGTGTTCCAAGGTGCGGTGCGTTGTGTGGTGCGTCAGGTCGAGGTCCCAACCGCCGGTGTGACTGCGCTCCAAGGCGAAGTTCAAGCGTGTCTCGCTCGCCTTCAGCGCAGTCTCGGCTTGGGCGTGGCTGATGATGTCGGCCGTCAGGCGGGCCAGCAGGTCCAGCCGCTGCAGGGTGTGCGCACTGGGCCGGAGCGCCTGTTTGAAATGGACGGATAGCATCCCCAGCAGTTGGCCCCCCGGCCCGGTGAGCGGGGTGGAGATCACCGCCCTGACGCCGGCAGCAAGTTGCACTTTCAAGGCAGGGGTGCCGACGAAGAGCGGACTGCGGGTGATATCCGTGACAACGACACGGGTCTGGCGTTTCAACGCCGCCCCACAAGCGCCTGCATTCTCACGAACATGCCGCCAAAAAGCCAACCACGGCCGCTTAAAGCCGCGTTGGGCCCGGATCTCAAGGCGGCCGTGCGGGTCGAGCAGTTGAATATTGCCCATGTCGGCCCGCGCCAGGGTCATGGCCACGCCGACGATTTTATCGAGCACCGGCTGTAGCTCACTCGCCTGCGCAAACAATGTGCTGACCTCATGCAACAGCGTCATGGCCTGCAGATCCTCCGCCAGTTGCGCGGCGGTATCCTTACGCTCGGTGATGTCATGCGACCAGATCACCAACTGCCGGACACGGCCGGTGGCGTCCCGGATGGGCTTGCATCGCGACTCGACCCACAGCCAGCGGCCGTCCCGGCAACGAAGGCGATGCTCGATCAGGGTGGTCCTGCCCGCCCGGTTCGCCACGCGCGCCTGCTTGATCAACGGCAGGTCATCAGGATGCAACCGCGCGTCCCAAGGGCTATTCTCGAGGTCTGCCGGAGCCCACCCCGTCAGGCGGTAATAGGAAGGGCTGATGTAGAGCCGCCGTTCCTGTATATTGTGGACCGAGACAAAATCCTCCATGTTTTCCGCCAGCAGCCGATAGTGCGCTTCGCTTTCGCGCAACACCGTCTCCATCTGCTTGCGTTCGGTAATGTCACGGCTGGTGCTGAACAGACCGATAAGCCGGCCCCGTTTATCCCGCAGCGGGCCGCGGGTGGTCAGAAAGGTGCGCGGACGGCCCTGACAGGTCAGCACTTCCTCGCTGATGCGCGTCTTGCCAGTACGCAGCAGCGCTGCTTCCTCCCGTCGGATGCGCCGCGCCTCGGCGGCCGGGAAGAGTGCTGCGGCTGTACGCCCCAACACGGCTGTGGCGGGGTGACCCACAAAACGGCAGGCCGCTGCATTGAAGAAAAGATAGCGGCCGCGGCGGTCCTTGGCGTACATCATGACATCGGGCGTGCCGGCCGCGATCATGGCCGGTAGTGAGCCCTCCGAAAGAAGCGCCGACACCCCCTTGCGGATGGTGATACCCCCCCGGTTGCCTACGAATGAATTGTTACTCCCGCGCCTCATCGCCCCTCACCGGGCGAAACCCTACGCTGTGCCTTTGTCCTTGGCAACGGAAAAGCCGCCCATCGCTAAAGCCGCCCATCGCACCCCCACCCGCCAGGGATACTCGCAGGCTGCCTCGAAGCTTGCGGGCGGGGAGTCTCTTGCATAGACTGCCCGCAGCAAAATGAAGCATGGGGTTCAGCTTACCAAGGATTCGGCGCTGGCGCTGTTGCGCACGATGCTGCTCGCGCGGCGCATCGAAGAGCGGCTGATCCGCCTCTATCACCAGGGCAGCATCTTTGGTGGCGTCTACTGCGGCTGCGGGCAGGAAGCGATCGGCACGGCGACCACGGCCGTCGCCGGGCCCAACGACCTCTTTGCGCCGTGCATCCGCGACATGACGGTCCACCTCGGCCGCGGTGCGCAACCGCTGGACATCTTCCGCCAGTTCCTCGGCCGCGCCACTGGCCCGATGCGCGGGCGCGACGGCAACATCCACTACGGCAATTTGCAGCGCGGCGTCTATGCGATGATCTCGCATCTGGGCGCGATGCTGCCGGTGGTCACCGGCGGCGTGATGGCGCGGCGGCGGCAGGGGCGCGACACGATCGGCTTCGCCTTCATCGGCGACGGCGGCACGAGCACCGGCGATTTTCACGAGGCGGTCAACTTCGCGGCGGTCTTCGATGCGCCCGTGATCTTCGTGGTCGAGAACAATCAATTCGCCTACTCGACGCCCATCACGCACCAGTTCCGCTGCCAGCACCTTGTGGAGCGCGCGGCGGGCTACGGCATCCAGGGCGTCGCCGCCGATGGCAACGACGTGCTCGCGCTGCGCGACATCGTCGCCGGGCTGGTGGCGGACATCCGGCCCCGGCCGCGGCCGGTGCTGCTGGTCTGCGAGACGTTGCGGATGCGCGGCCACGGCGAGCACGATGACGCCAGCTATGTGCCCGCCGCGCTGCGCGCCGCGTGGGAACAGCGCTGCCCGCTGCTGCTCTTGCGGCAGGAGCTGATCGCGGACGGGCTGGCGACAGAGGCCGAGCTCGAGGCGCTCGATGCGGCCGTGCAGGCCGAGGTCAGCGCGGCCTGCGAGCAGGCGCTGGGTGATCCGCCACCTAATCCGGCGACGTTGATGGAGGGCATCTATGCCGCCGGCTGAAACCACCTATCTGGAGGCCTTGCGCCAGGCGCTGCAGCGGCTGCTGCGCGAGCGCCCCGAGGCGCTGCTGTTCGGACAGGATATCGGCGCGTTCGGCGGCGCGTTCAAGGTCACGGCCGGCTTGCAGCAGGAATTTGGCGCCGCCCGCGTCTTCGATACGCCGATCAGCGAGTCGGCGATCCTTGGCGCGGCGCTGGGGATGGCGACGATGGGCCTGCGGCCGGTGGTGGAAATGCAGTTCGTGGATTTCGCGATGACCGCCGTGCATCAGTTGCTGAACAACGCCGGCACGCTGCACTATCGCACCGGCAGCGCCGCGCCGCTGGTGGTGCGCATGCCGTGCGGCGGCGGCTTTGCGGGCGGCCCGTTCCACTCCGAGGAACTGGAGGCGCTCTTCTGCCACATGCCGGGCCTCAAGGTCGTCTATCCCGCGTTCCCGGCCGACGCGCGCGCGCTGTTGTTGGGCGCGGCGCTCGACCCGAACCCGGTCATTTTTCTGGAGAACAAATATCTTTATCGCCACGTCAAGGAATGGCTGCCGGCGCTCTGGAGTCCCGCACCGCTCGGCGCGGCGCGCGTCTGTCGGCCCGGCCGCGACGCGGTCATCCTGACCTACGGCGCGATGGTGCACGAAGCCTTGCGCGCCGCGGAACGGATTCACAGCGAGGACGGCGGCGAGGTGATGGTGCTGGACCTGCGCACGCTCAAGCCGCTCGACACGGACGCGATCTGCGCCGCCGTCGCCGCGACCAACCGCGTGCTGATCGTCCACGAGGGCTGGCGGACGGGCGGCTTCGGCGCGGAACTCGCCGCGGTCGTCGCCGAGCGCACGTTCCATCTGCTTGATGCGCCGGTGCGGCGGCTGACCGCCCCGGATTGCCCGGTGCCGTTCGCGCCGGAACTGGAGAAGGCCTACCGGCCCAACGCCGACAAGATTCACGAGGCGCTGGTCGAAGTGCTGGAGTATTGAGGAGCCGACATGAAGAAGCGCGTGCCGATTGTGATGCCGCAGATGGGCCAGAGCGTGGCCGAGGGCACGATCATCGCCTGGCAGAAGAAGGTCGGTGACGCCGTCCAGAAGGACGACGTGCTCATGGAGATCGAGACCGACAAGACCAATGTCGAAGTCGAGTGCGCCGCGACCGGCACGCTCGTCACCTGCCTCAAGCACGCTGGTGACCGCGCCGCCGCCGGCGAGGTGATCGGTCACATCGAGGTCGAGGCCGCGGAGGAGCCCGCGCCCAAGGCACACGCCGCCGTCCCCGGCGGCGAGGCGGAGGTGGTCTCCAGCCACACGCAGTTCAATCTGGTCAACGACCTGCCGGAAATTGATCGCGATCGCTTCTCGCCCTACGTCATGCGGCTGGCGATGCTCAACGGTGTCACGCTGGGCGAGTTGCAGAGCATCCGCGGCACCGGCCGCGGCGGGCGCATCTCCAAGAGCGACCTGCTGCAGTTCCTCGCGCGCCGACCCGTTGGCGCGCACACGGTCCAGGCCGCCTTGCACACCGACGCCCCGGCAGAGGAGGACCTTGCCACACTCGGCAAGGTCGTGCCGATGACCAGCATCCGCCGCACGATCGCCGACCACATGGTCCAAAGCATCCACACCAGCGCGCACGTCACGATGGTGCACTTGGTGGACGTGACGCACCTCGTGGGCCTGCGCGAGCGTATCAAGGACGAGTTCGAGCGGCGGTTCAACGCAAAGTTGACCTACACCGGCCTGTTGACCTTCGTCACCTCGCGCGTGCTGCACGACTTCCCGACGATCAACGCCTCGGTTGCCGGCGCGAATCTGATCCTGCGGAAGGACGTCAACATCGGCTGCGCTGTCGCGCTGCCCGACGAAAGCCTCGTCGTGCCGGTCGTCCAGCATGCCGACCGGAAAAGTTTCCCGGAAATCGCGCAGGCTCTCGACCGTCTGATCGCGCGCTCCCGCGCCCGGGAGCTGACGCGCGCCGATGTCGAGAACGGCACGTTCACCATCTCCAATTTCGGCGCGTTCGGCAGCATCATCGGCACGCCGATCATCAACCAGCCGCAGGTCGCGATCCTCGGCATGGGCGCGGTGGTCAAGCAGCCGGTGGTGATGGAGGAGCAGATCGTTATCCGCGACCGCCTCTACTTGAGCTTCTCGTTCGACCATCGCGTGATTGATGGCGCGATGGGCGGCCGCTTCCTCAACGCCATCCAGAAGGCGACCGAGAAGCTCGACGAAAAAACGCTCAACCTCGAAACGCTGTGACCATTTTCCAAGCCTTGGAAAATGGGGGCGCCTTTCTTCCAAGGCTTGGAAAAGCCGCGCGAAAATTTTCCCATCCTTGGAAATTTTTCCGGAATTATTTCCAAGCTTTGGAGCCGTCAGCGCTTCTGCGCTGGCGCGAGCGCGGGGTCGTCGAGGTCGAGGCGGTAGAGGAACTGGTTGTAGTTGTGGCGCGGCGTCGGCGCGGCGTGGTCGGCGAACTCCGCGGTGTAGGTTCCCTCGAACAACAGCACCGGCGACTCCGGTGGCGTGAACTCCGGGTGCAGCCGCGGATTATAGAAGGTGTAGTTCGCGTGCGTCAGGATTTTGACCGCCGGCCCCCACGGCCCGGTCGGCGCACTGGCCTCGGCATACCACAGCTCGCCAAACGCCGAGGGCTTGCCGAACTTTTCCATGAACACCGTGACCCAGCGTTGGCGGAACACGTTCCACGCGATGCTGCCGGTATGCGGCGTGATGGGCTTGCCGCCGCCCGCCACATCCAGTTTTTCCTGCGGCTTGAGCACCTCCCACGTCGCGCTGTCCTGCCAGGCCTCGAAGGTCGCGGGGCAACGCAGCCTCGGCAGCGGATTGCCGAACAAGACCCACTCCCTGCCCTGCGCATCCTTCCAGAACACCGGATGCCCCTCCGGCGCCGGCGGCGGTTTCGCCGCGTCGCCTTTCTTCCAGAGCGTGCGCAGCGGCTCGAAGTTGCTGGTCGCGTCGTTCCACGCGCACAGACCCCACTCATAGACATCGAGAAAGTTTTCGATCTTGGTATAGCTGGCGACCAGATGCGGCTGCCCGCCCTTGTCCGGCAACGTCACGCAGGCGGTGAGCCACTTCGGGCCCTGGCCGGTGAGCGTCGCGACGCCGCGCGGCTGGTGCGCGGCGTCGCAGAAATAAGCGAAGTCCGGCCGCAGCGGCGGCTCGAACGTCTTGAACGGCTGCACCGGCGTCGTCGCGCCGCTGCAGTTGAAGATGCCGAGCGGATACTTCGCCAGCGTCGTATCGCCCCAGACCCAGAACAGCTTTCCGCGATAGACGGCGTTCTGCACGCTATCGCAGCCGACGATGCCCGACTCGCGCCAGTCCAGCTCGCGCCCTGTCTTCTGGCTCTCGGCGAACAGCCCGCCGCCGGTCAGCCGACCGATGCGCTTGGCGATGATCGTGCGCTTGACCTCGACCTTGCGCGTCTGGCCCGGCTCCGGCGTCAGGCGCACGCCGCGATAGCCGAACCCGTCCTTCTCGCGCTCATAGCCGTGGCCGATCACATCGAACCAAACCTCGCGGCCCATCAGCTCCGGCAGATCGCAGGCGATCACGCCGGCGTTGTCGGTGACGAACCGGACGCCGTGCGTTGTCCGCAGCTCGACCAGCGGGACCGGCCAGCCGGAGCCCCGCTCGACCACCTCGAGGCGGCACGGCTCGACCGCCGCCAGCGGCAGCGCAGACGCGAGGAGGGAAACCACCGCGGGGGAAATTTTCATGGCGCGAGCATCCGCGCCGTCGCCGACCCCGTCAAGCGCTTTCGCCGCCGGAACATGGCGGCTTATGTCACCGGTACGATCTGGCGGATGACGCCGAGCTTGCGGATCATGAACTGGACGACGAGGAAGGCGAAAATATAGAGCGCACCGCAGGCGATGAAGATCGGGGTGAAGCCGAGCACCTCGACGACGCGGCCGATATAGATCTGCGAAAGCGCGCTGACCAGCGAGCCGAGCGCGCCGCCGAAGCCGGTGACGGTGCCGACGGCGTTCTTGGGGAACACCTCCGCCGCGAGCGTGATGTTGCCCCAACTCGCATGGCAGAAGGTCATGCCCGCCACCACGGCCAAGGCGAGCGCGGGCACGCTGACCTGGGTGGCCAGCACGCAGCAGACGGGCATCAGGCAGGTCATGACCAGCATCGTGGACTTGCGCGCGCGATCCAATTCCCAGCCGCGGCTGATCAGCCAGCGCGGGAGCGCGCCGCCAAAAATGTTGCCGAGCGCGGCCACCGCATAGGGGATCCAGACGAAGAGGCCGAGCTCCTTCAGGTTGAAGCCGTGGCGGTCCTGGAAATAAAGCGGCATCCAGAAGAGCAGGAAGTAGCTGATCGGGTCGGTGAGCACCCGCACGAGGACGCAGCCCCACAGCTCGCGCATCCGCAGCAGGCGGCCCAGCGGGACCGGCTGCTCCTGCTCCTCGGCCCGGCCTTCGAGGATCAACTGGCGCTCCTCCGCGCCGAGCCGCGGATGGTGCTGCGGCAGCTTGAAAAGCAGCAGCCACGCGACGAGCCAGACGAAGCCGAGCGCGCCGGTGACCAGGAACGCCGCGCGCCAGCCGAACGTGGCGGCGATGAACGAGACGATCGGCGCCGCCAGCATCGAGCCGAACGCCGTGCCGGCGTTGAAGATGCCGACCGCGAGCGCGCGGTCGCGCAACGGAAACCATTCGCTGACGGCGCGCACGCCGCCGGTGAAGCTGCCCGGCTCGAACACGCCGAGCAGGCAGCGGAAGAACGAAAACTGGCCCACCGTGGCGGCGAAAATGTGCAGCATGTTCGCCAGCGACCAACCGGACACGAACACCGTGAACCCGCGTCGCGTGCCGATGCGGTCAATGACCAGCCCGCTGACCGCGTACATGATGCCGTAGCTCGCGAGGAACCAGGCGTTGATGGCGCCGTAATCGGCGCTGTCCAGATGCAGGTCTTCCTTGATCGTGCCGATCAGCACCGAGAGCGTCTGGCGGTCGAGGTAGTTCAACGCCGAGGCGAGGCAGAGCAGGCCGGCGATCCACCAGCGCAGATGTGGAATGGGCGGTTTGTGCATCAGGTGTCTTTCACGGAGGTGATCTGCAAGAGGCCCGCCTGGGCGTCCCAGTCGGCGGTGACGCAACCGGCGGGTGGCAGGCCGAGCAACGCAGCGGGCAAAGTGGACGCCAGCGAGAGCGCCATGCTGATCGGCAGAGCGGTGAAGCGCACAGTATTCGCGACGGCCTCTGGCATGGTCAGCGCGGAACCGGCCAGCACCTGCGCCCCCGGCGCCGCCACGCGGCCGTCGGCGCTTAACTCGACCTCCGCGTTGCCCAGTTTGTAACGGCCCGGTGGACAACCCACTGCGGTCATCGCGTCGGTGACGAGGATGGCGCGTGACGCCGACTTGGCGCGCACCATCACCTTGGCCGTCGCCGGCGGTAGATGATGTCCATCCATGATGAAACAGGCCGTCAATTCATCGGCGGCGAGTTGCTCCCAAATCAGGTTTGGATGGCGCGGCAGGGTCAGCGCGCACCCATTACCGAGGTGCGTTGAGAGCCGCGCGCCGGCCTTGACTGCGTCGCGGATTTGCGCGGGCGTCGCGTCGCTATGACCGATGCCGACTAGGATTTTTTGCGCCGCAAGATATTCAATCAACCCCAGCGCGCCCGGCACTTCCGGCGCGAGCGTGACGAGCCGGATCGCGCCGCCAGCCGCGTCCTGCCGCCTGCGGAAATCGTCCACCGACGCCACGCAAACATGCGCGCGTGGATGCGCGCCGCGCGGCCCGTCCTCGGGCGAGATATACGGGCCTTCCATGTGCAGCCCCGCGATGGCGGGCGCGCCGAGCCCGGTCAGCACACGGGCACAGGCGGAAAAGCTCTCAAACGGGCTGGTGATGAGCGTCGGCAGCAGACGCGTCACGCCGGTCGCCCGCAGCGCAGCCAGAGCGCACTGCACGGCCTCCGGCGTCGTCTGCGGATCGTTGAAGTCCACACCGGCAAAGCCGTTGACCTGCAAATCGCAGAAGCCGCCAAATTTGATGGGCACCGCGCACATATGGCGGCGGTTGTACCTGAAGCCGCGCGGTGGCTCAACGTAATAAAAGCACGCCGTTCAAGGCTTGGAAGGGTGGGCGGGGGCTTCCCCAAGGGTTGGGGGAATCCACGGTTTTTTTCCCCAGGCCTTGGAACGCAGCAGCAGGCTTGAACGGCTGGGTGAACGGGCCTATAGTCTGGCCGCCAACAGGAGAACCAACATGAAGCAAAGCCTTTCGCAGAAGCTCGCGCCCCTCGCCGGCTGCGCCTTGCTGTTCGTGGGCAGCGGCTGCGCCATGTTCCGCGCGTCGGTGACGGAACTGGATGTGAACCAGAAGCAGCATGTGGATGCGGACTATGACTACACCGACATGCGCAACGTGACTGAGGGGCTCGCCAACGACATCTTGGCGAGCAGGTTCCTCAAGGATGCGACGCAGCCGCCGATCATCATGATCGCCGGCATCCAGAACCGGACGAAGCAGTTTGCCGACATGAAGAATTTGAGCGACCGCCTGCGCACGCTGCTGCTCCAGTCCGGCAAGGCCCGGTTCATTAATGAGACGCGCCGCGACGACCTGCTCAAGGAGCAGGGCTACCAGGCCGCGAACGCGACGCCGGAGACGCAGACGCGCGTCGGGCGCCAGCTCGGCGCGAAGTACATGATCAGCGGCTCCTTCACCGAGATGGATCAGTCCTCGCCGCGCCAGGTGCGCATCTCGAAGCAGGAGTACAAGTATTACAAGCTCACGCTCGAGATCAACGACCTGGAGACCAGCGAGATCGTCTGGACGCAGGAGAAGGAATTCGCGCGCAAGGCGAGCATCCCGCTGATCGGATGGTAATCCCATGGCGGGCATTCTCCGGCGCGCCATGGCGGTCGCGCGCCCCGCGCTGCTCGCGGCGGCGCTGCTGCCGCCGCTGCTTTCCGGCTGCTCCACGCCGCTCGCCGGCGCCCGCCAGAATTTCTATGCTGGCCGCCTTCCGCAGGCCGAGGCCTCGCTGACCAACGTCGTCCCGCGTCCCAAGGACAAGGTTTTATTCCTGATGGAGCGCGGGACAATCCGTCAGCAGCGTGGCGACTACGCCGCCAGCAGCCGCGACTACATCGCCGCGTCTGACGAGATCGAGCGGCTGTGGACCGTCAGCGTCTCCAAGGGGGCGGCCAGCTTCGTCATCAACGACAGTGTGCAGGACTTCCGCGGTGCGCCCTATGAGCGCACCTTGCTCGAAATTTTCAACGCGCACAACTATCTCGCGCAGGGCGATTGGGACAATGCCGCTGTCGGGGCGCGCCGCGCCATTCGCTCGCTTGAACCCGACCACCGCGGCGACTATCCCGAGGACGCCTACTCGCGCTATGTCGCCGGGTTGTGCCTCGCTCTGATTGATGACGACTCCAACGCGGCCATCCAATACCGGCGGGCAGGTGAGCTGGCGAAGACGGTCGCCATTGACCCGCTGTCCGGCCGCTTCAGCGCCAAGCCACTGGTGGTAACCAATGCGACGAAGAACACCGAGGTTTCGTTGTTGTCACCCCTCCAGCCGGTGGCGGGTGGTTCCAATACGGCGGAACTGGTCTGCCTCGTGCTGACCGGCCGGGCCCCTCCGGGTGACGCCGATCCTGCGTTGGTGCGTTCCTTTTCCAGGCCGCTGTATGCCGAGCTCCGGCACCAGGGGAAGCTGTTGGGGCGCAGCCAGCTGCTGACGGATACGGGTGAACTCGCGCGCCAGACGGCCGAGAAACAGGCGCTTGTCAATGCCATCAAGACGGGCATCCGTATCGGCCTGCGTGCGGCGCTGGCCGCCTGGGCCGAGCAACAACACAGCGGGTTGGGCGACCTGGTGTTTTCCGCCTTGATGGCACTGGAGGATCCGGATGTGCGCCGTTGGGAAACGCTGCCGCAACACTTGCAGGTGGCGCGCGTGCCCTGCCCTCCGGATCTTAAGGAATTCGATGTGGTCTTCAAGGCCAGCGGCGGCGTCACCGTGCGGACGCAGCATGTCATGCAAGGACTCCAGCGGCGCCGCAACATATTCGTTGCCATTGTGCGTGATCTTACGCCTGTCGCGCCGTCGCCATCCGCCACCAGTTACGTCCCATCACGGTCGCGTCCGCAGGCGTCCGTGTATCGTCATATGACGTATCGTTAGACGGCTTGGGGTTCACAGCTTGCGGCCGCGGCGCTCGTCCCACGGCATGAAACGGCCGATGGTGCGGTTGACCAGCGGGACCACCCACTTGAAAGGCGAGTAGAGCAGCCGTAGCCGGATGAGCGCGGCGAACATCTCCAGCGAGGCGGTCATGACGTGCAGGCGCGAGCCGGCTTTGTCGTGCCAGACGGTCGCGATTTCCTTGATCTGGTAACCGGCGCGGCGCAACTGGAACAGCAGGTCCACATCGAAGGCCCACTGCGTCGTGCCCAGATGTGGTAGGGCTGCGCGGACTGCCGGCGCGGTGAAAACTTTTGCGCCGCACTGCGTGTCGGTGATCGGCAGGTGGAACAGCAGGCGTACCCACCAGTTGAAGAGGCGCGAGGCGATGCGCCGCGAGAGCGGTTGCGGCGTAATCTTGGAATCGCGGTGCCAGCGGCTGGCGATGATCGCACCAGCGTCACCAATTTTATCAACGAGATCCTGAAACGCGGCCGGTGGCGTGGAACCGTCGGCATCCACGAAGCCAATCAGGTCGCCGCGCGCCGCCTCGAAGCCCAGTCGCACGGCACCACCTTTGCCGACGCGCTTGGGTTCGACGATGACGCGGATGCGCGGGTCGTCGTTGGCGATGTCACGTGCGACTTGTTCGGTGTGGTCGGTCGAGCCGTTGACTACGATTAGGAATTCAATCTCGTTGACATAACGGGGTAGGAAGAAACCGAGATACTCCGCCAAGGCTGGCCGCAGCCGTTGCTCCTCGTTATAGGCGGGGATGATGAGCGAAAGCTTCACGTCGCCTCAATCCCTCTCACCGGCTCTACTGGATGGCAAAACATGGTATGGATAGATACGTTGCCGGGCGCGGTTTGACAAACCATTTTGTCAGAAAAGTCGGTGGCCGCTCATTTGTGGACCAATTCCTTGCCGCTAAGGTTGACCACGGTGACCTGGTAGGTTTCGGGGGCTTGCAGGCTGTAGCAAAGTTTTGTGCCTTCCTTCCACCAGCGCATGTGAATCGCGCCGCTGGGCGTCGGCACCGCGCCCTCGCACCACTCGAGCGGGAGATCGCCGAGGCGCAATTGGATCTGCTTGCGGAACGCGTCCACCTGGTAGAGGCCGAGCACGTCGCGCAGGAAGACGTGCGCCGCATGCGAGGCGAAGCCGTGGTTACAACTCGCCTGCGGCGAGTCGTGCTCCCAGAGCGTGCCGGTGCGGTCGGCCATGAAGAGCCAGTAGCCGAGCGCCTCGTCGAGAATCTGTGGCGCGAGGCCAGCGCGCGAGAGCAGTTCGAAGCGGAGCTGGTTGCCGATGAAAGCGTTCGCCGGATGGACCTCCGGGAATTTCTTCGTCTGCTTGCGCTGCGGACCGAAATCCTTGGTCAGCACGTCCCAGAGTTTGGGCTGTGATTGCGGCGTGGCGAACTCGAAGAAGAACGCGAAGTACTGGCAGACCTCGGTGCGGTTGCGCGTCACCTGCAGCTTGCCGTCCACGCGCTTGGCGTTGTCCACGAAGAACTCGCCGTCGAACGACTGCTTGAGGATCGTCGCGCGCAGCCGCGCGGCCTTTTGCGCCAGCGCCGGCAGTTCGTAGAGCCGCGCGGCCACCTCGAGCACGCGCGTGTAGAGCATGTTCGATGGATAGTTCACGTCCTGCACGAAGCTGTTCGCCTTGGACCACTCGACGAACACCCAGCTCGGCAGCTTCTCCAGCAGGCCGTCGCTGTTTTCAAATGGCTTGAAGAACTCCAGCAGTTTGAGCACGCGCGGCCGGAGTGCCTGCACCAGCTCGCGGTCGCCGCTGCGCGCCGCATATTCCTCCAGTTGCACGACGAACCACATCGCCCAGTTCGGGATGTAGACGCCGTCGTTGTGGTCGCTCGGATAGCACATCGGCAGCATCCCCTCCGGCAAGTGCGGGAACTTCGCCGGCAGCAGGAAGTTCTCGTAGAAATTCTTCTCGACCGTCGTTTCGCCGCACAGGTCGAGCGCGACGCGCGCGGTGAAGAAACTGTCGCACAGCCAGCCCGCCCGCTCCCGCGAGGGGCAGTCCATAAACACATCCACCGCGTTCTGCTGGAACGTCTGGCGCGCGGCCTCGAAGATGCGGTTGAACCGCGCGTCGCTCGTGGCAAACCGCGCCCGCATCGCGTGCGGATTGACGTACTCGCGCAGGTGGAGCTGGCTCACCGTGCAGTCGCCCTCGAGCACAGTCAGCTTGAGGTAGCGCAGCGTGTAGGGCTCGAATGACTCGACGCGGTAGTTACCCGGCTCCAGTTCATAGAGGATGATATTGCAGCAACCGAGCCGCTTGAAGTCCACGTCGTTGTTCGAGAGGATTTCGTCGAAGGTCAGGAACAGCCGCGTCTTGGCGCTGACGTTGAGCGTCGCGCCGAGGAAGCCCGTCAGGTTGACGCCAAAGTCCACCGTGTGAAACGCGTTCTGCTTCAGCGCGATTTCCGGTGTGGCCGGGCCGGAGGTGACGTTCCGCACCGCCTGTAATTCAAGCGTGGGCACCTGCTCCAGTTCTTTTTCGGGATAACCGCCCAGCTTCGGGCCGATGTTGACGAGCGAGCGATCCTTCCACGGCTTCTTCGGCGGCTCGCCCTTGGCCACGGTGCCGGCGGCGACGTGCGCCACGGGCTGGCGCAGTGCAAAAGTCGGATACGGCACGCGGCGCGGCAGCAGCGCTTTCTCGCCGACGACGGCGCAGGCCGTCTTCTTGAGCACGGCCGCTGGATCGCTGTGCCAATTATCAAAGCCCGGCGCGAGCCGCCAGATTTCGGCGAACGGCCGCTGGAAGCTGTAGCGCTGCGCCTTCTGCACGCGCTCCGGCAGGATGGCGACCTCGAAGCCGGCGCCACCGGTCGCGGCGAGCACCTGCTCCCCGGCGACAACCTCGGCCTGTAAGAATGAAGGCTGGTCGAGCAGGTAGAAGCTGTTCGCGTTGTAGCCGGCGACCTCGATGGCGACGACGTTCGCGCCGGCCTTCAGCGCCAGCGGCCATTCGTCCACGCGGTAGAAACCGTGGCCCACGACCGCCGGGCCGTGGCCCACAAACGCGCCGTTGAGGAAGACGCGATAGACCGTGCAGGCCGCTAGTCGCAGGACGGCCGGCTGCGTGGCAGGCGCGGTGACGACCGCGCGGAAACCGACGAGCAGGTTGCGCTCGGTCTCGCGCCCTTCGGGCCACACAGGGCGCGCGGCCTGGAAGCGGACGGTTTCGGCGGCGACGCCGGCGGTGGCGGACCACGCCAGCACAAACAGCAGACCCAGACGTTTCATCATCGGCTCCTTTGCAGCTCAAACGTGACGCGGCAACTGATACGTGGCGGCTGCGGCGGTGACAACCTTTTATTGTGGCAATCTGCGCGGGCGCACCGTACTTTCCCGCGGCTCCATCATGTTCAGCAGCGCCTATCAGATTGCGAGAGTGCGGGGCATCCCGATCCGCGTGCACTTCACGCTGATCATTTTGCTGCCCTTCCTCGCCTATAATTTTGCCGACGCCTTCACCAGCAGCCCGCTCCTCTGGGGCCTGCTCGCGGCCGTGGTGCTGTTCGCCAGCGTCGCGCTGCACGAGTTCGGCCACTCGCTGGTCGCCATCGCCAAGGGCTTCCCGGTGCGCGACATCCTCCTGCTGCCCATCGGCGGCATCGCGCAGCTTGTGCGCATCCCGGAAAAACCGCGCGACGAGTTCGCTGTGGCCATCGCCGGTCCGCTCGTCAGCCTCGCGCTCTTCGGCGGCCTCTTTGCGCTCGGCTACGGCGAGACCCTGCTCGGCTCCCGCGAGTTCGCCGACTTCTGCCTGCTGCTCGGCTACATCAATCTCTCGCTCTGCCTCTTCAATCTGCTGCCCGCGTTCCCGATGGATGGCGGCCGCATCCTGCGCGCGCTGCTCACGCGCCGGAAAGGCCGCCTCGAGGCCACGCGCATCGCCGCCAAGCTCGGTAAAATCTGCGCGCTTCTGTTCGGACTCGTCGGTCTCTTCGGCCTGCCGGGTGTCGTCCCTTCCAACCTCATGCTCGTCATCATCGCCGTGTTCATCTACATCTCTGCGGCCTCTGAATACCGGCAGGTGTTGATGCAGGAGATGAGTCACCGCCCGCCGCCGATCTTCCAGTGGTTCTGGAGCAATATGCGCCCGCGCCGCCCCGCGCCGCCGCCCAGCGAACCGCTGGATAACAACGTCACCGTCAGTCCGCCCCCGTGGCAACGCCGCGGCTCGACCCGCACCGACCTGAAGCCCGACGACGAGCCCTGACCCCCCCCCCTTTTTTTTTTATGTGCACACTTTGCAAAGTGTGCACAGGCCGGTTTCCAGGGATTGGGAATTTACGTGCTGTTTTTTCCAGGCTTGGGAAGCTGACGTCTGATTTCTGACGCCGGACCTCTGCCCTTCCACGCCGGGGCTTGCGTTCCGCGCGGCAATCGCCGAAGCTGCGCGCCATGCATTCAACCCGCAGACAATTTCTCACGCATGTTGGACTCGGCGCGGCCGGCCTGGGCCTGGCTGGTTGCCAGTTGCTGCGCCCCGCGGTGGGCGTGGAGCCACTGCCGCGCAGTACGCCGGAGGCCGAGGGCGTTTCCTCCGCGGGCATCCTCGCATTCCTCGCCGCGGCGGCACAGGCGAAGCACGAGCTGCACGGTTTCATGCTGGCGCGCCACGGCCGCGTCGTCGCCGAGGGCTGGTGGCAGCCCTACGGCCCGCAGTTCAATCACACGCTCTACTCGCTCAGCAAGAGCTTTACCTCGACCGCGGTCGGCTTTGCCGTCGCCGAGGGCCGCCTCACGGTCAACGACCAGGTGCTCAAGTTTTTTCCCGATGATCTGCCCGCGCAGGTTGATGAAAATCTCGCGGCGCTGCGCGTGCGCGATCTGCTCTCGATGGCGGTCGGCAACACGAAGGAGCCGACGCACGACATGGTGAAGGAGGAGAACTGGGTGCGCAGTTTCCTCGCCGCGCCCATCAGCCACGCGCCGGGCAGCACGTTCATGTATAACAGCGGCGCCACCTACATGTGCTCGGCCATCGTCCAGAAACTCACCGGCCAGCGCATCCTCGACTACCTGACGCCGCGCCTGTTCCAACCGCTCGGCATCCGCGGCGCGAGGTGGGAAGTTTGCCCGCGTGGCATCAATACCGGTGGCTGGGGCTTGAGCGTGCCGACCGAGGCGCTCGCGAAGTTCGGCCAGCTTTATCTGCAGCAGGGCGTATGGCAGGGGCGGCAACTGTTGCCCGCCGCGTGGATCGAGGAAGCGACGACGAAGAAAATCCAGCAACCGCTACCCGCCAAGCCCGGCCGGCCGAACGAGAAGAACGACTGGCTGCAGGGCTACTGCTACCAGTTCTGGCGCTGCCGTCACAACGCGTTCCGCGGCGATGGCGCGTTCGGCCAGTTCATGGTCGTCCTGCCGGAGCAGGACGCGGTTGTCGCGATTCACGCCGAGACCGGCAACATGCAGAGCGAACTGGATCTCGTCTGGGATCACCTGTTGCCGGCGATGTCGCCGCGCCCGCTGCCGCCGGATGCCGCGACCCACGCGCGCCTGCAGCAGACGCTGGCTTCGCTGGCGCTGCCGCTGGCCGGTGAAGGTGCCCCTGTAGTCCGCAGGTCCACACGCGACGTGGACTTTGCCCGAAGCATTTCCGGCCGACGATTCCAACTTGAAGCCAACAGCCTCGGGTTGGAGAGCGTCGTCTTTGACTTCGGCAGAAACGATTGCGAAATCGCGTTTCGTGAAGGGCGGAGAACTCACCGCCTCGCCGCCGTCGGCGGAAGCTGGCAGCGCGGCGAGATCGCGCTGCCCGGCCTGCCGCCGCGGCTGATCTCCGGCGGCGCGCCCAAGCCCGGTACGCCTGCGAAGGTCGCCGCCAGCGCCGCGTGGAAGGATGCCAACACACTCGAAGTCCTGCTGCGCTACTACGAGACGCCGCACCACGACACCGTCTCCTGCCGTTTCGAGGGCGATGTCGTGAGCATCGATATCCGCGCCAGCATCGGCGGCAACCAGCGGCCGACGCTGCGCGGCAAGCTGCCGGCCTGACGTCGCGCCATGAACGCCAACTGGATCATCATCGATGGCTACAGCCTGCTGCACCACGACGAAAAGTTTGCGTCGGCCGGGCCGCGCGGTATGGCCGCCGCACGCGAACAACTCGTCAGCCGACTGGGCGCGGCCGGTACGGCGCTCGCCGGGCGCATCACCGTGGTGTTCGATGGCGCGGGCTATATCGGCCAGCGCGGTCCGCAGGCGCCGAGCCCGATCGAGGTGGTGTTCTCCTCCACCAGCGAGACTGCCGACTCCATCATCGAGCGGCTCGCGCATGCGACGCCGCGGCCGGGCGAGCTGCTCGTGGTCACTTCCGACCGCGCCGAGCGCGAGACCGTGGAAGCTGCCGGCGTGACCACGATGAGCTGCACTGATTTCCTGGTGCTGCTGGCCGGCGCCGAAAAATCCCTGCACCGTTCCAGCGCCAGCCTCAAAACAAAAATGCCCAAGCCGACCCTCGGCGATTTCTTCCCGAAGCCGGGTAAATTGTGAGTGCGGAATAACCCCAACGGCCCGCAGGGTAGGGCGCGCACGCCGTGCGCGCCGTTTTGTTTGTGGCGGGTTATCTGGCGGACGGCGCGGCGCACCGTCCCTGCCTGACATGGCCTTACCGCAAATCGGCCATTCGCGGCAAAGGTACAGGGGCTATTTTGTCAGCGTCGGTGTGGCCGTCTCGCCGGTCATGTCGTAGGGCAATTGGCGGACGTGTTTGCCAGTGGAATCGCAGAAGAACAGGCGCGACTCCGACATCTTGTCCGGGTTGCCGTCGGCCCAGAACGCGAAGAACGGATCGTGTGCGTTGAGCGGGCGGCGCGCGTAGTTGTGATTCAGTTTGCTGTTGCGGGTGATCTGCTGCGCTTGCTTCCACGTGCG
>CAISWQ010000021.1 GCA_903889245.1 uncultured Lentisphaerota bacterium | reverse complement strand
GCGACTCGCCCCACGCCAGGTGCGGCTGCATCCGCTCGCGCAGGAAGCCGCCGAGCAGGTGCCGCACCTCGACCTCGGCCACGTAATGGTCGCGCCGGTCGCCGTGGACATATTCGGAGCGCACCGCGCCGAAGGAGCGCAACAGCTTGAGCCCCTGGCTGGCCGAGCCTTTGCTGATGCGCAGCCGGTGCGTGAGTTCATCCATCGTGAGGGGGTGTTCCGAGGCGTAGAGGAGGCCATAGATCTCCCCGACGGAGCGCTGCAGGCCGATCACCTGCGACAGGCGCACGAACAACTCGATGACGGTTTTTTCCGTCTCGGCCAGCGCCCGGTCATCTGCCGTTGGAGTCACGGGTGTCATGGTTGCTGTGCTGACGCGCGGCCGGAGTATACGCGCCCCTTCATTTTGTTCAATATAAAATGAACAAGCGGCGGAACGGGGCAGGAACGGCGTCAGGGCAAGGAGTTCTTGCCGGCGGCGGGCTCCGCACCACATTCCTTGATCAGGGCCGAGGGCGAGCATTGCTGGAAAAGCAGTTTGCCCTCATGGCTGTAGAGGCTGATGACCAGGCCGTAGAATTCCTTCTCGGCTTTCTCGGTCTTCTTGCCCTGCCGCGGCGGCGTCACCGGCATGGCGATGCCCGCGGCGTCCATGACGATGGCCATGCCGCGGCCGATCTTGTTTTGCGGAATGGTCTCGGTGCTTTCCCGCTTGTAGCCGCTGGTGGCGCCCGCGCCGTGGCTGAAGTAGTCCAGCACCAGCCGGCTGTCCACCGGCACGTCCTTGCCCTTGGCGGCCAAGGTCAGGCGCGGAATCACGGCGAAGTTCTTTTTGTCCCCCTCGATCGGACGCTGATACACACTGACCCCGAACTGATAATTGACCGAATTGGCCGTTTGCTCCGCGTTGGGGGCGACCATGTGCAGGGACCGCAGGGACTGCGAGGCGACCGCCGGTTCCTTGCCCGGCGTATAGAACCGGTACTTGGGCGGCTCGGTCGCGGCGGTCTTCGTCCCGGTCGGCGCATCGCTGGCGCTGCTGACCTCGGCATCGCCGCCGCCCTTGACCGAACGCACGACGACCAGAGACTCGCGCACCACGTTGTTGTCGAGCAAGGCATCCTTCTCCGCGAGCACCTCGCCCACGGCGGCGGAATCACCCTTGGCGGTCAGCGCCTTCTGCAGGGCCGAGAGCTCGCGCATATACTTGGCGCTGACCGCCACGATCTGCTGGGCCTGCTCGCGGCGGTCGGCTTGGATACGGTTGCGCGAGGTGGTCTGCAACTGCCGCAGCCCGTCCGGTTCGCCAACGATCGCGTTCTTGGGGATGTCGTTGTCCTGCGCAAAGCGCCGCTTTTCCTCGCGCAGGGTGATCAGCCCCTGCAACTGGCCGGCATCCTGTAGATCGTTCTCTAGCGCCTCCATGGCCGTCAGGTATTTCTGCTGCGCAGCCTGGAAATTTTCGCGGCCGCGCTGCTGGGCCTCCTTGATGGCGGCCTCGTACTGCCGCTTGAGCGCCGGCAGACCGCCGACGGCCTCCGGCGCGGTCACCTGCGCCAGTCCGAACGCGGGCGCACACGCGCACAACGCAACCAACATCAGCCTGTGGAGTTTCATGGCCCTACCCTTTCTCGGTCAGCCGGCGGCGCGGACGATCCCGTCCATCCGCTGCTCGTTCTGCTCGAACGAGGCCACCATTTTGAACTGCACGCGCGCCCGGTCGAGGTTGTGGCCAGGCCGGTGCGTCTTGAAGTAGCTATCGCCTTGCAGATAGTCGGCGAGGAAGCGGATGCCGATCTCGAAGGTGATCAACCGCGCCGAGAAGACCAGTTGCGCGCGCTCCGCCGGGCACAGGAACCCGCCGGCCGAGGCCAGGTAGCCGCGCACCAGCGCCTCGAACATCTCCGGCAGCATCTCGACCTTCGCCAGGTCCTTCTCGTCCTCCGCCGTCGGGCACGTCGCCGTGCGGCACAGGTCGCCAAAATCATAGAGCGTCAGGCCGGGCATGACCGTATCGAGGTCAATCACGCAGACGCCCTCGCCGGTCGCGTCATCAATCAGGACGTTGTTGAGCTTCGTGTCGTTATGCGTGACGCGCTCCGGGATCTCGCCGCGCGCGTGGGCATCGAGCAGCACATCCACCATCGCCTCGCGGGCGAGCGCGAACTCGATCTCCGGCTGCGCCGGCGCGGCGCGGTGCGCGATATCCTGCTGGATGGCGTCGCGCAGCGCGTCGAAGCGGCAACGCGTGTGATGGAAGTTCGGGATGGTATCGAGCAGGCGCGGCGCCGGCAGGTCGGAAAGCAGTTTCTGGAACTCGCCGAACGCCCGCGCGGCCTCATAGGCCTGCCGCGGATGCTCGATCTGGTCGTAGGAACGCGCGCCCTCGATCGCCTTGAAACAGCGCCAGGTATTGCCGCCCGCGTCCACGATGTGGTTCGCGCCGCTGCGCGCCGGCACCAGCGAGAGCGCGCGCCGGCTCGTGTCCGAAATCCCCGCCGCCTGCAGTTTCTTGTGCAGGTGCCGGGTGACACGGTCCACGTTCGCCATCAGCGCCACCGGCTGGGTGAAGACGTGGTGGTTGATCCACTGGATGATGTAGCGCACGTCCTTGTCGTGGTCCAGCATCGTGACGCGGAAGGTGTCGTTGATATGGCCGCTGCCGTAGGGGATGGCGGCCACAAAGGCGCCGGGCAGGTTGAACAGGTTGGCCACCTCGCGGATATCTGCCTTGTTTGACATGGCGTTCGGCTTCCTAACCGCACGCCGCGGAACCCGTTGGCGTACAGTGCGCGCATTGTTCCAAGGTTTGGAAAAAACGCCAGCCAATTTTCCAAGCCCTGGAAGAATAATCGCCCGGTTTTTCCAAGTCTTGGAAAAAACGCCGCGCGGGTTTCCAATCCCTGGAAAACGCCGCGGGGGCGCCGCTCAAATCCGCGTGCCGGCCGGGACGACGGTGTTCTTGGGGATGCAGAGGATGCCGTCGCGAATCAGGTAGTTGGGGCCTTCGCTGTCCTTCGGCTTGCCTTCGGGGCTCAAGTAGGCGCCGTCGCCAATGTGCGCGTTCTTGTCCACGATGGCGTTGCGGATGAAGCAGTCGCGGCCGATGCCGGGCGCGGGCCGGTCGGCGTGCTGCTGCTCGGTGCCGTAGAAATCGGAGCCCATGATATAGCTGTGCTCGATCACGGTGCCCTCGCCGACGACCGCGCGCTGGCCGATGATGGAGTGCAGGATGCGGTGGCCGGAGATGATGCAACCCTCGGCGAGCAGGCTCTGGTTCAGGTCGCAGCAGTTGATCTTCGAGGGCGGCAGGTAGCGCATGCGGGTGTAGATCGGCGCCCTCTGGTCGTAGAAGTTGAACTCCGGAACGCGGTCGGTGAAGTGGAGATTCTCCTCCCAGAAGGAATAGATGGTGCCGATGTCCTTCCAGTAACCGTCGAACAGATAGGCGTTGACCTTGTGGGTGTGGATGGAGCCGGGGATGATTTCCTTGCCGAAGTCGAGTTTGTCGTTGTCGAGGAGTTGTTCGAGCACCTTGATGTTGAAAACGTAGATACCCATGCTCGCAAGGAAGCGCTCGTCCTTGTACATCGGCGCGCGGAACTCATCGAGCACCGGCGAGTGGCCGGGCTTCTCGACGAATTTGACAATCCGCTGGCTGGTGTCGGCCTGCAGGATGCCGAGCGCGCCGGCCTCGGCGCGGCTCACCGGCTTGGCCGCAATCGTCACCTCGGCCCCGGCCTTGATGTGCTGGCTGATCAGGTCGGCGATGTCGAGGCGATAGAGCTGGTCGCCGGAGAGGACGACGACGAAATCCGGCCCGACATCCAGCAGGTAACGCAAGCCCTGGCGCACGGCGTCGGCGGTGCCCTGGAACCACGTCTCGGAACCGGGCGTCTGCTGCGCGGCGAGGATGCGGACGAAGCCCTCGCTGAACTGGTCGAAGCGGTAGGTACCGGTGACATGCTGGTGCAACGAGACGCTGTTGAACTGGGTCAGCAGGAAAATCTTGCGGATGTCGCTGTTGATGCAGTTGCTGATCGGGATATCCACGAGGCGGTAGCGGCCTCCGATCGGCACCGCCGGCTTGGCGCGGTCGCGCGTGAGAGGTTGCAACCGCTTGCCCTGTCCGCCACCCATGATGACCGCTGCTGCATTGATCATAAATACCAGCCCTCTGTGGAACAGCGGTATTCATAAGGCAAAGGCACGCGGGATGCAAAATAATTTCTGGGCCGGCGGCGCGCGCCTACTTCGCGCGCTGCGGCAACCCGGCGCCGAGCAGCGCGGACTCGCTGGCCTCGGGGAACTGGTCCAGGCGCTGCACGAGTTTTTCGAGCCGCCGCACATCGGCGAGCGCGCTGGCGGGCGTCAGGCCGGCGGCCTGCCGCTGCTGCGCGGCGGCCTCGGCGGCGTAGTGGAAGCCGCCGGTCTCCACCCCCAGCACGCGCAGCAGCACATCGCGATGCCAGAGCAGCAGCGCCTTGAGCAGGGTGGCGCGGACGGCGCGATAGCGCGCGCCGACACGCGCGGCGATCACCAGCTTGTCTTGGCCTTCATCCTTGGCGGCCTCTTCCTCGGCCTCGGCCACGCGCTCGCGCTCGGCATCGAGGATCGCGCCCAGTTGCCCGGCGCGTACGCTTTGCAGCAGCGGATCGGAGGCCGGCCCCGCGCGCAGCCATTCCAGCAGCGGCGCGCGCCACGGCTCGTCGCCCCCGCCTTCCTCCGCGCCAAGGGCGAGGCGCTGGCAGCGCGAGATCACGGTCGGCGGCAACGACTGCGGCGACTCGGCCAGCAGGAACAGCAGGCTCGCGGGCGGCGGCTCCTCCAGCGTCTTGAGCAGCGCATTCGCCGCCGCCGCGTTCATCCGGTCGGCATCCAGGATCACGCACACTTTCCACGGCCCGATGAACGGCGTCAGGGAAATGAAGCGGACAACCTTGCGGATGCCCTCGTTCTCATCCTCGCCGATGGTGATCATCCGCGCCTTGCTCTCCGGCTCCAGCGTGAGGATGTCGGGATGTTCGTGCGCCGCCACACGCCGGCACTCGGCGCACTCGCCACAGGGCTTGTCCTGCGCCTGGCAGAAAAGCGTCGGCAGAAAGTCGGCGAGCAACCGGCAGCCCGCGGTGCGCACCGGGCCGTGAACAAGGTAGCCGTGCGCGAGGCGGCCGGCGGCCAGGCTCTGCCGTAGTTGCGCGACGGCGGCGGCGACTGAATCAGCGGCTGACACGTTCCACCAGGTTCCAGATTTCGGCCGTGACTTCCTCGACCGGGCGGCGCACATCCACCACGCGGAACCGCTCCGGCCAGCGTTGCGCCATGGCCAGATAGCCGGCGCGGACGCGCTCGTGAAACTCCAGCGCCTCGCGCTCGATGCGGTCCTTCTGCCCGCCCCGTTGTTGCAGGCGCGCAAAGCCGTCGCTCACCGGCAGGTCGAGCAAGAGCGTCAGGTCGGGCTGTGCGCCGTTGATGGCGAACTCGTTGATCGCGATCATCTGCTCCACAGGGAAGCCGCGGCCATAGCCCTGATAGGCGGTGGTCGAATCGGCAAAGCGATCGCACACCACCCACGCGCCGCGCTCCAAGGCCGGGATGATGACGTGCCGGACAAGCTGCGCGCGGCTGGCGGCGAAGAGCAGGACTTCGGTTTCGCTGCATGGCGCTTCACCCGCCTTGTCGTGTTGCAGGATGTCGCGGATCGCCTCGCCGGTCGGCGTGCCACCCGGCTCGCGGGTGTACAGCACCTGCCGGCCCGCCGCCTGCAACTGCTCCACCAGCCGCCGCGCGTGCGTCGTCTTGCCGCCGCCCTCCGGCCCCTCGAACGTGATGAATTTTCCGCGAGCTGTCATGCGTCCCTTGTCATTCGTCATTTGTCACGCGCCATAAATCTTTGTCTTAATCTTAATTCCTAATCCTAATCGTACTTTTCCAAGGCTTGGAAAATCCGGCGTAATTTTTTCCAACCCTTGGAAAACTCCGCTAAGCTTTCTTCAGCTTCGGTCCCTGCGGCGTATCCTGGATCACCCACCCGCGCCGCTTCAACTCATCGCGCAAGCGGTCGGACTCCGGCCAGTTCTTCGCCTGGCGCGCCGCCTGCCGCTGCTCCAGCAGCGCGAGCGCCGCGGCATCGGCCGCCTGCGCCTCAGGCTTGATGAATCCCAAAACGCTGTCGAAGCGTTCAAGCAAGCCGAGCACCGCGGCCGCGCCGGCGGCGTCGAGCGTCCGCTCGTTCATCGCGCGGTTGCCGGCGGTGATCATGTCGAACAGCGCGGCCAGCGCGGCGGAAATGTTCAGATCGTCATCGAGCGCCGCGGTGAACGCGGAGAGCGCCTGCTGCGCCCACGCCGGCCACTCTGCCGCGGGGGCCACGCTTCCGGCCAACGTACGCAGCCGGTCGCCAAACTCATCGAGCCGGCTCAACGCCGCGCGCGCCGCCTCCAGCGCCTCGAACGTGAAGTTCAGGCTCTGGCGGTAATGCGTCGCGATCAGCTCATAACGGATTTCGCGGCCGGTGTAGCCCTTCGCCAGCAGGTCGCGCAGCGTGAAGAAATTGCCGAGGCTCTTGGACATCTTCTTGCCATCCACCACCAGGTGCGCGCAGTGCATCCAGTATTTGACGAACGGCTGCCCGCTCGCGGCCTCGCTCTGTGCAATCTCGTCCTCGTGATGCGGGAAGATGTTGTCCACGCCGCCGGTGTGCAGGTCAAAACTGACGCCGAGATATTTCGAGCTCATCGCGCTGCACTCGATGTGCCAGCCCGGCCGGCCGCGGCCCCACGGCGCGTCCCAGACCACGTCGCCATCCTTCTCGTCCCACGCCTTCCAGAGCGCGAAGTCGGCGGCGCTTTCCTTCTCGTACTCGTCCTGCGCCACGCGCGCGCCGGAGCGCAGCCCGCTCATGTCCAGGTGCGCCAGCTTCCCGTACCCCGGAAACCTGGCGATGCTGAAATAGATCGAGCGATCCTCCGACTGATACGCGATGCCCTTGTCCAGCAGCGTCTGGATCAGCGCGATCATCTCCGGCACGTGATCGGTCGCCGCCGGGTAGTGCTCCGCGCGCTCGACGCGCAACACGGCGAGGTCGCTGAAGAACGCCTCGATGTACTTCCGCGTAAACTCCTTGAGCGGCAGGCCCTGCTCGCGCGAGGAGCGGATCGTCTTGTCGTCCACGTCCGTCAGGTTCATCACCTGCGTCACGCGGAAGCCGCGGAACTTCAGGTAGCGCCGCAGCAGGTCCTCGAACAGGTAGGCGCGGAAATTGCCGATGTGCGCGAAGTTATAGACCGTGGGCCCGCACGTGTACATGCGGACGTGCCCCGGTTCCGCCGGCTGTAACTCCTCGACCGACCGCGTCAGCGTGTTGTGAATGCGCAAAGCCATGTTGGGTTCCCGTGGACGGCGCGGGAGCATAGCGGAGGCCCCGCCGCCATGCAACGCCGCAGCCTTTTCCAAGGCTGGGAAACCTGCGGACACAGTTTTTCCAAGGCTTGGAAAATTCCGCTGTCACCGTTTGCGGGCGGCGCCGGAGAGCCGCCACACACCGGTGTTCCACCAGAAGTTGGCGGCGCGGGCCGTGCCGTTGGTGCGCATGAACCAGCCGCCGGTGTCGCCCGCCGCCGTCTGCCAGAGAAGGTCCGCGATGCCATCGCCATCTATGTCGCCCGCGGCCCGTAACTCCCAGGCACCCGTAGCGGTGAGAACGTTGTTGGTATAGAGGCGTTGCCCGGTGAGGAGGCTGATGAAGGCGGAGGGATACCAGGCCGCAACCGTGCCATCATCCCGTTGCCAGAACAACTCCGCACGTCCGGTCCGATCCAAGTCCCCCGCGGCGCAGGCGCGCCACGCCCCCATGTTCCCCAGCACCGTGGCCCTAAGGAAGGTGCCGTCGGTGTCCACGTCCCAGAGCGCGGCGGTGCCATCCGGGCGCTGGAAGAAAATTTCGCCGGCGCGGCTGGTGCCGTCCCAATCGCCACAGGCTTTCACTTCCCACTCGCCGGTGGCCCACCAGGCGTAGGCCGTGCGCGCCGTGCCCTCCATGTTCAGGAACCAGCAGGCGACCAGACCATCGCTGCGTTGCCACAGCAAGTCCTCGATCCGGTCCCCATCCACGTCGGCGACCGCCTTGAGTTGCCAGTCGGCGCCCACGTCCGCCAGCACCCGCGCGCCCAGAAAAACGCCAGCCTCATTCACCGTCCATTCCGCCACTGTGCCCGCCGGCTGCTGCCAATAGAGGCGCGCATAGCAACCGGTGATGGCGAGCGAGTGGGCATAGCCGGCGGCGATGGCGGTCACGCCGGACAGCGCCGCCGTCGGCACATTGGTCTGGCCATCGGCATTCGCCCCCCAGGCAATCACCTGACCGTTCTTCAGAGCCAGGCTGTGATTCCCGCCCGCGGCAATGGCCGTCACGCCGTTCGTGGCCGCCGCAGGAACGTTGGTCTGGCCTAGGCTGTTCAAGCCCCAAGCGATGACCCTGCCATTTTTCAAGGCGAGCGCGTGGTTGGCGCCAGCGGAGATGGCCGTCACCCCGGAGGTCGCCGCCGCGGGAATATTGGTCACAGCACCCGTGCCCCACACGAGGACCCGCCCATTCTTCAGCGCCATGCTTAAGGTTTCGCCGGCCGCGATGGCCGTCACCCCGGACGTGGCGGCGGCCGGCACAGACAACACGCCAAAATAATTCGTGCCCCACGCCAGCACCCCTCCGTTCTTCAGCGCGAGCGCCTGATGGTCACCCGCCGCAATCGCCGTGACCCCGGCCGCGACGGTGGCGGGGAGCGCGGTCTGGCCCTCAAAATCGTTCCCCCACGCCAGCACCTGTCCATTTTTCAGGGCCAGATAATACTCACGGGCGGCGGCCACGGCCGTCACCCCGGAGGTCGCCGCCGCCGGCAGCATACTGGCAGCAAAACCACTGTGACCCCACGCCAGCACCTGGCCGGACTGCAAAGCGAGGCTGGCGACCGAGTTGCCCGCGACGGCGCACGCCCCGGCGGCGGCCGCGGCCGGCACATTGGTTTGCCCCGTAAAATTGCGCCCCCACGCCAACACCTGCCCCGGCGCGCCCAGCACTGGCGCCGGCCCGCACCACCACCCGACCAACCCGCCCACGACCAGCATCCAGATTCTATTCATGTGCCATCCCATCGCTGCAAGCTACCCGCAAGATCACGCTGCATTACTACACCGTCACGAAGCCCCGTCAAGCGCCAACTCGCGCCAACTCGCGCGTGGTTCCAAAGGTTGGAAAAAAATGCGGGCCGGTTTCCAAGCTTTGGAAACCGGCCCGGCTCACACCCGGCCACGTCACTTCGTCGAGAACTTGTACACCGTCGTCGTCCGGTAGGTCTGGCCCGGCTTGAGCGTCGTCGGGGGGAAGTTCGGATGGTTCGGCGAGTCGGGATAGTGCTGCGTCTCGAGGCAGAAGCCGTAGCGGTGCTTATAGATCTTGCCCTCCTTGCCCGTCAGCGTGCCATCGAGGAAGTTGCCGCAGTAGAACTGGACGCCGGGCTCGGTGGTGAAGACTTCCATCACGCGGCCGCTCGTCGGCTCGGTCACGCGCGCGGCGAGGCAGAGTTCGCCGTTCTCGCGTTCGAGTACCCAGTTGTGATCATAGCCGCCGCCGAACTTGAGCTGCTCGTCGGCCTGGCCAATCCGCGCGCCGATGGCGACGGGCTTGGTGAAGTCGAACGGCGTGCCCTTGACAGGACGCAGTTCGCCAGTCGGGATTAGCGTGGAGTCCACGGGCGTGAAGTGCTCGGCATTGAGCAGCATCAGGTGGCCGAGGATGTCGCCGTTACCCTGCCCCGCGAGGTTGAAGTAGGAGTGGTTGGTCAGATTGACCACAGTATCCTTGTCGGTGGTCGCGGTGTAATCGAGCTTGATCTCATTCGCGTCGGTCAGCGTATAGACCATCTTCATCGTCAACGTGCCAGGATAGCCTTCCTCGCCATCCTTGCTGACGTGCGTGAAAATCACCGCCGGGCCGGCCGCAGTCTTGGATGCCTGCGCCTTCCAGACGGCCTTGTCGAACCCCTTGAGCCCGCCGTGCAACGCGTTCGGCCCGTTGTTGGTCGCGAGCGTATAAGCCTGGCCATTGAGTGTGAATTTGCCCTTGGCGATGCGGTTGCCGTAGCGACCGACGGCGCAGCCGAAATACGGGCTCTTGGTCTCATAGTCGGCCAGGTTGGTGAAGCCAAGCGCCACGTCGCCGCAGTTGCCTTTCGCATCGGGCACGCGGATCGCGGTGATGGTCGCGCCGTAGTCAATCACCTCGAACGCCATACCGTGCTTGTTTTGCAGCGTGTGGATGTTGACCGCCACCCCGTCCTTGGTCTTGCCATAATATGCCGTCGTCACCGTGCACTCCTTATGTTGCATGCAAGGCGTGGCGCAGCCGGTCAGCCCGACCGCCACCGCCAGCGCCGCGAACCCCAGCAGCTTTGCGCTCATCGTAGCCTCCAGTTCCCGCCCCGCCGACCCACACAGGCCGCAGCGAAAGCGAGCGCATTCTTGCCGAAACGTTTTTGAAAGCCAGCTTTTTTTCCGTGCCCGTAAACGCCAACGCCGCCGCCTGTGTTGCGGCCCAGCAACGGAATTGAACAGAAGGTAACGAAGCAATAACCGCAGATGCACGCCGATCAACGCAGATAGTTTGATGCTGCAGCCGTGTTCATCCGCCTTCACCTACGGTTTCCTTTTCTTCCGGCTGACCTCCGCCCCCTGTCCGCTGACCTCTCGTCTTCCAAGCCCTTGGAAAAGTTGAACGCTGATGGCTGACGGCTATTTCAGCGCCTTGCGGAGTTCGAGCGCGTCGCGCGCAAAGTCGCGTGGCGTGCCCAGCGAGATGGCACGCGCGCCGGCGGCAAAGTCGGCATCGCCGAGCACGTAGGCGCGCTGGTCATCCACCATGACGCCGACGACCGCGCCCTCGGCAGTGACCACATAGTCACCGGCCTCGGGCCGCTGCGCGGCGGCACTGACGAACTGCGTGGTCAGGAAGTTGATGAAGCGGTTGTAGGTGCTGCGCAAGGTGAGGTAGCCGGGCTTGGTCAGGTCGGGCGCAAGCTCGACGGCGAAGCCGAGGCCCTCGCCGGTGCGCTTGAAGATGTAGAGGTCGCGCGCGCCGCGCTTCTCCAAACCGGCACGGCCGAGCAACGCGGTGGCCTTGACGCGCGGCGCGCCGCCCAGCGCGCCCATGATGGCGGCCTCCTGGCGCAGGTCGAGCAGCACCAGCCGCGCCTCGCTGCCGAGTGGGCGCGCGGGGCCATGCAGCGGCTGCGGCGTCGTCACACCGGGGATGAGCGCCTCGAAAACGAGACGGTCGAGGTCGTCGGCAAGGTCGCGCCACGTGACGCCAAGATCACCCGCGTGCAGCACGAGCCAGAAGCGATCGCCGGAGTAGATCAGCGGCGCGTAGGTGGTACTCTTGAAGGAACTCGGCGCGGGGCCGGGCGCGTCGAGGCCGCCGACCTTGGCAGCGGTAAGCGCGGCGCGGACGCCGAGGCGCGCGTCGCGGAACTTGCCGAACGGGCCGATCTGGCGGGTCTCCATCTCGCCCAGACGCGAAGCCAAACCGCCAATACCAGCCTGCAACTGAACCTGCTGCTGGCGGACCGCGCGCAACTCGGCGCCGAACGCGCCGCCATCGAACCCGTTGGTCGCCAGCACGGTCAGTTGCCGCGTCAGGTCCCGGTTGAGGTCGGTCAGTTCCTTGATGCGGTCGCGGACCAGTTGCTGCTCCGGCGCGGTCTGCGCGGGGTTCTGCGTGTGTACCATCGCGGTCAGGTTGGTGACGGCACTCATCAGCCGGGCCTGGTCGCCGGCAATCTGCTGTGCGGTGCTCTTCCATTCCTTGGGCAGGCCGGCGGCGAAAAGCTGGAACTGCGCGAGCGCGTTCTGCATCTCGGCCTGCCCGCGCTGGAGGGCGTCGGCCTTGCCCTCGATCCGGGTCTGCGTCGTGGTCAGGTGGCGCAGGTCCTCGCGGATGGTCTGCTGCTGGCTGGCGAGCGTCTGCGTCTGGCGGTGGATCACCGCGGCCTGCTCGGCGAGGTTCAGGCGCAGTTGGGTGGCCTGCGCGAGCAGGTCCTGCTTGCGCGCCTCGGTCTCCTGCAGCTTGCGCTCGGTCTCGGCCTTGGCGCTGGCCAACGCCTCGCGCGCGGTGGCGAGCGCGTGCTTTTCCTCGGCCAGCGTCGCGGCCTGCTGGCGCGTGGCGGCCAACGCGGCGTCCTGGCGCTCGCGCTCGGTGCGCAGCGCACCCACCGTACTGGTCAACTGGGCGAGGTGCTGCTGCTTGCGCTCCAGGTCCGCCCCCTGCTGGGCCACCTGGGTTTCGAGCTGGGCGCGCGCCGCGGTCAGCTCGCGGCCGCGCAGTTCCATCAAGGAGAGCGTCTCGGCTTGGGACGAAATCTTCGTCTCGGCCAGTTGTTGCTGATACTCGCGCGACCACTGCTGCTCCATGTCCAGGATGGCGGTGGGCGCAAATTCCGGCGCGGTCGCGGCGCTGGCCGGCCCGCGCGCGGCGCTGCGCCGCGGCAGCCCCTCCTCGCGCGCGCCCGGCCCGCTGACGAACAGCAGCAGCGAGCTCACCAGAAAATCCATGATGATGACGAGCAGGGACGGCCTCATGACGTCAGCCTTTCTGGTTGATCAGTTTCTCGCGCAGCGGATAGAGATGCCCGACGCGCAGGATGACGGCGAAGACGATGCCGATGAAAGTCGAGGCGTAGGCGAGGAAGCGGCTGACGCCCGCGCCAAAGGTGCTGATCAGGATGAACGCGAAGATCGTCAACGCCAGGCCGCAGTACAGCGGCAGATCAAAGAAGATGTCCAGGTTCTCCAGCCGGCGCAGCTTGAGCGCTGGCTCGGCGGCATCCTGCTCGACGTCGCGAAGCTTGCGGCGCGCGACCCACAGGCAGGCCCCTTGTACGATCAGGATCACCGCCAGCAGAATCAGCAGCGAAACCGCCTGGTTCTTCTCCATGAAGCTCGCGGCCGCCGCCGCGCCGGCCACGCCCGCGCCCGGCGCACCGGCCTCCTCGGTCAGCCCACCCGCCGGCGCCACCGCCGGCAGGATCAGCAGCAGACAGACGGAAATCGCGGCCAGTACGATGATGGACCAGTAGAGGCCGCCGACTTTTTCCTCCGTGACGCCCGCCAGCGGCGTCACCGGCAGGAATTTTTCGCGGAACAACCGGCGCGGCAGCAACAGCACAAAGATGGTGCCGCAGAGCACGGCGATGAAGGCATACTTGACGAACGTCGCGCCCCAGCCGTGACGCACCTGCTCGGCACGCCAGAGCGCGAGACCGCTCTCGCCCAGCAGAAACGGCGCGGGATGACGCAGGGCGTTGAGTTGCGCCACCGGCAGCCCCGGATGCTTCGCCAGCAGCGCGACGCCCTTCGGCCCCTTGCGCAGCGCGGCATACAACGCCTCGAAACCCTTCGTCCCCTGTTGCAGGATGAAGCCCAGCGCGCGGGCATTGGCGTCCGGCCCGCGGTCGCCAGCGACCAGCAGGACCTGCGCGAGCCGGCGCGCACTGCGCGGTGAACCACCGGCAATCCGCGTCAAGGCCTTGATTTGGTCCACGCTCCCCGCGTTGCGGAGCAGCACGGCAAACTCCGCCCACGTCTTGCACTGCCGGGCGAGCTGATAGACCGGCATGATGGATTCCTGCGCCGCCCCGACCGCCAGCGTGGGGCTGGCCGCCGCGCGCACAAACTGGAAGGCATCGGTCAGTTGTTGCGCCAGCCCGCGATGGAGCACGCCCTGCGAACGGGCAGCCACGCAGAGTTTGATCGCCGGCCCCAGTGGCGGAAAGGCGTTGACCAACGCTTGCGACCCCTGGGCCGCCGTGAGGAAGGCATCCGCCGCGGCCGCCGGTGGCGCCACATCGCTCGCGCCGGCACCGTAGATAAAATAGTCGGCAACGGAGTTGCCGGAGAGGCTGTCGAACCAATTGGCATCGGTCGGCACCGTCAACAAGCCGAGCATCTGGAGTTTACCGGAGGGGGTCAGGTCCTTCTGCAGCGTGGTGAGGTACCCCTCGCGCAGGCGCAGGCAGGCGTCATCACTCGGCAACTGCTGCTCGATGCTGTAGTCAATCAGCAGCACGGCCTCGCCGCGCAGGCCGGCATGCCAAGCCAGACTCGCCGCCTCGGCAAAGTCGGCCTCGGCCAGCATCACATATTCCGACTCCGGCCGGTCGGCCAGGGGATCCGGCAATTGCAGCAGGGCATAGAGTACCGTCACCAAGGCCACGATAATCAGGACACGCAATGCTTTCATAGGCTCTCTCCGGTTGTACCCGCTTCGTTCACGGTCGCGAATTGCGCGGCCAAAATACGACGCTGCACGCCACATGCCAATCCCATTTTTCCCGCAGCGGAAAAAACAGCAGGGCGACCGAACCCGGCCGCCCTGCGCACAAAACGCCACCCAAGCGCTTTATTGTTGGACCGTTGCTTTGGCCTTGTCGGCGGCCTGCTCCACGGCCGGCTTCGCCTGGTCCACCGTTTCCTTGGCCTTATCGGTCACTTGCTCGATGACCGTCTTGGCCTTGGACTCGCCCGCCTTGTCGGCCGGGCCTTTGACGTAGTGCAGGCCGACCGCGAGCAGGACGAGGATGACGCAAGCGGGCAGGAGCAACTTGAGCGCCTTCTGCACCGACGCGCCCTTGGCCATGTTGCCGATCGCCTTCGGCACGATCACCGCGCCGGCGAGGCCGATGGCGAAGATGATGCCGAAGAGGCTGCCGCTGCCGCCGCCAAACTTCGTGAAGGTCACGCCGACCGTGGTCGGGAACGCCGGGGCAAACACGAGGCCGGAGGCCAGCGCGAGCGCGTAGGCCGCGGCGGAACTCTTGACGCCCGTCATGATCATGATGATCACGGCCGCGACGACGGCGGCGCCGGCGATGAGCCAGCCACCGAACTGCGTGATGCCGGAGAAGCTGGTAATCAAGCGGCCGGCCATCATCGCGATGGCAAACGCGGAGAGCAGGCGCGCGGCGGAGGCATCCGCTTTGTCGCCCGGCAGATCAGGCTTCTCCTGCTTGAGCACTTCCTTGCCGAACGGCGCGAGCCAGTTGCAGAAGCTCGATTCGAGCGCGATGTAGCAGAACAGCACAAACGCCGCGAGAATCGTCACCGGCTCCTTGAGCAGCATGACCGCATCCATCAGCTTGAAGCCAGCGGGCGTCGGCGGATAGACGGCCATGAAGACCGCGATCAACGGCAGCAGGATGATGATGCCGAGCGCCGAGACGGCTTTCTCATAGGAGAGTTTCTGGAAGAGGAAGCTGACCACGAAGGGCGTCAGGAACAGGCCGAGGCCGAAGAACACATTGACGAGGTTGTTGGCCGACGCCGCCGCGCCTTCGCCGGAGAACAGCTTCTGGACCACCTGCGTACCGAGCACGTTGCCGGTGGTGTTGCAGGCCATCGCGCCGACGCCGAGCAGCACGCAGGCGAGCACGCCCGCGCCAAAATTCTTGGCATTCGCCAGCAGCAGGATCGCCACCGCCGCCGCCACGAAGCCGACGATCGCGACGAGCTGGTAGCCGAGCGAGTCCATCATCACGCCCACGACCAGTTGCGCGATGAGGCAGGCGAACATGAACGCCGAGATCATCGTGCCGAACTTCGCCTGGTCAATCCCCATGCGCGGCATCATCTTGACCGCGATGGAACCCAACACGGCGAAACACATGCCCAATCCAAACGCACCGCTCAACCCGACTACTTGAATGCTTTCCATATGCTCCCTTTCCGGTTGTTACGCCCTTCCGCCCTGGTGGCCCACAGAACCCATCTGTGAAGCCGCACATTGCGGCGGACGATAAAAAAACCGCGGTAGTGAGTCAAGCGCCGTCTCAAATCGGGCCACTCTCCGCCGCGGTCGCGATCAGGCCATGCGCTTGAGCAGCAGGACGCCGGCGATCTGGCAGGCCACCACCGGTATCCAGATGATGAGGTCGGGACGGAATTCAGGATTCTTGACCAGGCTGTCGGCGATGATGATGAAGAAGTAGAAGAAGAACACTATCAGGATGCTGATGCCGAAACCCACCGAGGTCTCCTTGCGGTGACTCTTCATGCCCAACGGGATCCCCAGCAACGTGAAGGCAAAGCAGGAGACCGCCATGGCCAGCCGCTGGTTGGCATCCACCACCAGTTTCATGCGCATCAGGCCAAGGTCGTCCTCCTTCACGCCGGGGTAGGCGCGGCGCACGTCGCGGATGGCCCGCAGAACTTCGCCGTAGGTCATGTCGGCGGCCTTCTTGCTGACGTGGCCGCGCTGCATCAGGTCCTTGAGATCAATGGGCATTTCGACCACCCGGCCGGTCCCGCCTTTCATCTGCGTCAGGTTGCTGGGGTTCGTGGGATCCGGCTCCTCGGCGCGGGCATCATACAACGTCACCAGCATCTTGCGCGCTTCCTGGTCCACCACGAACGAACCGCGCTTGGCACGCACACTGCGCCGGACGCCGCTCTCGCCGAGTTCATAGATATGCACATCGGTCGCCTCGGCCCGCTCTTTCTTGCCCACATAGATCAGCCAGCCGGGGATATCGCGCGTGAAGCGGCCTTCTTCCAGCAGGCTCAAAGGATCGGTGACGCCCAGTTCCACCAACACGCGGCGCTGCGCCCAATGGCTGGCGGGCGCGATGGACCCATTGATCACGAGACAGAGGGCGGCGAGCACGACGGAGGAGAAGATCACCGGCGTCGTGATCTGCCAGAGGCTCAGGCCGCTTGCCTTCATCGCACTGATTTCGTTGTCGGACGAAAGCCGTCCGAACATGAGCAGCACCGTGGTCAGCACGCTCATCGGGATCGAGAAGGTCAGCAGGAACGGGATGTTGTAGAAAAAGACCTTGAGGATAAAGACCCCGGACACACCGCGCGCGAGCAGGTCAATCGCCTTGACCACCGCGCCAAGGCACATAACGAAGGTGAAGACCGAGAGCGTCAGCAAGAACGTGACCAGAAAAGTCTTGAACAGATAGCGTTCGAGGACGCGCACGATGACTTCCTCAGGCGCCCACGGTGCGGCGCGCGGACTCCAGGGTATTGAACAACAACATCGTGATGGTCATCGGGCCGACGCCGCCGGGCACCGGCGTGATCGCCGCCGCCTTCTCCGCGACAGGGCCATAATCTACGTCGCCGACCAGCCGGTAGCCGGTTTTCGTCGCCGGGTCGTTGACGCGGTTGACGCCGACATCGATCACGACCGCGCCCTCGCGCACCATGTCGGCGGTGATCGTCTTCGGCTTGCCCGCGGCGGCGATGATGATATCGGCCTGCCGCGTGTGGAGGCCGACATCCTTCGTCCGCGTGTGGCACATCGTCACCGTCGCGTTGCCGAGTGCGTTCTTCAGGCTCAGCATGTTCACCAGCGGGCGGCCGACGATGTTGCTGCGGCCGACGACCACGACGTGCGCGCCATCGGTCGAATAGCCGGAGCGTTTCAGGATGTGCAGGATGCCATGCGGCGTGCACGGCAGGTACGTCGGCAACCCGAGCATCATCTTGCCGACGCTGACCGGGTGGAAACCATCCACGTCCTTCGCCGGGTCGATCGCCTCGATCACCGCCTGCTCCATCTTGGAATCCGGCAGCGGCAACTGCACGAGGATGCCGTGGATCTTCGGGTTGGCATTAAAGCCGCGCACGACGGCGAGGATTTCCTCTTTTGTCGCCGTAGCAGGCAGCCGGATTTCCTCGGAGTACATCCCCGCCTCGGCGCAGGCCTTCTCCTTCGCCGTCACATAGGAACGCGATGCGGGATTGTCGCCGACCAGCAGCACGCCCAGGCCCGGCGTCACGCCGCGCGGCTTGAGCTCATCCACCCCCTGCTTGATCTCGGCGCGCATCTGCTGCGCGATCAGTTTGCCATCCAGAATTTTTGCCGACATGGTGTTCTCCTGAAGTTGCGCGCGGACTCTACCGACTCCCCTGCCCCGGCTCAAGCCTGCTCACGGCTGGTCCACACCCCACTTCTTCTTCCACTCCGGATATTCCTTCTCCAGCAGCGGCGCGGCCCAGTAGCCGTACCAGCCGTAGCCGTTGCGCCGCTCGTGACCGATCTCGCTCAACTGCCGCTTCGCGATGCCATCACGGTCGCAAAAGATCGGCCGGTTCGAACCGATCTCATAGAAGCGTGCCCAGACGGGCGGTGCCGCCGGATCGCTCACCATGCGCTTGTCCTTGCCACCTGGCGCTGCGGCATCGTTGACCACAACCTCCTTGATGCCCCTGATCTTCGCCGCTTCGAACCACGCCACCGCGCCCTCGACGGCGCGCCTGATTTCCGGGTTTGGCTTGTCCAGGCTCATCAGCAGCCGTACCACGCCGACCGACTCCGCGCCGCTCAACGACACCAGTTCGTACTTCCGCGCCGGCCGCGGCGAGTAATCTTTCTCGTCGTGCTGAGCGCACCACGCCGTCAGCTTGCCATCCACCTTGATCTGGCATTTCAGGATACAGTCAACACCACGATCAAACGCCTTGTGCGCCGCCTGTCGCCGCGGCTCGTCGAGGAACTTGAACAGGTCGGCCGTAAAGGTTTCGCGCAGGAAGATCATCAGCCGGACCATCGCACCATCGTTGAAGGTGATGTAGCGGCGGTAGCCGTGCATGGCGGGATAAAACTGCGGCCAGCCGCCGTTCGGGTATTGGGCCTTGAGCACGTAATCGAAACCCTTCTCCACGGCGGCGCGGTAACGCGGCTCCTGTGTTGCGCCAAACATGTGCGCGAGGTAGCGCAGCTCGTCGGTCGTCGCGCTGTTGTCGAACGTGGCCTCCAGCTTTGCGCGCGCGATGTCGCAGGACTTGGTTGTGTCCACATTCTTCGGCCAGCCGCCGTCGTCGGTCTGCCACGACAGGATGTTCGCGGCAATCTGCCGCGCCTCATCGCCCTTGAACCAGTCGGCCTTCTTCTTCAGGTAGTGCACCGGCGCGCTGCCCGCCTGCGCCGCGAACGTGAGCGCCAATACCAGCAGGATCGATTTCATGCATGGTCTCCGGCCGGAGTTTTCCAAGGCTTGGAAAAAGCGCAAGCCGATTTTCCAGGCCTTGGAAAAATATCCGCGAGATTTTCCAAGCCTTGGAAAACAGGCGCAGCTTGCTAGGATGCGGCCGTGTCCAGACTTTTCACATGGAGTTGTGGCCTATGCCTCGCGCTCGCCTGCCAGCTTGCCGGTGCGGATGAATTCGCCGACCTGCAAAACCAGGTCGCCGCGCACAGTAAGTGGAATCTGCCGCGGCTGGAAAAGGAAACGCTGCGGCCGGAGGCGTTGATCCTCGACGGCGATAAGTCGCCGGTGGACATCGTCTATCGCCGCACGCTCGCGCTGCTGAACCACCTCAAGGCGCTGCCCCAACCACCGGACCTCGCCGCTGAGACAACCGCGTTAGAGGCGCTGCGCCCGGACGCGAAAGAACCCCTCGTGCAGCAGCGCGAACATTTCGCCAGGCTCGCCGCCATCCGCCGGCAGATCGCGTTCAAGAATCCGCTGCTGGATTTCGACCGGATCGTATTCCTGAAGCACAACAAGCAGGTCCGCGGCGCGCGGCACATGATTGACCAGTACTTCGGCTTCAACGCCTCGAAGACCGGCGGCGTCTATGTGCTGGAGCAGCCGTTCAGCGCGCAGCCGGTGGTGCGCAGCCTGCTCGCCGGCCAGCGCGTCGCGGCGGGCCGGCTTGCGGGCCGCGCGCTGGAAAACAACGGCAGCTTCATTGCGCTCGACCTCGACTTCGACGGCCGGTCGCTGCTGTTCGCGTTCACCGAGGCCGAGCATCGGTTGCCGCCGGGCGTCGCCTGCGACACGAATTACTGGCAGGAGGCCGAGGCGAAGCGCGAGCCGGCGCACGCGTTCTATCACTTCCGGCCGGAGACCTGCTATCACGTCTTCCGGGTCGGCGCCGACGGTCGCGGCCTCACGCAGTTGACCGACGGGCCGTGGAACGATTTCGATCCGTGCTTCCTGCCCAGCGGGCGCATCGCGTTCATCTCGACGCGCGCCGGCGGCCAGTGCCGCTGCGGGTTCCGGCCGGACCCGACCTATACGCTGCACGCGATGCAGGCCGATGGTGGCGACATCATCCAGTTGAGTTTCCACGACACGAACGAGTGGCAGCCGAGCGTGGACCACAACGGGATGCTCGCCTACACGCGCTGGGACTACGTGGACCGCGATTCCGACGTGGCGCATCATCTCTGGCACTGCTATCCCGACGGCCGCGATCCGCGCAGCGCGCACGGCAACTATCCCGACCGCCGCGAGCTGCGGCCGTGGATGGAGTTGGGTCTCCGCGCCGTGCCGGGCTCGCGCAAATACGTGGCCGTCGCCGCGCCGCACCACGGCGAGGCCTACGGCTCGCTCGTGCTGCTTGACCTCAACGAAAAGGACGACCGCGCATGCGGCCAGCTCAAGCGCTTGACGCCCGAGGTGCCGTTCCCGGAAGCTGAGGCCGCGCCCGGCGCGCCGCACGCCAAAGGCAAGCACGCGCCCGCCGCGGAGGTCTATGGCTCGCCTTGGCCGTTGAGCGAGGACTTCCATCTCGTCGTGGCCGATGCCGGCCAGAAAAATTACGGGCTCTATCTGCTCGATAGCTTCGGCAACCGCGAGCTGCTCTATCGCGATCCGGCGGTCGCATGCCTCGACCCGATTCCGCTCAAGCCGCGCGCGCGCCCGCCGGTGCTGCCGGTGCAGACGAAGCAGGCGCGGGCCGACCGGCCCGCCGGCGCCACGCCCGCCGCCAGCGGTGCGGTGCTCGTGATGAATGTTTACGAGAGCGACCAGCCGTGGCCCGCCGGCACGAAGATCAAGGAACTGCGCGTCATCAATCTCTTCCCCAAGGACAACTCGGTCGCCGGCGTTCCGGCGATCGGCCACGCGGCGCAGTCGCTCGCGCGCGGCGTGCTCGGCACCGCGCCGGTCGAGGAGGATGGCAGCGCCTATTTCAAGATGCCGACAGGCGCGGACGTTTATTTCCAGGCGCTCGACGAGACCGGCCGCGCGATCCACACGATGCGCTCTGCCACCTACCTGCATCCCGGCGAGACGCTGACGTGCCTCGGCTGCCACGAGAATAAGCGCGCGGCCGCCGGCACAGCCGTCAGTCGCCAACCGCTCGCGCTGCGCCGCGCGCCGTCGGACCTCAAGCCGGAGGCCGCTGGTGCCTATCCGTTGACTTTCACGCGGCTCGTCCAGCCGGTGCTCAACCAGCGCTGCCTCGCCTGCCACGACGCCAACAAGAAAAAAGTGCCCAGCCTGCACGGCGACCGTTTTGCCAAGAACGGCTGGTCAGAAGCGTTTGCCTCACTCAACAAATTCGCGTGGGGCATGAGCGGCGGCAACGGCGTCGCGGTGCAGGAGCGCCAGTATTCCATCCCCGGCCAGGACGGCGCGCGCGTCAGCAAGCTGGGCCAGATGTTGCGTCGCGGTCACCACGACGTGAAGCTGACTACCGAGGAACTGCGGCGCATCGAGCTCTGGCTCGACTGCAACAGCAACTTCTTCGGCGCCTACCACGACCTCGCCGCGCAGGCGCGCGGCGAAATCGTCCCGCCCAAACTTGGCCTGCCGCGCTGGACGCCTTTCGAGCAACTGGTCCGGTGAGCCCGCCGCCTTTTGCTGTAGACGGTCGCCTCACGGCGACGCTACGAGCCGCACAGGTATAAGAGGCGCGCCGTTTGTAGCGCGCCCGTCAGGGCGCAGAAAGAACCTGTGAACACAGCCGGGACGGCTGTGCCACTCTTCTCTCTTGTGGGCGGGAGCTCCAGCTCCCGCGTTCATCAGCTTGTGCCCTAAGTTCGCGGGAGCTGGAGCTCCCGCCCACAAGCAGATTTGCATTTCCGCATCCGTCTCAAAGCTGGACAGCGCACACGCTGCGCGTATCCTTGCGCCGCTCGTTTCACCGGGAATAGGAACATGAAATTCCTTCTATCGTGCCTGCTCATGCTGGGTATCGCGACCGCCGCCGCGCCCATTGACCGCCACGCACTGGTGATGCGGCACAACCTCGAGTGCAACGCGCCCGCGACGACGCTGCCGCTCGGCAACGGCGAGTTCTGTTTCTCGGCCGACGCGACGGGCCTGCAAACCTTCGCCGGCAACTCGATGGCGCACTGGGGCTGGCACTCGTTTCCGCTGCCGGAGGGCTGGACCGCCGACCGCGTCCCACCGACCGGCACCTTCCAGCAAGGCCGCTGCACCGGTGGCGACAACTCCTTCAAGGACCAGCCGGATATCCGCCGGTGGCTGTTCGATAATCCGCACCGCCTGAACCTTGGCCGGCTGCGCTTCTGTCATCGCGACGGACGCGCGCTGGTGACGAACGAAGTCAGCAATGTCACGCGTACTCTCGATCTCTGGCGCGGCGAACAGACCGCACAGTTCACGCTCGCCGGGCAACCGGTGCAGGTCATCACGTGCGTTGATCCGCAGCACGACGCCGTCGCCGTGCAAATCGAATCGCCGCTGCTCGCCAGCGGCGACCTGCTCGTGATGCTCGACTTCCCCTATGGCTCGCTGAAGAGCGAGGCGTGGGTCGGCGACTGGACAAAACCGGAACAGCACACGACCAAGCTGACGCGCACGGCTGAACGCTGCGCCGACTTCGCGCGCACGCTGGATGCAACGCGGTATCACGTCCGCCTGACCTGGTCGGCCGGCACGCATCTCGCGGTGCCCACCAACGCGCCCAACCGGAAGATGGTCATCAAAAAAGCGCTCTACGGCGGCAAGGATTCCTGGGTTGATGTCACCGACAAAGTGCTGGCGAGAATCCGCGACGGCAAGGCTTCCATCACACCGAGCTACGGCTGGCTCGGCGACCCGCTGCCGCGGCAGGCCAAGCAGCTCAAGCTGACGCTGGAAACCGATGGCCGCGAGGAAACCATCGTCGTCGCCGATGGCGCAACGTTCGCCATCACGCCGCGCCCCACGCCGCACGAGTTCAGGCTGGTCTGCGCCGGCACGAACCGGCTGGAGTTCGTCTGTGCGTTCGCCGCCGCGCCGGTCACGGCGGAATTTCCAGGGGTTGGAAAAATCCGCGACGAAAATTCCAAGGCTTGGAAAAAATTCTGGAGCACCGGCGGCGCGCTCGAGCTCTCCGGCAGCCGGGACCCGCGCTGGCGCGAACTGGAGCGACGCGTCGTGCTCTCGCAATATCACACGGCGGCGATGTCGTCCGGTAGCTGGCCGCCAGCGGAGGTCGCGCTGCTCGGCACCGACCCGTGGCGCGGGCAGTTCCACATGGAGATGGTCTGGTGGCACCTGGCGCACTTCGCGCTCTGGGACCGTTGGGACCGCGCGACGAACGCGCTCACCTGTTACCAGCGCTTCACGCCCGCGGCGCGCGCGCTCGCCGAGCAACTTGGCTACCGCGGGCTCAAGTGGCCCAAGTCCGTCGGCCCCGAGGGCCGCAGCGCGCCGTGGGTGGGCAACCAAGTACTGCTCTGGAAACAGCCGCATCCGCTCTTCTTCGCCGAACTGGACTACCGCCAGCACCCGACGCGCGCGACGCTGGAGAAATGGCGCGACGTGGTCATCGGCACCGCCGAGCACATGAGCGACTATCCCGTACGCGACGCGGCTACCGGTCTCTTCCATCTCGATCCCGCGATGCCGCCGAGCGAGAAGGGCATCACGCGTGATCCCGTCTTCGACCTCGCCTACTGGCGCTGGGGCCTCGACGCCGCGCAACGCTGGCGCGAGCGGCTCGGCCTCGCGCGCGAGCCGCGCTGGGACGAGGTCCGCCAACAGCTCGCGCCGCTGCCGGTCGAGGACGGCGTCTATGCGCTCTCCGCCGACTGGCACGATGGCTACACCAAGCGCGCCTGGGAACATCCCGATCCCGTCGGCATCCTCGGCATGCTGCCGCCGGTCGCCAGCGTGGAGGCGGCGACGGCGCACCGCACCGTGTTGAAAGTCTGGGCGACGTGGGACTGGAACCGCACGTGGGGTTGGGATTGTCCGTGGATGGCAATGGCCGCCGCGAGAGTTGGCGAGCCGCGCCTTGCCGTGGAGGCGCTGCTGAAGGACAGCGCGCGCAACCGCTTTGACGAGCGCGGCATCAACCTCGGCGGGCCGTGTCCCTATCTGCCCGGCAACGGCGGCCTGCTCTACGCCATCGCCCTGATGGCCGCCGGCTGGAGCGAAGGCCCCACCCAACACGCGCCCGGTTTCCCCGACGACGGCTCGTGGGTCGTGCAATGGGAAGGTTTGAAACCAGCGCTGTGACGTCACAGGAAAAAATCCGTAACCTGTGTATCGCGCCAACCGACAAAAGATCTGAAATGAGCGCCGGGATTGGCGCGTGTTTCTGAAACATGGTATGGATGACGCGCGATGCAGCCCGACGCTCCAATGCCGTCCGATGCCGAATTGATCGCCCGTGTGAGGGCCGGCCACGTGAACGACTATGAACCATTGATCACGCGCCATCGCGAACAGGTCTTCGCGATTGTGGCGCGGCATGTGCCCGGCGCGCAGGTGGCGGAACTGGCGCACGAGGTCTTCGTACGCGCGTTCCTTTCGCTCAGGACCTACCGCGCGGAAAAGCCGTTCGCGCACTGGCTGTCACGGATTGCCGTCCGGGCCTGCTGCGATTTCTGGCGGCAGCAGGCGCGCCATCCGGAGACGCCGGCCAGCACGCTCGACGCCGACCACCAGGACTGGCTCGAGACCGCCGCGCAGGGCCTCGCCCGCGAGAAGTTCGCTGAGGAGATCGCGCAACGCGAGGCCGCCGAGGTGCTCGACTGGGCGCTGGCCCAAGTCGGCGGCGCTGAACGGATGGTGTTGACGATGCTGCACCGCGACGGGCACAGTGTGTCCGACATCGCCGGCCTGCTCGGCTGGACACAGACACGCGTCAAGGTGACGGCGTTCCGTGCGCGGCACAAGTTGCGCGGGCTTCTGGCCAGGCAGTTGAAAACGACGAGGTGAACCATGAACGACCGAGACGCCAAACTGGATCGCGTGGAGCAGGCGCTGTGGCAGGCCTCTCCGCCGGCGGCGACGCCACCCTCCCAGCCCGTCGAGGTCTGGCGGGCCAACGTGATGCGCGCGGTACGCCTAGCCGCACCGGAACAGGAAGCAGCCCTGCTGGACCTCTCCTGGTTACGTCTGCAGCGTGCAGCCATGGCGGCGGTCATCGTAGCGGCGGTGAGCTGGCTGGCGACACAGGTCTGGGCCCCGGTGCGCGACAGCGACCTGCTCAAAGCGGCCTGGGTGCAAAGTATGGCGGAAACTTGGAATCTGGAGTGACCATGATTACCCAACGACGTATCTGGTTATTGTTCGTGATGACGTTGCTCGCAGGCATGCTGGCCGGCGCGGCGGCGATGCAGGTCTATATCCAGACCCGGCTCAAGGTTCTGATGCGCGGCGAGAACGAGCGCTACCACGAATATTTCCTGCGGCGGCTCAAGGCTGAACTGAAGCTAAATGAAACGCAATATACCGCGGCCAGGAATGTGATCCTGGTCAATCAGGAGCAGATTAAACGTATCCGTCAACGTTCGCAGCCGGAAATCGAGCAATTGGCGGCACAGGCCAATGAGAAAATTGCAGGCAGCCTGACGCCGGAACAAGTCGCGCGTTTCAAGGACTTCGTTCTTCGCTTTCCACAGCCAGGCATCCGCTCGCTGGGACTCGCGGTCACAAATGCGCCTGCCGCCCCCCCACCCTGAAGCAAAAGGCGATCGCCCTCGCGGGCAGATCGCCTTTTGTCTGCTGCGTGACCGGATCAGACCAGGTTCTTGGAGACGAGCTTGGTCATCTCGAACATGCTGACCGACTTCTTGCCACCAAACACGGCCTGCAGGGCTGCATCGGCGTTGATCTGGGTCTTCACCTTCTTGTCCTGCAGCTTGTTCTTCTTGATGTAGTCCCAGAGCTTCTTGGTGAGCTCCGTACGGGGCAGCGGCTTCGCACCGACCACCACAGCGAGTTTCTCGTTGGGTGTGACGGGCTTCATGAACGCGGCATTGGGTTTCCGTTTAGCGGCCATGTTTCTATCTCCTGTTGGTTTGGTTGATCGCCTCTCAACTGCATGCGCCCGCCACAGTGCGGCCGCGTGCGCATTCTCGCGAACAACTCGGTTATGTCAAGCCTCTTGGCAGGGAATTTTGACAGGGAATTCACAGGGCTTGGGGAAGCACAAGTTTGACGGGGCGCTATTTTCTACGCATACTTGGGCCGCGCTCCACATAATCTTTCGCGATGAGCCATGCACAGATGTGGCACAGGAAAAGCTCAGTAGGCCTGTACTATGAAACATACCTTCTTATGGAAGAGCCCGAATCCGCTGGAACGGATTGCACTCTGGCAATTGCTCGGCTTTGCGATGCTGCTGGCGGTGGTCTGGGTGGATCAGGTGCTGGATCTACAGGAGGCGATCTTTGGCTCGGCGCGCAAAGTAGAGTCGTGGCAGAATGCGGCCATGATGAGTGTGGCGATCATCATTATTGGCTTCATCACCATCGCGCACACTTTTGTGCAGCAGAAACACGTTTTGCATGGCTTCCTGCGCGTTTGTACCTATTGCAAGCGGGTCAAGCTGGACAACCAGAAATGGGAGCAGATGGAAAAGTATATTTCAGAGCATTCACGGGCGGAATTCTCCCACGGTATTTGTCCCGATTGTTTCCAAAAGACGGTCGCCGACCTGGAAGCACAGGGCGTGGCCCTGCCACCCGTTTCCCAACCGTCCGAAAGTGAGCCTCATGCCTGATCACCCTTGGGGCCGCGTGTTGGCAGGTTCCCCGGAGACGCTGGCGCGCGGCTACGCCCGCTTCGCCGCCCAGCCGGTGGACTGGGATTTGCTCGGCGAACCCGCCGCGCCACTGCCCTCACAACAGACAACACTGCAGAAATCTTTTTCCGTCGAGGGACCGGGCACGTTTCTCCGGCGGCATATCCGGCGGCTGACCTTCGAGCCGCGCGAATCCGGCGGCTGGTGGATTCAGCGCGATGACCAGGTGGATGCGCTGCCGTTCCAGGTCGCCGCGCGCAACGTCTGGACCACGGGCGACGTCGTCAGCAACATCGTGCTGCGCGCCGGCCCGCTGCACAATTACCTGCGCATGGTCGAACACATCATCGCCCTCAAGATCGGGCTCGGCCTCGACCACGTCCTGATCCGCACCGAGGCCGGCGACCCGCCGCTGTTCATCCGCGGCAGCCTGGACCTGGTCGAGGGCATCGAGCGCGCCGGCCTCCGGCAGCTCGCGGCGCCCGCGGAATGGTGGACGGTCAAGGAGCCGGTGGTGATGGCGACGCCCTCGGGCGCGTTCCTGGCGCTCGCGCCCTGCCGCAGCGCGCAGCCGGAGCTGGTGGTGGATTGCGCGATTGATTTCCCCAACGTCATCGGCCGCCAGCGCGTCAAATTCCGCGTCCACCCGGCGCTCACGAAATACGCCGCGGAGGCACGCACGAACACGCCGCTGTGGAAGATGGTGTATTGCCGGACCCTCGGCCTGCTCTTCGCCGACATCCGCAACCTTGGTTACACGCCGGAGAACCTGCAGATCGCCGGCCGTCACAAATATTACAACGCGCCGCGCCTGCCGCACGCGGGCAAGGCGCTCGAGGCCGTCTGGCATCGCGCCGTGCTCGATCTCCTCGCCGCGCTCGCGCTGGTCGGCGAGGGCCGCTTCTGCGGCGAGGTGACCTCCTTCAAGGCCGGGCATCACCTCGACGTGCGCATGGTCTGCCAGCTCTACAAGCACGACCTGCTGCGCCGCGTCTAGCGAGGCCCGCCCATGCTCCAACTCTGTCCCGCGCTGATGGACTGGCTGCTGTTCCTGACGATGTTCGCCATCCTCTACGGCGCCGGCGCGCGCGGCTTTCCCCCCGCGCAGTGGACGTGGCTCGGCTCGCTGATGCAACTGACCTACCTCTTCAGCAGCCTCGCCACCGGCCACCTGCTGACGCCGCGCAACACCCGCCCGCTGCTGCTCGGCAGCACGGTGCTCTGCCTCGCGCTGATGGTGGCGGCGCTCTGGCTGGAAAATTTCGCCGCGCTCGCCGCCGTCAGCGCAGCCATCGGCATCTTCGCGGCGGTTTTCTTCACGGCCTTCCAGACCTTCATGCGCCACGTCGCGCCGCCCGGCAAGCTGGCGCTCACCGCCGGCCTCTACACCTGCTCGTGGAGCCTCGGCGCCGGGCTCGGCTTCCTCTCCGCCGGCGCGCTCTACGGCTTCGGCCCGCTGGCGCTGACCGCGCTCGCGTTGCTCGTCGGCGTCGTCACGCTGGCGCTGTTGCTGACCCACCGCACACCGCCGCACGCGGCCGCCCTGGCCGAACCGGAGACCGGCGCCGTGGAAACCGCGCACATCCCGGAGGCCGTCCGCCGCCGCTACGTCTGGATCGGCTGGCTGTTGATTTTTGTCGTCGTCTTTGCGCTGCGCCCCGTGCAAAACTTTTTGCCGCCACTCGGCGCCGCGGAACACCGCCCCGCGCTGTTGACCACGCTGCCGCTCTTCCTGCAGATCACGCTGCAAGGCCTCGCCGGCTACGCGATGCACACACAGACCCGCTGGCTCTACCGCCGCGCGCCTCTTGTGCTGGTGCAACTCGGCGCCGCGCTCCTCTTCCTCGTGCTCGCGCTCGTCCCCGCCGGCGCGCTCCTCGGCCTGCCGCTGATCGGCCTCTGGTGCGGCTACGCCTATTTCCAGGCGGTCTATTATTCCAGCAACGCCGGCCGCCGCGCGTGGAACCTGGGCATCAACGAGTTTCTCGTCGGCGGCGCCTCGCTCGGCAGCCTGTTCCTCGTCGAGTACTGCATGCAGCAGGTCGCCCGGCCGGAGACCGCGCTCTACCTCTGCGCCGCCGCCAGCCTCGCCCTCGCCGCGCTCGCGCTTTTCCTGCTCGCGCCCCGCCGCTGATTTTCCAAGCCTTGGAAAATCCCGCGCGTTTTTTTCCAAGGCTTGGAAAGCGGCGAGGCTTGGGCTAGAAATTCCAGCGTTTGCGCGAAAGGGGCCTCATGAAAAAACTGCTGTTGATGCTGGCGCTGGCGGGCTTGGCGGGCGCGGGCGAGCCGGGCGTCATCACGATTCAAGCTGACAAGTTGGGCGCGGAAGTCAGTCCGAACCTCTATGGCATCTTCTTCGAGGAGATCAGCCACGCGGGCGATGGCGGTCTTTACGCCGAGCTGCTTCAGAACCGCTCGTTCGAGGAGACGTTGCCGGTCGAGGGCACGCGGCTGGAGGGGGAACGCTGCATCGCGCCTGACTTGCCACACTATCTCGGCGTCAAGGAATCGAAACGCCGGCCGCACGGCCAGCCGTGGTCGCAGGAGTGGAAGTTCACGTCGCCGTGGCCTGGCTGGGCGCTCGACGGCGCGGCGACCATGGGCATCGAGACGAAAAACCCGGTGCATCCCAAGAACGTGAATTATCTCCGGCTCAAGCTGGCGCAGCCGGGCGCGCGCCTGCTGAACGAGGGCTACTGGGGTGTCGCCGTGCAACAGGGCGAGACCTATGACTGCACCTTCTGGGCGCGCGTCGCCGAGGGCGCGGGCGGCGCGATCAAACTCGGTGTCGTGGGCACCGGGGGCCGCGAACTGGGCGCCGTGATTGTGGGTGGCGTGGTTTCCAAGGCTTGGAAAAAGTACACCGCGAGTTTTCCAAGCCTTGGAACAGAGGCGCAGGCGAAGTTCTTTTTGCAGCCGCAGTTGGCCGGCGCGCTTGACCTCGACGTGATCACGCTCTTTCCGCGGCACACGTTCAAGGAGCGCCCGAACGGGTTGCGCGCCGATATCGCGCAGAAACTCGCCGACCTCGAGCCGGCGTTCCTGCGCTTCCCCGGCGGCTGCGTGGTCGAGGGCGCGACGTTCGCCAACCGCTACCGCTGGAAGGAGACGCTCGGCCCCCTCGAGGCGCGGCCGGGCCACTGGAGCCTCTGGGGCTATCGCAACACCGATGGCCTCGGCTATCACGAGTTCCTGCAACTCTGCGAGGACCTCGGCAGCGCGGGCATGTTCGTGTGCAACGTCGGGCTCGCCTGCGAATTCCGCAACGGCGACTTCGTTGGCGGCGCGCAGCTCGAGGCCGAGTTGCAGGATGCGCTCGACGCCGCGGAGTACGCGCTCGGCGGACCGGAGACCAAGTGGGGCGCGTTGCGCGCGAAGGCCGGCCACCCCGCGCCATTCCCGCTGGTCTATATCGAGATCGGCAACGAGAACCACGGCCAGCTCTATAACGAGCGCTACACCCGGTTCGCCGCCGCGTTTCGCAAGGCGTGGCCGCAGCTCAAGCTGATCTTCAACGGCGGGCTCAACGACGAGGCACCGGACCCGGGCGTGCGGAACATAGACCTGTTCGACGAGCACTACTACAAGGACGCCGATTTCTTCTTCGAGAACCAGCACCGCTACGACCACGCGTCGCGGCAGCGTGGCTACGACATCTACGTCGGCGAGTTCGCCTGCAACAAGAACGTCGGCCGCGGCAACCTGCGCGCGGCACTCTCCGAGGCCGCGTTCATGCTCGGCCTGGAGCGCAACAGCGACCTCGTCAAGCTGTGCAGCTATGCGCCGCTGTTCTTCAACGTCAACAAGCTGAACTGGCCGGTGAACATGATCGGCTATAACAGCGCGACCAGCTTCGGCCGCAGTTCCTACTACGCGCAGCAACTGCTCGCGCAAAACCGGCCCGACGTGAACCTTGCCCACACCCTCGTGACGCCCGGCGATATGCCGGCGAAATATTTCGCCGCGCTGCCCGGCCTCGACCGGAAGGCGAAGGAAATCGTGCTGCGCCTTGTCAACGGCGTCGAGCAACCGCAGCAGGTCAAGGTCTGCATCACCGGCGCCAAGGTGCCGGTGCAAGGCGCGGGGCGGATCATCACGCTGGCCGGCAAGCTGACCGAGGAAAACGACGAGAAGAATCCGAAACGTATCGAGCCGCTATGCAGAGGCTGGCAGGTGCCGGGCCAGGAGTTCACGCTCTGCTTGGAACCCGCCTCGCTGACTGTCGTGGGGATTCCGATTGAGTGATGTGACGGGAGCAGCGCGTATGCTCTTCGATGGATCGTCCGTGGTTTTGTGGGCGGGGTTTGCAACCCCGCG
>CAISWQ010000020.1 GCA_903889245.1 uncultured Lentisphaerota bacterium | reverse complement strand
GCGTTCGTCCTTGATCGCCGAGAGGCAGCGCGCGAACACGGCCTCGGAGATCAGCGTCAGCGGCTGGCCGCAGTCGAGCGCCGCGATCGTCGTCCACTTGCCCGTGCCCTTCTGGCCGGCGGTGTCGAGGATCACGTCCACGACCTCTTCTCCGTTCTCGGCCTTGTAGCCGAGAATGTCGCGGGTGATCTCGATCAGGTAGCTATCGAGCTCGGTCTTGTTCCATTCGGTGAAGACCTCGAACATTTCCTGGTTCGTCATGCCGAGGCCCGCCTTCATCATCTGGTAGGTCTCGCAGATCATCTGCATGTCGCCATATTCGATGCCGTTGTGGACCATCTTGACGAAGTGGCCCGCGCCGTTTTCGCCAACCCACTCGCAGCACGGCTCGCCCTTGTCGGTCTTCGCGCAGATCGCCTGGAAGATCGGCTTGACGCTCGGCCACGCCGCCGGCGAACCGCCGGGCATGATCGAGGGGCCGGTCAGCGCGCCCTCCTCGCCGCCGCTGACGCCGGTACCGATGTAGAGCTTGCCCTTGCTCTCCACATACTGCGTGCGCCGCGTCGTGTCCGGGAAATGGCTGTTGCCGCCGTCAATGATGATGTCGCCCGGTTCGAGGTGCGGGAGGACCTGCTCGATGAACTCATCCACCGGCTTGCCGGCCTTGACCATCAGCATGACCTTGCGCGGGGTCTTGAGCATGCCGATCATTTCCGGGATGCTGTGCGCGCCGAGGATCTTCTTGCCCTTCGCGCGGCCGTTGATGAAGTCATCCACCTTGCTCGTCGTCCGGTTATAGCAGGCGACCGTGAAGCCCTTGCTCTCCATGTTCAGGATCAGGTTTTCGCCCATCACCGCCAGACCAATCAATCCAATATCAGCCTTCGACATATTTTTTTCTCCTATGGGGTTGCAAAGAACGGCGCGGAGGATGCCGCCGGCCCCCGACCCTGTCAAGCTCAAACGTTTGAGACTGGCTTTTCCAAGCCTTGGACAAAAACCAGGTCCGTTCTTCCGTGCCCGGAAAAATCGAACCTGATTTTCCAATATCCGGAAGAAACGCCCCCGCTGGCTTCCAATGCCTGGAGCGTCAGGCGTTGGGGGGCTTGATGACGTAGAGGCCGAGGGTGATCGCGACGGCTTCCTCCACATTCATGCGCTTGAGTTCGTGGCCGCGGCCCCAGGTGTCGGTATAGAGGATGTCGCCGGACTTTTTGTTGTAGCCGATGATCAGCCGCGCGTGCGCGCCCTGCATCGGCCACATCCCCGGCTCGGCGAACAAGCCGAGGTAGACGTGCCAGACCACGGGCAGGCCGTTGGCGATGCTTTTGCTGACGAGGTCCTTGAAGACGGTGGCGGCGGCTTGATTCCTGCCGCGGATTTTCAGCAACAGTTCGCGGTCCATGCCCAGCAGCATCGTGTCGAGGTTATGCGCGAGTTGGACCTTGGGTTTGCGCGCGAGCGTGGCGGCGAGGTTGTAGTCGGTGACGAGCCGCTGGATGTCGGCCTCCTGCGCCGCCTGGAAGTGCAGTCCGTTTTGCTGGGCGAGTTTCTTGAGCGCGTCCTTCATGCTCAAGTTGCGGGTGCCCTCCTGCGCAGTGGTGCCGGCGAGCTGCGCGGCGTCGTGCTGGTCAAAGTCCTTGCCGTAATAGCGCATCAGGCGCGCGATGACCGCGGCGGCGCAGTAGCCCTTGAAGCCCTGGTCCACCATCGGCACGCCGGCGATGAACGTGTCGCCATCGTCGAGACTCTGCACGCGTTTGCGCAGGGCGAAGACCGTCTGCCACGTGACGAGTTTCGGCGGCGCGACGTTGGTCGGCGCCGTGACGGGCAGTACTTTGAGGCGGATGAACTCCGAGCGGTAGAGCGTTTGTTTGCCGCCCTCCAGGTGCGGCTTGCTCGTGCTCCATTCCAGTTCAAGGCGCGAGGGCGGGCGTAGCCACATGGCGCGCTGCACCTTGGTGTGCGCCGCGCCCGCGAGGTCCGGCAGCGCCGTGCCCGCCGAGGCCGTCCAGTTGGTCAGCGCCCAGATCACGCGGTTGAGCAGCTTCTCGAAATCGCCCGCGCTCAAGTCGCCGGCGTCGCCGCGGTTGTAGAACGAGAGCTCGACGCGGTTGACGCGGTTGCTCTCCAGCCGGACCTGCGCCTCCCAGACGGGAAAATTCAGGAAGCTCAACCGCATCCATTTCCCGCCCAGCGCAGTCGTCTTCTCCTCGTCGAGCCACGTAAAGCGGCCGGGCCGCAGCGCCGGCACCAGGTCGTTGGTGGTCATGCCCCAGAGGTCGCCGCGCGCGAGAAAATTATCGAGCGGGAAGACCCCGCCGCTGTCGCGCCAGTCCGCCGCCAGCCCGCAAACAGCGCCGAGCGACACACCCATCAGCATGATCAACCGTTTCACTTCGTTCTTCCGCGGGTGCGAAAATTTTTCTGCGCTTGTGGGCGGGAGCTCCAGCTCCCGCGAACCCAAACCACCGGCAGAGCCGCGCGGGAGCTGGAGCTCCCGCCCACAAATCAAGTCCTTCAAAATCATTGACGGGCGCGCCACAAGCGCGTCGCCCCAACACGAACCGTTGGCCGGGCCGCCGCCTTCAGTTCTCCGCGTCGAGCAGCGTCAGGCCGGCGAAATAAATCGCGCCGGTGGTGCTGTGGCGGTTGCTATCGAGCAGCAGCGGGCAGTCCCAGTGCAGCGGCCAGTGAATCTGGCCATCGTTCTTGCCGCCCCAGTGACTGGCGTGTTTCAGGTCCCCGATTTGAAAGACGAGCCAGCGCCAGCCGGTCCAGTCCACCGCTGGCCCGCCGATTTGGAACGTCTGGCCGGTGGCGTCGGCGAGGCGCGCGTTCAGGTGGTTTCCGGACTTGTCGCCCCAGACCCAGACGCCGAACGCCGCCGGCCGGCCCGCGAGCGCGAGGCGTTGTTTCACGTCCGGCACACAGCGCACAAATTTCCAACCGGCCGCGAAGTCATAGTCGAGCTTGAACGCCTGCGCAAAGGGCGCCTCCGGGCCGGGCGCGGCGGCGGACGTGACCGTGGCCTTGGCGGGAATCTTGTTATCGCCATCAAGCGCGGTGCGGTAGGCGAAAATCTCCACTCCTGTCATGCGCGGCACGGCGGTTTCCGCCACGAGGCTGCCGCGCTCGTCGGTCAGCCTCACCTGCGCCACCGGACTTTTCGGCAACGCGAGGTTCGCCTGCGCCGCGCCGGCGGCGAGCTGCACCGCGAGCTTCGTCTCGCCGGCTTGCAGGCTGCCGCCGAACGCAAGCCGCGCGGGATTCTCGATCACCGCGCGCAGACCCTGGGCGACCGGCAGCAGCGCGAGCCGCAGCGGATCGGCGCGGATGAACTCCACGTGCTGGCTGGCGGATACCGCCGCGGCGCCGAGCGACGGGCTCTGAAATTCCGCGCGCACCGTGACCGGCAGCGCCTCGCGGTCGCGCCGCGCGAAAACGCCGGCGAGTTCGCCACTACCCGCGCCGCGTGGCGTGAGGTCCAGTTTCAACTCCGTCGGGCCGCCATCAAAACCTTCGGCGCTGAACCGCGCTGTGAGCGGCTCGGCCAGCGGGTTGGTGGCGCGTACGCGGATGACGGCCCTGCCGCCGGTCGCGGCGCTGATGGGTGCGGCGCTCTGCGGCGCGGCCTCCCACGCGGCGGCAAGCGCGAGCCGCGGATCGGGCGGCGCGATGGTGAAATACTGGGGCGCCATGTCGAGGTTCACGGTGAGCGGCTTTGCCATCTGCGCCACGGTGGTGGCGTGGGGCGCGCCCAGCGTCCACGCGGCGATTTTCTGCGAGCCATCGGCCTTGAGGCAGAGCAGCAGCCAGTCGTTGGGGTCGGCGGTTTCGAGGCGGCGCGCCACACGGTAGCCGGCCAGCTCGCGCGTGAGTTGTTGCGCCGCGAGATAACTCGGCTTTGGCTCCAGCTTCGTCGTCACCGTGCCGAAGTTGTGCTCGTTATAATTCGTGTCCGAGCCGTCGTTCTTCCAGTCATACCAGACCGAGAGCGGCACGCCGGCGAGCAGGTTGGCGAGCTGCTGGCGCGGCAGGTAGGCGGCCTGCGTCGCCAGCGGCGTACCCTTGTGTTGCGTCGAGTAGCCCCATTCGCCGCTGATGATCGGCAGGTTTTGCTTGTCGGCCGGCGCGTGGCGCGCGAGCAGCGCGCGAAGCCGGGCGTAGTCGGCGGCGGCGGTCTCCGGCGGCTTGTCGCCGCGATAGGGATGGACGCTGACCGCGTCGAGGTCCTTGAGGATGCCGGAGGCGAACAGTTCCTCGAAAAAAGCCCATGGGAAACCGGACGAGCCTGGGGCGATGATCGTCGCCTGCGGGTCGGCGGCGCGCACGGCCTTGACCGTGGCGAGCGCGAGCGCGGTGTACTGCTGCACGTCCGGCTTCGGTTTCCAGAAGCTGATGTTCGGCTCGTTCCAGATTTCCCAGATGATGTGCCGCCCGCGAAAATGCGCCGCCGCCGCGCCGGCCCAGCGCGCGAACGCCGCGATGCTCTCCGGCCGCTGCGGCGAGCTGACCGCGCGCTCGGCCTTGCGCGTGTGCTTGTTGGTGATGGTGATCGTGTCCTCGTAGAGCCCGTTGGAATAATCGAGGATGTAGAGCGCGCGCAGCCCGCGCTTTTCGAGATTCGCCGTCAACTCCTCGTAGGCCGACCAGTCATATTCACCCTTCTTCCGTTCGATGCCGGCCCAGGTGAAATCCATGCGGATGAACTTGAAGCCGCCCGCGGCGATCAGGTCGAGGTCCTGCTCGCGGCCGCGGGTGAAGTGGATGTTGACGCCGACGCCCGCCGGCAGTACCGGCTCCGGCAACTCCGCCGCGCACAGCGGCGCCGCCAGGAAACACACACCGCGCAGAAGGTTTTTCATGGGCCGCAGGATACGCAGGCGGCCAGGGTTTTCCAAGGATTGGAAAAAGCCGCGACCGCTTTTCCAAGCTTTGGAAACCTGGGCGGCGACTTTTCCAAGCCCCGGAAAATGGCTGGCGATTTCAGGGCGCAGACGCGGGCGGAAGGGCGGGACGGATGGTGATTCCGGTCAGGCCGTAGGCGGGTTGATCGGGCCGGAAACGACCGGGCGCGCCTTGAAAGCGGACCTCGATGATCGTCCGCTCGCCATGCCAGGGCACTTGGATGACGCCACCCATACCCGGTTGCTCGATGCGCGCCTGCTGTACCATCCGGCCGTTGGCCACCAACATCAGATCGCCGGGTTGCAGCGCGATAAAGGATAGGGCCGCAGCAGCGCCGGCCGCAATGCGTGGTGCGAGATTTTTCTCCAACAGTAACGCGGCCTGGGGCGCGCCGAGCAGCAGCGGCTGGTTATCACGCGAAAACACCAGTTGCCATGTGCCGGGATCGAAAACCGGCGCAGCCAGGGAACCATTCTCGGCGGCGGTGATATGCAAGACCGCCGGCGCATGGGCCAGCGTATCCGCGAGGCGCTGATCGCGGTCGGCACAAAGCCGGGGGATCCCGGGATACCAGCCGCTCCTGATAAACGCTTCCAGCCCGGGATCACGGATGCTGTCATGATGCGGGAAGAGGGCTTCAAGCCCTGCTTTGACCGCGGCGATTTTCTCCGCGCTGCCGGCCACTTTACGTGCGTAGGGACCCTGCAAGCCACCCCACTCCAGATAAGCGACCGCCGGGAAAGCGCGCCGCAGGTTCGCGAGCTGTTGCTGAACCACGCCTTGGACAAAGGCCTCGGCAGAAGCCTCCGGCAAGGCCCCGTAAAGGAAAGGGCGTTGTGGCACCACAAAGCCCGGCAGAAAACGCAGCGCATGACCGCCGTCCCAGACACAGAACGAGCCAGGGTCAACACGCTGATCCAAATAGCGCGCGAGTGATGCAAAACATTCGGAGCGACTGCGGAGCTGGTACAACAAGCGCAGACCGGGAGCGACATTGAGAATCACCAGCGCGGTCAGCAGCACCAAACCCGGTGCCCGCCAGCGCTCCGGCAACAGGTTCAGCAAGGCCGCCAAGCCGGCGGCGCTGACCAGGAGCAGCAACGGCCACAGCAGCAGGAAATATTTGATGGCATAGGGATTGGAGCGTCCGCCGATATGTACAGCCAGAAAGACCAGCGGTACGCAGGCCAGAGCGGCCAGCAAGATCCGCTCATGACGACGCCAGAGCCAGATCACCCCACCCATCAAGACCATCACCGCCAGTGCCAGCCGCAAGGGGCCGGGTCCAAAAACCAGCACCTCCAGCAAGTCGGGGATGACCACCCAAAGCGGGAAACGGTATGCGCTGTTCCATGGCGCCGGCGGACGAGGCGGACCGGCCAGCCACAGGATGAGCAGGCACACGGCCAGCGCAAGCCCGGCGAGCAGTACATGCCAGCGCCACCGGGCGCGCTCGCGCACGGCAAACACCAAACTACAGGCGGCCAGCGGGACGATAAGCGCGGACCCGGCCGGGTGAGTAAAGGCCAGCATCAGCAAACTGGCCGCGTAGCCCAACCAGAGCGCCAGCTGCCGCCGACCGTCCTGCGTGCGAGTCAGTTCGGTCCAGCAAAACAAGGTGAGAGCGGCAAAGAGAAACTGTCCCGCATAATAATAAGCTTCGCGGGAATGCCAGACGTGGATGAACGAACACCCCCCCAGCGCGAGAGCCAACAGCGCGACTTCGGCGCGACGGGTGAGCCGCCAGATCCAGCCAACGGCCACCCACAAACCCGCCAGCCCAAGCAGGGCGGAGGGCAGGCGCGCGGCCAAGGGCGTAATGTCCGCCTGCGTGTGCAGACCTTGCAGGGTCAGGGCCAGATTACTCAGGGCGGCGGTGGCCGGCAGATGGCCCACATAGCCGAAGCTCTGCAAGTGTTGCTGGATGACCTCCGTCACGGACAGACCAGGATGGCACATGCGCAGGAACAGGATTTCGTCACCCCAGAACTCCTCTTGGCCAAGCCGGTAGAACCGGAACCAGCCGGCCGCCAGCACCAGTATCAGCACACAGCACCAGAGGAAGCGACGCGACACCCAAGCCGGCGAAGCCTTAGCCGGCGTTTCGACCACCGCCGCCGGGGTGCTCATGGCTGGACTCCATAGTTCTGCTGCCAGACACGGAAGGTCAGCAAAGCCCAGATCATCTTGCGGTAGTCGCGGCGGCCAGCGAAATGATCGTCCAGCATCTGCCGCACCCAGCCGGGGTTGAACAGCCCACCGGCGCGCAAGGCGGTTTCCGAACACAACTCCTCGACGAGGGGCCGTAGATCACCAGCCAGCCACTGCGCCAGGGGGATCATGAAGCCGGCCTTGCGGCGGTGGATGATGTCCTTGGGCAGCAGGTCGCGCAACGCTCGCTTGAGAATATATTTGGTGCCCAGCAGACCGTGCAGCTTGTAGATCGGGTTGATGCGGGCGGCGAATTCGACGAGTTGGTAGTCGAGGAAGGGCGCGCGGACCTCAAGCGAGTTGGCCATACTGGCGCGGTCCACCTTCACCAGGATATCGTCCTGCAAGTAGAGTTTCATGCACAGATATTGCAGACGTTCCAGATCGCGCAGCAGCCCGCTCTGGCGGACGTGGTTGAGCACATCCTCGAAGGGATTCTCCCGCAGCAGCGCCTGTCGCAGATCATCGGAGAGCAGGTGGCGTTTCTGCTCGTTGCCGTAATAGCCGAGCCAGAGGAAAAAGCGGATTTCCGGTGAGACGCCCGCGCCTTTGAAAAACTGCTGAAGCAGAAATTCCGCACTCGCGTAGCGGTGCGAGATCGGGATTTTCTTGGCCAGCCGGTTGAGCCCGTCGCGCCAGCTCGTCGGCAGAAACGAAAGCCGGTCCATCACTTTGTGCGCCTGAAACGCCGGGTACCCCAGGAATAGCTCGTCGCCGCCATCGCCGCCCAGCACGACCTTGACCGACCGGGCCGTGAACTGCGAGAGCAACCACGTCGGCAGGATGGAGGCGTCGGCAAAGGGTTCGTCGAGAATCTTCAGCACCTCCGGCAGCAGCTTGACCGCCCGCGCCGAGGAGAGCACCTCGTGGTGATGCTCCGTCCCATACTGCTGCGCCACGCGCCGCGCATAGGGTGACTCGTCATAGCTCGCTTCGTCGAACCCGATGGAAAACGTGTGCAGCTTGGTCGCGCTTGCCTGGGCCGCGAGCGCCGTCACCGCGCTCGAATCCACGCCGCCACTCAAGAAAACGCCGACGGGTACATCGCTGCGCAACCGTTTGACCACGGCATCGCGCAGCACCTCCAGCAAATCCACGGCCCACTCATCGGCCGTGCGTTCACTAAGCGGGTTATCCTCCAGCGGGATGTCCCAGTAGAGCTGTTTCCGCAACCCCGCGCTGTCAAACGTCAGGCAGGCCCCCGGCTCGAGCTTGTGGATGTCCTCGAAGATCGTGTGCGGGGCGGGGATATAGCCATAGGTGAAGTATTTGCTGACCGAGAGCCGGTTCAGCCGCCGGTCCACGCGCGGATGCAGCAGCAGCGACTTCAACTCGGAGGCGAAAACCAGTTCACCCTCACGGAGGGCGTAATAGAGGGGTTTGACACCCATCCGGTCGCGCGCCAGAAAGAGCCGTTGCTCATCGCGATCCCAGATGGCAAAGGCAAACATCCCGTTGAGGCGTTGCAGCGCGGCGGCGCCATCCAGCACAAAGTGCTGTAACAGCACTTCCGTGTCCGAGTGGGTGGCGAAGACGCAGCCGCGCCGTTCCAAGTCCGTGCGCAACTCGATGTAGTTATAGATTTCGCCGTTGAAAACAATCTGGTAACGCCCGCCGCCTGCCGCCATCGGTTGGGCACCCCCGCCGAGGTCAATGATGCTCAACCGCCGGTGGCCAAGGGCTACCCCCGCAGCCACGTGATAGCCCTCGCCATCCGGCCCGCGCGGGGTCAACGGCGCCGTCAGGCGACGAATCAAGCCCGCTGCGTCCGCAACGGGCCTGTGCAAACTTGTGAATCCCGCAATTCCGCACATAGGATGGCTACAGTGAATAGCCTTGAGTCAGCCTAGCGGCCATAGTAAGGAATGGCAACGCAATTTCAGGGCTGCCATGAACGTCACCGTCGTCATTCCGTTTTATAACGAGGCCGAAAATATCGCGCCCTTGGTGGCCGAACTGGAGGCCGTCCGGCAGACACTGCCCGGCCTCGCCGCGCTCTTGGTGGACGATGGCAGCCGCGATGGCACCTGGACCGCCATTGAGACCGCCAGCGCCACCCGGCCCTGGCTCCGCGGGCTGCGCCACGCGCGCAACCGCGGCCAGAGCGCCGCGTTGCTCACCGGCCTGCGCGCGGCCACCGGCGACATCCTCGTGACCATGGATGGCGATCTCCAAAACGACCCGGCGGACATTCCCGCCCTGGTGGCGCAGATGGTCGCCGCCGATGTGGTTTGCGGCTACCGCGCGCAGCGCCGCGACACCTTCGCGCGCCGCCTAGGCTCGCGCATCGGCAACGCCGTCCGCCGCTGGGTCACCCACGACGGCATCCGCGACACTGGCTGCAGCCTCAAGGCGTTCCGGCGCGAGTGCGTCGGCGATCTCCCGCCGCTCAACGGCATGCACCGCTTCATGCCCGCCTATTTTCTGCTGCACGGCCGCCGCCTCCGCGAGGTGCCGGTTCATCACCGTCCGCGCCAGCACGGGGTCTCGAAATACACGAATCTCAAGCGCCTGCCGAAGACGCTCTTCGATCTGCTGGGGTTCTACTGGTACCGCACGCGTATGCTGGTGGATAAACCCTCCACCTGAATCACTTCAGGCCGTTGAGGAACTCGTGCAGTTTGTCCGGCCAGTCCTTCACATCCGGCGGCAGCGTCGCCTTGAGGCCGAAGCCGTGGCCACCCTTCGCCGGCTTGATGAACGTGTGCTGGATTTTTTTCTCCTCGCACGCCGCCGCATAGACGACGGAACCCGGCGCGAACTTGTCATCGGCCGCCACGTAGAGGAACGCGGGCGTCTTCACCGGCGCGACCTCGTCCTTCACCTTGCCCTCGTGGTCGAGGTAGGCCGGATACATCAGGATCGCGAAATCCGGCGGCTGGCCCGCCGCGGTCTCGTGCGTCACGCGCGCCGCGAGGTGGCCGCCCGCCGAGAAGCCCATCACGCCGATCTTCTTCGTGCTCAACCCGAACTCGCCGCCGCGCTTCTGGATGAACGCCAGCGCCGTCTTCGCGTCGCCGCTCGCCAGCTCGCGCGTCTCCTTGCCCGCGCTCACGCGGTAGAGCAGGATCGCCACGTCATAGCCGAACTCGTTGAGCTTCTGCGCCACGTAGTAGCCCTCGTGATTGATCGCGAGAATGCTGTAGCCGCCGCCCGGGCAGACCATGACCGTGCCGCGCGCGGGCTTGTGCGCCGTCGGGAACAATTCCAGCGCCGGCGTCGGCACCTTCTGGACGCGGTCAATGCCATCCTTGCCCGCCTGGGTCGGCGGCGGCGGCACGCCCTCCTTGCCATCGAGCGTGATGCGGCGGATGTCTGCGGCCTGCGCGGCGCACAGACCGAGCAGGGCGAACAAAACCAGAACGGCGGCGGTGTGATGCATGGTTTTCCCTTTGGGTTGGAACGGCCAGGAACATAGCCAAGCCACCGGTCGAAGGCAACGTTTCCCATGCGCGACACGCCCTGCAAGGTTAGCGATAAAAGCGGGTGAATTCCTTCTGCGCGGCGGCGAGGTCGGCGAAGTCGTAGTGCTTCTTGAGCGCCTCGGTGGACTTCATGCCGCCGGCCAGGTCGGCGAGGAAGCCGGGGAATTTTTCGGCCGGTTTCCTGGTCAGGAGGAACCCGACGAAGTATTTCGAGGTCTCGTAGAGTTTGTGCACCTCGGTTTCGCTGCCGGGGTACTTGACGATGGCGAACAAGCGTTCGAGCGTCATCGGGTCGCGCAGCCCCTTGAAGACGCTACCGGGATGGCGCTTGACGCCGCGGAATTCCGAGAGGCCAAACTCGCCGAAATATTCCGCGATGCCCTCGTTGAGCCAGAGCGGCGGATGGTCCTCGATGAAATGGGTGACCATCAGGTGCGTCATCTCGTGCGCGAGCACGTCGGACTGCTTCTTGGTGTTCTCGGCCTGTTGCAGGAACATGCAGAGGCCGTGGGCATACGAGTAGGTCCACTTGCTCAGGTCGGGCTGGGTTTTCAGAAACTTTTTCCAGCGGGTTTCGTTGCGGAAGGTGAAAATATGCGAGCGGGCGGGCCGTAGATCCTTCGCGCCGCCCAGTTCCTTGGAAATATAGCCGTAGAAAAACTCCGACTGCTGCGCCACCTTGTAGGCAAAGTTGGTGCCCTCGTTGGCGAAGAAGTGCATGACGAAATGGTCGGTCTGCGCGTGCCGCCATTTGTCGCCATCCTCGGCCAGCAGATCCTTGGCGTAGTCGAGCAGGCCGCGCTGGTCCATGTCGGCGGCCTTGATGTCCACCCAGTTGATGCGGGCGTTGGCCGTGGAGCCGCCGGAGGACGTGGTGGGCCGTGCGGAAAAAGTGTTGGTGGTGGCGCCGGTGACGGGCAGCAGCCCCAGCGCTGCCAGGAAAAGGATAACACTACCGCGGTGCATCAAGTCCGCTTGTCCTCTTCGGCAAGGTGACCGTAGTGCATCTGCCACGAGGCCGCAGCCTTGTCCCAGCCGATGTCATGGCCAGCCCGTTCGCTCTCATACCACTTGTGCAACTCGATCTCGTGCTTGATCGCCCGCCAATGGGAAACCAGACGGGATTTCTTGATCCAGTCGTCGTTGGCTACAGGTTTATTAGGCTCGCACCCTTCCGTACTCATCGGGAATGGCCCTCGCGCAGACGGGAGGGGACTATAATGGCTGCTGGTCCGGTGTCAATGGGGGAGAAGGTCAGCCCTCCAGCGAGATCAACAGCGGCTCCTCGATGGCCTCGATGATCCAGCGTAGGAAACGCGCGCCATCGGCGCCGTCAATCAGGCGGTGGTCATAGGAAAGCGAGAGCGGCAACATCAGGCGCGGCGAACAGAGCTGGTCCTTGTGGTGGATGCACGGCTCCTTTTGCGCGCGGCCAACGCCGAGGATCGCCACTTCCGGCGCGTTGATGATCGGCGTGAAGAACGAACCGCCGATACCGCCGAGATTCGTGATGGTGAAGGTGCCGCCGGTCAGGTCGGCCGGGCCCAGCTTGCCGGCGCGCGCCTTCGCGCCGAGCTGGTTCAGTTCGAGCGCAAGCTGGATGATGTTCTTCTTGTCCACGTCGCGGATCACCGGCACGAGCAGGCCGCGCTCGGTATCCACCGCCACGCCGAGGTGGATGTACTGCTTGAACACGATCTCCTGCTTCGCCATGTCCAGGCTCGCGTTGAACTTGGGGAACACCTTGAGCGCGGCGGCGAGGACCTTGAGCAGGATCGCCGTCATGGTCAGCTTCGCGCCGACCTTCTCGGCGCGCTCGGCGAAACGCTTGCGCAGGTTTTCCAGCTCGGTGATTTCCGCTCGGTCGTGCTGCGTGACGTGCGGGATGGTCAGCCACGCCGCGCTCAAGTGTGCGGCGGTGACGCGGCGGATGGTGCTCATCGGCTCGCGCGTGATCTCGCCCCACTGCGCGAAATCCGGCAGCGCGATCTGCGGCAGGAGTGGGTCGAGGGACGAGGGGCGCGGGGCGGAAGCCGCCGTCGTGATCAGCTTCTTCGCGTGCGCCTTGACATCCTCTTCCAAAATTCGTCCGCCGGTGCCGCTGCCCTTGACGTCATGAATCTCCACGCCCAGTTCGCGCGCGAGCTGGCGCACCGAGGGCGCGGCGGCGACGGGCACCCTGCTGACGCTCGCCGGCTGCGCAATCTGCGGCGGAGGGACGGGGGACGAGGGCGGAGGGACGAGGGGCGAGGGACGGGAGGCGGCGATGGTCGCACTGACCACTGCCTCCTGACCGCTGATCTCTGATTTCTGACTTCTGGTCTCCGGCTGCGCGGCGGCGCCTTCGAGCGTCAGGATGACTTGGCCGCTTTTGACCTTGTCGCCAACCTTGATGGCGAGCGCCGTAATTTTTCCGGCGGCGGTGGCGGGCACCTCGATGGTCGCCTTGCCAGTCTCCAGCTCGATCAGCGGCTGGTCCACGGCGATGGTGTCGCCGGCCTTCACCATGATCTTGGTCACATCGGCCGTGGTGATGTTCTCGCCCAGCGCGGGCACTTGAATGTTCATGCGTCACCTTTTCTTGCCACAGAGGCCACAGAGTTTTCCAAGGCTTGGAAAAACACGCATTGCTTTTTCCAAGGCTTGGAAAAAGTTCCGCTTCGTTGTTGCGTTTCCTTTGGTGAAATCATTTCAGCGGGGGGCTGGGTTTCTCGGGGTTGATGTCGAGCGTCTTGAGCGCCTGCGCGACGACCTCGGACTTCAACTCGCCTTGGCGCGCGAGGCCGGCGAGCGCGGCAAAGGCGATGTGCCGCGCATCCACCTCGAAGAAATCGCGCAGGCTGTCGCGTCCGTCGCTGCGGCCGAAGCCATCGGTGCCGAGCGTGATGATCGGGCGCGGCATCCAGCGGCAGATCGCGTTCGGCAGGACCTTCAGGTAGTCGCTGGCGCAAACGATCGCGCCGGGCGCGTCGCCGAGCTGCTGCGAGACGTGCGGCACGCGCGGCGCGGCGCCGGGATGCCGCAGATTCCAGCGCTCGGCCTCAACGGCCTCACGGTGCAGTTCCTTGTAGCTGGTGACGCTCCAGACATCGGCGCTGACGCCGAATTTCTCCGCGAGCAGCGCCTGGGCCTTGACGGCCTCGTTGAGGATCGCGCCGCTGCCGAGCAGTTGCGCGCGCAGCTTGGCCTTGGGATCGGGCGCGGCGCGCAGCTTGTAGAGCCCGCGCAGAATCCCCTCCTCGGCGCCGGCGGGCATCGCGGGTTGCGCGTAGTTCTCGTTCATCACGGTGATGTAATAGAAAACGTCCTCGCCCTTTTCGTACATCCGGCGGATGCCGTCGCGGATGATGACGGCGAGTTCGTAGGCGTAGGCCGGGTCGTAGGCGAGCAGGTTCGGCACGGGCAGCGCGAGGATGTGGCTGTTGCCGTCCTGGTGCTGCAGGCCCTCGCCGGCGAGCGTCGTGCGGCCGGCGGTGCCGCCGAGGATGAAGCCGCGCGTGCGCTGGTCGGCGGCGGCCCAGACAAGGTCGCCCATGCGTTGCAGGCCGAACATCGAGTAGAGGATGAAGAGCGGGATCGTGTTCACGCCATGCACGCTGTACCCCGTGCCGGCGGCGATGAACGACGACATCGAGCCCGCCTCGGTGATGCCCTCCTCCAGAATCTGGCCGTTCTTCGCCTCCTTGTAGTAGAGGAAGCTGTCGGAATCCACCGGCTCATAGAGCTGGCCGGGATGCGAATAGATGCCGCACTGGCGGAAGAGCGCCTCCATGCCGAACGTGCGCGCCTCGTCGGGGACGATCGGCACGATCAGCTTGCCGAGCTGCGGGTCCTTGAGCAGCTTGGTCAGGATGCGCACGGCGACCATCGTGGTGGAGACCTCGCGCTCGCTGCCGGACTCGAACTCGGTGAACAGGTCGGCCGCCGGCGGCGCGACGCTGATGAACCTGGTCGAGCGCTGCGGCACGTAGCCGCCGAGCGCGGTGCGGCGCGCGCGCAGATACTTGAGCTCCGGGCTGTCGTCGGCCGGGCGGTAGAACGGGAGCTGGTCAATATCAGCATCGGAGATCGGCAGGCCGAAGCGGTTGCGGAACTCCCGGAGTTGCTCCTCGTTGAGCTTCTTCTGCGAGTGCGTGATGTTGCGGCCCTCGCCGCCCGCGCCCATGCCGTAGCCCTTGATCGTCTTCGCGAGCACGACGGTCGGCGCGCCCTCGAACTCGACCGCCGCCTTGAACGCCGTATAGACCTTCTCCGGGTCGTGGCCGCCGCGCCGCAGCTTGAGTAACTGGTCGTCGGTCATCCGGCTGACCATCTCGAGCAGGCGCGGATCCTTGCCGAAAAATTGGTCGCGGATGTACTTGCCGCCGGCGACCACATACTTCTGATATTCGCCGTCCACGACCTCGCCCATGCGGCGCACGAGCAGGCCGTGCTTGTCCTGCGCCAGCAGCGGATCCCACTCGCCGCCCCACACCACCTTGATCACGTTCCAGCCCGCGCCGCGGAAGGTCGCCTCGAGTTCCTGAATGATATGGCCGTTGCCGCGCACCGGGCCATCGAGCCGTTGCAGGTTGCAGTTGATCACGAAGATCAGGTCATCGAGCTTCTCGCGCGCCGCGAGCGTGATCGCGCCGAGCGTCTCGGGCTCATCGGTCTCACCATCGCCGAGGAACGCCCAGACCTTGCGGTTGCTCGGCGCCGCGAGCCCGCGGTCCTCGAGATAGCGGATGAAGCGCGCCTGGTAGATCGCCTGGATCGGGCCGAGGCCCATCGAGACGGTCGGGAACTGCCAGAAGTCCGGCATCAGCCACGGATGCGGATAGGACGAAAGGCCCGGCTTGTCGTGCAGCTCGTGGCGGAAATTCGCGAGGTGGTCCACGTTCAGCCGGCCCTCAAGGAACGCGCGCGCATAAATGCCGGGCGCGACATGGCCCTGGATGAAGACCAGATCGCCGGGGTGCTGGTCGGACTTGGCGCGGAAGAAATGATTGAAGCCGACCTCGTAGAGCGTCGCCGAGCTGGCGAACGACGAGATGTGCCCGCCGATGCCGTCCTCGCGGCGGTTCGCGCGCACGACCATCGCCATCGCGTTCCAGCGGATCAGGCTCTTGATGCGCCGCTCCAGCTCGCGGTCGCCGGGATAGGGCGGCTGCCGGTCCGCGGGGATCGTGTTGATGTAGGGCGTGTTCGCCGAGAACGGCATCGTCACGCCCGCGCGCTGCGCGTGCGTCTGCAGCTCGCGCAGCAGCCGCTGCGCGCGTTCCGTGCCCGCGCGCGCCAGCAGGTCGTTGAACGATTCCAACCAGTCCTGGGTTTCCTGGGCCTCGAAATTTTCCGCGTCGCTCATCGTGACTCCTTCCAGCGCGGCGAAACTAGCACACCCTGCCGCACTTTTCCAAACCTTGGAAAAACCGCGTCGAAATTTTCCAAGCCTTGGAACACCCATAAATTTCTGTGGCGGGACGGGGCCTGATGTTTTACTCTAAGCACGTGGTTGGTGGGTATGGGGTGCAAGGTGATGGCAAGTACGAGCACAATCATCGCGGGGTTGGTCGCCGGGTTGCTGCCTCTGGCCGGCGCGGCCGAGCCCTGCAAGCGGTTGCTGGTCCTGATGCATCCCGGGCCGGTCACCGATGCGTTGCAGGCCGCGGCCAAACCCTACACGGAAAAAACCGGGATCGAAATCGCGCTGGTCACCGTGCCCTACGGCGGACAGTGGCATGAAGCCATCGCGGCGGAGTTTGCCACGCGCGGGGCCGGCGGGATTGACCTGTTGTTTTGGGATAGCCAGATGGCGCCGGAGTTCGCCAGCCAGCGCAACATCGTGCCGCTACACGACCGCCTGGCGAAATCCACGAAGATCAAGCGGGCGGATTTCGACGAGCGTTATCTGCGTTTCTACAGCGAGTATCCCGAAGGCAGCGGGCAACTCTGGGCGCTGCCGATCAACCTGGACACCCTGTGCCTGATGTACCGCAAGGATCTCTTTGAAAACCCGGCCGAGCAGGCGGCTTTCAAAAAGAAATACGGTTATGAGCTGAAGGTGCCGGACACCTACCAGCAGGTGCGTGATATCGCGGAGTTTTTCACGCGGCCGCAGCAGGGCCTATATGGCTGGGCGCAAATGGCGGGGCGGGAGTATGACTTTGCCAGCTCGGCGGCCAACTGTTTCCTCTGGTCCTACGGTGGTGAGCTGTGGAACCCGCAAACCAAGGAAGTGCGCGGTTACCTCGATGCGCCGGCGTCGGCGGACGGGATCAAGATGTATTTGAAAATGTTCGAGTACGGCCCGCCGGGTTGTACCAACTGGGGCTGGAACGAGGTGAACCAGGCCTTCCAGCTCGGACGCGTCGCCATGATCCAGCAGTGGTATTTTTTCTGCCAGATGAACACCGACCCGAAAGTGTCGGCCGTCGCCGACCGCGTGAGCTTCGCCAATCTGCCTGGCGCCCATGGACGTGACGGCCGGTTCCGCCGGGAATACAGCCTGGGGGGGCAGGGGCTGGGCATCAGCCGTTACTCCAAACAGATCGAAGAAGCCTGGCGGTTTTTGGAATGGTTTTACACCTTTGAGCCCCAGTGGGAGTTTGCCAGGCTGGCACCCAGCGCCAGGCGTGATGTGCTGGAGGATCCGCGGTGGCTGCAACAACGGCCCTGGTATCCAGCCTTCTCGGTGGCCTTGCGCAACGTCAACGATTATTGGGTGGCGCCGGAATACATGAGCCTGCTCGCCATCTGGCAGGATGAACTGGGCGCCATGATTACGCGCCACAAGACCGTTGAACAGGGCTTGGTGGACGCGGCGCAACGCCAGGAAGCCTTGTTGGCGGCCAAGGGTTATCACATCCAGCGGACGGCGAATCCGGGTGGCATTCCGGACCTGGTGGTGACGCCGGTTGGCCGCACACAGGTCTATCAAAAAGGCGACTGATGTTGAACTGGGCCCATCTAAAACTGAACACCAAGCTGATGCTCTCGGCGGTGGGCATCGTGTTGCTCTCCACGTTGTGCTCGGCCCTGGCCGCCATCTCGTTCAACCTGCGCCAAAATCACCTCCAGAATACCGACCGCCTGCGCATTGCCGCGGCCGCCATCCAGCGTCGCGTGGAGCAGGTGGCCCAGGACCTGGACCGCCGCTACAACGAGGTGGCCGCCGATGAGCTGTTCAACGACGCCATCCTCTCGGTGGTCACCGGACCCTATTTCACGTTCCGTATGATCCCGGCGGTGCGGCAACTAGGGCCGGAGTTGCAACTGAACCGGTTTGCCTTCTATAGCCCGCGGACCTTCCCCGGCTCGCCTGTGCTCCAGCTCTACTACGACCATGCCCTGGGGGGTATCGTGCAAGTACAGGGTGATAAACACCGGCTCTGTCCCGCGGCCGGTTTTGTGGAGCGCGAGATCACCAACTTGCAACTGTTCCCCGACACACCGGACATGCTGGCACCCTGTGCACTCCTGGTGGACAACGGCCTGTTGCACTGGCAGAAGCGTTATGAATTCCGCCGCTGCGCCGACACAATGACCGGGCGCGACAAGGTGAAAATGGGCGAAGTGATCGGCCTGTTCGTCCTGCAAGCGCCGGCGTTGAAATTTGACCTTGATAGCTTGGGCGAAGAAACCGGCGTACGCTTTGCCATCTATGACGCCAACGGCAGGCAGCTCTTTGGCGCGCCCGCGTCCGAGGTGGCGGTGGCCGCGTGCCGCACCACCAGCGCCGTCCTGACGTTGCAAGGCAGTGCGGGCGAGAAATTCGATGCCTTGGGCCAGCCCATTGAGTACGATGGCCGCATCGCCGGCTTTGTCCTGGCGACCATTTCCCACGCGCAGACCGCCCATCAGAACTGGCGCATGGTCGCCCTCCTGCTGGCCATGGCCTGCGCCGTCAGCCTGTTGGTCGGCTTGCTGGCCTGGCGCATCGTGACGCGCGTCATCCAGCCCATTGAGGCCCTGACGCGCGCCAGCGCGGAGGTCGCCGCCGGCCGTTTTGCCGGCCAGATCACGACCCGGCGTCAGGACGAACTGGGTTCGTTGGCGCGGAGTTTTGACCTGATGCGGTCGGCCGTCAGGGCCCAGATGGCCGAGGCGGAGCGCCTGACGGCCATCCTCGAAGCCGCGCCCAACCTGGTCCTGACTATGGCGCCCGACGGCCAGCTCACCTACCTCAACGATGCCGGGCGCCGGCTGCTGGGCTGGCCGCCCGAAGTCGTCATCCAGAGCAAACGGTTTGCCGACCTGCATCCGTTGGAGATGCTGGACCAGATGTGGAAAACGGCCCTGCCCCAGGCGGTGCAACGCGGCTACTGGCAGGGCGAAACACGGTTGCGGGCGGCCGATGGGTGTGACATCCCCGTGCAACAGGCCCTCATGGCCCACTATGATGCGTCGGGCCAGGTGGAGTATTTTTCCTGCATCATACGCGACCTGACGGAGGCCAAGCGCACCGAGGCCGCGCTGCGCGCCAGCGAGGAATATCTGGCGGTCACGCTCGACTCCATCGGTGATGCCGTCATTTCCACCGATGCGCAAGGTTGCATCAAACGCTTCAACCGGGTGGCGCAGGAACTGACCGGCTGTCCGCAGATGGAGGCGCAAGACAAGCCGCTGAAAGACACCCTGGTCTTCCTGCATCCCGAGACCCGCGCGCCGGTGGAGAGTCTGGTGGATCAGGTCCAGCGTGCCGGTCAGGCCATCACCACGGCGCAGCCCGTGCTGCTCGTGGCGCGCGACGGCAGCGAGCGGTTGATCGCCAGCAGCGCGGCGCCCATCCGCGAGGAGCAGCAGGCGGCCGCGCTGGGCGTGGTGCTCGTCTTCCGCGATGTCACCCGCCAGCAGCAGGTGGAGTCGCAACTGCTCCAGTCACAGAAGATGGAATCCATCGGCGCGCTCGCCGGCGGCGTGGCCCACGACTTCAACAACATGCTCGGCGGCATCACCAGCGCCGCGGAACTGCTCGGCATGGAGCTGGCCGAACAGGCCGAGGCGCGGCAATACGTGGACCTCATCCTGCGTACCACCGGCCGCGCCGCGGAGCTGACCCGGAAGCTGCTCGCCTTCTCGCGCAAGGGCAAGGTCGTGGCCGTCCCGCTCGACCTCCACCATTGCATCGGCGACGCCTGCGCGCTGCTCGAACGCAGCATTGACCGCCGCATCAAGCTCGTCCGCGAGTTGCAGGCGCAGTTCACCACCGTTCTCGGCGACGCCTCGCAGCTTCAGAACATCGTCCTCAACCTCGGCCTCAATGCCCGCGACGCCATGCCGGATGGCGGCACGCTGACCATCTCCACGCGCAACACCCAGTTGGATCAAACCTACTGTGGCGCCAGCCCCTTCAAAATCCAGCCCGGCCTCTACCTTGAGATTAGCGTGCGCGACACAGGGATCGGCATGGCGCCCGAGGTGCAGCGGCGGCTCTTCGAGCCCTTTTTCACCACCAAACCCACCGGCCGCGGCACCGGCCTCGGTCTCGCCGCCGTCTATGGCGCGGTCCGCGACCACAACGGCGCGATCACCGTCTATTCCGAACCCGGCCATGGCGCCGTCTTCCACGTCTATTTCCCGGTCGCCGACGCCGCGCCCGTGGCGCGGCCGGCGCGCGAGGAGTTGGTGCTGGGCTTCGGCACCGTGCTCGTGGTGGACGACGAGGACGTCATCCGCCAGACCGCCACCACCATGCTGGAGGCGCTGGGCTACCAGGTGCTCACGGCCACCAACGGCCGCGAGGGCCTCGAGCAGTACCGCCGGCACCTCGGCGAGATCAATGTCGTGCTGCTCGACATGGTGATGCCGGAGATGAACGGCCAGGCCTGCTTCCGCGAAATCCGCCGACTCGACCCGCACGCGCGGATCATCATCTGCTCCGGCTTCACGCGCGATGCCGATATCACCCAGCTTTTCAGCGAGGGCCTGGCTGGCTACCTCCAGAAGCCGTACCGCCGCGTGGACTTGAGCCGCGAAGTTGGCCGCGTCCTGAAACAGGCCTCCTGACCTCTGCCTCCGGCTGCGGGTGCCCTTTCCAAGGCTTGGAAATTTTCACGCGGCATTTTCCAAGCCTTGGAAAAATATCGCGATGGACAGGCGGGCGTTTTCCAAGTATGGGAAAACCGTGATGCGAATTTTTAACGCAAAGGCGCAAAGTCCGGCAGAAGACGCAAAGCCAGACGGATTCTTTGCGGCCTCTGCCTGCCTTTGCGTCTTTGCGTTAAGTTCTTCTTTTCCATCAGGAGTCGTGCCATGAAAAAAATCCTCGCCGGTTTGATGTTGGTTCTCCTTGCCGGCTGCGCGACGCCACCGGGCGCGCCGCCGCGCAACGCCGCTGCCGCGACGGCGCAAAAGCTCTTCGCCCAGCCGCCGCGCGAATATGCCACCGCGCCGCTCTGGGTCTGGAACGATCTGCTGACCGAGCAGCAGGTGCGCGAGACGATGCGCGACCTCGCGGGGCAGCAGGTCAGGCAGGTGTTCATTCACCCGCGGCCGGGGCTGATGACGCCCTATCTTTCCCCGGACTGGTTCCGGCTGTGGAAGGTCGCGCTCGACGAGGCGGCGCGGCTCGACATGAACTGTTGGATCTACGACGAGAATTCCTATCCCTCCGGGTTCGCCGGCGGCTGGGTGCCGGAGCTGCTGCCGGAGTCGCGCGGGCGCGGGCTGCAACTGAAGGTGGAGACGAAGGCGCCGGCATGGGCGACGAACACCATGGCGGTGTTCCGCCTCGATGGCGAGAAGTTCACGGATGTTTCCGGCGAAGCGCGCGCGGGCCAACTGTCGCCGCAGGGCCGCTATCTGGTGGCGACGCTCCTGCGTGCGGTCAACCGCGGCTGGAACGCCGACCGTTGCTACGTGGACTTGATGATGCCGGGCGTGACGGAAAAATTCCTCGATGTGACGCTGGCGGCCTACCGGCGCGAAGTTGGCAGCGAGTTCGGCAAGCGGATTCCCGGTTCGTTCACCGACGAGCCGGAGCTGGTGCCGGCCGGCGGGCTGCCGTGGACACCCGATCTGCCGCAGCAGTTCCAAAAACGTTGCGGGTACAGCCTGCTCGAAAACCTGCCGTGCCTGAAGGAGGAGGTCGGCGACTGGCGCAGGGTGCGGCACGATTATTTCAGTACGTGCAACGCGCTCTTCATCGAGCGCTGGGCCAAGCCCTATTATGAGTGGTGCGCCAAAAACGGTTTGGCGTTCACCGGCCATTACTGGGATCACTCGTGGCCGAATTGTGCCGGCGTGCCCGACAACATGGCGATGGCCGCGTGGCAGCAGACGCCGGGCATTGACTGCCTGATGAACCAGTACCGCGAGGATACACACGCGCAGTTCGGCAACGTCCGCATGGTGCGCGAGCTCGGCAGCGTGGCGAACCAGCTCGGCCGCGCGCGCACGCTCTGCGAAATCTACGGCGCGGGCGGCTGGGACCTGCGCTTCGAGGACATGAAGCGCATCGGCGACTGGCTCGGCGTCCTCGGCGTGAACCTGTTCGATGAGCACCTCTCCTACGTCACGCTGCGCGGCGCGCGCAAGCGCGACCATCCCCAGTCGTTCAGCTATCACGAGCCGTGGTGGGAGGCCTACCACGTCAACGCCGGCTACCTCGCGCGGCTCTCATGCGCCATGGCGCAGGGCCGGCAGGTCAACCGCGTGCTGGTGCTCGAGCCGACGACGACCGCGTGGATGTACCAGGGCAACGCTGCCCAGCTCAAGCGCATCGGTGATGAGTTCTTCAACCTGCTGCTGGCGCTGGAGACGGCGCAGGTCGAGTACGACATCGGCGATGAAGACATCCTCGCGCGCCACGGCTCGGTGGCCGGCGCGGAGTTGGTCGTGGGCCAGGCCAGCTACCAGACGGTGGTTCTGCCCGCCAGTGTCGAGAACCTCGACGGCACGACGCTGAAGCTGCTGGAGAAGTTCCGCGGCACGCTGCTGCGCTGCGGCGCGCCGGTCGCGCGCGTAGATGGCGCAGCCCGGGAGCAACCGGTGGCGCTGGGCAGGCAGGTGGACGCGGCCGCGCTGCCGGGGATGCTGAAGAGCGCGGGCTTCGCCATCGCGCGGCAGGCGGGCGATAAGGGCCTCCTGTTCCACCAGCGCCGCCAGCTCGCCGATGGCCAGCTGCTGCTGCTGGTCAACACCAGCATCGAGCAGCCTTCGGCTGGCACGCTGGAGGTCGCGGCCGGCGGCGTCGAGCAGTGGGATCTTTACACCGGCCAGACGCGCGCCTATCCGTTCGCGAAAACCGCGGCGGGCGTCACGGCCGGCTTCACGCTGCCGCCCTCGGGCAGCCTGCTGCTATTCCTCCCGCAGCAGCCGCGCGCGCCGGTGGCCGCGCCGGCGGAGACGGTGACCACGCTCGCCATGAACGGCGCGCCGGTCGCGCAACGCATCGCGCCCAATGTGTTGACGCTCGACTACGTGGACATCAGCGCCGGCGGCGAGACGCGGAAGAACCTCTACTTCTATGACGCCAACCAGTTCGCCTTCCAGAAGAACGGCTTCGAGCGCAACCCGTGGGACAGCGCGGTGCAGTTCAAGGACGAGCTGATTGCGAAGAAGCTGACCAACAACCCCGGCTTCGAGGCGAGCTACCGCTTCACCATCGCCGGGAAAGTTCCCGCCAACCTCGCCATCGTGATCGAGCGGCCCGACCTCTACACCGTGACCTGCAACGGCCAGCCGGCCAACGCCAAGCCGGGCGACTGGTGGCTCGACAAGGCCTTCGGCCGGATCGCGCTCGCCGCCGTCGCGCGCGTGGGCGAAAACACCGTCACGCTCAAGGCCGCGCCGTTCACCATCTTCCACGAGATCGAGCCGGCCTATGTGCTCGGCGACTTCGCGCTACAGCCGGCCGCCGCGGGCTTCGTCATCGCGCCCGACCAGCCGCTGCAGCTCGGCAAATGGAATGAACAGGGCCAGCCGTTTTATAGCGCGGGCGTCGCCTACCGCGCCGCGTGTGAGGTGCCCGCGCCCGCCGGCCGCTATGCCGTTGCGTTGCCGGGCTGGTACGGCAGCGTCGCGAAGGTCAGCGTGAACGGGAAGGTTGCCGGCTACGTGAGCGTGCCGCCGTGGGAGTGCGACGTGACGGAGCAATTCAAGCCCGGGGTCAACACCATCGAGGTCACCGTGATCGGCACACTCAAGAACACCCTCGGCCCGCACCACGGCAAACAGCCCCTCGGTAGCGCTTGGCCGCGCATGTTCCAGACCGGCCCCAAGACGCCGCCGCCCGGCGCCGACTACGCCACGGTCGGCTACGGTCTATTCGAGCCGTTCGTGCTGAAGCAGCGGAAGTGAGGCGGGGAGCGGGAAGAACGATGAGGGATGCGAGATACGGGATGCGGGATGGCGGATGGAAGATGGCTAATGGTGGATGGCTGATGGCGAAGAGCGGAGCGCCCTCGCGAGCGCACTACAAACGACGTTGGACGAGAACAGCGCCGCTTGTAGCCCCGCCGCAAGGCGGGCGGATTCGAGGTGTGAATAAGAGACGGTTCGGTAGCCTAGTTGAAGAAAGACTATCGTTTCCCTTTTCTTGAGTTACAGGAACGACACATCAAAGCCGCATTTGAAAGAGTCGATTTTCCACCAAGAGCATGAGGCTTGATGTGATCAATCGTAAAATTCATCCACGTTAAGGGACGCCGACATTCTGGACACCGTTTCCGTTCTTCTGAATGCCACAGAAGTCTTCTTTGTTCGATTGTGAAACCGCGTTGCTCATCCTTTTTTTCAAATAACCCGCCGAAGACTCGTTTCAGTATTTCAGCTCGGCGCTGTCTGGTCGCTAAACTGTCTGTGTCTCCTTGAATAGTGAGTAAATAGTCAGCAAACAGTCGCTGATCGGGATTTGCGCCTTCTGCCTTTCGTTGCTGCTGACGTACCTCGCTGACACCATTGGACAGCCAGACCAGAAGCCGCTGTGCTTGCCGGTTCCGTTTGATATCCGAAAGAATGCAACCTTCTTGGTCTAGCTCCCACAAGAAAACAAACAATGAATAAAAATCAGCAGAGTTCGCAAAACGTGTGGAGCGTATTTCAGGGAATACCTTCCTGACGAGATTCAGAATTCTGACGGTTTCTTGAGTCGCTCGACGGAGTGTTCGCAAATCTATGGCCTGTCCACCAATAATCCCGTCGAGTGCTTTCTTTTTATTTATCAGACCTCGGGACTGTAATGAGGCCATCAACTCACAGACAAGTTCCACGTGCTTCATTCGGCTGACTTGGCCGGGCGAAAGAATCCGGTTTTCGAGGAAAAACCGTTGCCTGTTTTCAGCAAGGCGTCCAGCTTGCTTAAGGAAGTCGCTACGGAAAAATCTTGCATGGCGTTTTTCTGCACCAGTTAGTCGTTTGCCTGTAGAATTAATCCGAACAAACAAGTCTATGATGTCCGAAAGATCTCCAGTTATTTCAACCGTCTGAAATTTGTACCCCGCCAAGCGGTATTCATGACCACGATTTTGCAGTCTCGACCAATCCCATTCTTCGACGCCTTCGTCTGGTCCAAGCCGTGCCTTTACATCAAACCGCGACCCGCGAAAATGTCCTGCGCCTTGGAACATTAAAACGGTTTCCAATCGCTGTTTTCCGTCAATCACATCGTACCGTAATTTCCCGTCATCGTTCTGCTTGTAGAGAAAGACTGACGGTATCGGGTAATTTTGCAACAGTGATTCAATCAGTTTTTTTCTGTCGGATAATGTCCAGACAGAAGAGCGCTGGAAGCCAGGCTCCAGATTTAATTGTCCATTTTTAAAAAGTAGGACGAACTCTTGAATGGTCTTGTCTCCATAGTCGAAATCAAGCGAGTGTGTCGGCATCTTATTTCCTCATTTACTATTTAACTAGCAGCCTACCCACGGCGGAGTGTGGTCATAAGCTGGCGGCAAGGTCAAGGCCGATGGCGGGCGGCGGGTTTAGGTTGGCAGGGGCGGAGGCTGATTGGAGTTGGGCGGCGGTGCGGTCACGGCCAGCTTGGCGCGGAGGTGCCGCGGAAGCAAGGGGTCAGCGGCCAGAAGTCAGAGGCCAGGAAAACAGAAGCAGAGAAATTCTTTTCCTGCCTTCCTGCTTTCCACATTCAAAAAGTCTTCCAGTCTTGAGTAGCCGCGCTCGTCAGAGCGCGGCCAGCCATACGCCGTCATGATTTTGTTGAGCGGAGCGCCCAGGCGGGCGAGGATGCGGCAAGAAGAGTGAATTTGGAAATCAGGAAAACAGGAATGGAGGTTTTCTTTTCCTGGCTTCCTGCTTTCCTCATTCAAAAAGTCTTCCAAGGCTTGGAAAAAAGATTGGAAAATTTTCCAAGCCTTGGAAAATGCCGCGCGGCAAACCCATAGGAGTCACCATGAACCGTCGCAGCTTTATCAGGACCGGCGCGGGTGCGCTGGCGGTCACCGGCCTCGCGCCGCTCGCGAGTTACGCGGCCAAAGCCGAGGCGAAAAAATCCGGCGCACCAAAAACAATCAAGCGGTTCGGCGACGGGCGCGACTGGTTCTTCGAGAAGCGGTTCGGGCTGTTCGTCCACTGGGGCGTCTATGCGATCCCCGGCTGGCACGAGCAGCACCAGTGGCGGGCGCGCGTGCCGCGCGCCGAGTTCGTGAAGCTCGCGCAGCAGTGGAACCCGGTGAAGTTCGACGCCAACGCGTGGCTCGACCTGCTCGAGGCCGCGGGCATGAAGTACATCTGCCTGACGACCAAGCACCACGACGGCTTCTGTCTCTGGGACACGCAGCAGACTAAGTTCAACACGATGAACACGCCCTACGGCAAGGACATCGTCCGGCAGCTTGCCGACGCCTGCCACCAGCGCGGCGTGCCGCTGTGCCTCTACTATTCGATCGCCGACTGGAACCAGCCGAACTATCCGAACGAGGGCCGGCACCACGAGCTGCCGCCGCAGGCCGGCGACGCGCCCGACTGGAAGAAATACCTGGAGTTCCTCAAGGCGCAGGTGCGCGAGCTGTGCATGAACTACGGCGAGATCCACGGTTTCTGGTGGGACATGAACGTGCCGAAGCACAAGGACCCCTCGATCAACGCGCTGATCCGCCAGCTCCAACCGAAGGCCGTCATCAACAACCGCGGCTTCGACGAGGGCGACTTCGGCACACCGGAGCGCGACTATGAGAAGGACGTCGCCGCCACATTCGACCGGCCGACCGAGGCGTGCCAGTCGGTGGGCATGGAGAGCTGGGGCTTCCGGCGCGACGAGGACTATTACACCGACCGCCATCTCGAGCGCAGCATTGACCGCTACCTCGCGCGCGACGGCAACTATCTGCTCAACGTCGGCCCGCAGGCCGATGGCCAGATGCCAGAGGTGGCGGCGGGAATTTTGCGGCGCATCGGGCAGTGGTACGGCACGATCAAGGAAAGCCTCGAAGGTGTGCAGCCCGCGACGTACCTGACGAGCAACCGCACCGTGATGCTGACGCGCCGCGACCGCACGCTCTACGTCCACATGAACCAGGATTTGCTCGGCGACGGCGTGAAGCTGAAACCGTTCAACGTTCTGCCCAAGCGCGCGACGCTGCTGAACACCGGCCGGCCAATCGAGTGCGTCTGCAACCTGACACCCGCCGACCACCAGGAACAGAAGGCCTATTTGCGGCTGCGGAATCTGCCTGCGAACGAGCTGGCCAACACCGTGCTCGTAGCAAAACTGGAATTCGACCGGCCGCTGGAGGAGCTCGCCCAGCCCGGCGCCGGCCCCGAAAAAATCACCGAGGGTCAGAAATAATCGGCACCCGGCTGTGTCAGGCCGGACGCGAGGCGTTGATCACATTGATGGCGGTCGGTGCAACGAGCGCAATGTTCGTGGCGCTGAATTTTTGCAGGATGGCGAGGTTGACCTTCTCGGCGTGGGCCATGTAGGCCCAGTAGTCGCTGGCCGGGTGGAACCAGTAGATCGCCTGCAGCGTGAGCGCGGTGCTGGTGATGTCGGCGAAGTGCACGCGCGGCGGCAGGTCGGGCCGCTGGCCCTCGTGGTCGCGCAGAATCTCCCGCACGATGTCCAGCGCGCGCTGCATCTGGGCGGGCGGTGTGCCGTCGGGCAGCGAGAGGTTGAGCACCCGGCGGATGCTGCCGCGCTTGCCGATGTTGACGATCGTTTTGTTGGCCAGCTCGCCGTTGGGCAGTGTGACCAGGAAACCGTCCGCCGTGCGCAGGCGCGTCGAGCGCATCCCGATTTTCTCCACCGGCCCCTCGTGGCCGTCCACGCGGATCACGTCGCCGAGCTCAAACGGCTTGTCGGTCAGGATGACGATCGAGCCGAACAGGTTCTTGATGGTCTCCTGCGCGGCGAGCGCGAGCGCGAGGCCGCCGACGCCGAGGCCGGCGATGAGCGAAGACGGCGGCTTGCCGCTCAACTGCGTCGCGATTTGCAACAACGTCAGCAGCACGAGGATGAGGCGCAGGCTGTTGCGGACCAGCGGTGCGAGGATCTGGTCGGCGCGCCGGTCGCCCGCGCCGAGCCGGCGCAGCCAGGCCTCGGTGACGTTGACGAACTGCCACGCCAGCCACGCCAGCGAGAGCGTGATCAGCACGCCGTAGGAGGTGCGCACCAGCTCCGCCGCGGCGTCGCCCAAGCGTAAAAAGCTCAAACCGAGGTTGAGGCCGAGCAGGAACAGGATGAAGACGGAGACCCGCGCGCCCGCGGTCAGCGTCGCGGCCCAGACCGGTTGCGCGGCGTGCCGGGCCGCCGTGCCGAGGAGGGCGCGACGGATGAGCCGGCCGCAGACCAGCGCCGCCAGCACGCAGATCGCCAGCGCGCCGAAACGCCAGACCTCGTTGTTCGCCCACGTCACATCAATCCAGCTTTGCATGTCGCTTCCTTATTCGCCCGCCTGACGGCGGGGCTACAAACCCCCAGCCCTTGCGCCTTTCGTAGCGCGCCCGCAAGGGCGCCTTCAGTCTTGCGGCGCAGGATAGCCGTGCGGCTTTGCCCGCCGCAAGCGGCAAAACCAGTCCTCGTTTGACCCTGCGCCCGGTTTCTGTTACGCGTTCGCGCCATGAAACTGGTCAAGCATGGAAACGGCCGTTGGTCGCCGATGCTGTTGGGTCTCGCCATCCTGTCCACCACGTGGGGCGCCGCCGCCGAGGAGGCCCGGGCGCGTTACACGATCTCCGACTTCACAACGCCGTTTCAGTTCCATTACCAGGCGTGGGGCGACCACCTGCAGGTCGGCGGCGGACGCGCGGTGCTGAAGGGTCTCTCGGAAAAAGGCGGGGCCGGCGTCAACAAGCCGCACGATTTGGGCGCCTACACCAATCTGTGCCCGGCGTTCCGGCTCCGAACCACCGCGGCCAACACCGCCAAGATGCTCCAGTTGCAGTTGCTTGATGCCGAGGGCCGCAATGCCACCTGGCGCTTCCCGCTGCCGCCGCCATCGGAAAATTTCGTCACGGTGGTTCCGCTCGGTGCCGCCGCGCTCGCGCATCCGCACACCATCAAGCGCGGCGACGAGGAAGACCACATCGGCCCGCTGAACCTCCCGAAGATTTGCCAGTTCAAGGTCCAAGGTGACTGGCAGAAGGGCGTGCTCGACCTGGAGCTCGCGTCCATCACGCTCGTGGAACCCGATGCGGCGATGCTGGCGGAGCGCGAGGCCTTCGCCAAAACCGAGGCAGCAGCGGCCGCGCAGCGGGCGCAACAGCGCGCCGCGGAGCAGGCGAAACTGGCCGGCGAGCGCGAGAAAAAAATCCGGGCCTATGCCTATCCCTCGCCGAACTCGCCCAAGGTGACGCACGTCTCGCTGGTCGCGCCCGACGTGCTCGCGCTCACGATCGAGGCGCAGCGCACCGTGCTGCCTACGATGACGAAGCATGAGCCGCAGGCCGGCGATATGAAGCGGCTGCAGAAGCGGCGCGATGGCACGGTGGCGTATGCGACGCTGCTGCGCAAAGGCAAGCGGCTTGGCCGGCTGCAAGGCCCGAACCTCGACTGGTTCTTCACCGATGAGCGGCTGGAGGGCGATCCGCTGCTGGAATTCATCACCGAGACGCCCGCGAACTATGCGATCCACTCGGGTGACGATCCCGCCTTTGCCCAGCCGACGCCGCCGGTCGCGGTCTATCGCAAGAGCGCACCGCGCGATGTCGTCCTGCCCGGCGGCCAGCATCCCACGCGGCACCAGCTTTATCTGAAGCTGCCGGCCCGCGTGCAGGCCGGCAAGACCTACACGATCAAGCTCTCGGTTGTGAACGTGCAGAACCGCGAGCTGACGTTCAAGGCCGACCTGGAGAACGTGCGCAGCGAGTCGGTCCACGTCAACCAGATCGGCTACCGGCCGACCGATCCGGTGAAGCGGGCCTTCCTCTCGATCTGGCTCGGCACCGGCGGCGCGTACACGTTTGCCGAGGGGCTGGGCTTCGCGCTGATTGACGAGCGGACGAACGCGCGCGTCTTCAGCGGAAAAGTCGAGTGCATCCTGCCCGCCGCCGGCAAGGAAACGCTCTGGGTCAAGCCGCCGAAGAACTACAGCGGCACCGCGGTCTACCGGATGGACTTCAGCGCGTTCACCACCCCGGGCCGCTACCGCCTGTTTGTGGAAGGGATCGGCTGCAGCTATCCCTTTGAGCTCGGGCCGGCGGTGTGGGAGCAGGCGTTCCTGACCCAGATGAAAGGCCTCTTCAACCAGCGCAGCGGCGTCGAGCTGGGCCCGCCCTACACCGATTTCAAAAAGCCGCGCGACTTCCATCCCGCCGCCGGCGCCGTGGTGACGCGCACCACCCACGATGTATTCGCCAAGGGCGGGTCCGAGAACTACGCGGCCATCGCCAAGGGCGACACCGGCGAGGCCCTCACCAACGCGTGGGGCGGCTACCACGACGCGGGCGATTGGAATCCGCGCCGTGTGACGCACATGCTCACCACGCTCGCGCAGCTCGAGCTGTGCGAGCTGTTCCCCGGCTACTTCAACAGGCTGAAGCTGAACATCCCGCCGCAGGCGGGCGTACCGGACATCATCACCGAGGCGCTCTTCGAGATTGATTGCTTCCGCCGCCTGCAAAATCCCGACGGTGGCATCCCATTCGGCATCGAGACCGAAGGCGATCCGCTCGCCGGCGAGGTGAGCTGGCTCTCGACGCAGCACTGCTATGTGCTGGCGCCCAACATCCGCGACTCGTGGCTCTACGCCGCCACCGCCGCGCGCGCGGCGACGGTGCTTAAGCCATCCGATCCCGCGTTGGCGCAAACCTATCTGGATAGCGCGCTGCGCGCGTTCCGCTGGGCGGAGGGCGCGCTCGCGAGAAAGCGCGCGGCCGGCGAGGCGCTGAAGCCGAAGGATTACTGGGACGCCTTCGACGCCCGCAACCTTGCCGCGCTGGTGCTCTATGACCTCACCGGTGACAAGGCCTATCACGACATCTTCCTGCAGGACACCTGTCTGCAGCGGGCGGGCGAGGAGATCGTCGCGTGGGGCTGGCACATCCAGTGCGACCAAGTCTTCCTCTATGCGCGGATGGATGCGGCGAAGACCGATCCGAAGCTGCGCGAGCGGGCGCGCGCCGGCGTGATCGCGCTGGCGGAACGCTCGCTGAAATACGCGGCCGGCAACGCCTTCAACATCACGCAGCGCGAGCCAGGCCGCCCGATGTTCGCCGGCTTCTTCAGCACGGCCGGCGGCACGGAGCTCGTGCGCGCGCACTACTTGACCGGCAAGCCCGAATACCTGAAGGGCGCGGTACAGTCCTGCCAGTTCCAGTCCGGCTGCAACCCGAACAACCTCGTCTATACGACCGGCTTGGGCGCGAATCCCGTGCGGGTGCCGCTCGAACTCGACGCCCGCTCGACCGGGCAGCCGGTACCGGCTGGCCTGACCGTGTTCGGCAACTCCGACTTTGGCAACTGGCGACACAGCTTCTGGGATATCAACCTCCACCTGGTGAACCGGCCCGAATTCATCTGGCCCGATGCCTATAGCTGGCCGCTGACCGAGGCCTACTTCGACGTGTGGGTGCTGGTTTCCGCCAACGAATTTGTGATTGATACGTGGGCGCCCAACGTGCTCGTGTGGGGTTACCTCGCGGCCCGGCCGGAATAACTTGCCAGCGGCAGGCCGGTTTCTATACTCCGCGGCATGTTGCTGATGAAAGGAGCTTCGCCATGTATCTGACGCAGGACCGCCGTTCATTCCTGAAAACCGCCGCTGCCGCCGCCGCGTGCAGTGCCTGGCCGCTCGGCTGCGCCACGCTGCCGGTGATCGAGCCAGTCGCGCGCAAGAAAAAGCCCGCGGTGATCCGCGGCGCGTTCTTCTATCCCTCGCAAGAGGTCGTGCTCGCCGGCAAGTGCGAGGACAGTTGGTGCAAGGAGCACTGGTCCACATGGCCGGGCAACCAGTTCCAGCCGGAGGCGCAGCAGGAGAAGTTCCTGGCCAGGTTGCGCGAACTCGCGACCGGCCTCGATGTGCAGCTCGCGCTGGAACCCAAGCCCATCAGCACCAACGCCGGCGTCGAAGCGTTCCTGGCCGATGTCGCGAAGACCAAGCCGGAGGGACTGCTGCTGATCAACTTCTGGAATACGTTCAGCGCAAAAATCAAACCGATCCTCGCCGCCTACCCCGGCCCGATCATCCTTTATCACGCGCTCGGCGCAAACCACCAGCTGCCGCCGGACTATTTCCGCACCGCGCCCCATACCTATTATATACACTCCATGGAGAACTGGGCCGCGCTCGAGCGCGGCCTGCGCGCCATCCATGCGAAGGCGCATCTCGCGCAGAGCCGGCTGCTGCGCGTCTCCGGTGGCCTCACCAAGGAGGCCGACGACCGCGAGGACTTTTTCGAGATGCCGATCCACGGCGTGCCCGCTGAACATTTCAATGACCTCTTCGACAAGACGGCCGTGACGCCGGAGCTGGCGCAACTCGCGCGCGCCGTCCGCCGCTGCGCGAGCGATGTGACCGATCTCGATGAGAAGGCGTTCCTCGATGGCGTCCGCGCGCACGCCGCCGTGCGCGAGCTGCTGCGCCGCCACGAGGCCGACGCGATCACCATCCAGTGCCTGATGCTCAAGCATCGCAAGCCGTGTTTGAGCTTTGCGCTCAACAACGGCGCGCTTGTCCCGTGCGGCTGCGAGAACGACCTGAACGCGACGCTCTCGCTGATGCTCGGCGCGAGCCTCTTCGGCCGCGGCGGCTTCCAGCACAACCCGGAGTTCGATACCGAGCGGAACCTCTACTTCGCCTCGCACTGCACCTGCACCACCAAGCTGCACGGCGCCGCCAACGCCGACGCGCCCTACGCGCTGCGCCCGTTCTTCCACCAGCTCCCCAAGTCGCTCGCGCTCGACGTGCAGTGGCCCGCCGGCGCGGCAGCGACGGTGTTCAAATACCAGACCAAGAAGAACACGCTCGACGCGTGGCGCGGGACGGTCGTGACCTCGCCCGGCTGCCCGCCGACCGGCGGCTGCGCGACGCGCGTGCTGCTGCAGATCGCGGGCGTGCCCGACGTGTGCAGCATCTACGCCGGGCCGCACCCGATCCTCTACTGCGGCGATTTCGCGAAACAGGCGCAGGTCTTCGCGCAGCTCTACGGGCTCGAACTGCACACCAACATCCCGCCGCCCTCGCACCCGCCCGCGCTCAAACCCGAACCCAAGCCCGCGCCGAAGCCGGCAGCCAAGCGGGCGGCATAAAACTCCAAGGTCCAAACCGGGTAAGGTGTTTTCGCCAGGGTGATTTTTATTGGAGTGCGGCGACACGTCGCCACTTTATTCCGCCGAGACGTGTCACGGCGGCGAAAGCGCGGACTCGTCCGCGCACTCCAAAAGCTTTGCGGTATCGCACCGCAAACCCACCGCACAAGGCGGTTCGCTTTTCAGACCACAGCTCTGTGGTCTGCCGTATCATGCCGCCGCAATACCTAGAACCACGAGGTATCGTCGCCTTGCTGGAATAAAATCACCGGGGATCAGTGACCCGGCAACACCACGCCTCACATGGAGGGCGGCGTGTCACGCCGCCACCACCCCGCGAAGCAGGGGCGTGTTTGGAACCCAGCTCCATCCTGTTCTGCATCACCAGGCCCCACTACCTTGCGGTGCCAGGTAGTGGGGTTGTGGCCGCTGGTTGTTGGTTGGTGGGAGGCCGGTGGGCTGTGTCGCGGACGGGGCGGTGGTAAAGTTTGCAGAGGTGTGCTGTGCGACTGTGGCTCCGGCACTCTGTTGCCGGAGCGTTCCGCCAATGGAGTGGCGGAACTAAAGCAGGCGGCCGACACCGACGGGTTTGGTGGCAGGCTTGCTCGCCGCGCGGCCTATTTGCCCGTCGGCATGGGCTCGGTGGTGACGACGATCGTCTTCTTCGCGCCGTCGCGCAGGACCTCGACGCGCAGCGCCTCGCCGGTGCCGCGTTTCCAGACGATCTTCTGCACGTCATGGACGGCGGCCACGTTCTGGCCATCCACGCCGGTGATGAGGTCGCCGGTGCGCAGGCCCGCCTTCGCGGCGGGACCTTGCTTGACCACCTCGGCGACGAAGACGCCCTTGTTGGTCTTGGTCTGCGCCGGTTCCGCGGTCAGGCGGCTGCGGCCGCGCCGCAGCACGGGCGCGCCCTCGGCCTCGTCGGGCTCGGCCATCTGGATGCCGATCCACGGCCGCAGCACGCGGCCGTGCTCGATCAAATCCTTCGCCACGCGCATCGCCAGGTTCACCGGCACCGCGAAGCCGATGCCGATGTTGCCCTGCGCATAGGGGCTGGCCGTCTGGATCACCGCGTTGATGCCGATCAGCCGCCCGTCCACATCCACCAGCGGCCCGCCGCTGTTGCCGGGGTTGATCGAGGCATCGGTCTGGATGAAATCCTCGTAGGGCAGCATGCCCACCGCGCGGCCCTTCTGGCTGACGATGCCGAGCGTCACCGAGCTGTGCAGCGTGAACGGCGAGCCAATGGCGATGGCGAATTCGCCGACGCGCACCTTGTCGGAGTCGCCGGCCTCGACGGCGGCGAAGACCCGGCCGTTCGCCTTTTCGATCTTGAGCACCGCGAGGTCGGTCATCGGGTCGCGCCCGACGACCTTCGCGGCGAACTGCGTGCCGTCCGGCAGGCCCACCTGGATCTGCTGCGCCTCGTTCACCACGTGGTGGCTCGTCAGCACATAGCCTTCCTTGCGGATGATGACGCCGGAGCCGTGGCCCGCGAGCCGTTCGGGAATCTTGTACCAGCGGCCGTAGTAGGGATCGCGGGCGAGGTGAAATTCCACCGACTCGGTCCGCACGACGACCACGGAGGGCATGACGCGCTCGACCATGTCGGCGGTGTCGCGCCCGAACTGCTTGAGCGCGCCGGGCCCGCCGACCGTCACCGGCGGCGCGGCCTGCGGCGCCGCCCACGCGCCCGTCGCCAGCCCGCCCGCCAGTGCCACTGCCAGAAAAATTGTTTTCATCATAGCCTCGGTGTTTTGGTGTTAGACCGCCGGTGCGCCCGGCGCGTTCAACATAGCACAAAGCCCCCCGGCGGCAATGTTGTGGATCAAGCCTTGGCAAACCGGCAAAAAAGATTAGGCTCCGCGCCGCATGGACCCGCGCGAACACTGGATCGAGGGCGAACTCGAGGAGCTCCGGCAGGGCCACCGCTTCCGCCGCGCTGCCGCGCCGCCGTCCGGCCTGCTGAACTTCTCCAGCAACGACTATCTGGCCCTCGCGCGCCATCCGGCGGTGATCGCCGCCGCGGAGCGCGCGCTGCACGCGGCCGGCGCGGGCGCGACCGCCTCGCGCCTCGTCAGCGGCACCACCGCGTGGCACGAGGCACTGGAGACCCGCCTCGCGCGGCTCAAGGGCTATCCCGCCGCGCTGCTCTTCGGCAGCGGCTACCTCGCCAACCTCGGCATCCTCGGCGCGCTCGTCGGCCGCGACGATCAGGTGCTGGCCGACCGCCTCGTCCACGCCAGCCTGATGGACGCCGCCGTGCTGTCCCGCGCCGAGCTGCTGCGCTTCCGGCATAACGATGCGCAGCATCTGGATGAACTGCTGCAAAAAAATTCCGGCGGCCGCCGCCGGCTGGTCGTCACCGAGTCGCTCTTCAGCATGGATGGCGATCTCGCGCCGCTGCCGGAGCTGGCGGCGGTCGCCGAGCGGCACGGCGCGCTGCTGCTCGTGGACGAGGCACACGCGACCGGCGTCTTCGGCTCCGGCGGCAGCGGCCTGGTGCGCGCGCATGGGCTGGAGTCGGCGGTCAATCTTTCGATGGGCACGGTGAGCAAGGCGCTCGGCGGCTACGGGGGTTTCGTCGCCTGCTCCGAGGCCCTGCGCGCGCTGCTGGTCAACCGCGCCCGCGCCTTCATCTACACGACCGCGCCGCCGCCGGCCGCGGTGGGCGCGGCGCTCGGCGCGCTCGAACTGCTGGAGCAAAATCCCGGCTGGGGCGCCGAGCTACTCCGCCGCGCGGCGGTGTTCCGCGCCGCGTTGTGCGCCGCCGGTCTCGACGTGATGCAGTCGGCGAGCCAGATCATCCCGATCCAGGTTGGCGCGAACGCGCGCGCGCTGGAGCTGGCGGAAAAATTGCGCGCGGCGGGCCTGCTTGTCATCGCCATCCGCCCGCCGACCGTGCCGGAGGGCACCGCGCGGCTGCGGCTCTCCGTGACGCTCGCGCACAGCGAGGATGATCTCGCCCGCGCCGTGGAAATTCTCCAGCGCGTGTGCCGGGCGTAAACCCGCTCGCCCGTTGCGCGCCGGGGCCATGCCCGCCAAACCGCAGTTGGCTTCAATTCCCCTGCCGACTGGGAGCGGCGGTGTCTCACCGCCGCAGAACAAGCCACGCGAGCAAGGGCCGGGCGTGAGGCTTTCTGTGCGGCGGCAGGAAAGCCGCCGCTCCCAGTCAGTCGCGCGGCAGAGAAAAGTGTGGATAGCCCCGCCCACAAGAAAAGAACAGGCTGTTCAGGCGGTAGCGGCGGTCTGTGACCGCCGGACGGCGGGCATGGCGCGCCGTTTCTGGTTCACGCCTTGCCAAAGGCGTAGTGGAGGAGGAAGGCGCACGAACCCAGGCCGAGCAGCACGAGCGCCGCCAGCGTCGGCGCGCGCGCGCTGCGCGGCCAGGCGAGGCTCAAGACCAACAGCAGCGTCAGGTCAAGAAAGACGCGGCTGTAATCCATGTGATAACGGAGCAGAAACGGCTGCGCGCAGAGGAACATCCCGCCCAACAGCAGCGCAACGGCGGCAGCAGGCCACGCGCCGCGGTCGGCGCGCGCGCGCCAGAGATTCCAGAGCAGCACGGCCCACACCGCGAGCAGCGTCAGGAAGATGAACAGCTCGAACAGATTTTTTCCCGTGAGGCCGTTCTCCCCGCACCAGCGCAGGCGCTGGAGCCAGCCGGCGCCGGGCGCGCCGAAAAGAAGCTGCACGACGTTGCCGCCGGTGCCGGCGGGGACGTGATGCAGCAGAAATAAATTCCACGCCGCGGCCGGCAGCCCGGCGGGCAGCAGCCAGAGCAGCGTGCGCCACTGGCGCGCGAGGGCGAGCGCGCCCAGGATGGCCACCCAGTAGAGCAGCGCCGTCTCGCGCGTCAGCGCGGCCAGTGCCAGCGCGAGGGCGGCGAGCGCCGGCCGTTCGCGGCGCAGCGCCAGCAAGGTGGCGCAGAGGAGCGCGCTGCACAGCAGGTCGGTCGTGGTCAGCGCGAGCGCCTCCCACGCGCCGGGCAGCGCGAGCACGAGCAGGCCCAGCCAGCCGCTGCGCCCGGCGCTGTGCAGCCAGCGGCCCACCAGCCAGACGAGCGCGACGAGCGCGGCGGCGTTGATCAGCGGCAGCAGCCACGGGATCAGGGCGGGTTGGCCGAGCCCGAGCGCGTGACCGAGCAGCGGCAGCAGGATGCGGCGGCTGCGGTAGGCCGGATGATCGAGCGCGGCGAGCGTCTGGGGCTGGCGCAGCGCGGGATCGAGCGCGAGGGCCAGGTAATATTGGCCGTCGTAGCCGGCCTGCTTGGGGAAGATGAGCACCTCGCGTCCGGCCAGCGCCGGGGCCGGGGGCCGCACGTCGCCGATGCGGAAAAACCCCGTGATGTGTCCGCGAAACGGGACGAGCAACAGCAGCAGCATGACTGCGGCCACCAGCGCGGCGGCCACCAGCGCCGCGCCCCGCGCCCCGCGGCTCACTGGATCGTGGACTTGGTGAGCTTGAGCAGCGTCTTCCACAGCTTCTCCGGCGTCGTCGCCTCCAGCAGCTTCTTGCGGTTCTCCTCCTTCTCGAAGGTGCGCGCCAGGCCGGCGAGCAACTTGAGGTAGAAGGCGCTGGCGGCGGTCGGGATGGCCATGAAGAAGATGAGCTTGCTTGCGCCCTTGGCGCCGTTGCCGAACTTGACGCCCTTGGGCGCGAGGCCCAGCGCCAGCGTCAGGCCGCCGCCCTCGACGCCGCGGACGTGCGGAAAGGCCAGGCCGCTCTCGACCGCAGTGCTGACGATGGCCTCGCGCTTGAGCGCCTCCTCGAACAGCTTGTTGCCGTCATCCACGAAACCCTCGTGTTCCAGCTTCATGCACAACTCGCGGATCACGTCGTCGCGTTCGCCGGAGACGAGCTGCGGGATCATCAGCTCCTGCGAGGAGAACCGCTCGATGCCAATCTTCGGCGGCTCGCCGCGCTTGGCCGCGGGCTGGCGCACGCGGCGCGCGAAGGCCTCGCGGTAATAAATCATGCGCCCGCAGGTCGGGCACTGGTGCAGGGTCTCCGCCTTGTGAACCGTGTGGACGAGGCTGACCGGCAGCGACATGCCGCACGCGCTGCAGATGCCGTTGGCGATCGGCACGATCGCGAGCGGACCGCGCTCCTCAATGCGCTTGAAGCGTGACGCCACGTCCGGCGGCAGCGATTGGAACAGTGATTGGATGTTCTGTTCGAGCTGTTCGAGCCGCGCCTGCGGATTGGTAGCCGCCTGCTGCGCGCGGGCGACCAGCAGTTCCTGCAACTGGACGAGATCATTGATGGTTTTGTGAGTGCTGGCCCTTCTGCCGTTGAGAGTATTGCCATTCTGTTCTGTGGTTTCCATGCGTTCTTTCTCCGTCGAAAAACGGGAGGACTTGGTTCATTGTCCGGCCCGTTGTAGCAGCCGCGCGCCAGAATGCAAACCCGATTTTAAAGCCCCGTTGTCGGAATATTCGGACAAGCGCGGGCGGAACCGACCGTGTGTTCCAAGGCTTGGAAAAAGGACCGCCCGGCCGTCCAAGCCTTGGAAAAATCACGGCGCGACAGCCTGTGGAGTTTCCGCTACAAATGGCGGTCGCCACACGGGAGTCCATGATGAACTATCGCGAGCTGGGCCGGACGGGGTTGCGGGTTTCGGAAATCGGCATCGGGGCTTGGCAGCTCGGCGGACCATTGCTGCTCGATGGCCAGGCCGATGGCCACCCCGATCTTGGTGGCGATTTTTGCATCAACCTGATCCGCCAGTGTGGCGAGCTCGGCATCAACTTCGTGGACACGGCCGAGCAATATGGCAACGGCGAGAGCGAGCGGCGGGTTGGCGCGGCGCTCAAGGGCCGGCGCGACCGCTGGATCATCAGCACAAAATTCGGTGCGCAGGTCGGGCCGCGCGGCGAACGAATGCAGGACGCCTCGGCCAGGCGCCTGCCGTTTTCGCTCGCAGGCTCGCTGCGGCGGCTGCAGACCGATTACCTCGACGTTTATCTCTGGCATGTGCCGCCCAAACCCGGCGAGGCCGAGGAAGCCGCCAGGTTTTTGCTGGAGGCCAAACGCAAGGGACAGGTTCGTGCGATCGGTCTCTCGACGGCCAAGGTGGAGTCGGCGGAAATGCTCCAGCGGCTCGGCGTGCTCGATGTTGTGCAGTTCCCGCGCAGCCTGGTCAGTCCGCCGGACCCGCTCGTCGCGCTGCTCGCAGCGACCGGCGCGGGCGGCATTGTGCGCGGCGCGTTTGCGGGCGGGCGCTTGAGCGGAACATATTTTCATCACGCACCGCGGTTTGCCACCGATGACATCCGCCGTGGTCGCTACGGCAGCGGCGAGGCCGTCGCGCGTGACTTCGCGCGTTATGCCGTGTTCGAGGAATTGCTGACGCCGCAGCGCGGCATGATCCAGCTCGCGTTGCGCTGGCTGCTGGATGAACCGACAACGAGCACAATCATTCCCGGCGGCAAGAGTCTCGAGGCCTATCGCCAGGCGCTCCGCGCCACGGACCTGCCCGCGCTGACGCCGGCAGAAAAGGCGCGCCTTGCGCAACTCGCCACCAGCCTCGCTGCGCAGCCCTGCTGAAAGCTGGTGGCGGATTCCCGGGGAAAAGAAAAACCGGGAGGCGCACACGCGCCGCCCGGTTCCATTTCATCGTCGCCCCGAAACTTATTTCTTCTTTTCTTTATCCCAACCCTGCGCCTTGACGATTTTTTCGAGGTCGGCGCGCGCGGGACAGTCGGGCGTGAAGCACTTGAACTTGATCAGGTAGTCGAAGGCGCTGCGGACGCGCTTCACGTCGTCCTTCTTGTCGTTGAGTTTGGCCTTCGGGAGCTGCTGGAGGCCGGCGACGTAGGCGCAGAAGCGCGCGCAAACATCCTTCGCGGTCGCGTCGTCGGCCACATAGATCAGCGACTCGGCGAGGCGGAGCATCTGGTCGAGGGGCTTGTCGCCGAGCTGGGCGGCGGCGGCGCGGACCTGGGCGGCGAGTTCCTTGCGCTGGGCGGCGGTGGCTTCCTCGGGGAGCGGGCCGCTGATGCCCTCGTCATCGGCCGCGGTGCGCGCCGGCAGCGCCACGTACCAGATGTTGCGGAAGCGGACGGGGTTGCCGTGGTCCTGCAATTTGAGCGGGCCGACGTCGGGATAGGGGCCGGGCTTGGCGCGCGCGCGGTGGCCGCCCGTGCCTTCGAGCTGGGTCTTGTTCTGCACGAGCACGCCGTTGCAATAGACGGTCATGAAACCGGGATGCGTGAGCTTGCCGCCCTCATAGACGGGCCGGCGGAAGGTGATGTCAATCTGCTGCCACTCGCCGGGCTTGCGCAGGGCGTTGGCGAGCGGGGGCCGGATGCCATAGATGGAGCACGCGAAACCATCGGCGTAGGTTTCGTTGTCATAGTTATCGAGCACTTGGCATTCGACGGCGCCCATCAGGAAGATGCCGCTGTTGCCGCGGCCTTGGCTCTCGCCCTGCGGCGGCGTGGGCGCGGACCACTCGACGTGGAGCTGACAGTCGCCGAATTTTTCCTTGGTGCGGACATAGCCGGACTTCGGCACGCACTGGAAGGCGCCGTCCTTGATGATCCACTTGGTCGCGCCGCCTTCGGGCTTGTCGCATTCCCACTTGGCCAGCGTGGCCTCGGTGCCGTCGCACAACACGACGGCGCCCGCGGGCGGCTTGGCTTTCTCGGCGTCGTAGGGCAGCGGCTCGACGCGCGGCGGCTGCGGGCGGTTCCAGTCATGGATGGCCCACGGATGGGTGGCGTCGGGGGGATCGCCATAGAAGGCGGAGCCGGTGTTGGCTTGAGCCGTCACGCCGAGCAGCAGCGCGGCGGCGACAAAGGTGAACTGCTTCTTCATGGAATTCCTTTCCTCTAGGTTTATCTGGTCACTGCGCACGAGGGCGACTTGTAAGCCGCCGCGTGCGCCGATGCAAGCGCAAGTTGTCAGATGTTGGCGCCGGTGTCCTTGAAATCCGAGGCGGGCGGCTGGGGCGGAGGCGCCGAACGCAGCGGACCGAACCGGCCGATGGCCAGCAAGCCCGTGTGGCCGCCCAGCGTCTCGCGCAGTTCGGTGTGGATATATTTCCGTCCGCGTTTTTCGTATTCGCGTTTGATGGCCGCCTGTATATCAGCCGTGGTGATCATGGAAAGTTCTCCTTCAGGTGGTGGGTGATCTTTTGTTCAACGCACACATCCGCCGGCGTGAAGTGCGTGGCCGCCTTTTTCAGGAACCAGTCCATCGGCGGAACGGTGGTGCAAAGCAAGCGGCGCTGGGGCGCCGTCTCCGGCACAGGGTGCGGCGTGGCGGTGTAGCGACCCATCTGCTGCAACGCCCGGTTGAAGGGCGCCACCCGTGCAGCTTCCGCCGCCGCCAGGACGGTTTTCGGACGCCACGGCAGGCCGCTCCAGCGGTAGCTGTGGTGGAAGAAGAGTTGCACGGCGCGCCCATCGTAGTCGTGCGTTTCCAGGAAGTCGAAGAACGCGGGCTCCGTGAGCAGCGCCGCCAGCAGCGGCGTGTGATGGTTGGGGTAGAACAACAGGAGGCCGTCGCGATCGAGCAGGGCGACCTCGCCGCCACAGCGCGCATAGACCAGGTCGCGCAGCTGGCGCCAGATCGTTACGCTGTTGTCCTCCGTGCGGCCGGGCTGCCGCGGGAACAAGTAGAGGCTGGTCGCCGGGAAGCTGATGAGCTCGGGCTCGTGAGGCTCTTTCACGGAAATCAGGATAGTGTCCATCGTTTCCTCCTTTCAGGCGGCGGCGCCGAGCAGCGCGAGATGTTCGTCGCGGCGCCGCCGCGCCACGCGACGGTCGCCGGTCCGGAGCGAGGTGCGGACCCGCTGCTTGGTGAAGTCGGGCCGGTGGAGGGTGTAGTGGAGAAACCATGTGCCGTGGTTGTTCCACAGGTGGTGATCCGGGTTCGCCGGATTCAATCGGATGCTGATCTGCGTGCTCATGCGTCGTTTCCTTTCTGCGACGCATCAGGCGCGGCGAAAATAAAACAGGCCAACCTGCATCAGGCTGGCCTGTCCGCCACGGGATTTTTGTTTTCCCGCCACGCGCGGGACACATCGCCAGAAGGTTCCGACCTTCAGGCAGCCACCGTGGGATCCCGTCCCCGGTTGGCAGAGCCCGCAACCGCAGGCTCACTCCTGATGCGCGGCTATTCAAGCACGGGGTTCAGGGTCGGTCAAAGGCTTTCTGTGTCATAAATTTTCCAAGGCTTGGAAAATTTTCTGTGCGATTTTCCAAGCCCTGGAAAATTCCCGGTTTCCGTTTCCAATGCCAGGAAACTTTTCAGCGCGGCGTGGCGGTGACGATGGTCCGCAGCGTCACGGGGCCGAGCAGGCCGGACTCGACGAGCGGGTCGGCTTTTTTCCAGAGGCGGTGCGAGGTGAAGGTGAAGCGGCCGGTCGGGCTGGGCTTTTCGTCGAGGATGAACTGCGGCCACGACTTCAGTGTGCCGTTCGGGTGGCGGTCGCTGTCCTCGGGTAACTGCTCGTCGCCGATCAGGCGGTTGATCCAGAGATTGACGACCTTGAGCTCCAGCGTGTTTTCGCCCGCCTTGAGCGCCTCGGTCACGTCGAGGCGGAACGGCGGCTTCCAGAGGATGCCGAGGTCGCGGCCGTTCAGCTTCACTTCCGCCATTACGGCCACCTTGCCGAGGTCAAGGAAGACGCGGCGAGAGAGGTCAGAAGCCAGAGGTCGGAGGTCAGATTTTGTCGCGGCACTCTGGCTGACCGCTGACATCTGACCTCTGATCTCTACCGGTAGATCGAAGCTCTTCCGGTAGATGGCTGTGCCTGAATAATATTTTATCCCCTCTTCCGGCCGCTTGCTCCAGTCGGTGAGCTTGTCGAACGTGACCTTGGCGGGGCCGCCCCACTTGGGATCGAAGGCGACGTCCCACGGGCCGGAAATTTCCTGCGGCGCGGGCACGGCGGCGATGTCGGCGGTCAGGGACTGGCCGGCGGCGGTCTTGATTTCGTAGCGGCCGGCCTGCGCGGCGGCGATTTGCAGGCGGCCGGCGGCGTCGCGCTGCACCCCGGCGGCGCGCTCCTGGAGCGGCGCGTAGGCAAAGCGGAGCGTCTGGCCATCGGTGCCGGAGAGCGTCTGCGGCGCGCTGTTCACGGTGTACTCGACCGCCAGCGTCTTCACGGTGCCATAGGCGGGATCATCGCCCTTCGCCAGGTCCGAGACATGGACGATGCGTTCGCCGCCATCCGCCAGTTGCTGCAGCTTGGCCTTCACATCGCGCGTCGCGGCGGGATCATCGAGCACGCCGTAGCGCGCCTTGGTGATGACGAGCGTGCCCGCCTCCGCGCCCGCGGGCAACACGGGCCGGCCGTCGCGCGCGAGCGTGGCGACAGCCTCCAGTCCCGCCGCGTCCTTGCGGAAGATGACAAACAGCGAGCCGCTCGGCTCGAAGCGCAGCGGCAGGCTGGTGACGCCATCCTTCTGCGTGAACGCCGCCGCGGTTTCGATGCGGCCGGTATCGGGATGCCACAGCTCCGGCACCTTGCCGGCGACGCGGAACGAGCAGACGGCCTCGGCATCCTGCGGATTTTTGTTGGCGACGAAATAGACGTCGGCGTCGCCGATGAGTTTGTGGATATAGCGCACGCCGGTCGCCGGGTTCGCGGAACTGAAGCTGAAGTCCGGCGGCACGCCGGTCTTGGCCAGCAGCGGAATCACGCTCTGGATGTTCGGCGTGGGATCGCCGCCGCCCGCGCCCGGCTGCGGCTCGGCGATGTCGCCCCACGGCGGCATGCCGAGCGGGCCAAGCTCCAGCGCCGCGCTCCAGCCTTTCGTCGCCGCAGTCGCGGTCTTCCAGTCGGCGGCGACGTGCTGCGCCACTTCCCACTGGCTGTCGGAGGCGATGACGATGGGCTGCCTGCCCTTGCGCGGTGCGAGTTGCAGCGTGCCGATCAGCCCGGCGGGATTCGGCGTGTCGGTGGAATTTTCCGCTGCCACGGCGATGATGTTCTGGCCGGGCTTGAGCAGCTTCGCGATGTTCGCGACGGTGGCGTTCATGAAGTTCTGGCCATCGCACGCGCGCTTGCCGTTGACCCAGCACTCGAAAACATTGTCCACCGCCAGCGTCAGCATCGCCGCCTGGACTGGTCCGTCCAGCGTGAAGACGCGGCGGAAATAGCGATGGCCCGTCGGCGCGGACTGCGCGGGCTGGCCTTCGTTGAACCAGATCCACCTGGCGCCCACGAGATTCGCGACCTTCTTGAGTTCCTGCGGCTCGGACTTCGGCGTGTGGAATGCACCGCCCCAGATGATTTTGCCCGCGCCGATTTTCCGCTCGGTCGGCTCGGCGGGCCTCGCGCCATCGCCCCAGAGTTCGGCGGCGAGTTTTTTCACCGTGGCATCGCTCTGCGGGAAATGCGCGAGGCCCGGCGCCTTGACCGGCGGCGCGCCGACGACCGTCGCGCCGGCGGTGACCAGCTCCTTGATCTTGCCGAGCAACTGCGGCGACATCACCTCGACGCGCGGCAGCACGAGCATGCGGTAGCTCATGCCGTCGGGCAGCACGAGGCGGCCATCCTTCACGCTCATGCGCGTGAGCACGACGTCCGCCGGGCAGCCGTCGAAGTTGTAACCGGGCCGGTCGTGACCGCCCTTCACCGGCGACACGAAACGCTGCGGCGAATTTTCCGGCACGAGGAAGCAGAGGTCGGCGACGAACAGCCCCTGCTGGAGCAGATACTGGCAGCGCGCCAGATATGCGTGCCACGCCTTGGATTGTTCCCACCACGTCTGCGTGCGCTCATAGTGCAGGCCCCACGGACCCATCGAGATGCCGGGCGCGCAGTTGAGCCACGGCTGCGCGGCGTAGCGGTGGAACACGAAGCGGTTGATGCCCTCGCAGAATGCCCAGTCGCCGAGGTCCTTGATGTTCGCCGGATGGCCCTGCCATTTTTCCTTGTCGGTGGCGGTGAACGCCTCCGCGCCGAGAATTTTTTTGCCGTAGACGTGTGCCGCGGACGCCATCTCCGTGCAGCTATAGGCCGCGCCGAATTTGTCCCACGACCAGAATTCCGCCATCGGTTCATCGGCCTGCCCGCCGTATTGCAAGTCCTCCGACGGCGAGGCGTCATAGGCCTCGATCGAGAGCCGGAGCCCGTGCTGGTGCGCCAGCTCGCGGAAGCGGCCGGCATAATTTTCCATCAACAGATCGTTGGCGGTCATGCGCACGTCCCAGAGGAAGCGCTCGGAAATTTCCAGGCTGTCCACGATGCAACCGGCGAGCACAGGCAGCAGCGGTTGTGGATCGTAGCCGCGCAGCCGCTGGAATTCCGCGCGGAATTTCGGTGTCCAGTTTTGCGTGCCGACTTCCCAGCTATCGATGTGGGTGGAGACCAGCGTCTTGCCGGCGAGCGGACCGGCGTCCTCGATCAGCTTCTGCATCAGCCCGTTGAAGTGTACGGTCGCGGCCTCCTTGCTTAGCTTGTCGCACTCCAGCCCGCGCCCGGCGAGCGGCGCGGGATGATTATCCTTCCCGGTCGTCGTATGCCCGAGCCGCAGCAGCGTCCACTTGCCGGCGGGCACGTCCCACGCGAGCTTGCCGCCCGCGCCGAGGTGGGCGGTGAGGTCGAGCATGGTGCCGCGCGCCACGACGGCGGCCGCGGGCGCCTGGGCAAAGGTGGCGCACAGCGGGATTTCCTGGCGCGTCGCATAGGACTGCCCGCTCAACGCCGGGATGGGAATTTTTTCCATCGGGGTCGGATAGGCGAACACCGCGATGTCGCCATAATAATCTTTGTTCGCCTTCGGCTGCGGCAGTACGCCCTCGAAATGCTGCGGGCCGGTGAGGCTGGTTTCGGTCCACACCACGCGCTGCATCGAAAGTTCCGGCGTGATCCACGGCCCGCCGCTGCCGCACCAGCCGGCGTCGTTGTTCATGTTGATTTCGAGACCGAGCCGGTGCGCCTCGGTCGTCGCGTGCTTGATCAGGCTGCGCCACTGCGGGCCGCCGAAATCGGCCGGGCCCTTCGGCGTGCCCTGGTCGGTCTCCATATAGAGCACGCCGCCGATGCCCACGCGCGCCATCGCCTCCAGGTCGGCGGTGATGCCGTTGCTGGAGAGATTGCCGGAGAGCGGGAACCAATAGACCCACGGCCGCGCCGCGGGCGGCGGCGCGGCAAAATTCTTCGCCAGGTCATCGGCCGCGAAGACCGCGGTGGTCAGCAGCAGCGCGGACAGCAAGCCAGTTTTGATTTTCATGGTTCATCCTTTCAGCAGACACGTTGTACATCCAGGCGCAGCAGTGCGCCAAGTTTTTCGATGTGCGCCGCGCGCTGCCCCACGCCAATCGCGCAGTGGTGCGCCGGGCCGGCCTTGGACCACGCGTTCATGAACGCCTTGGCGCCGAGGCTGAAGCGGTAGCGGCTGTTGGTGTTGCCAATCTGGAGCACCGGCCCCGCCACGCTCTCGCCTTCCGCCACGAGCAGCGAAAGTTTGCCGCCCGCGCCCTGCACCACGGAAAGCAGCGTAACCGGTCCGTGTTTCACAGTCATCTGAATCGAGAGGCCTTTACCGGGCTTGCCGTGATAGACCGGCAGCGGTACGAGCCCGACCCGTCCTTCGGCGATGGCAAAATGCGCGGGGCCATCGTGGCCGAGATAGACCACGTCGTCCTTGAAATCCGCCAGATAGAACTCGCTGAACGAACCGCCCGCGCCGAGCAGGTCCATGATCTTCATCGCCTGCACGTTCTTCACCTCGCACTCGCCGGCGACCGGCACATGCCGGCCGGTGAGCAGCGTGTTGCCGGCGATGACGCTGGTGACGATGTCCTGATAGGGATTCCCCTCCACGCTCTCATAGTAGTAGGCCAGCGCGCCGAGGTTGTGCGCGGCCACGAGCGCGTCGAGCGCGCACGAGGTCCGGGCGGCGCGCTTCAGTTCCGCCGCCGCGCATTCCGGCGACACGGCGAACTGCGCGCGAAACACCTTGAGCTTGGCCGCGACCTGCGCTCCGGTCACCCGCGCGCGCAGCGCGTGCAGCTCGCACATCTCGACCAGCTCGAAATGATTGCCGAACGCCGCCGATTGCTGGGTCAGATCCGAATAGACATCGAGCATCCCGCAGTAGTAATGCCCGAGCACGCCGACGCGATTGCCGCGCAGTGCGGCGGCGACGCGGGCGGCGGCGACCCAGTCGGCGATCTCGCGCCACGCCTCGTCGTCCTGCAGATGACCGGTGACGAGGTGATAGGCGATGCCCGCGCGGTTGAACACGCACGCGATTTCTGGCGCGCTGCACGACTGGCAATGTTCCAACCAGATACCGGTCATCAGCCCGCGGTCGCCGAGCGCGTTGAACTTCTGGTAGTCGAGCTGCGGCACCGGCTGGAGGTTAAGCACGATCACCGGCACGCGCGCCTGCTGGACCACCGGCAGCACGGTGGAGCTCAACGCATAGGTGGCCACATACAAGAAAATCACCTCGACGCCCTCGCGCCGGAACAGCTCCGCCGCCGCGCGCGCCCGCTTCGGGCTATCCACCAGCCCCGCATCCACCAGCGTGACGCCCTCGCCGGCGATCCGTTTGCCGATCACCGCCTGATAGCCGGTGAGCCTGGCGCGCAGCCCCTTGAACTGCGGCCAGTACGTGTCGAGACCGATGCCAAACAAACCCACCTTCACCGCGTTCGTCTTCATGCCGGATTCCTTCCGCTGCTTTGCGATGGCGCACTATAGGCACGGCCCGCCGCGTCAGGAATTGTGCAACTGCTCATTTTCATATAAAAACTGCCCACCATTTTATGCGCGACTATTTTCTGTATCTGCCGCGGCCGGCCACCGCGCCGCTCTTTGGCGCGGCGGTGACGGCCGCCGGCTTCACGCGCGTGCCACCCGGCGCGGACTATCCGCCGCGCGCGGCCCGGCATCCCGCCGACCACCGGCTGACGTGGCAGCGTGGCCGGATCCTGGATGTCTGGCAGGTCGTGCTGATTGTGGAAGGCGGCGGCTGGTTTGAGTCGCAACCCACCGGCCGGCGGCGCATCGGCGCCGGCGACGTATTTCTGCTGCTGCCCGGTGTCTGGCATCGCTACGCGCCGGACCCGCAGACCGGCTGGGTGGAAAGCTGGCTCGAGCTCGAAGGCCCGCTGCTCGCGCAACTGCGCCGGTTGCCCGCGTTCCAGCCGCGCCGCGCCGTCCTGCCACTGGGGCCGCAGCCGGAACTGGCCGAGCTGCTCGACCGCTGCCATCTGCTCGCACAGCATCAGCCCGCGGAATTTTCCGGCCGGCTCGCGACCACCGGCCTGCAAATTTTGGCCCTGCTCGCCGGCCTTGCGCGGCAGCGCGGCGGCGGCACGCCCGCGCGCCTGCAGGCGCTGATGCGCAAGGCGCAAATCCTCCTGATGGAACAATGCGAGCAGCCGCCACCCATGGAACAGCTCGCGCAACAACTCGGCATGGGCTACTCGCATTTCCGGCGCTGCTTCCGCCAGCACACCGGCCTTGCGCCCAAGCCCTATGTGCAGGCACTGCGCCTGCGCCGCGTGCAGGAGCTGCTGCGCCACTCGGAGCTGACGATCAAGGAAATCGCCGGACGCCTCGGCTACCACTCGCCGTTCCATCTCTCGTCGGAGTTCAAGAAAAGCACCGGCCTGGCGCCCGCGCCGTGGCGCGCCCGCTGCGCCGCCGGCCGCGCTGTTCCAAGGCTTGGAAAAAAATCCGCCTGATGTTCCAAACCCTGGGAAAAGCCACGCGAATTTTTCCGGGGCTCGGAAAATTTTCAGCGAGATTTTCCATGGTTTGGAAAAAACACTGGCTCCCCTTTCCCATCCTTGGAAAACCGGCGCGGGACGTCTAGGATGCGCGCCGCACATGATCGGAGCAACGCCATGACACAGGTCCGTACACGTTTCGCGCCCAGCCCCACGGGGCAGGTCCATATCGGCAACATCCGCGCCGCCATCTATAACTGGCTCTTCGCACGCCACGAGGGCGGGCAGTTTTTGCTGCGCATCGAGGACACCGACCGCGAGCGCTCGACGCCCGCCGCGGTGCAGGCCGTGCTCGACGCGATGGCGTGGCTCGGCCTGAATTATGACGAGACGCCGGTCTATCAGTCCACGCAGACCGCCACGCACCTCGCCGCGGCCGAGCAGTTGCTCAAGGCGGGCCACGCCTATAAGGAGGATAAGGGCGGCACGGGCAAGGGCGAGTGCATCATCTTCCGCATGCCGGGCACCGACATGGGCTTCCATGACGAGATCAAGGGCGACCTCGCGAAGAAGGCCGCCGACATGAAGGACTTCGTCATCGTCCGCTCCGACGGCACGCCGGTCTTCCACCTCGCCAACGTGGTGGACGACCTGCACATGAACGTGACGCACATCATCCGCGGCGATGACCACGTAGAGAACACCTACCGCCACGTCGCGCTGTTCCGCGCACTCGGCGCGACGCCGCCGAAGTACGCGCACCTGCCGATGATCGTCAACGCGCAGGGCAAACCCTACAGCAAGCGCGACGGCGCCGCCTACGTCGGCGACTTCCGCGCGAAGGGCTATCTCGGCGAGGCGCTGTTCAACTATCTCGCGCTGCTCGGCTGGTCGCCCGGCGGCGATCGCGAACTGATGGGCCGCGACGAGATGGCACGGCTGTTCACCTTCGACCGCGTGCAGTCCTCGGCCGCGCAGTTCGATCTCGTGAAGCTGCTCTGGATGAACGGCGAGTATATGCGCGCACTGCCGCGCGAGCAGCGCGAGGCCGCGTGCCGCGCCGTGCTCCAGGAGCGCGGGCTGTGGAGCGAGGCGCTGCCCGCCGATTATCTCGGCCGCGTGCTCGATGTGATGGCCGAGCGCATCAAGCTGTTCACCGAAATCGGCGACGCGGGTTATTTCTTCACCGAGGATTTTCCGTTCGACGAGAAGAGCGTGCAGAAGCGGTTAAAGAAGGAGGGCGCACTGGAGGCGCTCGCGGCGGTGCGCGCCACCTACGCCGCGCTCGCGGAGTTCACCGCCGCCAGCACCGAGGCCGCGCTGCGCGAGCTATGCACCGCGCGCAACTGCGGCATGGGCGATCTTGTCCATCCCGTCCGCGTCTCCGTCTCCGGCACCGCGGTCGGCCCGAGCCTGTTCCACCTATTGGAAGTGCTCGGTCAGGAACGCACGCTGGCGCGGATGGACAAGGCGCTGGAGAAATTCAAAGCATAGTGTCGAGTCATAATCCTGATCGTACTCGTAATCGTAATCTCTACTGCTTGGTTTAATAGAATTGGGGCGGGAGGTTGGGGTGTGGGTTTGGGATTACGAGCACGAGTACGATTAAGAGTCGGATTTTAGAAACAAGTGACAGAAGAAGTTGAACAATGAACTTTCTCCATAACCTGACGTTCTGGGCCGGCATCAGCGCCTGGCTGATCGCGCAGTTGATCAAGGTGGTGTTGAACACCGCGCGGACGCGCCGGTTCGATTTCCGGTTCCTCTACAGCCCCGGCGGTATGCCCAGTTCGCACACGGCGGCGGCGTGCGCGGTCGCCACCTCGGTCGGCGTGCTCGATGGACTTGGCAGCACGCTGTTCGCGGTGACGGTGCTGGTGACGTTCGTCATCATGTATGACGCGCAGGGCGTGCGCCGCGCCGCCGGCCTGCAGGCGCGCATCCTGAACCAGATGTTCGAGGCCATGCGGACGCACCACCGCCTGCCGCCGCACAAGCTCGCGGAATTGCTGGGGCACACGCCGCTGGAGGTTTTCGCCGGCCTGTTACTGGGTATCGCCGTGGCGCTGCTCATCCACGCGCACGGCGGCGGGCTGGGTTGATTCCGCCGCTAGGAAGCTTTCCATCGCGCGGATGCCTTCCGGCGTGCCCATATCGAGCAGCGGCTGCGGAAACTCCACGGCCTGCAGGCGGCCGGCGGCGGCGAGCGCCGGGAAGGTGTCGGTCTCGATGGAAATATTTTTCCCCGGTTCGAGCGCGGCGAGGAGCGCGCGGTCCATCAGATAAACGCCGCCGTTGATGAAGCCCTCGCTGCGGCTGGCCTTCTCGCGGAACGCGGTGATGCGGCGCACGGCATCGAACTCGACCGTGCCATAGCGGCCGGCCTCGGCGATGCGCGTGACGGCGAGCGTGGCGGCGCCGGCGCTTTTCCAAGCCTTGGAAAAAGCGGCGTGCTGTTTTTCCAAGGCTTGGAAAGCGAGCCGCGGCATCAGGCTATCGCCGTTCAACACGAGGAAGGGATCGGAGACGAGGTGCGGCTCGACGAACTTGAGCCCGCCGCCCGTGCCCAGCGGCGCCGGCTCGGTGGAGAGGGTGCCTCGCAACTTGAAACCTGAAACTTGAAATCTGAAACCTGAAACTTCTGCCCCCTGACTTCTGCCCCCTGACTTCTGCCCCCTGACTTCTGTCCTCTGTCCTCTTTCTTGTTCCGCCAGCCACGCGCCGAGCACGTCAGAAAGATGACCGGCGGCGAGGTGGACATCCGTGACGCCGCCGCGCGCGAGCCATTCGAGCTGCCACAGCAGGAACGGCCGGCCGGCGATCGGCACGAGAATCTTGGGGCGGTCGGCATAGAGCGCGCTCAAGCGCGTGCCCTTGCCGCCACAGAGGATCACGGCTTGCACGTAGTCTCCTTTTTGCCGACGCTCAAGTCGGCGTTGGGCCGGAAGTACTCGACCCACTCGGCCCAGCCGTAGGCGAGGTGCATGCACGGGATAAGGAAGAAAAGCAGCGCGTCGCCGACGCGTTTGGTCTCGCGTAGCTTGATGAGCATGATGGCGAACGCGGCGAGCAGGTAGAACGCGAGATTCAGGCCGAGCAGCCAGAGCGCCCACTTCGTCACCAGCGCGGCGAGGCCGAGCACGACGAGCGAGGCGACCCACGCGGCGGGCACGAGCGTGGTCCATTCGTTCTCGACGCCGGCGCGGATCAGGCGGATACGCGTCGCGCCGTAGCCATACATCTGCCGCAGGAAGCCGGCGAAGGTGGCGCGCGGAAAATGTTGCAGCGCGGCGCGCGGGACGAAGACCAGCGTGTGCCCCGCCTGCGTGGCGCGAAAGGCGGCGAGCATCTCTTCGCCGGGCCAGAACGCGACGTCGAAGCCGCCGAGCGCGGCGAGCACGTCCTTGCGGAAAGCCATGTTGCAGCCGATCAGATTCGACCACTTGGCGTCGAAGTTGTCCGGATGCCCGGCGGTGTAGCGCGCGGCGACGTAGCCGGCCGCCTTGGAGGCCAGCGTGAGGCCGGCGAGCCGCGCCATGCGCGGCAGCGCCTCGGGCACGAGGCTTGGTCCGCTGACCAACCCGACGCGCGCCTCGCGGAACGGCTCGAGCATCCGCTGCGGCCAGTCGGGCTGGACGATCACATCGTCATCGAGAAACGCGACGAGCCCGGCGCGCGCGGCGCGCCAGCCGGCGTTTTTCTTCTCGCTGGAATCGCCTTTGGCAAAACTGATGGGCAGGTGCTGAATCTGCGGGTGCGCCGCCTGCAGGCTCGCGACCGCCGCGGCCACGGCGGGATCGGGAATATTGCCGGCGACGATGATCTCCAGTTGCGCCATGTCGGTGCAGCGCGCGAGCGATTCCAAGGTCTGGACGAGGATCGCGCGGCCGAGTGTGGGGATCACTACGCTCAACATCGGCCCGGCTGGCATAGTGGCGGCCACAGGCGGCGCTCCTTACACCAGCGCCGTGGGCGCCGGTGGTCCTTTCAATTTGCGCCAGATGAACGGTACGCAGAGCCAGAGCACGGCGCCAAGAAAGACCGCCAAGCCGGACCATTGAATATAAAGCGGCCAGACAGCGGGCGCATAGTGCAGCACCACGTCATGCATGCCCGCGGGAACCACGACGCCCTGAAAAATGAAATCCACGCGTAGATGCGGCGCGGGTTGGCCATCCACCCAGGCTTTCCAGTCACTGTCAAATTTTTCGGCCACCCGCAGCAAGGCCGGTTGGGCGCAGGTGGTTTTAAGGTGGAAGCGGCCGGGACGGTAGCTGATCGCTTCGACTTGCCCCACCCAACCCTGGCCGGTCAACACGGGCACCTGCGCCGCACACTCTGGCGCGACCCAGACTTTTTGGAACGGGGTCACGGTCGGATCGGCGAGACGGCGCAGGGCCTCCTTGTCGTCGCAGGCTTCTGCGCCGGCAAAAAGCGCGTAACGCGGGCCGGGTTGTTTGAAACGCAGCACGACATGCTGGCCCGCCCGTGCCGTCATGGCCGGCTGCACGAGCACACCCGCGCCTTGGGGGCCGGGCTCCACATTGTAGGCGAGACGCAGTTCAAACAGTTCGCGCAAAGCCGGGTCACGCTGCAACTGGTCCCAGACCTGGGTCGGCGCGAGTACATGGCCGACGGCGGCGAGTTGCCAGAAGCGAATCGGATTGCGGCCGACCGTGTCCAGAAACTGCTTGTAGTCCACCGGCATGCGCGGCATCTGGGTGATGTTCACGCTCTGGATGCCGTGATAGGGAAAGACATAGGTCAGCCACCAGTTGTAGAAGCCATCCTGTGTCACCAGGGCGACGCGGTGTACCGGCAGGTCCTGCTTCAGCAGGGTGATGACCGCATTCTCATCGAGCGCGGCGAGCGGCATGGTCTTGATATAGAAGCGTGACAACATCCAGGAGTCCCAGGCTACGAGCGCCACAAGGCCCCATTTTGCCCACGTGTAGAGCCAGGCGCGCTGCGGTCGCGCCAGCACAAACAGCCACAGAAAGCCGCCCGCACACAGCGTCATGAAGGCCGCGTGCCAGAGCGAGCGGATTTTGTTGGCAACGATGACCTCGGCCTGCGTCAGCGGCCGCGCGACGCCGCCGAAGGCACCCCAACCATCCACGGCCAGCCGCGTATCGAAAGTCAGGTTGGTGTTCAGCAGTTGAACCTTATCCCAACCTTGGGCGGCGAACCGCATGATCTCGTTTTCGCGGCTGGCCATCAGACTGATGGCCCAGAGCGCAAACAGTGCCGCCACGCCGAAAACGCAGCCGATGAAAAGCCGCAACCAGCCCGGCGTGGCCTGTGTGGGCACCGTGGTTTTGGCGGACTGCGTTTCTGGTTCCTTGCGTGCCATGACTTTTACCGCCGTCGTCCGACCCCTGCCGGAAGCGGGTGGCGCAACATACGGAGAAACGCCGGCCGATTACAAGCCCGCAACCGCCGGGTTGCGCGGCGCGGGGACGCTGGTTAGATTACCGACCGTGAAACGCCTCACCCATCTTGTGCCGGCGCTGCTGCTCGCGCTGACCGCCGCCGCGGCCGACGACTGGCCGATGTTCCACCGCGAACCGGCGCTGTGCGGCGTGGCCTCCTCCGCGCTGCCCGACAAGCTCGCGCCGCGCTGGACGTTCCGCACCTCGTCGCCGATCAAGGCCGCCGCCGCCATCGCCGGCGGCACGGTCTTCTTCGGCTCGCTCGACAAAAATTTCTACGCGCTCGACGCCGCCACCGGGAAGCTGAAATGGAAATTCGCAACCGGCGATGGCATCGAGGCCGCGCCGCTCGTGCTCGAGGGCGTCGCCTATATCGGCTCTGGCGATGGCTTCCTCTACGCGCTCGACGCCGCCACCGGCGCACTGAAGTGGAAGTTCCAGACCGACGATAAAATTCTCGGCGGCGCCAACTGGTTCCGCGCTGCACCGACCGGCGCCGTGCACATCATCTTCGGCAGCTACGACTACAACCTCTACAGCGTGAACGCCGCCACCGGCAAACTCGACTGGAAGTTCGATACCTCCAACTACATCAACGGCGCGCCCGCCCTCGCCGAGGGCAAGGTCATCTTCGGCGGCTGCGACGGGATGCTGCACGTCCTCGACGCTGCGACCGGCGTAGAAAAATCCGCCGTCGAGGCCGGTGCCTACGTCGCCGGCTCGCCCGCGCTCGCCGGCGGCCGCGCCTACGCCGCGCAGTTCCAGAACGAGGTGCTGTGCGTGGACCTCGTCGCCACGCAGCAGGTCTGGAAGTTCGAGGGCCACGGCGAGTTCTATTCCTCGCCCGCCGTCACCGATACGCGCGTCGTGCTCGGTTGCCGCGACCGGCGGCTCTACTGTCTCGACCGCGCCACCGGCAAACTGCACTGGCAATTCCCGACGCAGGGCGACGTGGATTCCTCGCCCGCCATCGCCGGCGACAAGGTGCTCGTCGGCTCCGGCGATGGCCGCCTCTATCTGCTCGCGCTCGGCACCGGCAAGCAACTGTGGGCCTACGAAATCGGGCGCGAAGTCACCGCCTCGCCCGCCGTCGCCGGCGGCCTCGTCGTCGTCGGCGCCGAGGATGGCGTCGTGTACGCGTTCGGAGCGAAGAAATGAAACATGGAGCGCTGGAGCACTGGAGCTCTTCAAACGGACGCCGAGTCGGAGACTCGGCCTACAAACTTTTCCGTGATGTAGGCCGGGTCTCCGACCCGGCGCGATCAAAAACCTCACGGCCTGTATCCATCACTCCTGCGTGTCTCCCGCCTTACTTTGGGATTTTTGGTTCGGCTATCGGATGGTTTTGTTTATGCGCCTGCTTCAGCTAACGCCCGGCACCGGCAACTTCCATTGCGGCAGTTGCCTGCACGATAACGCGCTCGTCCGCGCGCTGCGCGCGCGCGGCCACGACGCGCTGATGGTGCCGCTCTACCTGCCGTTCGTCGCCGAGGAAACCGCCGTCGCGCCGGATACGCCGATCTTTCTCGGCGGCCTGAGCGTCTACCTCGCGCAAAAATTCCCGCGCCTGCGCCGCGTGCCGGGCTGGCTCAACCGCGTGTTCAGCTCGCCCGTGCTGCTACGCCAGCTCGCGCACTTCGCCGGCCTGACCAGTGCGCGCGATCTCGGCGAGTCCACGCTCTCGATGCTGCGCGGCGAGGATGGCCGGCAGGCCGGCGAGTTGGACCGGCTGATCGAGTGGCTGCGTCCGCTGCCGCCGCCGGACGTCATCTGCCTCTCCAACTCGCTGCTCGTCGGCATGGCCACACAGCTCAAAAAGGAATTCCGCTGCCCGGTCGTCTGCACGCTGCAGGGCGAGGCCTCGTTTCTCGACGATTTGTCGGACGCTTATCGGCAGACCGCGTGGCAGTTGCTCGCCGAGCGTGCCGCCGGCGTGGATCACTTCATTGCCGTCAGCGCCTACTTCGGCGAACTGATGCGCACGCGCCTCGGCCTCGATGCCGCGCGCGTCACCGTGATCCACCCCGGCATTGCGGTGGAAAATTTTTCGCCCGCCGCCACGCCACCTGCCACGCCAACCATCGGCTACTTCGCGCGACTGCATCCCACCAAGGGGCTCGCGACACTTGTGGAAGCCTTCCTCCTGCTCCAGAGGGACAAGGCCGTGCCCGGTTTGCGGCTGCGCATCGCCGGCGCGCAGACCGGCGGCGATCTGCCGTTCGCAAAACAGCTCGCGGCGAAAATCGCGGCCGCCGGACAGTCCTCCGCGGTCGACTGGCTGCCCAACCTGGACCGCGCGGCGAAGGCCGACTTCCTGCGCAGCCTCTCCGTTTTCTCCGTGCCCGCGACCTACGGCGAGGCCTTCGGCCTTTACGTGATTGAGGCGCTCGCCGCCGGCGTCCCGGTGGTCCAGCCGCGCCACGGCGCGTTTTCCGAGGTGCTCGCCGCGACCGGCGGCGGCCTGCTCTGCGAGCCGGATGATCCCGCCGCACTCGCCGCGGCGCTGCGTTCGCTGCTGCTCGACCCCGCGCGCGCCCGCCAGCTCGGCGCCGCCGGCCGCGCCGCCGTCGCCCAAAACTTTTCCAGCGCCGCCATGACGCAGAAAACCGAATTACTTCTGCAATCAGTTCGGAGCCGTTTCCCATGAACCATCAACCATCAGCCATCAACCATGTTCTGCTTGAACTGGACCATGTCCGGAAAACCTATCCCGCGCCCGGAGGCGGCGCACCGGTCGCCGTGCTGGGCGGCGTCAGCCTGCAGCTCGCCGCCGGCGAGGCCATCGCCATCGTGGGCCCGTCCGGCTCCGGCAAGAGCACGTTGCTGAACATCCTCGGCGCGCTCGACCGGCCGACGGAGGGCCGCGCGCTGTTCGCCGGCCGCGACCTCGGCGCGCTCAAGGAGAACGAGCTGGCCGCCGTCCGCAACCGCGAGATCGGGTTCGTCTTCCAGCAACACCATCTGCTGCCGCAGTGCACCGTCTGGGAGAACGTGCTGATCCCCACACTGACCGCACCGGGCGAGCTGCGTACGTCGGCGGCGCTGGCGCGCGCGGAACGCCTGCTGGAGCGCGTCGGGCTCAAGGCGCGGCTTGCGCACCGGCCGGCCCAGCTCTCCGGCGGCGAATGTCAGCGCGTCGCCGTCGTTCGCGCGCTGGTCAACCAGCCCAAGCTGTTGCTGGCCGATGAACCCACCGGCTCGCTCGACCACGCCAACGCACAAAGCCTCGGCCAGCTCCTGCTGGAGCTGAACCGCGAGGAAGGCGTCGCCCTCGTCCTCGTCACCCACTCGCGCGAACTCGCCGCCCGCCTCCCGCGCGTCCTCGAACTGCGCGATGGAGTTCTTGCTTGAATCGGATCTTCCAAACTTCGGAAAACGCTGCGCGTATTTTTTCCAGGCCTTGGAAATTTCACCGCAACTTTTTCCAAGCCTTGGAAAACCGGAGGTGCGCATGACCTTCGGCACGCTCATCCTCCGCAGCCTGCGCTTCTATTGGCGCACGAACCTCGGCGTGTTGCTGGGCGTGGCAGTGGCGGGCGCGATTCTGACGGGCGCGCTGGTGGTCGGCGATAGCGTCCGCGCCAGCCTGCGCCACGCGGCACTGGCGCGGCTCGGCCAGACACAGCTCGCGCTCGCCACGCCCGACCGTTTCTTCCGCGCCGCGCTTGCCGACGAGCTGCAGCCCGATCTCCACGCCATCGTCGCGCCGCTGCTCCTGCTGCGTGGGACGGCGACGCTGCCCGATGGCTCCGCGCGCGCGAATGCCGCGCAGGTCGTCGGCGTCGAGGAACGGTTCTGGCGGATGGGCTCCACGAGCAATCTTCTGGCAGGCGCTGCGGAGGATGAGGCCGTCATCAATACTCGCCTCGCCGAGCAGCTCGGCATCGGCGCGGGCGAGACGCTCGTCGTCCGCGTCGAGCAGCCCGCGTTGGTCTCGCGCGATGTGCCACTTTCCGGCCGCAGCGATCTCTCCGTGGCGCTGCGCCTGCGCGTCCGCGCCATCGCGGGCGATGCCGACTTCGGCCGCTTCGGCCTGCGCGCCGACCAGACGCCGCCGGCCTCGCTCTTCCTCCCGCTCGCCGCGCTGCAGGCGCAGCTCAAGCGCGCCGGCCAGGCGAACATCCTGCTGACCGATGCCACCGCCGGCGCCGAGGCCGTGCTGCGCCGCCACTGGCAACTGGCCGATGCTGACCTCGAAACGCGCCATCTGCAGGAAACCGGCGCCACCGAGCTGATCACGCCGCAGGTCTTCCTTGCGCCGGCCATCGTTAGTGCCGTGCAATCACTTTCCAGCAACACCGCCGGCGTGCTGACCTACTTCGTCAACGAGCTGCGCTGTGGCGAGCACGCCACGCCCTATTCGTTCGTCGCCGCCGCCGGCACCGAACTGCATGACGACGAGATTGCGCTCAACGCCTGGCTCGCCGGCGATCTCGGCGCGAAGGTGGGCGACGAGATCGCGCTGCGCTACTTCGTCATCGGTGACCGCCGCGAGCTGCGCGAGGCCTCGGCCAGGTTCCGCGTGGGCAAAATTCTGCAGCTGATGCGCGACGAAACCTGGATGCCCGCGTTCCCCGGCCTCGCCGAAGTCCACAACTGCAACGACTGGCAGCCCGGCATCCCGATCGATCACGGCCGCATCCGGCCGAAGGACGAGGAATACTGGAACGAGTATCGCGGCACGCCCAAGGCGTTCGTCTCGCTCGCCGCCGGCCAGAAACTGTGGGGCAATCGCTTCGGCAACCTGACCGCGCTGCTCCTGCCGACGCGCGAGTTCTCGGCGAGGAACCTGCTGGCGCAGCTCGATCCGGCGGCGCTTGGCCTGACGTTCGTGCCAGTCCGCGCCGCCGCGCTCGCGGCGAGCGGGCAGGCGCTGGACTTCGGCCAGCTCTTCATCGGCTTCAGCTTCTTCCTGATCGTCGCCGCGTTGCTGCTGACCGCGCTGCTGTTCGCGTTCAACCTCGAGCAGCGCAATGCCGAGGTCGGCCTGCTGCGCGCGCTCGGCTGGCGCGGCGGCCAGATCCGCCGCCTGCTATGGGGCGAGGGCTTCGCGCTCGCGCTGCTCGGCACGTTGCTCGGCCTCGCGCTCGGCGCAGCCTACACGCGCCTGACCCTGCTCGGCCTCGCCACCATCTGGCGCGGCGCGACCGGTGCGCTGCCGCTCGGCTACCACGCCGAGCCGCTCACGCTCGCGCTCGGCGCCGGTCTGAATCTGCTCGCGGCGGGCGGCGCGCTCGCGCTCGTGCAGCGCAGCCAGACGCGCCGCGCCCCGGCCTCGCTGCTCGCGGGCGGCAGCTTGGAAGACTCCTCCGACCTTCGAGGTTCGATGTTGGATGTCCGGTGTTCGATGTTCAGCCGTCTGCGGCAACACACAGGTTTGATCGTCGGCCTTGTCTTCCTGCCCGGCGCCATCGCCATGCTCGCAACCGCCGGCCACGGGCAGGATCAGCAGGCGGCGGAGACTTTCTTCGTCGCCGGCTCGTGCTTGCTGATCGCGGGCCTCGGTTTCTCCGCGAGCCTGCTGGCCGGGCTGACGAACGCGGCGCGGGCGGCGGGTACGCTGGCAGGCGTCGGCCTGCGCAACGCGGCGCGCCGGCGGCGGCGCAGCCTGACGGTCATCAGTGTCCTAGCCAGCGGCGTCTTCCTGCTCGTCGCCGTCAGCGCCTTCCACCAAGACGCGCGGCCGGACGCGGCGCGCACGGGCGGCACCGGCGGCTTCGCCTTCTTCGCGCAGTCGACGTTGCCGATCTACGACGACCTCAACACCGCTGCCGGGCTCAACACCTTCGCGCTGGCCTCCAACGAGCTCGCCGGCGTCGCGTTCGTACCGCTGCGCGTCCGCGAGGGCGATGACGCCAGCTGCCTCAACCTCAACCGCGCGCAGCAGCCGCGCCTCTACGGCGTACAGCCGGAACTGCTGGCGCAGCGCAAAGCGTTCACTTTCGAGACCGCCGGCGTGGCTTGGTCGCGGTTGGAAAAGGTTGAGAGCGATGGCGCACTGCCGGTGGTCGGCGACGAACCCACCGTGACGTGGGCGCTCGGCAGGAAGGTCGGCGACGAGCTGGCGCTGGCCGACGACCACGGCCGCGTGATCAGGCTACGGATTGTCGGCATCCTGCACAGCTCGGTGCTGCAGGGCGGCCTGCTGCTGGCGGAGAAAAATTTCATCGCGCACTTCCCGGCGAGCAGCGGCTACCGCGCGTTCCTGATCGATGTGCCCCCGGCGCGCGCCACCGAGGTCGCCGCGACGCTCACGCGCGCACTCGCGCAGCGCGGGCTGGAAGTGACGCCCGCGTGGCGGCGGCTGGCGGATTTCATGGCGGTGGAAAACGCCTACCTCGGGATTTTCCAGGCGCTCGGCGGACTCGGCCTTGTGCTCGGCAGCCTCGGCCTCGCGCTCGTCGTGCTGCGCAACGTCCTCGAGCGGCGCGGCGAACTCGCGCTGCTGCTCGCGCTTGGCTTCCGCCGCCGCGCGCTGCAGCGGATGGTGCTGGCGGAGCACTGGCTTTTGATTTTCCTCGGCCTTGCGCTCGGCCTCGTCGCGGCGATCCTCGCCGTCTGGCCCGCGTGGCGCGCCGGCCAGAACGCGGTGCCGTGGGGCCTGCTCGCCGGTGCACTCGGCGGGCTCGCCCTCGGCGGCCTGCTCTGGACATGGCTCGCCGCACGCGCCGCGCTGCGTGGCGAATTGCTCGCCGCGCTCCGCAACGAGTGATTTTTCCAAGGATTGGAAGCTGGCTGCGCCATTTTTCCAAGCCTTGGAAAAAAGACCCCCTCCCTTTTCCAATCCCTGGAAAATGCTTAGTCGCCGGCGCGCTCGACGCGGAGCCAGAGGTAGCGCAGCGGCGCGGGAATGTGCGCCGTGAGCTGGCTACTGTGCAGTTCGGCGCGGCCTTCTCCGGCGAGCGGCGTCAGGCGATAGCTGCCTGCGGCGAACAGCGGCACTTCCGTCTGCCACTCGCCGCGCGGATTGTTTTCGCGGAAGAGCAGCAGGTAGCCGCCACGCCGGTCGGCGGCGACCGAGGCAAACCCGGTCCATGCGACGCCGTCGGGCGCGGCGCCAATCGGCAGCAGCGTGCCGCCGAGCATGGCGGCACGTTCGCGTTTCCACGCGGCAACAAGCGGCTTGAGTTCGCTCACGTAATCGGCCGGCAGGTTGGAAACCTCGAACCAGCCGAGCGGGTTGGCGAACATGGTGACGGCGAAGAGCGCGTCGGCCTTGTAACGCGCGGGCGCGAGCGGATCGTCGGGATATTTTTCCGCGTTGCGCCGGTTGTTGAGCAGTTCCATCCGCAGGCGCAGCGGGTCCACATAGTGCGCGAGCTTCCACAGGTTGCGCAGCGTCTGGTGCGGCCAGTAGCGGTGGAAGTCGGTGTAGCGGTTCTCGACGAAGAGCGGACCGACGTGCGGCAGGCCGAAGTAGCCCGGCCGGATCTCCGCGGTCACATCGAGATCGAACACCACCTGGCCGCCGGACTGCTCCAGCACGCGGTCGAAGAAACGCCGCAGATTCTGCTCGGTCGCCGGCGTGGTCGCCTTGACGGAATCAATCTTGAAGTAGTCAATACCGTCCTGCCGGTGCAGGTCGAGCAGGCGGCCGGCGTCGCGCTCCCAGTTGGCCATGCCGTGGCTGGAGTCCGGGCCGAACCAGAGGCCGAATTTCATGTTGTGGCTTTTCGCGGCCTGCACGACCGGCGCAAGGCCGCGCGGGAAGCGCTGCGGGTCCGGCAGCCAGAACTGCGGGTCGGCGGCCCAGTAGCCGTCCCAGACGCCCTTGCCGCGCGCGGCGGCGGAGTTCGCTGTGCGGCCCTTCTGCCAGCCATCGTCCACCTGCACGATATCCACGCCGAGCTGCGCGCCGGCCGCGACTTCCTTGAGCACGAACTCCTCATTGATGCGCGCATCGCGCGAGCGATCGCCCCATGTGTTGGAAAGAAAGAGCCCGTCGCGCGCGGGATCGAAGCGGCGCAACTGCCGCTGCCAGCCTTGTAGTGCGGCGACGCGGCCCGCCGTTCCGCCCACGTAGGCGAGCGCGACGAACGGATAGCCCTGCCCCGCCAGCCGCACCTCGCGCTTGCTGGGCGTGATGACGCAATCCGTGCCGCCCTTGACTGGGCGCGCGTGCGGCAGCGGCGCCTGCTTGAGCAGGATGAGGCCCGCGCCGGTCAGCGGATTCTCGACGTAGAAGACGTTGCCCGCCAGTTTCAGCGGCGCCTCGTTCGGCATCAGCAGCCACTCCTGCTCGAAGGCCAGCTCGTTGTGATTATCGGTCTGGTCCATCAGCGTCGCCTGCACGAAGCGCAGGTGCTGCGGCGCGAGGGTGAAAATTTCCAGCGCGTCGCCGCCCTCCGCCGCGACCCTGGCCTCGCCCGTGCCCTCGATACCGGAGGCGACGGCCGCGGTTTTTTCCGTTGTGGCTTTCGCGGGCGCCCACTCGCCGCTGGCGGCAAAGGCCATCCCGATGCCGCGCGACGCCGGGAAAATCTGGAGCTGATGCTCGAAGCTCGCGCGGCCGGTCGCGCGGAACGTGACGATCAGCGCCTCCTCGGAAACCGGATTGACGCGGCCGGTCTGCGCGCTGATGACGGAGGTGCGCGTCTCTTTCGGAAGATTTTCGCCGGGACTGGGCGCGGGTCGCGGCGCGGGCTTGGCGAGCCACTCGCAGCCGGCGGTCTTGTCGCGGAACGAGGTGGCGGTGAGCAGGCCATTGGAGATTTTCCACGCGCGCTCGATGTGCGCGTTGCCGATGACGAGGTCCGTGGCGCCCCACCTCGCGTAGCAGCCCTTGAGCTCCGCCTGTCCTGTCTCCGCCGCCTGCGCCGCCGCCAGCAGCAGCGCCAGCCCCCAGCCACCGCGACATGTTTTCATGGCCGCATCCTAGCCCGCGCACCGCCGGGACGAAAGCCCGCAATGATGTGTGAACGCACACGCCGGAATTATTTCCACGGCGTGGGCTGTTGCAGTAGAGGAGGTTTCTGGTAGAGTCCGGCGAACTTTTTTCAGGACACAGCCGCGTGCATCCGCTGGAACATTTTTGGCCGTTCATCGCGTTCGGGGCGATGGTGGTGGCGGCGATCGGGTTTTCGATCATCGCCGTCACGTTCCCCAGCATCCTCGGCCCGCGCAAAACGCACAATGAGATCAAGGACAGCGCCTATGAATGCGGCCTGCCCGCGACCACCGGCACGCCCGCGCGCTTCAGCGTGAAGTTCTACGTCGTCGCCATGCTCTTCATCCTGTTCGATATCGAGGTCGTCTTCCTCATCGCGTGGGGTGTGCTCTACCGCAAGCTCATCAAGCCGGAAGGCGCCGGCGGCCTCGGCTGGGCCGCGCTCGCGGTCGCCGTGATCTTTTTGCTGATCCTCGAGGCGGGCCACATCTACGCGTGGCGCAGCGGCGCGCTCGACTGGGCGTCGTGGCGCAGCCGCCCGCAGCAGGAGCCGCGCGCATGAAGCGTCACGCGGCCACGACCTTCGATACGCGCCTCGAACAGCGCGACGTGATCGTCACGCGCCTCGATGCCGCGATCGACTGGATCCGCAAAAGCTCCTGCTGGCCGCAACCGATGGGCCTGGCGTGCTGCGCGATCGAGCTGATGGCCAGCGGCGCGGCGCGCTTCGATATCGCCCGCTTCGGCGCCGAGGTCATGCGCTTCTCGCCGCGCCAGGCCGATGTGATGATTGTCGCCGGCACCTGTACGTATAAGATGGCCGGCCTCGTGCGGCGCATCTGGGACCAGATGCCGACGCCCCGGTGGTGCATCGCGATGGGCGCGTGCGCGAGTTCCGGCGGCATGTACCGCAGCTACGCGGTGCTGCAGGGCGTGGACAACATCATCCCGGTGGATGTTTACGTCTCCGGTTGTCCGCCGCGGCCGGAGGCGCTGCTGGAGGGGTTCATGACGCTCCAGAAAAAAATCGAGGCGTCGAAGCAGTTCAAAAACCTGTGGTCGCCCGAACCCGCGCCGGTGGACGAGCGGAAATTGAAGGGTCCCATCATTATCCGGGGCGAGTGATGATGGATTTATGATTTCCGATTTATGATGGATGCTTTGAGGAATGGAAATTTTCTGTAGGCCGGGTCTCCGACCCGGCGGATGAACGAAGTGAACGAGACCATTGAAAAACTGAAAGCGCAATTCGGCGCAGATATCGGCGAGCAGCCGGAATTCCGCGGCGAATGCGGCGTCGTTGTGCCACGCGCCAAGATTCTGGACGTGTGCCGCTTCCTGAAGACCGGGTGCGGCTTCGATATGCTGACCGATCTGACCGGCGTGGATAATCTCGGCAGCGATCCGCGCTTCGAGGTTCATTATCTGGTCTATGCCATCGCCCGGCGCGAGCGCCTGCGCCTGGTCACCGGCGTGCCGGAGAACGACGCGGCCGTGGACTCGGTGGTCTCCGTCTGGAGCACGGCCGACTGGCACGAGCGCGAGGCGTTCGACTTGCTTGGCCTCACTTTCCGCGGCCACCCGAACCTCAAGCGCATCATCATGTGGGAAGGCTATCCGCATTTTCCGCTCCGCAAAGATTTCCCGGTCGCCGGCCTGCCGGCCGAGCTGCCCTCGACGGCGCAGAACGCGGGGCGCGCGGAGTCCGCGCCGCAGGAGGGTGGTCCGTTCGTCGCCGGGATCGGCGCCGTGAGCGCGCCGCACCGCGAGCCGCGCGCCACCGATACCGCCGCCGAGCGCGATGGAAAGACCGCACATCCCGGTCATGTGGAGGAAATCTGACCATGTCCGACGTTCGCGACATGGCTTGGCCGGATTCCGCGGCGCGCGCACAGACGGCGGCCGATCCGGACGCCGAGCGCATGGTCATCAACATGGGCCCACAGCACCCGAGCACGCACGGCGTGCTGCGCGTCGTGCTCGAGCTCGATGGCGAGGAGATCACCAACCTCTGGCCCGACATCGGCTACCTCCACCGCGGCGATGAGAAGATCGCCGAGAACATGACCTATGCGCAGTTCCTGCCCTACACCGACCGCCTCGACTACCTCGCGCCGCTGGCGAACAACGTCGCCTACGCCTACGCGGTCGAGAAGCTGCTCGGCGTGGATGTGCCCAGGCGCTGCCAATATATCCGCGTGATCTGCTGCGAGCTCGCGCGCATCAGCTCGCACCTGCTCGGCCTCGGCTGCTACGCGATGGACGTGGGCGCGATGACGGTCTTCCTCTACGCGATGCGGCAGCGCGAGCTGATCCACGACCTGTGCGAGACCATCAGCGGCGCGCGCTTCACCACCGCCTACACGCGCATCGGCGGGCTGATGAACGATCTGCCGCCGGAATTTCTGCCGCTGCTGCGCACGTTCCTCAAGGGCCTGCCCGCGACGGTGGAGGAGATCGATGGGCTCCTGACGCGCAACCGCATCTTCGTGGACCGCACGAAGAACATCGGCGTGCTCTCCGCCGCCGACGCGATCGATCTCGGCCTGACCGGTCCGAACCTGCGCGCCTCCGGCGTCGAGTTCGACCTCCGCAAGGCGCAGCCCTATAGCGCCTACGGGGACTTCGACTTCGAGGTGCCCACCGGCACCGTCGGCGATTGCTACGACCGCTACCTCGTCCGCATGGAGGAAATCCGGCAGAGCATCCGCATCCTCCATCAGGCTGCCGACCATCTGCCCGACGGGCCGTGGCATCTGGACGACCCGAAAATCTTTTTGCCGCGGAAGGAAAAGGTCCTGACGAAGATGGAGGAGCTGATCCACCACTTCATGATCGTCACCGAGGGCGTGAACGCGCCGCCGGGCGAGATTTATTTCTCGGCGGAGAACCCGAAGGGCGAGCTGGGCTTCCTGATCATCAGCCGCGGCGGCGGCGTGCCGCACCGGCTGAAGATCCGCGGCCCGTCGTTCGTCAATTTGCAGGCGCTGCCGAAGCTGTGCATCGGGCACATGGTCGCCGACATGACCGCGATCCTCGGCAGCCTCGATTTCGTGATGGGCGAATGTGATCGTTGAAAAAGTTCCAAGCCTTGGAAAAAGAAAGGCGGAATTTTCCAAGGCTTGGAAAAGTTGATGGTGAAAGTTTCCAAGGTTTGGAAATCCTCCGCGGGAGGATCCAATCCCTGGGAAACGAAAATTTTGAAATGAGTTTGCAGGTTCCAGAGCAGTTGGAAAAGCGGATGGACGCGCTGATCGCGCACTACCCGCCCGAACATAAGCGGGCGGCGGTGCTGTGGTTGCTCCATCTGCTGCAGGCGCATTGCGGTTGCCTCGGCAACGAGCAGGTCGAGTGGGTCGCCGCGAAGCTCGGCTTGCAGCCGATCAACGTCTGGGAACTGATCCGCTTCTATCCGATGTTTTCCGAGGCGCCGCGCGGCCGGTTCCATATCACGGTCTGCCGTACGCTCTCGTGCGCGCAGTGCGGCTGCGGCGCGCTTGTCCAAGCCTTGGAAAAGAAGCTCGGCGCGCCGCTCGAGGCCGTCACGACGGACGGGCTCTTCACGCTCGCGGCGGTCGAGTGTCTCGCGGCGTGCGGCTCCGGCCCGGCCATGATGATCAACGACCTGCTGTTCGAGCACATGACGCCGGAAAAGGCGTGCGCGCTCGTGGATGAGATCCGTGCGACGGGCGCGATTCCGTCGCAGGCGCTGGCGCCGCTGCGGCCCGCGCACGCGCTCGAGCGGCGGCTGCTGATGGCGAACATGAGCCAGCCCGGTTACACCGGCTCGCTCGCCGACTACAGCGCGGCCGGCGGCTACGAGTCACTGAAAAAGGCGCTCGCGCTCAAGCCCGAGGTGATCACCGCCGAGGTCGCCGATAGCGAACTGCGCGGGCGCGGCGGCGCGGGCTTCCCGTGCGGCATGAAGTGGCGCTTCCTCGACCGCAAATCCGGCAAGCCGGTCTATCTCGTGTGCAACGGCGATGAGAGCGAGCCGGGCACGTTCAAGGACCGGCAACTCATCTACCGCGATCCGCACCTGCTCATCGAGGGCATCCTGATCACGTGCCACGCGATCGGCGCGAAGGTGGCCTATGTCTATTTGCGCGGCGAATTTCCCGACGGCGCGGCGCTGCTGGAGCGCGAGATCGAGGCGGCGCGCGCGCAGAATCTCGTCGGCAAGAATATTCTTGGCACCGACTTCGAGTGCGAGATCTGGCTGCACCGCGGCGCGGGCGCCTATATCTGCGGCGAGGAAACCGGCCTGATCGAATCGCTCGAGGGCAAGCGCGCCTACCCGCGCATCAAGCCGCCGTTCCCCGCCGTGCGCGGCCTGTTCGGTTGCCCGACGGTGGTCAACAATATCGAGACGCTCTGCAACGTCCCGCTGATCGTGAAGCACGGCGCCAAGTGGTACCACGCGCTCGGCGTCCCGCGTTCCACCGGCACACGGCTGATTTCCTTGAGCGGCTCGGTCAAGCGGCCCGGCGTCTACGAGATCGAGAGCGGCAAGGTCACGCTCTGGCAGCTCATCCACGACATCGGCGGCGGCACGCTGCACGAGCGGCCGGTCAAGGGCGTCATCCCCGGCGGCAGCTCGATGCCGATTTTGCCGGGCGGCAACCTCGATATCCCGATCGACTTTGAGTCCATCCGGCAGGCGGGCTCCTCGGCCGGCTCCGGCGCGGTGATCGTGCTGGAGGAGGGCGAGGATATCGTCGGCCACGCGCTGAACGTCGCGCAGTTCTACGCCCACGAATCCTGCGGCCAGTGTACGCCGTGCCGCGAAGGCACGCTGTGGATGGAAAAACTTTTGCACCGCATGCACGCCGGCGGCGGCCGTCCGGAGGATGTGGACCTGTTGCAGGACGTCGCCGACAACATCGACGGCCAGACCATCTGCGCCCTCGGCGAGGCCGCCGCCTGGCCCATCAAGGCCTTCCTGAAAAATTTCCGCGGTGACTTCGAGAAAGTCTGCAACACCGGCGGGGGTGCCAAATGAGTTCGGCGCTTGTCCCTCTTGATCGCGTGGCGCGTTGTATTTTCCAGTTGCGCGGCCGGCGCGTCATTCTCGATGCCGACCTCGCCGAAATCTACGGCGTGACAACCAAGCGCCTGAACGAAGCCGTCAAGCGGAACCAGGAAAGGTTCCCGGAAGACTTTGTTTTTCAGATTGATCTTCAAGAGGTTGCAATCTTGAGGTCGCAATTTGCGACCTCAAGATCTGATGGCAAACCGAGCCATGGCGGAGCGCGCTATCAACCTTCCGTCTTCACCGAGCACGGCGCGATCATGGCGGCGGCGATGCTGAACAGTCCGCAGGCGGTGCAGATGAGCCTGTTCGTTGTCCGCGCGTTCGTGCAGATGCGCGAATCGTTGGCTGGTCATCAGGAGCTGGCGAAGAAATTGACCGAACTGGAGCGCAAGCTGACCGAGCGTCTGGATGAACACGAGCGGGCCATCTTGCATCTGCTCGACGAAATGAAACAGCTCGTCGAGCCGCCCGAGACGCCGCGCAAGCGCATCGGCTTTGGCGTAGCGGAGTCGCGTGGCACCTATCGCGTGAACCGAAGCAAGGCACGACGTTGATGAGCGTGGAAAATGTCAACCTGACGATCGATGGCCGCGCCGTGCAGGCGGCGGTGGGCACCAATCTGATCGAGGCCGCGCGGTTGGCGGGGATCGAGATTCCGCACTTCTGCTATCACCCGAAACTCGCCATCGCGGGCAACTGCCGCATGTGCCTCGTCGAGGTCGGTCTGCCGCAGCTCGGCCCCGACCGCAAGCCGGTGCTCGATGCGCAGGGCCAGCCGCGCGTCAACTTCGGCCCCAAGCTGATCATCGCGTGCAACACCACCGTCAGCGAGGGCATGGTCGTGCTGACCCGCACCCCGCGCGTCATCAAGGCGCGTCGCGGCGTGATGGAGTTCCTGCTGATCAATCATCCGCTCGATTGCCCGATCTGCGACCAGGCCGGCGAATGCCGCCTGCAGGAGCTCGCCGTGGACTATGGCCAGGGTTGCAGCCGCTTCGTCGAGGAGAAGGAGCACAAGCCCAAGCGCGTCGTGCTCAACGAAAAGATCACGCTCGATGACGAGCGCTGCATCCTTTGCTCGCGTTGCATCCGCTTCATGCGCGACGTCGCGGGGCAGGACTGCCTCGGCTTCGTCAAGCGCGGCAGCCGCTCGACGCTCGCGAGCTATCCCGGCCGGGAGCCGGCGACCAACTACGATCTCAACATCGTGGATCTCTGTCCGGTCGGCGCGCTGACCTCGACCGACTTCCGCTTCCGCCAGCGCGTCTGGTTCCTCAAGGAAACCGCAAGCATCTGCCCGCACTGCGCCACCGGCTGCAACACGACCATCTGGTCGCGCGAGGGCGTCGTCTACCGCCAGACCCCGCGCGACAACGCCGCGATCAACCAGTGCTGGATGTGCGACTACGGCCGCCTCAACTACAAGTTCATCAACGACCCCGACCGCCTGACCGCGCCGCAGCTTGGCAGGCAGGACGCGACATGGGCCGACGCCATCGCGCACGTCGCCGAGCGACTCGCCGCTGTTCGCGCCGCGGGCAGCAAGATCGCCGGCCTCGGCTCCGCCTGCGCGACGACCGAGGAGCTGTTCCTCTTCGCCAAACTTTTCCAAGCCTTGGAAAGCGGCCTGCTCGACAGCGTGCCGCGCACCGATATCGCCGATAATTTCCTGCTCAACGCCGACCGTAATCCGAACATGCGCGGCGCGCAGCTCGCCGGAGTTGCTGCCAACCCGCCGGGCAGCCGCATTGCGGAAATCGCCGCCGGCATCGAGCGCGGCGAAATCAAGGCTCTGCTCGTGCTGGGCGAAGACGCGGTTGCCGCGGGCCTTCGCGCGGAACTGCTGGCGAAGCTGGATTTACTCGTCGTGCTGGATATCCTGCCGGGCGCGACGACGGATGCCGCACACGTCGTGCTGCCCGGCGTCTCGTTCGCGGAGAAGGGCGGCACGTTCATCAACGCGAAGGGCCGCGTGCAAAAAATCAACCCGGCGCTGGCCGCGCCGGGGCAGGCGCGGCCGGAATGGGAAATTCTGCGCAACCTGCTGGCGGCGGTTTCCAAGGCTTGGAAAAAACCGGCCCCCGACTTTCCAAGCCTTGGAAAAGTGTTCGCGGCGCTCGCGGATGAAACCCCGGCCCTGAAGGGCTGGACATGGGAAGACATCGGCAGCGAAGGCCGCGATTTATGATTTACGATTTCAGATTTATGATTTGCGGAAAACAACTGACAACTAACAACTGACGACTGACAGCGATGCATTTGGACGGCGTCATTTTAGAGTGGGTGTTCGTGATCGTGAGGATCCTCGCAATCTTCGTGATCACGTTCATGATCGTGCCCTACACGGTCATGGCGGAGCGCTGGGTCTGCGCGTGGATTCAGGACCGCATCGGCCCGAACCGCACCGGTTGGTTCGGCCTCATGCAGCCGTGGGCCGACGCGCTGAAGCTGTTCCTCAAGGAAGACATCATCCCGCATCACGTCCGCAAGGTCTATTACGTCATCGCGCCGACGCTGGTCTTCCTGCCGGCGCTGTTGACGATGGCGCTGATGCCGTGGGGCAGCAACCTTGGCCCGATGAGCTGTGTGCTGGCCGACATCGGCCCCGGCATGTTGGTCGTCTTCGCGGTCGGCGCGTGCAGCGTCTACGGCATTGTCCTCGCCGGCTGGGCGAGCAACTCGAAGTACCCGTTCCTCGGCGGCGTCCGCTCGGCCGCGCAACTGATCTCCTACGAAGTCTGCATCGGCTTGAGCCTCGTCGCCATCTTCATGCAGACGCAGACGCTGAACCTGACGCAGACCGTGCTCTACCAGGCCGCCAACGGCTGGCTCGTCTGGCAGCAGCCTCTGGCCGCGTTTCTCTTCCTGATCTGCATGTTCGCCGAAACCAACCGCGCGCCGTTCGACTTCCCGGAGGCCGAGCAGGAGCTGGTCAGCGGCTACAACATCGAATACAGCTCGCTCAAGTTCGGCCTGTTCTTCCTCGGCGAATACGCGAACCTGATGGTCGCCTCGATGCTGATGGTGACACTCTTCCTCGGCGGCTGGTCGCTGCCGTTCGCGCCGCTGAACGCGCCCGCGCAGGTCTGGTGGGTCGGCGCGGCGCACGTCGCGATCTTCATCGCCAAGACCGCCTGCCTGCTGTTCCTCTTCATCTGGGTCCGCTGGACCGTGCCGCGCTTCCGCTACGACCAGCTCATGGGCCTCGGCTGGAAGGTGCTCTTCCCGCTCGCGCTGCTCAACATCCTCATCACCGCCGTCGTGCTCGGCCTGCGGGGGGGCGCATGAAAGTCCGCCGCCCCAAGCTCACGCTGCTCGACCGGCTCTACCTGCCGCAGATCCTCGCCGGCATGTGGCGGACGCTGAAGCACATCCCGCGCAAGAAATTCACGCGGCAGTATCCCGAGGAAAAGTTCAAGCTGCTCGGCAAGTACCGCGGCGCGCCGACGCTCGTCCGCAACCAGGCCGGCCAGGTCAAGTGCGTCTCCTGCCAGCTCTGCGAGTTCGTCTGCCCGCCCAAGGCCATCCGCGTCCTCCCCGGTCGCCGCGACGACTCCGCGCCCGCCGAGGCCAGGATCGAGAAGGAACCCGAGGATTTCATCATAGACATGACCCGCTGCATCTACTGTGGCCAGTGCGAGGAAGTCTGCCCCGAGCAGGCGATTTTTCTGAAGCAGGATTTCGCCGTCACCGGCTATAAACGCTCGGAGCTCGAGTTCCACAAGGACAAGCTGCTGGAGCTCGGTGGCATCCACGACGACCCGATTTGCAAGTGGAAGAAGAAATGACCGCGCGCGAGAACAAATGTTGGAGTGCTTTCTGTAGCGGCGACCTGCGGTCGCCGTCGGCGGTCGCAGACCGCCGTTACAGCCGGCCCCTCTTTGTGGGCGGGGTTTGCAACCCCGCGCCAACGTTGGGCTGGGTTCGCGGGGTTATAAACCCCGCCCACAACGGAAGCTATAGCAGGGCCCGCCGGGTCGGTGACCCGGCCTACAACAAGATCGGGTCCGTTGTAGGCCGCGTGACCTCACGCGGCGCTCTCCTCTCTTCTTTCAGGTTTCCGCTTTCTGTTTTCTGCTTTCAGGTCTCAAGTTTCCGGTTTCTTTTTCAGGTTTCATCATGACTGTGTATGACGCCATGTTCTGGTTCTTCAGCCTCGCGCTGCTGCTGTGCGGCGTGCTGGTGCTGATCAGCCGCGACGCCGTCGCCAGCGCGCTCTTCATGGTGCTCGGCTTCATCTTCCTCGCCGGCCTTTATCTCCTGCTCGAGGCGTGGTTCCTCGCATTGATCCAGATCCTCGTCTACGCCGGCGCGATCATGGTCCTGTTCCTGTTCGTCGTCATGCTGCTCGACTTCCGGGAAAAACGCCGCTGGTGGCACGGCAACCTGCTCGGCTGGCTCGGCGCGCCGCTCGCCGTCGCCGCGTTGCTCGCCGCGCTCCTGCCGGTCCTCAAGCGCGCCGGCGCGCTCGCCGATGCCCCCGAAAAATGGTTCGAGGGCACGCTCGAAAACGTCATGACGCCCGTCTTCACCCGCTACCTGCTGCCCGTCGAGGTCACCGCGCTCATCCTGCTCGCCGCGACCATCGGCGTCGTCGTGCTTGGGCGGAAGGAGACGAAGCCATGATGCACGTCGGCCTCGAGCACTACCTCGCCGTCAGCGGCGCGCTCTTCGCGCTCGGCCTCGCCTGCATCGTCCTGCGCCGGAACGCGCTGCTCGTGTTCATGGGGCTGGAGCTGAACCTGAACGCGGCGAACCTCGCGCTCGTCGCCTTCTCGCGCTACGGCGGCCACGCCGAGGGCCAGGTCCTTGCCACCTTCATCATCGCCATCGCCGCCGCCGAGGTCGCCATCGGCCTCGCCATCATCGTCGCCCTGTTCCGCCGCCGCGCCACCATCGTCACCGACCTGCTGCGGAGCCTGAAAGGATGACCCAACTTTTCCAAAGCCCGCAGCCGGTTTTCCAGAGGTTGGAAAACCAAACACCGGTTTTTTCCAAGCATTGGAAAATTTCACGCCTAACTTTTCCAATGCTTGGAAAAAACACCGGTTCCCGTTTCCAAACCTTGGAAAAATTCTGTGAATCTTGTTTAGACACAGAAGGAGGGATCAAATGGCGAAAATGATCATGCCCCGTGATCGGTGCCGGAGTGACGGCGAACGCATCATCTTTGATTTCTTCCAGAAACACTTCCCTGACGAATTCATGATCTGGACAAATGTTGAACTCATTCACACGCACCGTTGTACTGGGCGAAGTCAGGAGGCTGAAATCGACTTCGTTGTCCACCACAAAACTGTTGGCGTTTTGCTGCTTGAGGTCAAGGATTGGCGCGTCGAACAAATCCAGGGACTCACGCCTGACCGCGTTATCCATACCTCTGGGAAAACGGAAAAGAATCCAGGGCAAGCACTCAAGGATCGCTTATACCTACTCAAGGAAAAATGCGAATCACGAAACGAACTCTGTGAGCATCGAAAGTTCCTCAAGTTTGGGATCCACACCGCGCTCTGCTTACCATTCATTTCTGAGCAGGAATGGCGCGACAAGCTTGCTACGCTTCACGTGAATCTGGATGACATTAGGTTGCCAATTACTTCGACACTGTTCCGGGAGCACTTTACAGATGAGTCGCTATTGGTCAATCCGAACAGAGCCGTCAACAAGCTCTGCAATATGAGAAAACGGAATATTCCGAGTTATCTCGATATGGCCGAATTAGATTACTTGAGCACCGTGCTAGGCGCTCCGGATGATGAAGACTCGCTAGTTAGCAGCATGGTACAAGAGACGGTGGTTCCTCTTGGCTCCGAAGACGCCCTTATTCGCATGGACGAGGAGCAGGAGAAGATCGCAACAGAGTATCTGTCCAAAGTTTTTCAGAAACCTGGCCATCTCATCATCGAAGGCGTTGCTGGGAGCGGCAAGACGCTTCTTCTTCAGCACATGTTTTCCCAACTCGCGCGCCTCCCTGATACAAAGGTTGCCTATATCGGCCGCCAGCGAGAGTTGATCGATGAGTTTCGGTACAATCTTCTACACCGATCCATCAACCTTGATGACCCACGATTTCTAGTGGGCACATACTACGACCTGTTCCGAACCATCTTTGGTGAGGAAACTTGGAGAGCACTGCCCCGGAAGGGCAATTTCCCGGACGAAAAGGCATTTGCAAAATTTATTTCCGACAATCAGGAGAACATTGAGCAGCAGTTTGATTTTATGCTGATAGACGAAGGACATAACCTTCCCGATCCGCATATCGTCATGTGCGTATGCGCCACTCACGACCGTGAGAACGGCAATGTCGTATTCGTAGAGGATCCGGAACAGAACATCTATGATACTGAACGCTTCTATGATCGAACACGGTTACGACCTGAGCGCAAAGTTCATTTAACGAATAACTACCGAAACACCACAGAAATTAGCCAGTTCGCGCTCCAAATGTCCGATAAGTATGTCCGCACATTGCAGGAACCACACCGTTTGGCCAGCGTGCGGCATGGCCCACTGCCGACGGTTGCCTTCAATGCAGATTCTGCTGCGTGTGCCCTGAAAATTCTCTCGAAGTACCAAGAATGGGTGAAGGACGGCTTCTCACCTGATGAGATTGCTGTCATTTACCCTATGTCCGATTCTGCGAAAGACGAGCAAGGGAACGTAGACAAGGAGGGACTACTCCAGCATATTCTCAAATGCTTTTGGGATAGCGGAGTGGCCTTCAGTCATCGGTATTGGAAGTCAACATTGCTTAAGACCTTCGGACAATATGCTCAATACATTGTCTCGCGACCGGATCCGACTGATTTGGAGCAATACGAGAAAGTCCGTAAGTCATCGGTAAATCTTGTGACATCCTTTAGCTCGCAAGGGCTCACCTACCGTTGCGCAATTGTCGTTATGGATAGATTTGGCGCGGGCAAGTGGTCGAAACGAGTGGAGCAGAACCTTGTGTACATCACACTAACGAGGGCGACCTCAGAGTTAATGATTAGTTTCCACAAGGAGACCGATTTTTATCGGAAAGCCGTGCAGATTCTTGGGGAAATGAGAGGCCCATAATGCACCAACAGCCCCAAAGATTTAACGTTGCTTGCGCCAAAAATTTGGCTGAGCAAAATATTGGCAAAGCTAAACCATGCTGACCAACGGACATCTTGTGTGGCTGATCTTGTTCGCGCCGCTGCTGGCGGCGGCGGCGATCATGCTGTTCACGCGGCGGCTGCCGCGGGTTAGCGCGGGGCTCTCCATCGGCGCGGTGGTGCTCGGCTTCGTGCTGTCGCTGAAGCTGTTCGTCGCGGTGCTGCAAGGGGAAGCGGTGGTCGCGCCCAGCGTGGTCTGGCTCGATCTCGCGGGCTGGCAGCTCGTCTGGGCCGCGACGGTGGACCGCTTGAGCGCGCTGATGCTGCTGGTGGTCACCGGCGTCGGCGCGACGATCCACGTCTATTCGCTCGGCTATATGCGCGGCGACTCCGGCTTCGCGCGCTTCTTCGGGTGCCTCGCGCTCTTCATGTTCTCGATGCTCGGCATCGTGCTGGCGGCGAATTTCATCCAAATGTTCATCTTCTGGGAGCTGGTCGGCGTCAGCTCCTACCTGCTGATCGGTTTCTGGTTCGAGCGGCCGAGCGCCGCGGAGGCGGGCAAGAAAGCGTTCATCGTCAACCGTATCGGCGACTTCGGTTTCCTGCTGGGTATCCTGTTGATCGGCGCGCTGGCGGGTACGTTCAATTTCGCCGAGCTGGCCGCGAAGTGGCCGGCTCTCGGGCTCTCCTCCGGCGTGCTCGCGCTCGCGGCGGGGCTGATCTTCTGCGGTGCGGTCGGCAAGAGCGCGCAGTTCCCGCTCCACGTCTGGCTGCCCGACGCGATGGAAGGCCCGACGCCGGTCAGCGCGCTGATCCACGCCGCGACGATGGTCGCCGCAGGCGTCTATATGCTCTGCCGCGTCGCGTGGCTGCTGGCTGCCAGCCCGGAGATCATGAACCTGATCGCGTGGACCGGCGGCCTCACGGCGCTGATGGCCGCGTTGATCGCCGTCGCACAGCGCGACATCAAGCGCATCCTCGCCTACTCGACGCTCTCACAGCTCGGCTACATGGTCATGGCCGTCGGCCTCGGCGCGACCACGGAAGCGATGTTCCACCTGACGACGCACGCGTTCTTCAAGGCGCTGCTGTTCCTCGGCGCGGGTAGCGTGATCATCGCGCTGCACCACGAGCAGGACATCTTCAAGATGGGCGGCCTCGCGCGCAAGATGCCGGTGACGTTCGTCACGTTCCTCATCGGCACGCTCGCGCTCGGCGGCATCTGGCCGCTCGCCGGCTTCTACAGCAAGGACGCGATCCTGCTGGCGGAGATGGACGCCAACCGCCCGCTGTTCGTAATGGCGCTGATCACCGCCGGGCTAACCGGCTTCTATATGGCGCGCGCGCTGATCGTCGCGTTCCTCGGCCAAGCGCGCGACCAAAAGGTCGCCGGCCACGCGCACGAGTCGCCGCTGGTGGTCACGCTGCCGCTGGTGCTGCTCGCGATCATGTCGGTGATCGCCGGTTGGCACGAGGAGATCCCGCACTTCCTCAAGCCCGACTTCCACGAGCATCCGCACGGCGTGGGCATCCTGCTCGGCTTCCTTGCGATCCCGCTCGCGGGTTTCCTGCTGGCCTGGCTGCTCTACCGCCGCGGCCCGGCCGACGATGCCCGGCTCCGCAGCCTGCTCGGTCCGCTCTACGGCCTGCTCGAAAACAAATTCTATGTGGACGAGTTCTACCTCTTCCTCGTCAACCGCGTGCAGGGCGGGCTGGCCGCGCTGTGCGCGGGCCTCGACCTCGTCCTGGTGCGCGGCCTTGGCGTCGGCGGCGTCTCCGGCCTCGCGCGCCTCGCCGGTTGGTGCGTCCGCCTGCTCCAGGGCGGCTCGCTGCGCTTCTATCTGCTGGCCACGATTCTCGGTGTTGCGGCGTTTTTGCTTTGGATTGGAAGATGAAAATTTCAGAACAGCGCTTCTGTAGCGGCGACCTGTGGTCGCCGTCGGCGGGCATAGCCCGCCGCTACAGGAAATTTCACGACCTCAAATCATCAATCTTAAATCGTAAATCATAACTTTTTATGTCTGATCTGCTTGTCATAACGGTACTGCTGCCGCTGGTGATGGCGCTCGCGGGCGTGACGGTCCCGGCATTCTCCGGCCGGCTGTTCCGGCTGATCGCGCAACTGACGACCGGCCTGACGCTGCTCGCCAGCCTCGTGCTGTTTGCGGCGCTCGACCGCGCGCAGACCGGCGTGCAGTTCGCCTCCACGCACGACTGGCTCGGCGACATCCTGAAGTTCTCGCTCGGCCTCGATGGCGTCAGCGCGACCGGCTTCGTGCTGGCGGCGCTGGTCGGGTTCGCGGGTACGCTACTCGGCCGCGACGTGCAGGTGCGCCAGAAGGAATTCCACCTGCTCTACCTCGTGCTCGTGGGCGGCGCGCTCGGC
>CAISWQ010000019.1 GCA_903889245.1 uncultured Lentisphaerota bacterium | reverse complement strand
GGCTGCTGGCCGCGGCCGGCCTGATCCGCGCCGAGCGCGGCGCCTATGGCGGCTACCGCCTCGCGAAACCGCCGGAGGCGATCACGCTGCTGGCAATCGTCGAGGCGCTCGAGGGTCCTTGTCAGCTTGTGCCCGCCGCCGAGCACGGCGACGGCGCGGCGGGCTACGCCTGGCGCGAGGTCGAGACGGCGCTGCGCGAGAAGTTGCAGTCGCTGACCCTGCGCGCGGTGCTGGAGCGCCACGACGCGCAGACTTCGCTGCACTATGTGATTTGAACAACGGCCTCAACAACCCACCAAAGGAAACGAAACATGGCAACGCACAAACTGGAAACGCTGGCCCTGCACGCCGGCCAGAAACCCGACCCGACCACCGGCGCGCGCGCTGTGCCGCTCTACCAGACCACGTCCTACGTGTTCAAGAGCACCGAGCACGCCGCGAACCTGTTCGCGCTGAAGGAATTTGGCAACATCTACACGCGCCTGATGAACCCGACGACCGACGTCTTCGAGCAGCGCATCGCCGCGCTCGAGGGCGGCACCGGCGCGCTCGCCGTCGCCTCCGGCCAGGCGGCGATCAGCTACGCGCTGCTCGCCATCACGCGGCTCGGCGATGAAATCGTCTCGGCGAACAACCTCTACGGCGGCACCTATCAACTGCTCCACTACACCTTCGCGAAGCTCGGCCGCACCGTGAAGTTCGTGGACTCGCGCAAGCCCGCCGCGTTCAAGGCGGCGCTCACGCCCAAGACGCGCGCGATCTACGTCGAGACCATCGGCAATCCCAAGCTCGACGTGCCCGACTTCGAGGCCATCGCCAAGATCGCGCACGAGGCGGGCATCCCGCTCGTCGTGGATAACACCGTCGGCATCGGCCTCGTCCGCCCGTTCGACCACGGCGCCGACATCATCGCCAGCTCCGCGACCAAGTATATCGGCGGCCACGGCACGAGCATCGGCGGCGTGATCGTAGACTCCGGCAAATTCAAGTGGAACAACGGCAAATTCCCGGAGTTCACCGAGCCCGATCCGAGCTACCACGGCCTCGTCTTCTGGGACGCGCTCTCCAACGTGCCGGGCATGGGCAATGTGGCGTTCATCCTCAAGGTGCGCGTCACGCTCCTGCGCGACCTCGGCGCCGCGTTGAGTCCGTTCAACGCCCGCGAGTTCCTGCTCGGCCTCGAGACGCTGCCGCTGCGCATCGCGCGCCATTCCGAGAACGCGCTCGCCGTCGCCCGTTGGCTCAAACAGCATCCGCTCGTGAGCTGGGTCGTCTATCCCGGCCTCGAGGATAATCCCGACCACCAGAACGCCGCGAAGTATCTCAAGGGCGGCTTCGGCGGCATCATCGGGTTCGGCATCAAGGGCGGCCTCGAAGCCGGCAAGAAGTTCATCAACTCCGTCCAGTTGCTCTCGCACCTGGCGAACATCGGCGACGCGAAGAGCCTCGTCATCCACCCGGCCTCGACCACGCACCAGCAGCTTACCGCGGCGGAGCAGGCCGAGACTGGCGTGACGGCGGACTACATCCGCCTCTCCATCGGTCTCGAAAACATCGAGGACATCAAAGCCGACCTTGACCAGGCGTTGAACAAGGCGGCGGGCTGACGAAACTGTCGCGGCGGCCTGTGGCCGCCGTCGGCGCGCCTAGCGCGCCGCTGCAACTTTCCAAGGCTTGGAAAAGTGAAGCCGAAATTTTCCAAGCCTTGGAAAAAACGAAGAAATAATGTCCACGCCTTGGAAAACGGTGAGCAGACGCCGCGTGAGGCTTGTTCCGCGCCGCGCGGAATCACGCGGCCTACAATACGGACGATGCTGTAGGCCGGGGCACCTGACCCGGCGGAGGAAAAACATGAGCACGGAAAAAACAAAGCTGCCGGCACCCGCGGGGCCCTACGCGCATTTTCGCCGCGCGGGCCAGTTGGTCTTCGTCTCCGGCCAGTTGCCGCTGAAGCCCGACGGCACGCTGGAGGCGGAGCTTGCCGCCGCGACGGCGCAGACGATCGAGAATGTACGCACCGTGCTGAACGCGGCCGGGCTTGACCTGCAACACGTCGTGAAGGCGACGGTGTTTCTCGCCGACATCCGCGACTTCGCGGCGATGAACGAAGTTTATGCGCGCTATTTCGGCGCGACGCCGCCGGCGCGTTCGTGCTTCCAGGTCGCGGCGCTGCCGAAAAACGCGCGGTTGGAAATCGAGGTGATCGCCGATGCCGGACAAGCTGCATAAGCACGCCTCGCTGCGGGTGGTGCGCGAATACAACCGCCGCCTGCAGCGGACAATGCGCCTGATCAGCGTGCAGGTCTTCGCCGACATCCGCGAGGCGATCAACCTGATGCAGATCTACAGCATCTCGCAGTTGCCGGTGCTCGATGGCGACCGCGTGGTCGGCAGCCTCGACGAGCGCGCGCTGCTGGAGCGGTTGAGCGGCACGCCGCTGGACCTGCATGGTTGCGTCGCGTTGTTCATGCAGCCGCCGCTGCCGGCGCTCGAGGAGGACGTGGCCGCCGAGGACGCGCTCCGCTTGCTGCGCGGCGGCAGCACGGGCGTCGTCATCACGCGCGCCGGCGTGCCGGTGGGCATGCTGACCGCGGCGGATGTGATCGCGTACAAGGTGTATGGCGGACAAGTGGAATACGAAATCTAACCACAGGAGAAAAACATGAGCCGTATCTATGCAGACAACTCGCAGTCCATCGGCAACACGCCGCTGGTGCGGCTGAACCGCGTCACCGCTGGCGCGCAGGCCGTCGTGCTGGCCAAGACCGAGGGGCGCAACCCGTCCTATTCGGTCAAGTGCCGCATCGGCGCCAACATGATCTGGGACGCCGAGCAGCGCGGCGTGCTCAAACCCGGCGTCGAGATCGTCGAGCCGACCAGCGGCAACACGGGCATCGCACTCGCCTACGTGGCGGCGGCGCGCGGCTACAAGCTGACGCTGCTGATGCCGGAGACGATGAGCCTCGAGCGGCGGCGCGTGCTCGCGGCGCTCGGCGCGAACCTGGTGCTGACGCCCGGCCCGGAGGGCATGAAGGGCGCGGTGAAGCGCGCGGAGGACCTCGCGGCGAGCGATCCGAAGAAGTATTTCCTGCCGCAGCAGTTCAAGAATCCGGCAAACCCGGCGATCCACGAGCAGACCACCGGCCCGGAAATCTGGAACGACAGCGAGGGCAAGGTGGATGTGCTCGTCAGCGGCGTCGGCACCGGTGGCACGATCACCGGCATCTCGCGTTTCTTCAAGAAGACCAAGGGCGCGAAGCTGCTCTCCGTGGCCGTGGAGCCGAAGGAAAGCCCGGTGATCTCGCAGAAGCTCGCCGGCCAGGAACTCAAGCCGGGCCCGCACAAGATTCAGGGCATCGGCGCGGGTTTCATCCCGGACACGCTGGATCTTTCCATCGTGGACCGTGTCGAGCAGATTGATGGCCCCAGCGCCATCGAGTTTGCGAAGCGGCTGGCGAAGGAGGAAGGCATTCTTGCCGGCATCTCCAGCGGCGCGGCTGCGGCCGTCGCCGTACGGCTCGCCCAGTTGCCGGAGTTCGCGGGTCAGACGATCGTCGCGATCCTGCCCGACGCCGCCGAGCGTTATCTCTCGACCGCGTTGTTTGAAGGCGTCGGCTGAACAAAACGATGGTGGAGGGTTGCTGGCGGATGGCGTGCGCGCGCATTCCATCCGCCCTTTTTTCCGCCGAGTGGCACGGGCCTCCTGCCCGTGCATAGCAGCACACATTGGCTCTGATTACGGGCTGGAGGGCGCCGCGTTGCGGCGCCGTTTTTGGAGCGCGGCGTTCAAACGCCAACGCGAATCTGCCGCAGGCTGACCTTCTGGATGCTGATGGCGTCCACAGGGCAGGCGTCCACGCAGGCGCGGCAGCGGATGCAGTCGGCTTGGTTGATCCAGATCAGCCGCGTTTCCTCGGTGGCTTGCGCGCGCTGGAATTCCACGATGCGGCCGGCTTGGTCGTGCGTCAGCTTGCTGACCTTGACGATGCAATCGGGGCGCGGCTTGGCCTTGAGGCACCAGTCGCAGTAGATGCAACGGTCGGGATCAATCTCGAATTTGTAATGACAGAGATAGCAGCGCTGCGTTTCGGTTTCCGCACCGTCGTGGGAAAAGCCTTGTTCAACTTCGGCGGTGGCGGTGCGCTGGGCCAGCGGCAGCGTCGGCAGCGCTTCGCGCGGCACGGCGTCCATCTCCCGGATACGCCCGGTCTGGGTGGCGTCCTCGATGAACGCGCCATCGCGCAGACGGTCGGCGCCCATCAGGAAGCGATCCACCGCGCGGGCGCACGCCTTCGCGTGGCCGATGGCCTGGATCAGCGAGCTTGCGCCGGTGGCAAAGTCGCCGGCGGCAAAAACGTTGGGCAGCTTGGTGGTGGCGGCGCGGCCGCTCTTTAGCCAGCCATCCTGATCCGCGAGTTGCGCGCGCAAGTCCGCATCCATCCACGCGGTGTCGGGATACTGGCCGGTCGCCAGCAGGATGTTGTCGGCGGGCAGTTCAAATTCCGAGCCGGGGATTTCCACCGGGCGGCGGCGGCCGCTCGCATCGCGCGCGCCCAGCTCGGTGCGGACGAAGCGCATCGCGCGGACGCGGCCAGCGGGATCGCCAACATAGGCGACCGGCGCGACCATGAACTGCATCGGGATGCCTTCGTGCCCCAGCTCTTCCAGTTCACCCGGCGTGATGAGCATCTCGGTCGGCGAGCGACGGTAGAGCATCTGGATGGAAGCGCCCGGTGGCGCCAGCCGCTTGGCCGTGCGCGCGCAGTCCATCGCCGTGAAACCACCACCGATCACGATGACATGCCGGCCCAAGCTGACCGGTTTGTGTTCGTTGGCTGCGCGCAGAAATTCCAGGCCGTGCTGGATGCCGGCCAGTTCGCTGCCGGGAAGTTTGAGCAGGTTCGGGCGGAGCGTGCCGCACGCCATAATGACGGCATCGAACTGCTCGCGTAACTGGCGGAGGGGAAGGTCGCGTCCAATCTCGACGTTGCACCGGATTTCCACGCCCTGACGGCGGACCTGTTCCACCTCGCGCTCAATCACATCGCGCGGCAGGCGGAATTCGGGGAGGCCCTGATTCATCATGCCGCCGGGGCTTTCGTATTTTTCAAAGACGGTGACCTGATGGCCCATGAGCGCGAGATTACGCGCGGCGGCCAGCCCGGCGACGCCGGCGCCGATCACCGCGACGCGCCGACCCGTCGGCGGGAACCACGGCGCGAGCTGTGCCAGTTCCTGTGGTCGGTGATCCGCCGCGGCGCGCTTCGAGAAGCAGATGGCGACCGGTGCGCCGAGTCCTTCCCAGCCGTGGCGGCATTCGGCCTCGCACGGCCGCGCACAGACGCGGCCGAGTACGCCGGGAAAAACGTTGGCCTCGAGATTGATCCGGTACGCGCGCTCATACTCGCGCTGCTGGATCGCGTCGAGGTAGGCGGGGATGTCCGTGCCCGCCGGGCACGCCTTCTGGCACGGGATGTTTTTCGCGAGCCAGTCCAGATCCTTGGGCGCCGTGCCTGTGCCGCGCAACGTCGAGAGCGCATAACTGGCGAGTGGTGTCGCCACGCCTTCCGGGCGCTGCTCGGCGACGCCGCCGAGGTGTTGTCCGGTTTTCTGCCACGAGCGCGTCGTGGCCGTAGCCGGCGCGGTGGCGGCGGCGAACGCGGCGTTGGCCGGCTCCAGCCGCGCGGCGCGCTCCAGCCACGGTTGGGCCTCGGCGCGGCGACCCGCTTTCAGCAGGGCGAGGCCGCGCAGATGCTGCGCCGTCGCGGTGGAATGTTCCGTGACGTAACGCGCGAAAAGTTCCGCGGCCTCGGCAAAGAGTTCCTTGCGCAGCGCGGCGATGGCGCAGATGGCCAGCAGCTTGGGTGACGAATCGCCCAAGGCCAGCGCACGCCGCGCGAAGAACTGGCTGCTGTGGACATCGCCGCGCGTGTCGCCGCGCTGGAAATAGGCCTGCGCCAGCAGCGCGCAACGCGCCGCATCGTTGGGCGCAGAATGCGCAATCAAGGCCGCGATGGCGTCGTCGGGCTGGCGCTCCGCGAGCAGCGCCCGCGCCCCGGCCAGAATTTTTTCCGACGAGTCGCTCATGGGTGAACGCTCACTCCGCTCCGCCCACGGCTTGCTCGAAGGCGGCGCGTAATTGCTGGTTGGTTTCGTTGACCGGTTCGCCGGGGATGGCCGGCGTGCCGAGCCATGTGGCGATTTGCGCCGCGCCGACGCGCTGCGCAAAGGCGCCGAAGGTTTCGCTCTTTCCACTGCGGTGGGCCAGGTAGAGTTCCAGCACGCGCCGCACAGTCGGCACCAGTGCGCTCGCCGAGGTTTCGCACACGGGTTGCGCGATATGGCCTGCGCCTGCCTGGTCGCCACCCACGCTAAGCTGGAAACCTTCCTCGCTGCCGTTTTCGGTGCGCCGCCGCATGCCGCGCAGGCCGAGGTCGGCGATCCAGTGCTGCGCGCAGGAGTTCGGACAGCCGTTCATGTGAATCCGCAGCGGGCCGACGGCCTCCCAGAAGGCGCGGTCGGCCGCGAGTTCCTCGCGCAGGCGGCGGCAGGCATTGGGCGTATCGGCGACCGCGAGGTTGCAGACGGTGGTGCCGACGCAGGCGACCACGTCCGGCGCCTGCTCGAACCCTTCGAGGACAAAACCGGCGGCGCGCAGTTGCGCCTGGAGCGGCGCGACCTGCGCATCCGCCACGGAAGGGAACTGAACATTCTGCCGTGCGGTCAGCATCAGCGTGCCATTGCCAAACTCGCGCGCCCAGCGCGCCAGTTGCCGCGCCTGTGCACAGCTCATCTCGGCGCGCGGGATCAAAACGCGGACGGTGTTGAAGCCCGCTTGCCGCTGCGGAAGCACCGGCTGACCGACCAGGAACGGCGGCGCGATTTCCTCCGCGCCGGTGGGCCGTTCGAGTTTTTCCAAGGATTGGAAAGCCGGAGCATCGTTTTTTCCAAGCCTTGGAAAACCGCGCTCGACGAGCACTTTTTCGATTTCGTCGGCGAAGCCGGCCGCGCCGAGCTTGGCCACCACGATCTTCAAGCGCGCGTTGGCGCGCACGCGGCGGTCGCCGAGCCGGCGGAAAACCTCGACGCACGCCTGCGTCACCGGCAGCACCAGGCTCTCCGGAACCCAGGCGTAGATACACTGCGCCATGTGCGGCCGCGCGCCGAGTCCGCCGCCGGCATACCAGCGCCAGCCGGTCTCCACCCCGCCTCCGGGAGCGGGCCGCTGTACGGGAAACCAGCTCTGGCAGTTCATCAGCGTCAAGCCGCACGCGCGGCCGCAGCCATTGACGGCGATCTTGTGCTTGCGCGGGAGGTTGCGCTGCTGGTCCTTCAGTTCGGGATCGTTCGCCAAGGTCAAAAGCATGTCGCGCACATCATGCGCTTCGTGCGGGCAGACGCCCTGCAGCGGACAGGTCACCACGTTGCGTACGACATCGCCGCAGGCGTTTTTCGTGTCGAGCCCCGCCTCCGCGACGCCTGCGAGCACCTTCCAGAGATCGTCCTTTCGCAGCCAGTGGAGCTGGAACGTCTGGCGCGTGGTGAGACAGAGCTCGCCTTGCGCATACTGATCGCCGAGGTCGGCGATGCGCTCAAGCTGGTCGGCGGTCAGCCGCCCGCCGGGGATGCGTACGCGCATCATGAAGAAGCCGCGCTGGAGTTGTTGGTAGATGCCGGTCCACTTGAACATCGCGAGCACGTTGGGCGGGATGGATTCCAGCGGCCGCGCGGCGATGTCGTTCTTGAAATCAAAGTCGGGAGGGATGGCGAGCTTGTCGCGCTCGACCTGGGTCAATTCGGGTTTGGCTTTCATACAAGTCACCGGTGCGGGCGGAAAATAGGGCCGGACCGCCCGCCTGTCAACGGGAATCATGGGCGGAAACACCAGCCGGAAACTGGTGTTTCTCCTCGTAAAATCAAGGTGTTTCGCCGTTTCCATCCATTTTCTTGACAATCCATCCCGGTCAATATACTATAATCGCCATTGAGATGCTGGTGTATGAAAAACAAACTTACCTCGGCGGTCGTGGCGGCGCAGTGGCGGGACAATCAGGCCGATCCAGCAGCGGTGGTGCGACACGCGGTGGAACTCTATCACCCGGCGCTCGCGCTGGCTGCGAGCTTCAGCCTGGAGGACCTCGTCCTCATTGACCTGCTGATGGCGGTCCGCGCCGATGCGCGGGTCTTCGCGCTGGACACCGGCCGGCTCAACCCGGAGAGCTATGACTGCGCGGAAGCCATTCGCCGCCGCTACGGCGTGCAGATCGAGTGGTACTTCCCGCGGCACGAGGCGGTGGAAAAGCTGGAACGCGAAAAAGGCTTGTTCTCCTTCCGCGCATCGGTCGCGGCGCGCCAGGAGTGCTGCTTCATCCGCAAGGTCGAGCCGCTCCAGCGCGCGCTGCACGGCTTGCAGGCGTGGCTCACCGGCCTGCGCCGCGAGCAGGCGGTGACGCGCTCCGCCTTGCCGGTGATCGAGACCGATGCGGCGCACGGCGGAATCGTCAAGATCGCGCCGCTCGCCGACTGGACACTGGAGCAGGTGTGGGCCTATGTGCGCGCGCACAAGCTGCCGTACAACCGGCTCTATGACCAGGGCTATGCCTCGATCGGTTGCGCGCCTTGCACACGCGCCATCGCACCCGGCGAGGAGCAGCGCGCGGGTCGCTGGTGGTGGGAAAACCCGGAACACAAGGAGTGCGGCCTGCATACGCATGGCCGCCCTCCGCCAACTTGAGGAACACATCATGGATACCTATGCCTTGAGCCATCTGGAGGCTCTCGAAGCCGAAGCCATTCATATCCTGCGCGAAGTCGTCGCCGAATTTCAGCGGCCGGTGCTGCTCTTTTCGGGCGGCAAGGATTCGATCTGCATGTTGCGGCTCGCGGAGAAGGCGTTTCGCCCGGCGCGCTTTCCGTTCCCGCTGCTGCACATTGATACCGGCCACAATTTCCCGGAGCTGCTGGACTTCCGCGATCATCGCGCCGCCGAACTCGGCGAGAAGCTGATCGTCCGCACCGTCGAGGACGCGCTGGCCAAGGGCATCGCCCGCGCCACGCCCGGCGAGAGCAGTCGCAACCGCCTGCAGACGCCGACGCTGCTGGCCGCGCTGGAGGAATTCAAGTTCGACGCCGCGCTCGGCGGCGCGCGGCGCGACGAGGAAAAGGCGCGGGCCAAGGAGCGGGTGTTCTCGTTCCGCGACGCCTTCGGCCAATGGGATCCCAAGAACCAGCGCCCGGAACTGTGGAACCTCTACAACGCCCGTATCAATCCCGGCGAACACATGCGCGTCTTCCCGTTGAGCAACTGGACCGAACTGGATATCTGGCAGTACATCCTGCGCGAGAAGTTGGACATTCCCTCGATCTACTTCGCGCATCGCCGCGAGGTCGTGCGGCGCGACGGCCAGTGGCTGCCGGTCAGTCCCCTGCTGCAACCGAAGCCACGCGAGGAGGTACGAACGCTTGATGTGCGGGTGCGTACCATCGGCGACATCTCCTGCACCGGTTGCATCGAGTCGGCCGCGCGCAACGTCGCCGACATCATTACCGAGATTGCCGCCGCGCGCGTGACCGAGCGCGGCAGCCGCGCCGACGACAAGCGGTCGGAGACCGCCATGGAAGATCGCAAGCGCGAAGGCTATTTCTAAATTCAGTGGGACAATATGAACACGACAACTGCAAACGACACCAGCGAACTGCTCCGCTTCGCCACCGCCGGCAGCGTGGATGATGGCAAGAGTACGCTGATCGGCCGCCTGCTGTTCGACTCCAAGCAGATTTTCGAGGACCAGCTTGAGGCGCTCGAACGCTCCAGCGACCTGACCGGCGACGGCCGCATCAACCTCGCCAACCTGACCGATGGCCTGCGCGCCGAGCGCGAGCAGGGCATCACGATTGACGTGGCCTACCGCTACTTCGCCACGCCGCACCGCAAATTCATCGTCGCCGACGCGCCCGGCCACGTGCAGTACACGCGCAACATGGTCACCGGCGCCTCGACCGCGAACCTGATGATCGTGCTCGTGGATGCGCGCCAGGGCATCATCCAGCAGACCCGGCGGCACGCCTACATCGCCGCGTTGCTGCGCATCCCGCACCTCGTCCTGTGCGTCAACAAGATGGACCTCGTCGGCTACTCCGAGAAGGTCTTCAGCCGCATCAGCACCGAGTTCACCGCGTTCGCCACGCGCTTGGACATCCGCGACATCGCGTTCATCCCAGTCAGCGCGCTCAATGGCGACAACATCGTCGAGCCCTCCACGCACATGCCGTGGCACAAGGGCCCACCGCTGCTGCGCCACCTGGAGGAAGTCTATATCGCCAGCGACCGCAACCTGACCGACGCGCGTTTTCCTGTGCAGTACATCATCCGTCCGTACTCCGACGAGCATCATGACTTCCGCGGCTACGCCGGGCAGCTTGCCGGCGGCGTCTTCCGCGTCGGCGATCCCGTCGTCGCGCTGCCCTCCGGCCGCGCCTCGCGCATCACCGGCATCCACACCTTCGATGGCCCGCGCGAGGTCGCCTACGCGCCGATGTCCGTCACGCTGCTGCTGGCCGACGATGTGGACATCAGCCGCGGCGATCTGCTCGTCCGGCCCGACAACCTGCCGACGCTCGGCCAGGACCTCGAGGCCGACCTCTGCTGGATGAGCGAGCGGCCGCTGCAACTCAACGGCAAGTACGCGCTCAAGCACGCGACGCGCAACACGCGCGCCATCGTGCGCCTGCTGCGCCACCGCATGAACATAGACACGTTGGAACCGGAGGCCGCGCCGACGCTCGCCCTCAACGACATCGGCCGCGTGCGCCTGACCACGCTCGCGCCGCTCGCCTACGACAGCTACCGCCGCAACCGCCAGACCGGCGGCTTCATCCTTGTGGACGAGGCGACCAACGAGACCGTCGCCGCCGGCCTGATCGTGGACCCGCCGCAGGTCGCGCCCCAGGCGGCCAGCGACGGTGGCTACGCCATTTGAGGACTCCCATGGAAACACACAAACGCAGCTTGGTGAAGTCGGTGAGCTGGCGCCTCTTCGGCCTGGTCTTTACCGCCATGGCGGCCTGGCTGGTCACCGGTTCCGCGCAAGCCGGGTTGGTCATCGGCGCGCTCGACTTCGCCCTGAAGATCGGCACCTTCTACCTCCACGAACGTTTCTGGCAGCGCGTGCGCTGGGGCGTCGTGGATACCACCGCGGTCAAGGAAGGCGAGGGCATCTGATGCCGCCACGCGTTTCCAAGGCTTGGAAAAAGCCCCCTGCTTTTTTCCAAGCCTTGGAAAATTTTCCGCGAAAAGTTCCAATCTTCGGAAAAACCGGCCCTCTGCTTTTCCAATCCTTGGAAAACTCACCGCGCCTTCTGCTTCATTTCACGTTTCCGGTTTCACATTTCCGTTCCGCGCCGCTATGCTCCCGCCGCCATCAGCCATTAGCCATTAACCATCAGCCATGTCTCTGACGGAGTTCCAGCAACAACGTTACGCGCGCCATCTGACGCTGCCGGAGCTCGGCGCGGCGGGGCAGGCGAAGCTGCTTGCCGCGCGCGTGCTGCTCATCGGCGTCGGCGGGCTTGGCTCGCCGGCGGGCTTCTACCTCGCCGCCGCGGGCCTCGGCACGCTCGGCGTGCTGGATGGCGATGTGCTGGAGGCGAGCAATCTCCAGCGGCAGATCGCGCATACCACCGCCGATCTCGGCCTGCGGAAAGTTGCCTCGGCACAGCGCGCGTTTCAGGCGCTCAATCCCGACTGCCACGTCGTGGCCAGCGCCGGGCGTCTGACGACCGCGAATGCGTCGCAGCTTCTGGCTGGCTATGATTTCGTCGTGGACGCGACCGACAACTTCGATAGCAAGTTCCTGATCGCCGATGCGTGTCATGCCGCCGGCAAGCCTTACTCACACGCCGGTATCCTCGCGTTCTTCGGGCAGACGATGACCGTGTTGCCCGGCCGGACCGCGTGCTATCGCTGTCTCTTCGACGCGCCGCCGGAAAGCCCGGCCGGCCCGCCGCGCGGCCCGGTCGGCGCCGTCCCCGGCGTCATCGGTTCCCTCCAGGCGCTGGAGGCGATCAAGTTCGTCACCGGCTGCGGCGAGCTGCTGACCAACCGCCTGCTGACCTTTGACGCGCTGAAGACGCAGTTCCGCACCGTCGCCGTCCGCCGCAACCCACGCTGCCGCCTCTGCGGTGGGGCAAGGTAAGTTCGCTTGATTTGAGTCGAGGTGCCGCCGCACCGTTCAATGTCGCCCTGCCGTCAGGGAAGGCGTCGGTGAACCTCGTAAAAGCCGGGGCCGATCCAGCGCTGATCGTGCTCGCCTTCATCAAGTCACTTGACAGCACACGGGCCGGCATGTTTATCTGCCGACCAAGCTGATCGCCACAGGAGAAACATGATGAAGCAAAAGATGCTGGTAGCGTTGTTCTTGGGAGCGTGTGTCATGGCCGGTACGGCTTGGGCTGAAGCGGCAGGTGACAAACCAAAAGAGTCCATCTGGACCTATGTTCCGCCGAAGTGGAAAGCCGCGGAGGACAAGAAGTTCTCCGGCGCACTGGAACTGGGTGACCAGCAGCACGATGGGACCACCTCCTTCCAAGGGGTTTCCGGGGCGCTGGCTTTGAAATACGAACCCGGCATCTACGAACTGATTCAAACGGTCAACTTCGACTACCTGAATTCCGAAGAGACCGTCTCCAAGAATCAGTTGAAAACGTACACGGGCGCCGACTGTTATTTGGGTTACCGCTTTTGGGCCTTTTTGCTGAACGATTTCGAGCGCAATCCGCCCCAGCATATCCGGCTCAAACTGCGGACTGGCGCCGGCATCAAGTATGATCTGCTGCGCAATCCATTCTGGAAACTCAATGTGGGTGTGGCCGCCTTGCACCGCGAACAACGCTCCACCGAGGATGCGGTGGAAAGCGACGAGGTCCTGTCGGGCCGGCTCTTGTTCAAACTCAAATCGGAGTCCACCACGTTCAATTTCGTCGGCTTTTATATGCCCTCCCTAAACAATGGGAGCTATGAGTGGTCAGCCGATTCGTCCTTAACCTTCGACCTGACCACCGCGATCGCGCTTAAATTCGGTTGGCTCTATACCTTCAATTCAGCGCCGTTGGACACGGGTGTTTCCAAGTGGGAACGCGAGTACTACACGCGCATCCAGCTCAAGTTCTAATACCGACGGGTTTCCCGCCGGGTATGTCAGCGCCAATTTCCACCGGGCAAGGGTGCGGTGTAACCGTTGGTAGCGAGGGTTTCATTCAGGAGTTGGAGGCGCTCGCGTGCGTCGTCAGTTTATGGCAGCGCTTGATTCGGCCCGGACAGCGGCTATCTTTTCCCCGCAAAAAACATGAGCAAAAAAATCGAAACCCTGCTGGCGCAGGCCGGCTGCGGGTGTGACCCGCGGACCGGCGCTCTCGTCACGCCGATCTACCAAACCGCGACCTTCGAGCATCCCGAACTCGGTCGCAGCACCGGCTTCGACTACTCGCGCACCTCGAACCCGACGCGCCTCGCGCTGGAGGAGACGCTCGCCGCCGCCGAGGGCGGCGCGCGCGGCCTCGCCTTCGCTTCCGGTTTAGCGGCGATAGATTGCGCGCTGCGGTTATTCCAGCCCGGCGACCGCCTTGTCGTCACCGAGGATTTGTATGGCGGCACGTTCCGCCTGTTTGAAAAAGTGTTCCGGCCGGTCGGCATCGAGGCGGTCTATGTGGATACCTCGCGCCTGGAACTCGTCGCGGCCGCGCTGGCGCAGGAGCGGGTCCGCGCGGTGCTGCTGGAGACGCCGAGCAATCCGCTGCTGAAGATTGCCGACATCCGCGCCATTGCTGCGCTGGCCAAGGTGCGCGGACAGTTGACGGTGGTGGACAACACTTTCCTGACCTTCCTCCTGCAGCGGCCGTTGGAACTGGGCGCGGACCTCGTGGTCTATAGCGCGAGCAAATATCTCGGTGGGCACAACGACGTGGTCGCCGGCGTGCTCATCGCGCGCACGCCGGAACTCGGCGAGCGGCTGGCGTTTTTCCAGAACGCGGTCGGCGGCGTGCTCGGCCCGCAGGATGCGTGGCTGCTGTTGCGCGGCCTCAAGACCCTGCCGCTGCGCCTGCGCCAGCAGGAGGCCAACGCGCAACGCATCGCCGAGTTCCTCGCGCAACATCCGCGCGTGACGCAGGTCTGGTATCCCGGCCTGACCGCGCATCCGGGCCGCGATGTGCTCGCGCGCGAGAGCATCGGCTGCGGGGCGATGATCGCCTTCGCCATCGAGTCCGCGGCGCGCGTGCCGGACATCTTGAAGAGCGTGCGGGTGTTTCGCTTTGCCGAGAGCCTTGGCGGCGTCGAGTCTCTCATCACCTATCCCATCGCGCAGACGCATGCCGACATCCCCGTGGAGATCCGCGACCGTCTGGGCATCCACGACCGGCTGCTGCGCCTTTCCGTGGGCATCGAAAATGCCGGCGACCTGCTCGCCGATCTGGAGGCCGTCTTGTGAAACTCGCCACCCGTCTGCTGCATGCCGGCCGCGACCGCGATCCCTACACAGGCGCTTCCAGCGTGCCTATCTATCAGTGTTCCACCTTCGCGCAAAAAGATGTTGAGCAGCGCCAGGCCTATGACTATTCGCGCAGCGACAACCCGACGCGCGAGGCGCTGGAGCTCGCCATCGCCGATCTTGAAGGCGGTGCGGTGGGCCTCGCGTTTGCCTCCGGCATGGCGTCGACCTCCACCGTGCTGCTGCTGTTCAAGCCCGGCGACCACCTTATCGCCGGCGAGGACATCTATGGCGGCACCTATCGCGTGCTGACCACCATCTTCAAGCAATGGCAGATGGAGGTGACCTTCGTGGATACGACTGACCTGGACAAGGTGCGCGCCGCGATCCGTCCGGCCACGCGCGCGATCTTCGTCGAGTCGCCGAGCAACCCGTTGCTCAAGGTCACCGATCTCGCCGCCGTCGCGCAGCTCGCGCACGAGCATCAGCTGCTGGCGATCACCGACAACACCTTCATGACGCCCGCCGCCCAGCGCCCGCTCGAACTCGGCTTCGACATCGTCGTCCACAGCGCCACCAAGTTCATCGGCGGGCACAGCGATTTGATTGCCGGCCTCGCCGTCGCGCGCGAGGAGGCGCTCGGCCGGAAGCTGAAGAGCCTGCAGAATAATTTCGGCGCGATTCTCGGCCCGCAGGACTCGTGGCTGACCCTGCGCGGGTTGAAAACGCTGGGGGTGCGCCTCGCCGCCCAGCAGCAAACCGCCGAACGCGTTGCCCACTGGCTTCAGGCACGACCGGAAGTGAAGCAGGTTTTCTATCCCACGCTGCCCTCGCATCCCGGCCGCGAGGTCCATCTGCGCCAGTCCTCCGGTGGCGGCGCGGTGGTTTCGTTCGAACTGGCCGGCGGCGGCCCGGCCGCCAAGGCGCTGCTCAAGCGCGTCGAGCTTTCGCTGCCGGCGGTCAGCCTTGGTGGCGTCGAGAGTATCCTCTCCTATCCGCCGATGATGTCGCACGCCGCCATGCCGCGCTCCGAGCGTCTCGCCCGCGGTATCAACGATGGCTTGCTGCGCTTATCCACCGGCCTCGAAGATGGCGATGACCTCACCGCCGATCTCACCCGAGCATTGGCCCCGGCCGGCTGATTGGATTTCGGCGTGGCATCGGCTATCCTCCCGCACCAATTTTATGTCAGCTCCTCTCACAATCGCCGTTGGCATGAGCGGCGGCGTGGATTCCACGATGGCCGCGTGGCTGCTCCAGCAGCAGGGCCACCGCGTACTCGGCCTGACGATGCAGATCTGGGACGGTTCGATCGAACTGCCCGACGCCGGCCGCTCCGGCTGCTACGGTCCCGGCGAGGCGCGCGACATTGCCGCCGCCCAGCATGCCGCCGCGCAGCTTGGCATTCCGCATCACGTCATCGGGCTTTCCGCCGAATACAAGGCTTGGGTGCTCGACTATTTTCGCGCCGAGTATCGCGCCGGCCGCACGCCGAACCCGTGCGTCGTCTGCAACCACCGCCTGAAATTCGGCCTGCTGCTGGAGCGCGCGCGCACCTGCGGCCTCACCTTCGACCGCTTCGCCACCGGCCACTACGCGCGCGTCGAGTCCGATCCCGCCACCGGTCTTGTCCGGTTGCTGCGCGGCGTGGACCCGCGAAAGGACCAGTCCTATTTCATCGCGCGCCTGACGCAGGCGCAGCTCGGCCAGCTCGTGTTCCCGCTCGGCGGGCTGAAGAAGACCGAAGTCTGCCGGCTCGCGCGCGAGAATGGCTTTGCCGCAGTTGCGGAGAAGGAAGAGAGCCAGGACTTCATCGAAAGCGATGACTACTCGCCGCTCTTCCAGCCGGGCGAGAGCCGGCCCGGCCCGATCATGGATACCGCCGGCAAAGTACTCGGCAAGCATCGCGGCATCATCCATTACACGGTCGGCCAGCGCGAGGGCCTCGGCGTCGCGGCGGCGGAGCGGCTCTACGTGAAGGAAATCCGCGCCGCGACCAACACCCTCGTCCTCGGTCGGCGCGACGAGGTGTTGAGTACGTCCTGCCTCGTGAGCGACGTGAACTGGATCAGCGGCGCGCCGCCGGCCGCCGGCATCGAATGCCTCGTGCGTCTGCGCTACCGCCACACCGGCGCCGCGGCCAAGCTCACGGCTGAAGCCGGCGGCGTCTGGCGCGCGGATTTCACCGAGCCGCAGTTCGCCGTCACGCCCGGCCAGGCCGCGGTCTTCTACGTCGGCGACGAAATCCTCGGCGGCGGCTGGATTGCGAAGTGCGATGGTTGATGGTGAAACGGGTATGAAGATTAACGCAAAGGCGCAAAGGAAAAGCACAAGACGCAGAGGCGGAGATTTTCTTTGCGTCTTCCGCCTTCACTTTGCGCCTTTGCGTTAACTCCTCCGGGCCTTTGGGCTGGCGACCGGCGTTGAAAGTGTGAGGCGATTTTAAGATGAAGACAAAAGAGCTCATTTGGCGGGGTGCGGTCGGTAAAAAAGTTCTGGCGCTGCTGGACTGGCTGCGGGGGCAGGGCAGCGTGGCGGTCGGCTTCAGCGGCGGCGTGGACTCCACGTTCCTCGCAGCGGTCGCGCAGCTCGCGTTGGGGAAGAAAGCGTTGGCGGTGACGATTGATACGCCGCTGCTGGCGCGCTCCGAACTGCGCGAGGCGCGCGCGCTGGCGCGGCAGATCGGCATCCGCCTGCGCGTCGAAAAAATCAACGTGCTGACCGAGCCCAGCATCGCCGGCAATCCGCCGGACCGCTGCTACTACTGCAAGAAGATTGATTTCACCCGCATCTTTGAGGTCGCCCGCGCAGAAGGCATCGCGTGCGTCTGCGACGGCACGAACGTGGATGACCAGGGCGATTACCGCCCCGGCAGCAAAGCGCTCGCCGAGGTCGGTTCGCAGAGTCCGCTCAAGCAGTTTGGCTTCACGAAAGCCGACATCCGCGCGGCGTCGCGCCAACTCGGCCTGCCGACGGCGGAGAAACCGGCGATGGCGTGCCTCGCCTCGCGGTTCCCTTATGGCTCGCAGATCACGCAGCGCGGCCTGACGGCGGTTGAGCGGGCGGAACTGGCGTTGCGTGCGCTGGGTTTCAAGCAGCTCCGCGTCCGTCTGCACGGCGATGTCGGCCGCATCGAACTCGCGCCCGCCGAGCTGGCCCGCGCCCTGAAACTGCGCGAACAAATCCACACCCTGCTCAAGGCCGCCGGCATCCGCTACGTGACGCTCGACCTCGCCGGCTACCGCCTCGGCAGCCTCAACGAAGCGCTGGCGTCCTAGAGCGCGGTCAGCGGCGTCCAACCTCCAATGACAGCATAAGGATGGTCGAGTTGACCGATCCCACCGTCATTTCCTCTATTATTATCGCGCGACTATTAGTTGGTGTATCGCGGTAGGATCCAATTTTTTATGATCCAATTTTTTACCTTGCGGCGCGGCGTTGACTTCGCAGATGGTTGCTCTATCCTGCGTTCACACTCAACGGGAACATCACTGTGACTAACGAACCAGCAGGCCAGCCCGCCATCCCCCCGCCGCTTTCCGTCGCCCCAGCGCTGCGCATTCTGGTGCTCGATGATGAGGCCATCATCCGTACGCTGGCCCAGCGCGCGCTGGCCAGCGTGGGCGGCGCCGTCGAATGCGTGACCAACGGCCGCGAGGGGTTGCAGGTCCTGCTCCAGCGGCAATTCGATGTGCTGGTCGTGGATCTGCATATGCGCGGCATGGATGGCATCACTTTTCTGCACGAGGCGCTGAAAATCTGGCCGTGGCTGGGCGTGGTGATCATGTCGGGCTTCATCACCAAGGAAGTCAAGGCGCAGCTCCAGGAGATGAACATCACGCGCTTTGTGGAGAAGCCCGTCGAGGTGGATGTGCTGATCGAATATGTGCAGGCCGAGGACCGGGAGAAACGAGCGCTCTTGCATTCTTCGGAGCAACTGGCGCCAGAACGCATCCAGAACCAGTTGGGTATGTTGCGGACGCTGGGCGAGATGGCCTTGAGCAGCGACAACCTCGTCGAGGCGTTGCGCGGCCTTGGCGCCGGCCTGGGGCGTTTGCTGCCCTGCTCGGTCGTCGGCATTCTCGATCTCGACCGCGACGATAGCGTGCTGATTCTCAACTGTCAGGAGCCTGTTTCCAAAGAGTATATCGAGCACATGAAGGACGACATGCTCCGGCATTACGCGTCCTTGAGCGGACGGCCCCTGGCCGAGGGTGCGCTGCGCGTTCAGGTCGAAGGCGAGGCCCGCTCGCCGCGCGGGCCGGCGGCGCCGGCCAGTGTCTTCGCCGTGCCGATCATCATCGGTGGCGAGTTGCGCGGCCTGCTCAACCTGACCTCCAGCCGGGTCAACGCGCTGGCGCCCACCGACATCGCCTTCCTGTATCACGCCGCCAACCAGCTTTCGACCGTGCTCGTGGCCCTCAACCGCGCGCGCGAACTGGCCATCCGCGACAGCGTCACCAGCGTCTTCAACCGCCGCCACATCGAAAACCAGCTTGAGCACGCCTGGAAGCTGGCCGACCGCTATAACTACACCATGGGCGTCGCGATCATTGACCTCGATCACTTCAAGCAGATCAATGACAACTATGGCCACCTCGCCGGCGATCAGTTGTTGCGCGAGTTTGGCGACGTGCTCAAGCAGGTCGCGCGCGCCACCGACGTCATCGGCCGCTACGGCGGCGATGAGTTCGTCGTCGTGCTCTCCAAACTCGATGGCCATGCCGTCGCCGCGTTTGGCGAGCGCCTCCTCCATGCCGTCCGCCAGCATGTGTTCTGCGAGAAAACGTTGCGGTTGCACATGAGTTGCACGCTTGGCGTGGCGACCTCGCAGCAACTCGAGGAGCCGCGCGATCCGCAGCACCTGCTGCAACTGGCCGACTACGCCCTCTATGCTGCCAAGCGCGCCGGCCGCAACCGGCAGGCCGTCTGGGCGCCAGAAATGACGGCCACGCGGGCCACCGAGACCGAGGTGCCGCACGGCAAACCCGCGGCCACCCCCGTCGTGGCTGCCGCCGCCCAGCCCAAGGGTCACATCCTTGTGGTGGATGACGATGAACTGCTCTGCCAGTTGACCGCGCGCATTCTCAAGACCCAGGGCTATCAGGCGGTCACTGTGCAAACCGGCGCGGAAGCCCGCGCGCGCGTCGCCGCGCAGCCGGGCTTTTTTGATGTGGCGTTGGTGGATTTGAAACTGGGCCCGGAAGATGGCCTGCAGGTGTTGGACGAACTGAAGGCTCTGGAACCCTATCTGGCGCACGTCATCATCACCGGCTATGCCTCGCTCGACAACGCGGTCGCCAGCCTGCGCCACGGGGCCTACGATTTTGTCCAGAAACCGTTCACCGCGGAGCATCTCGGCGCCCTTGTGGAGCGGGCCCACAGCTTCAAGCGGCTCCGGCAGGAAAACGCGCGCTATCAACTCCACCTGGAGGACATGGTGCGCGAAAAGAGCGCGGCGCTCTCCGAGGCGCTGACCCAGGTCAAGCAATCCTACGATTTTACCCTCGAGGCGCTGGCCGCGATGCTCGATGCCCGCGAGCACACCACCGGCCAGCACAGCCAGCGCGCCCGCAAGCTCACGCTGCTGCTCGCGCGCGAACTCGGCCTGCCGCCCGAACAACTCGACGACATTGGGCGCGGCGCGCTGCTGCATGATATCGGCAAGACGGGCATTCCCGACGAGATTCTGCTCAACCCCGAGCGCCTCACGCCGGAGCAGCGGCAGATCATGGAGCGGCATCCCGAGATCGGCTTCAACATCGTCAGCGCGGCGCCCTACCTGGCCAAGGCCGCGGAAATCGTGCTCGCCCATCACGAACGTTTTGACGGCGCCGGCTACCCGCGCGGCTTGCGCGGCCACGATATTCCGCTGGGCGCCCGCATCTTCACCGTGGTGGATGCCTACGATGCGATGCGTTCGACGCGTTTCTATCATCAACCCATAACGCCCGCCGCCGCCCGCGCGGAAATCCAGCGCAACTCCGGAACGCAGTTTGATCCGGCCGTCGTCGAGATCTTCCTCCGCTGCCATCCGCAGATCGAAACGCTCGGCGGCTGGGAACCCGGCTCCTGACCCGGAATTCCTTCGCTCGCGACAGCGGATGATGGTGGAGTTACTTCTGCGCGTAGCCGGTGGTGCCGCCGCGGATGGCGATCATGCGGGCGACGGCGGCGTGGGCGCGCTGGCGGATGTCTTCGGGGACCTCGATCACGTAGCGCATCTGGCGCAGTGCTTCCAGCGTGTCCTGCATCGTGATCTCATTCATGTGCGGGCAGCGCAGGCTGCACATGCGGACCATCTCCTTGTCGGGATTTTCCGCGATGATGTTATCGCCCATGCTGCACTCGGTCAGCAGCAGGAAGCGCGCGGCCTTGGACTCCTTCACCTTGCGGACCATCGCCATCGTGCTGCCGGCGAAGTCCACCTGCGCGATGACCTCCGGCGGGCATTCGGGATGCGCGAGCACGCATACATCGGGGAAATGTTCGCGGGCGCGCGTCACGTCCTCCACCGTGAAGCGCTCGTGGACCTCGCAACGCGCCTTCCAGCCGATCAGGCACGGCCGCTGGAGTTGCGCGGGCGTCAGGCCGGGCGTCGCCAGATGAAACGCGCGGCCGGTTTCGTGCGCCACATTGCGGCCGAGGTATTCATCGGGCAGGAACAGGATCGCGTCGCTGTTTAGCGCGCGGACGACCTCGGCGGCGTTGCCGGAGGTGCAGCACACGTCGGTCTCCGCCTTCACGTCGGCGTAGGTGTTGACGTAGGTGACCACGGGCACGCCGGGAAACTGCCGCTTGAGCTGACGGACATCATCGGCCGTGATGCCGGCGGCGAGCGAGCAGCCGGCCCTCTGCGCGGGCAGCAGAACGGTCTTGTTGGGCGAGAGAATCTTCGCGGTCTCGGCCATGAACTTGACGCCGCAGAAGATGATCACGTCCTTATCGGTCTCCGCCGCGCGGCGGCTCAACTCCAGGCTATCGCCGGTGAAGTCGCAGATCGAGTGATAGAGCGCCGGCTCCATGTAGTTGTGGCCGAGGATGACCGCGTTGCGTTCGCGCTTGAGCTGCTCGATTTCCACCGCCAGCTCCGCCTTGAGGCGCAACTCGAAATCCGGCACGACCCGATCCAGCCGCGCCTTCAGCCGCTCGTACATCGCCAGCGTTTCTTGCTTCATGGTCATGGGCGAACCTTACCGCAAAACCGCCGCCGCGCAAAAGCCGGAAAACTCACGGCCAGGCACCGGGGGCCGCCTCGCGGGTGGCGCGCAGGGGACTATCGGGCGCGAGGCGATAGTCGCGCGCAGCCGGCGCGACGAACTTGGGCTCGGCAAGGATGGCGTTCACGTCGAGCTTGTGTGCGCGCTGGAACGCGGCGAACTGGTCGGCGCCGATTTTTTCCGTACCCCAGAGAAACAGCGGGCCTTCCTTTTGGACCCAGAGGTTGCGGTCGAGTTGCAGGGCGGCGGTCCAGTCGCGGCCATGCAGGCGCAGGAGGCTCTCGGTGGCGTTGCAGAAGATGTTGTCGCGAACCACAAAGTTGGTGGTGGCGGCGGTGTTGGCATAGAACATCAGGTGGCGGCCGTTTTTGTCGGGCCGCTCGCGGTGGCCCCAGCCATAGCCGGCATCCACGCAGGTGTTGTGCTCGAAGCGGATATGGCGCGTGAGGCTCGCCGCCTCGCGGTTCCAATACTCAAAGGAGTACTCGCTGTTCCAGATGGTGTTGTGACGATAGGTGATGTTCTCCTGCACGTTGGTGCCCTTGCCCTGGTTGGTCAGCGCGGCGTCGTAGATCTCCCAGAGGCGGCAGCCCTCGACCAGGCAATCGCGCGCGCCCGCCCAGAACTCGATGCCGTTGCCGAACCGGACCGGCCGGCCATCCTCGCGCCGCATCTGGAGCCCGCCGCCGATGAAGGAGATATCGCAGCCGCGCACGGTGATGTGGCGCGTGCTGCCGCCGCCGATGCCGTGCGCCGCGCCGTAGCGCAGATCGAGGTTCTCGTAGGTCACAAAGGCGCGGCCGCCCTCGTCAATGATGTGGCGGCGCAGGGCCAGCTCGATGGCGCGGTGCTGCGTCGCCGGGTTCGCGGCGGCGCGCAGGAAGACCCGCCACGTGTGCTCGTCATAGAAATAGTCGCCCTCGTTTTGCAGGTCGGCGAGCTGCCACTTTTTGAAGCCGGTCGTCCGGCCCTCGAAGATGACACAGCCGACATCCGCGGAGAGCGGCAGCGGCTGGTTGCTGCGCGCGGTGCTGAACGCGCCGGGTTGAATCTCCAGCGTCGCGCCCGCCGGCAGCGCGCCGCCGAGATACCACGTCAGCCGCGCGTTGTTGGTGGTGATGAGCGCGTGGAAACGGATGAGCTGCTCCGACCATTCGGGGCCGATGGGGCGCGGCGTGCCCGGCGTCGCATAACCGCTGAAGGGCGCGCCGTTGCTCATCAACGCGAGCTTGCCCGGCGTGCAGGTCTGCGAGCAGCGCGCGCGGACGGCGAGGACGTAGTCGTTGCCCGCCTCGAGCTTCATTCCGGGCGTGTAGAGCTGGATGAAGTTGGCGCGCGTGCCGGGCTGCGTACACTGCACCACGAGGCCCGTGGCGCCGGTCTTCAGCGTGCAGGCCGCTCCGCCCTCGCGATGCAGCGTCCACTTCGCGCCCTTCAGATCAGCCTGCTGCGCGAGGGGATCATAACGAATCGCCGCGGTCGCCCAGAGGCCGGGGCTGACCTGTTGCCAGTCCTCCGGCCGGTTCATGCTGACCGAGCCGAGCAGTTGCGGCTTGGGGCCTTCGCCGTAGGCGGCGTAGGTGATGACGCCCTCGGCGCTGCCGCTCTGCGGACGCAGTTGCCCGCGCCAGATACCGCCGCGGCGGAACAAAACCTGATCGCCCGGCTGCAACGCCGCGCGATTCACCTGGTCGAGCGTGCGCCAGGCCGTCGCCGGCGTCAGCCCCTCGCGCACGTCATTGCCCGCCGTGGCATCCACATGGAACGTCCGCGCCTGCGCAGCGACCACTAAACCGCAACCAACGAGCAGAAGTTGTGCGTTCATCATGCGCCGCACTATGCCGGACTCACTCCGGGTTTCCAAGGCGGGACTGTCGAGGGCGCAGAAGGTCAGGGGGCAGCGAGTGCTGGCGGAGGCTTATTGCCGTCCACGAGCACTTGGATTTCAAAGAGGGCGATGTGCTGGTGCTTGATGTTGAGGATCTGGCTGCTGATGCGCAGGTAGCGGCCCTCGACCGGCTTGAAATTGTGGACGACGCGGCCGCTGCCGACGTTCTGCGGGTAGGCTGCCTGCTGCCACGGCCCGGCGCGGTCCGCGGCCACCTGCACCTTGTAATCCACCGGATGCGCCTCATCCCAGTAGAGTACGACACCGGAAATTTTGCGGCTCTTGCCGAGATCGGCAATGAGCCACTGGTTGGGCTTGGGCAGGCTGGACCACTTGGTTTGGACGTTGCCATCCTTGGCGAGCGCCGCGGGTTCGTTCTTGGTCTCGGTGGTGACGCTCACGGCCTCGATCTCGGCGGGCGGCGCGGCGGGCGCTTCCGGCTTGGGCTGCGGCTTCTTTTCCGCCGACTTGGCTTTGGCCTTGGTTTCGGCTTCCTTGCGCTTGCGCTCCTCGTCGGCCTTCTTCCGGGCGGCTTCTTCCTTCTTGTGCGCCTCGGCGTCGGCCTCGGAAAGCTTCTTCAGTTGTTCGGCGAGGGCCTCCTGCAGGGCGGGACTGCACTTGCCCTTGAAGTCCTCGAGCAGCTTGCGGGCCTCGGCGCTCTTCTTGTGCTTCGCCATGCCCTGGGCCTCGGCCACGGTGCGGTCGAAGTCCTGGTTCTGCCGGATCCAGTGCTCGGCCAGCGCCCGGAACGCATAAGGCCAGCCCGGCTCGTTGGCGCCGGCGGGCTGGTAGGCCTGCAGGCGGACGACGGCCGCATAGCGGTTGGTCTTGCTCATCCACTCGCGCAGGCCGGTGGCGAATTTGGTCACCGGCAGGTACCACGATGGCGTCAGGCTGTTGGTCACGGCCAGGCTGCTTTCGCCGGTGCGCTTGAGGAGGTATTGCGCGATGGTCAGCGGCAGGCGCGCCGGTTCGCTGACGAGGTTGGTGGAGAGCTCCGGCGGCGCGGGCATGACGTGCAGCAGATAGTCGGCGTCGGCCTCGCGCCGGTCGGCGAGAATGGACATGGCCTGGAAGACACGGATCCAGGCGCGCTGGGCCGTGTTGGTGCAGACATCGCGGCCGAGCCGTTCGAGTTCGGTGTTCACCGCGAGCACCGCGCCGCGCGCCAGCGGCTTGACGGCGGCGATAAGCAGCGCGTCCTCGTTGGCGTCGAAGGGATTCATGCTTGGGCCGCGCGCGGGGGTGACCGGCGTCACGGGCACGACGGGCGGGGGTTCCGGCTTATCCCGGAGGGCGAAAAATAAAACGACCGCCGCCACCAACAGCAGCAGGACGCCACCGACCACAAACCACACCCAGGCCTTGCTGCCGCCGGCCGCGGGCTTGGCGTCCTTGCCCGGCGCGTTCGCCGTGACCGCCGGCGCCGTGGCGAGCTTGTCCTTGGCCGATTGCAAATCGGACAGGAGCGAGGCGTAGTTGGGGTAGCGCATCAGCGTGTCGGCCGCGAGCATGCGGTTGATGATGCGTACGAGGTCCTGATGCAAATCCTGCCGCGCGGCGCTGATGTCGGGCGGTGGCAACTGGAGCCGGGCCAGCACAACCTCGGTCGGTGTGTCGCCGTCAAACGGAGGCTTGACGGCCAAGGCATGGAACATGGTGGCGCCGAGGCTGTAGATGTCGGCGCGTTGGTCGGACTTGAGGCGGCGCGCCTTCTCCGGCGCGATGTAGAACGGCGTGCCCCAGATATCGCGCTGGCCGCCTTTCTGCTGGCGGATGAAACTGGCGAGGCCGAAGTCCGCGACCTTGGCGACGCCCTTCTTGTCGAACAGGATGTTGGCCGGCTTGATGTCGCCGTGCATGAGGCCGGCTTCCTGGGCGGCCTTGAGGCCCTCGGCCACGTCGAGGCAGATGTCAATCGCCTGCGCCTCGGTCAGCGGCTGGCCGGAGGTGATGAAGGCGTCGAGCCGGCCGCCGTCCACGAGTTCCATGACCAGGTAGGGCTGGCCCTTCTCGCTGCCGAACGAGAAGATTTGGACCACGTTCTTGTGGTTGATCGCGGCGGCGGCGCGCGCCTCGCGCAGGAAATTATCCAGGAACTGCGGGTCATCGCCGAGCGACTTGTGCATGACCTTGATCGCCACCGGCCGGCCCAGCGCCATGTCCATGCCGCGATAGACCACGCCCATGCCGCCGCGGCCGAGTTCCTCCAGCAGGAGAAACGTGCCCAGCTTGCCCGGCACCATCTGCTGGATATGGCATTCGGGGCAGTTGAACAGGGTGAAGATGGGGAGCGAGGAAACGTCCAGATGATGCCCGCAGTTCGCGCACGCGATCTTCTCGACATGATCGGCCAGAATCTCGATGGAATCGTTATCTGCCACAGGGCGTCCCAAAAGCGCGCGCATGGTAGCAGAGCGGACCGGCGGCGGCAACAGGGAAGACGGCGGCCGTGCTTTGGGGTTGCATGGCCCGCGGGCTATTCGTATCTTCGCGCAGGTTTTTCGATGCCATCCAGATTACAGCACGCGTGGGGGCTGGTCGTCGCGCTGGCCTTGGCGGCCGGCGCGGCCGATAAGGACGAGTCGCCCTCGGCCACGCCGACCACCGCGCCGCCGCAACTGGTGCGGGTGGAGGACCTGCCGTTCCCGGTCGGCGAGACCATTGACTACACCATTTACTGGAGCTTCATCCCGGTGGGGCAGGTGCGCGCCGTCTTCGAGTGGACCGAGGAAAACGGCCGCAAGCTCGTCGCCATCCGTTCCACCGCCAAGACCAACAAGGTGGTCGAGAAGCTCTATGCCGTGAACGATTTCATGGAAAGCGTGATGGACCCGGCGACGCTGCTGCCGCTGCGCTTCACCAAGAAATTCAACGAGGGCCGCTACTGGACCCACGAGATCACCACGTTCGACCACGCCGCCCGCGTCGCGCACTTCGAGTCCAAGAAATCCGGCGAGAAAAAGGACATCCCCATCGCCGCCGACACGCGCGACGTCCTCTCCATGATGTACTTCCTGCGCAGCCAGTCGTTCGTCAACGGCGCCACCAACCAATACCAGTGCCTGGCGGACGACAAGCTCTATGACTTCGCGGCCGTGATCGGCGACAACGAGAAGGTGAAGATCAACGCCTATGGCAAGGTGCCCAGCGTGAAGATGGAGCCGCTCGCCGCCTTCGATGGCCTGTTCATCCGCAAGGGCCGCATCTGGTTCTGGGTGGCGCGTGACCGCCGGCAACTGGCCACCCGGCTCTCCGCGTCGGTCTCCGTCGGCTCCATCAGTATCGAACTCGACAAGGTCAGCGGGCCGGGCGCCGATTTCTGGGTCAAGCCGGCCGGGGGCGACAAGTACAAGTAGGAACCTTTCATGAGTATCACCACCGCGCGCCTCCAGGAGTTGCTGCAACAGTTCCAGCGGCAGCGCATCGCCGTCGTCGGCGACCTGATGCTCGACCGTTACCTCTACGGCGCGGTCAGCCGCATCTCGCCCGAGGCGCCCGTGCCGGTGATTCACGTCCAGCACGAGAAGGCGATGCCCGGCGGCGCCAGCAACGTGGCCGTCAACATCCGCGCGCTCGGCGGCCAGGTCGCCATCTGCGGGCTGCTCGGCCGCGACAGCGCCGGCCGCGAGCTGCGCGAGATTCTCATCAAGCACGGCGTCAGCACCGAGGGCATCCTCGACCTCGCCGAGGTCCGCACCACCGTCAAGACCCGCATCATCGCCGAGCGCCAGCAGGTCTGCCGCGTGGACTGGGAGGAAAAGCTGCGGCTCGACGAACCGGCGCTCGACGGCTTCTGCAAACGCATCGCTGTCGAACTGAAGAAAGCCACCGGCGCGATCCTGGAGGACTACGGCAAGGGCGTGCTCCAGCAGCGCGTCGTGGATGCCGCGCTCGGCGCGACGCTCGCCTCCGCCATCCCCGTCGGCCTCGATCCCAAGGATTACTCGCTGCACCTCGCCGGCCTGACGCTGGCGACGCCCAACCGCAAGGAAGCCTTCGCCGCCGCCGGCCTGGCCGAGACGCCGGCTGCGCCCGATCCACTGCACGACCGCGCGCTGCTGGAGGCGGGTGAGGCGCTGTTGAAAAAATGGCTGCCCAAAATGCTGCTCATCACGCTCGGCGCGCAGGGCATGATCCTCTTCACCGCCGAGGCACCCCCGCACCATGTCCCGACGCGCGCGCGCGAAGTGTTCGACGTTTCCGGCGCGGGCGATACAGTCATCGCCACCTGCATTCTCGCGCTCGCCGCCGGCGCGACGCCGGTCGAGGCCGCCGAGGTCGCGAACTTTGCCGCCGGCGTCGTTGTCGGCAAACTCGGCACCGCCACGTGCAGCCCGGCGGAGTTGCTGGACGCGGTCGCCGGCCACGCATGAGGACTTTTCCGATGCCTGGAAATTTTTCCACCCATTTTTTCCAAGGCTTGGAAAAAAGCGCCCGGACTTTTCCAAGGCTTGGAAAAATTTCCGCGAAAATTTCCAATCCTTGGAAAAACCGCCGGTTGGGCTTTCCAACCCTTGGAAAACTTTGCGCCGCGCTGCTGCTTGCGCCGCTGGCGCGCGCGGGCGAGGTCAAGCTGTCGGCGGGCGTCTTTCACCTCGCGCAGCTCGGCGCGGCGAAGGAGGAGGCGGCCAAGGGCGGCAAGGCGCTGGCGTTTGTGCTCTCCGAGTTGAAGGGCAAGAGCGCGAAGGCCGCCGCGCCGAACACGAACTATGCGTTCGACAAGCTCAAGGGCGTCGGCGTGCCGGTCTATGTGGATTATGTGGAAGATCTGAAGGGCTTGGCGGAGAGACAGCCGCTGGTGGCGAAGGCGCTGACTTCCAGCCAGGCGGGCAAGACCATCCCGCGCGTCGCCGTGTTTGATCCCGAACTCAAGCGCGTGCTCGCGGTGGTCTCGACCATGCCGATTGGCGTCATGGGCGATGGCGTCTATGAGGACGCCTGCAAACAGGTCCAGGATTATCTGAAGAACCCGGAGAAGCAGGTGCACCTTGACGCCGGGAAGAAGGCGCGGAAGGCGGAGGGCAAAGGGCGGAGGAAGTGATGAGGGGCGAGGGGCGGAAAATTTGATGATTTACGATTTATGATTTGATGATTTTAGGATGTTCAAACCAGAGACCAGAGACGAGAGACGCGAAGGAGCCAGGCATGAGAAAGAAAATTTTGTGGTCGCTGTTGCTGGGGGCGGGTGTGGCGCTGGCGGCGCCGCCGGAGATGACCAAGCTGCCGGCGAGCGTGCGCAAGATAGATCAGCTCAAGGAGGCGCTGGCCGAGGCGAAGCAGCAGAAGAAGGCGGTGCTGTTCATCTTGAGCGAGATCAGGAAGAAGGAAGGCGGGCCGGGCAACAAGTATGTGCTGGAGGCGACGCAACTGCTCATCACCAAGCTGCGCGGGCAGTGCGTCATGGTCTATGTGGATTTCAACAACGACCGGGCCAGACTGGAGAAGGCCCTGCCGAAGATCAACGCGGCGTTCGATGGCGAGGCGCTCAAGAAAAGCCCGATCCCGCGTGGAGTGGCGACGGATGCCGCCGCGGAAAAATTCTTCGCGCTGATCCCGTACTCGCCGCCCGGCCCGCTGGGCGAGGAGATGCTCAAGGAGGCCAAGCAGCAGATCAGCGACGGCCTTGCCGGCAAGCTGACGATCACGGACGTCGGCATCGCCACGACCAAGGATCGCCAGATCGCCCTGCCGCCGGACAAGCAGGACAAGAAGAAGGGCAAATGATCCGGACGCCTTCGTCAGCCGTTGCGCCGGGGTGGTCGCGCCGGAAATTCCTTGGAACCTTGGGCGCCGCGCCATGGCTGCTCTCGGCGCGGCTGCACGCCGCCACCGGCACACCGGCCCAACCGGAGTGTGCCTTTCTCGTCATCACCGATACACACTTCTTTGCCTCTTCGGAGAAGCCCGGACTGCTCGACCCGCGTTCCGACACCATCACCCGCCAACTGGTTGCCACGCTGAACCGCCTGCCGGGCTCCGCGTTGCCGGCCGCGGTTGGCGGCGGCGCGGTGCTGGCACCCAAGGGCGCGCTCGTCCTCGGCGACCTGATCAACGATGGCGATAAAAGCGGGGGCTCCTTTCCAGAACAACAAGCGACCGAATGGCAGGCGTTCACTGCGCGCCTGGGGCTGACCGGAGCGGAGGGCGAGCTGAAATTCCCGCTCTACGAGCTGCACGGCAATCACGATGGCCCCGCCGGCAAGGGTGTGGCGCTCGACGGCATCCGCGAACGCAACAAGCGGCGGCTGGGCGTGGTCGCGGTGTCGGAGAGCGGCCTCCATTATGCCTGGCAGTGGGGTGGGGTGCATTTTCTGAATCTCGGCCTCGTGGTGGCGCCGGGTAGCGGCGCGACCGGGCGGCGCCGTTATCATCCGCTGGGCAGCCTGGATTTTCTTACCGGCTATCTGCGCGACAAGGTCGGGCGGAGCGGCCAGCCGGTGATCGTTGCGCACCATCTTGACCTGGCTCGCCACCTGACGCGGGAGGCGTGGCAGCGGATACCGCATGGCGCCGAGTGGGATCCCGAGGAGATCATCAAATATTATGACATTCTCGAACCCTATAATGTGCTCGGTGTGTTTTATGGCCATACGCACAACCGCAACTTCTGCCGCTGGCAACGCGATGTGTCCGGTCCGGGCGAGCGGGGGGTGCCGGTCTTCAACTTCAAGCACGCCAGCCACTACCTCGACAAGCATGGCGCCGCCTATTACTGCGAACTCGCCGCCGGTCGCCTGGTCGTGCGCGAACTGGTCACGCGCGATCGCTGGTTGACTTCCGAGTGGACGCCGCAGGTCTGGATGGTCTGCGGTACGCGCGCTTGAACCGCGCCGCATCTTTCTGTTAAGACAGCCGCGCACAAGCGCCCGGTCGGTGACCGGGCCTACACGGACTGTAGGCCGCGTGACCCCACGCGGCGCTTTTTATAGGAACACAACATGAGCAACGACAAAATCACCATGGGCGCGGGCGGCAAACTACAGGTGCCGGAGCATCCGGTGCTGCCGTTCATCGAGGGCGACGGGACCGGACGCGACATCTGGCGCGCGGCGGTGCATGTTTTTGACGCGGCGGTGCAGAAGGCCTACGGCGGCCAGCGCGCCGTGCAGTGGCGCGAGGTGCTCGCGGGCGAGAAGGCGTTCAAACAGACCGGCAACTGGCTGCCGGAGGAAACGCTCGCGGCGTTCCGCCAGTATCTCGTGGGCATCAAGGGCCCGCTGACGACGCCGATCGGCGGCGGCATCCGCAGCCTGAACGTGGCGCTGCGCAAGGAGCTCGATCTTTATGTCTGCCAGCGGCCGGTGCGCTGGTTCCAGGGCGTACCCTCGCCGGTCAAGCGGCCGCAGGACGTGGACATGGTGATCTTCCGCGAGAACACCGAGGACATCTATACCGGCATCGAGTTCGAGAACGGCACCGCGGACAACCAGAAGTTCAAGGCGCTGCTCAAGGAACAATTCCCGAAGGAGTACAAGAAGATCCGCTTCCCCGACACCTGCGGCCTCGGCGTCAAGCCGGTCTCGGTCGAGGGCACCGAGCGGCTCGTGCGCGCGGCGCTCACGTGGGCGCTGGCAAACCACCGCAAGAGCGTGACGTTCGCCCACAAGGGCAACATCATGAAGTACACCGAGGGCGCGTTCATGAAGTGGGGCTACGCCCTCGCCAAGCGCGAATTCGGCGCGGTGGAACTCGATGGCGGTCCGTGGTGCAAGCTGCCGGGCGGCCTGGTCATCAAGGACGTCATCGCCGACATCGTCTTCCAGCAGACCATCACGCGCGCGACCGATTTCGACGTCATCGCGACGATGAACCTCAACGGCGATTATCTCTCCGACGCGCTCGCCGCGCAGGTCGGCGGCATCGGCATCGCGCCCGGCGCGAACATCAACTATGACACCGGCCACGCCGTCTTCGAGGCGACGCACGGCACGGCGCCCAAGTACGCCGACCTCGACAAGGTCAACCCCGGCAGCGTCATCCTCTCCGGCGAGATGATGTTCCGCTATATGGGTTGGACCGAGGTCGCCGACCTCATCATCAAGGGCCTGGAGAGGACGATCGCCAACAAGACGGTGACCTATGATTTCGCCCGCCTGATGGAAGGCGCGCAGGAAGTCAAGTGCAGCGAGTTCGGCCGGCTCGTGGCCGACAACATGTAAGCAGGCTGCTTGACCACGACTGACGCCGCAGCGAACGAAGATGAACGGCGGACCACCGCCGGGAAAAAAGTTCGCTGGGCGTTGGCGTGCGCGGTGGCGGTGTTCCTCGGCTTGAGCTTCTGGCAACTGCGGCAGTCGCTGGAGGCCAACCAGGGACACTTCGTCTATCCGCTGGATGATGCCTATATCCACATGGCGATCTCCAAGCACTGGGTCTGCGACGGTGTGTTTGGGATCACGAAGTATGAGTTCACGCCCTCCACCTCATCGCCGCTATACATCGGCCTGCTGACGCTGGTGTTCCGCTGTTGCGGCGTGCAGGAACTGGCGCTGCTGGTCATCAACCTGCTGTGCGCGCTGGGTCTGCTCGCGGTCTGCGCGGCGCTGCTGCGCCGCCAACTTGCCTCCGAGCCGGTCATCGCCGCGGGCTTGCTCGGCGTCATCTTCCTGATGCCGCTGATTCCGGCGCTGTTCTCCGGCATGGAGCATATCCTCCACACCGCGCTGGTGCTGGCCTTGAGTTACGTGGCTGGCGGGCTGCTGGCCGCGCCCGCCGGGCCGGCCGACCGCCGGCGCGTGGCGCTGCTCTGGCTGCTGGGCCTGCTGGCGACGGCGACGCGGTTTGAAACGCTGTTCGTCGCCGCGGTGGTGGGTGGTGGCTTGTTACTCCGGCGGCGCTGGGGCGTGGCGCTGGGCCTGGTGGCCTGCGCCGTTCTGCCGGTGCTGCTGATGGGCTGTTACTCCGTGCAACACGGCGGCTACTGGCTGCCGAATTCGCTGATGACCAAGGGCGAGTTCCCCAAGTTCGATTCCACGCTCAACATCTTTCTCGCGCTCGGCGGCCGCTCGCTGGCCAAGTTGGTCTGGCTGGATGGACATCTGCTCGGCCTGGCGCTGCTGGTCGCCGTGCTGCTGCTGACCCGCTGGTACAAAACCAAAACCCTGGCGGCGGCCGACTGGTTCGCCCTGCTCTTTCTGCCGGTGCTGTTGCTGCACTGCCAGTTCGCGCAGACCGGTTGGTTCTACCGCTACGAAGCCTATCTGGTGGTCTTCGGCCTACTCGCCGCCCTGCTGCTGGCTGGTGGTCTGTGGTCCACCCTGGCGCGTCCCCGTCGCTACTTGTTGCTTGGTCTGTCCGTGCTGTGCGTGGCGCCGGCCTGTATGCGCGCCGGGCTTGCCTTCCGGCAGACCGTGCCCGCCATGCAGAACGTCTATCACCAGCACTTCCAGATGATGCTTTTCCTGAAGACGTTTTATGACCGCGAGACCGTGGTCATCAACGATGTCGGCGCCATCACCTTCTTCACCGATGTCCGCTGTGTGGATACCGGCGGCCTGATCAACACGGAGATCGTTCGCTTGATGCATGAGGGCGCATGGACGCCTGACCGCCTGCGGGAGCTGGTGACGGAGCGCAAGGCCCGCATCGCCATCGTCTATCCCGAATTGCTGCCCGGCCCGATGCCCGACTGGATTCCGCTGGCGACCTGGCGCATCTCCAACAATGCCATCTGCGCCCACGATACGCTTTATGTCTGCGCGTTGAATCCAGCCGAGGTTCCTTATCTGCAACAGGCGTTGCGCCTCTTCGCCATCGGCCGGCGCGTGCCCGTGCAGGAAACCCTCGCCGCCGTCCCGCCACCAGCCCAGCCCCTGCCGGCGCGGTAGATGATCGGCCTGCTCCGGCCGCTCCGTCCCAGCGTTTGATGCCCACATTTGGATTGCCGCGCGCGCCGCGCTGCGATTAACTCCCCCGCGATGCGTACACTGGAAGCCAAAATCCTGACGCGGCCGGCCTTGCAGGCCGAGTGCGGGCGGCTGCGGCAGGCTGGCCGGAAGATCGTCTTCACCAACGGCAGCTTCGATCTGCTGCACGATGGACACGTCACCTATCTCCAGTTCGCACGCGAGCAGGGCGACCTGCTGATCGTCGGGCTGAACTCCGACGCCTCGGTGCGCCGCTACAAGGGGCCGCAGCGTCCGATCCTCGAACAGGAGCATCGCGCGCGGATGCTGGCGGCGCTGGAAGTGGTGGACTACGTCTGCATTTTCGACGAGGACGAGCCGCGCGACCTGATCGCTGCGTTGCTGCCCGACGTGCTCGTGAAGGCCGAGGATTGGGCGCATTACGTCAGTGGCCGCGACGTGGTCGAGGCGCACGGCGGCAAGGTGGTCCTCGCCAAGATGGTCGCCGGCCTCTCCACCACCGAACTCGTCCGCCGCGTACTCGCCGCGTATAGCGACAAGTCTTAAACTGGCCGGGCGATTTATGGTCCAACGGCCGCGATGAGCAGATCGCGGCACTGGATTCTCAACTCCGCAGGACGCTATCGCGATTCTGCTCCATCGCTTGGTTCGGCCAGCCCACCATCTGGTCGTAGTTACTCAACCCACTTGCACAGTCTCCCGCCGTGAGCCGCATAGCACGCTCCCTCGGGACCGTGGATTGACCAGCTCTGGTAGCCATTCGACTCCGAAATGATCTCGAGACGAAACACGCTTCCGACATCCAACACAATATCGGCTGTGCCTTCGATCAGCTTCACGGCGCTGACCGGCGAAGAGGAAAGCCACTCCATCGCGTCGCGCTCTGCGTTAACGGGTTCCGGCAATCCGAAGGGATGGCCGTGATCGCCGCTACACATCGCGATGCATCCATCTCGGAGAATTCGCCACAGACACTCGACGGCGATGTGCTCTGTTGCGCCGAGCGAAAATATCCATAGCGTGGGTTCGTGGAACGATACAGCCCGGACGGTACGGCCAACCATCCACGAGAGATTCACCTCTGGATAGCCGCATCGCTCGGTATGGATCACGCGGCTCATGGATTTTGTTCAGGCCGAACAGTATTATTGAACGAACCGAAAGTTGTCTTTATGCAGTTTTCCAATCCTTGTCACGGCGGCAGATTAGGCAGGCATACCGGGCAAGACAAGTGGAAAAACGGCTTGTGAGGCAAGCCTTTAGAGCCGCATCTGTTTTTTCGCTTGCGGGCGAAGTTGTCGTTATGCAGACGCGCCGCAGCCGGCAAAAGACAATTTGTATATCCAGAAAATGGTGGGTGTGGGCTGGCTGAACTGGGCGGGGGATGCGAGGAGTGGGAGCGAGTGCTGCGGGGTACCGTGCCCGCCAAGTTGCAGGCGCGCTGCCGCTGCGCTAGGCGGGTTGCTCCGCGCAGCAAACCGGGGCGGGCGTCCGCAGTCCGCCGGATTGAACGCTTGCCGCACCTCCGAAAACCTTGCCATGCCGGTGGATTCCGGTATCGTCATGGCCGCCAAACGGATTACAGAGGTCTTCAATGAGCGGAAAATACATCGTCACCGGCGGGGCGGGTTTCATCGGCAGCAATGTCATCGCGGCGCTGAACGCGCGCGGCGTGGATGACATCCTCGTCGTGGACATCCTCGGCGCCGACGAGAAGTGGAAAAACCTCGTCGGCCTGAAGTTCGCCGACTACTGGGAGGCCGATGACTTCCGCTTCCATGTGCGGCAGGATTCGCTCGGCGAAGTGGATGCGGTCATCCATCTCGGCGCGTGCAGCGCGACGACCGAGCGCAACGCGAGTTACCTGGCCGACAACAACTACCGCTTCACCCGCGAACTCTGCGAGTGGTGCCTGCACCACAACACGCGGTTCGTCTATGCCTCCAGCGCCGCGACCTATGGCGATGGCGCGCTCGGCTATAGCGATGACCTGGAAAAACTGCCCGACCTCCAGCCGCTGAACATGTACGGCTACTCCAAGCATATGTTCGACCTCTGGGCGCTGCGGCAGAATCTCTTTGACCGGATCGTCGGCCTGAAATACTTCAACGTCTATGGCCCGCGCGAGGCGCACAAGGGCGATATGCGCTCCGTGGTGCACAAGGCGTGGGGCCAGATCAAGAAGGATGGCGTCGTCAAATTGTTCAAGTCCTACAAGGCGGAGTTCAAGGACGGCGAGCAGGTCCGCGACTTCATCTTTGTGAAGGATGCCGTGGATGTGACGCTGTTCTTCGCCGGGGAGGGTGGGGCGGGCGGCCTTTTCAACGTCGGCACCGGCCAGGCGCGTACGTGGCTCGACCTGACGCAGGCGGTCTTTGCCGCGCTCGGCCGCGCACCCAAGCTCGAGTTCATCGAGATGCCGGAGGCGATCCGCGACCGCTACCAGTACAGCACGCAGGCCGAGGTCGCCAGCCTCCGCGGCGCCGGCTATCGCGCCGACTTCACCAACCTCGAAGAGGGCATCCGGGCCTACGTCCAATGGTTGGAACAGTGTGTCTGATTCCAAGGCTTGGAAACCGGTGCCGGGCGTTAGTACCAGGCTTGAAAAGCCAAGCCACCGGTTTTTGCGGGCCCGGAAAGAAGCCTCGGAATTTCCCCAAGACTTGGAAAAAAATGCGGTCTGTTTTCCAAGGCCTGGAAAAATGCACGGCAGGGCACGAATTCCTTGACGCGGGGCGGGGATTTGACTACGTTGCGGCGCTTTCGCGGCGACGCGATGCCGGTCTGATGGCCGTTTGGCGGGCCGGGCGGCTCTCGCTGGCGCGGGGAAGACCCGCGTCGGCGTGTGTTTTTTTTCGTCTGCCCGATGGTGTAATGGCAGCACACGGCCCTTTGGAGGCCAGAGTCTAGGTTCGAATCCTAGTCGGGCAACCAGCGCCGCGCGCGAAGGAATTTTTTGATCGTGAACGGAGAATCGGGTTTGAGAATTTTTTCGGGTAACGCGAACCGGCCGCTGGCCGAGAAGATCGCCGCGTACGTCAACCAGCCCCTGGGCGAGGTGACGATCGGGCGCTTCCCGGATGGCGAAGTGTTCGTGAAGTACATCGAGAATCTCCGCGGCAAGGATGTCTTCATCATCCAGTCCACCTGCAAGCCGCCGAACGAAAACCTGATGGAGCTGCTGATCATGATTGACGCGGCGCGACGCGCGTCGGCGGCGCGGATCACGGCGGTGATGCCGTTCTTCGGCTACGCGCGCCAGGACCGCAAGGATCAGCCGCGCGTGCCGATCACGGCGAAACTCGTGGCGAACCTGTTGGTCGCGGCGGGCGCGAACCGGTTGCTGGCGATGGACCTGCACTCGCAGCAGATTCAGGGCTTCTTCGACATCCCGGTGGATCATCTGTTCGCCTCGCCGGTGATCGTGAAGTATCTGCGCGAGAAGAAAAAGTTCACCAAGCTGGTCATCGTGGCCCCGGATACCGGCGGCCTGAAGATGGCGCACGGGTACGCGACGATGCTCAACGCGGGGCTGGCGATCGTGGCCAAGCAGCGCAAGACGGCGACGGATATCGAGGTCGTGAGCATGGTCGGCGATGTCAAGGGCTGCGAGGCGGTCCTCGTGGACGATTTGACGAGCACGGCCGGCACGCTCTGCGCCGCGGCGCAGATGTGCAAGGAGCACGGCGCGAAGAGCATCATGGCTGCCGTCACGCATGGGATGGTGACCGATGAGGGCCTCGAACGGCTGAAGCATTCGCCGATCGAGGAACTGGTGACGACCGATAGCGTGCCGCGCAAACGCTGGAACGGGATGAATGTGAAGGTGCTGTCGGTGGCGGAGTTGCTGGGCGAGGCGATCCTGCGCATCCACAACGACCAGTCGGTGACGAGTCTATTCAAGGTATAGAAAGGGAAGCGAATGAAAGCAGTGGTATTGAAGGCGGAACCGCGGACACTCAAGGGCAAGCAGCCCGCCGGGCGGATTCGCCGGGGCGGCAACGTGCCGGGCATCGTCTATGGCACGGAGCACGCGACGCAATTGATCCAACTCAACGAGCATGACCTGGTGCAGTTTCTCAAGGGCCACACGAGCGAGCAGTTCATCCTCGATCTCGAGGTCACCGGCAGCCAGGCGTGCAAGGCGCTCATCAAGGAAATCCAGCGGCATCCCGTGTCGCACCGCATCATCCACGTGGACCTTAACGCGATCTCGATGACGCGCAAGCTGCGCATCGAGGTGCCCATCCGCCTCACCGGCGAACCGGTCGGCGTCGCGCAGCAGGGCGGCGTGCTCGATCACATGGTGCGCGCGGTCCTCGTCGAGTGCTTGCCGACGGACATCCCCGAACTTTTCGTGCTCGATGTCGCCAACCTGAACATCGGCGACCGCCTGACGGTGGCCGACGTGAAGGTGGACAAGAGCAAGGTGACGGTGTTGAGCGCGGCCGATCTCGCGATCGTCGCCGTCGCCGCGCCGCGCGCCGAGGAAGAGGTGGCGCCGGTGGCCGCCGAGGGCGCCGCCGCAGAGCCGGAAGTCATCACGGCGAAGAAGGAAGAGGGCGAGGAAGGCGCCGCCGCCGAGGGCGCCGCCGGGAAGGAAGCGGGCAAGAAGGAAGCCGGCGCGAAAGATGCCGGCAAAGCGCCTGCCGCCGCCGCTCCCGCCGCGGGTGCGAAGCCCGCCGCTGGCGCGAAGGCCGCCGAGGCCCCGAAGAAGAAGTAAGGTTGCGTGCCGCGTAGGATGGCGCCGTGAAACTGATCGTCGGCTTGGGCAATCCCGGCAAGCAGTACGTGCGTACGCGGCACAACATCGGTTTTGCGGTGCTCGACGAGCTGGCGCGGCGCGCGGGAACGGACTTCCGCAAGCCGTGGCTGGCGAAGGCGGAGACGGCCAGCGCGGAAGTCGCCGGTCAACCGGCGCTGCTGGCGAAGCCAGTGACGTACATGAATTTGAGCGGCACCGCGGTCGCGCCGCTGGCCCGCAAGCGCGGGCTCGAGGCCGCGGACGTGATCGTCGTGAGCGACGACATGGAACTGCCACTGGGCAGGCTGCGCATCCGGGCGCGCGGCGGGGCCGGCGGGCATAACGGCCTGAAGTCGGTGATCGAGCAGTTGGGTTCGGACGAGTTCGCCCGCGTGCGCGTCGGCATCGGCCGGGCGGTGGGCGAGGGCGATGCGACGAGCCATGTACTCGGCCGGTTCAGCGCGGGAGAACGCCGCGCGCTGGAGCCGGTGGTCGCGGCGGCCGCGGATGCGGTCGAATGCATCCTGCGCGAGGGCGCGGAAGCGGCGATGAACCAGTTTAATGGCATAACGATAGAAGAAGGGAAATGACGGCATGAACAAGTATGAGGCGATGTTCATCTTTGGCGAGGAACTGAAGGACGATGCGCTCGAAGAGGCGCTGAACAAGGTCCGCGCGGAGATCAAGAAGGTCGGCGGCGAGGTGGAGAGCTCCACCCGCATGGGCGCCAAGCAGTTTGCGCGCGTGCTGGATAAGAAGGCCGGCGGGCAATATGTCCTGATCACCTTCAAGTGCGGCGGCGAGCACATCAGCCCGTTGCTGGCCAAGTACCGCCTGAACGAGTCCGTCTTCCGCGTCACGATCATGCGCGCCAGCGCGCCCCTGCCGGTTCCGGCGGAGGCGAAGCCGGCCGAGGCGAAGGACAAGGCTGCGAAGTAAGCCATGGCCTCGCTCAACCATATCTTCATGGTCGGCAACCTGACCCGCGATCCCGAGGTGCGCTACACGCCCTCCGGCAGCGCGGTTGGCGATCTCCGGCTGGCCAGCACGCGCGTCTATACGGTGGACGGGCAGAAGAAGGAAGAGACGTGCTTCATTGATGTCGTCGTCTGGGGCAAGCCGGCGGAAGCCTGCCGCGAGTACCTTTCCAAGGGCTCGCCGATCCTGGTCGAGGGCATCCTGCAGTTCGAGCAGTGGAAGACCGAGGGCGGCGAGAACCGGTCGCGGCACCGCATCCGCGCGGACCGCGTGCAGTTCCTCGGCCGCCCGCGCAGCGGAGCGGGCACGGAGCTGGGCGATGCGC
>CAISWQ010000018.1 GCA_903889245.1 uncultured Lentisphaerota bacterium | reverse complement strand
TAGTCGGCGTGCCCATGACGCTGCGTGGCGTCAGGCCGTCGAAGCCTGGCTGCTGGAGAACGGCTTCCTAGAAGTCCTCCAGCCGAAAAAGTGTTACCCGATTTTCGATGCAAACGGTCTCAAATGACGGTTGGCGCTACAGGGTTATAGCCTTCCATGAGGGGCACATCTGGTGCTGGATTCACGTTGGGGCTTACGCCCTGTTGTTGGCCTTGCAGATATTGCCGATAGGTTTGATTCTGTTGCAATTCTGCTCTGGCTTGAGCTATATCCCTCACCCAGCTGTCTCGTAAGTTGATGGCTTCCTGAAGTTGCTGCTGCACGTCGATGTTCCCCTTCTGACCACGTGGCTTCTGTAAAGCATCTATTCTCGCAATCGCATCGGCTAGCCCACTCTCTCCGTTACTAATGTAGGAATTCAATCCCTCGTCGGGCCAAGGCGATGGCTTTGGTCCATCAGCCGGTGGAGGCGGCGGGTCAGCAGGTGGTACCGGATCGGGGCTTTGGTTGATGGCCTCCTGCAGGGCGTTGTCATTCTTTATCTGTTGAATTACATCACCCAGTTTGACATTGAGCGGGTCTTTATCCGGGTCATAGGGTGGCTTGGTATTGACTGCTGGTGGGGGCCCAGCTACAGCAGCGCCACCGCTACCGGCCGCCTGCCCGGAGTTTTGAGGCTTGGTTTGCAAGGAGTTGATCAATTCAGATGGCATCATCCCTTGGTCATCACTTTGAGATAACAGTTCTACATAGGAATAGCGCGTTTGAGCATCTAATTTGGGATCTTGCAGTATCCCCCATATCGCCGCACGCTCTCCATTTTCTTTAAGCCCCGAAGATATCATGTTGGCAAGGTTAATCGTTGTATTCATTAGCTCTTGCTCTTGCTCGGGGGTGTATCCTTCAGGGATTAGACGGGGATCTTTTGGCTTGGTATTGCTTGTTGATGTGCCACCAGATGCAGCGCCACCATTGGCCGCAGGGCTCTTCGCGGAACTTTGGGATTGGTTAGCTTCCTTTTGCCGTTCTGCCTTCAAGACCGATGGAAGCTGGTTAAGCCTTTTGCTTTCGTCTATCTGCGCTTGGTATCTTTGTCTTTCGGCGGGAGTCGTCGCGGGATCATTTTTAAGTTTTTCAAGTATCCCAATCTCGCGCCCCTTATCCAATTCAAATTGCAACTGATCGGCAAAAGCAACCGCAGCCCTTGTTTTTACATTTTCCGCAACTTCGCTAGCCTTTGCTGCCGCGTTGTCGGCTGCTTTATTAACTGCGTTTACATATTCGGACATGACGCTGCCTCCTGATGGAGCCCCCTGTTGCGCGTCAGTTTCCTGCATTAAGCATAGCAGACAACTCAAAAAGAGCAGCATGAGGACTGCTTTAGTGTGCTTGTTGATTTTCATATTTCACCCATACATGCTTCAGTTCGTGATAAATAGCTTCGCATAGAACCTATGCCAACTCACAATATGGCGTCGTTATCATAAAACCAATCCAAGCGTCAATAAAAAATTGGATCATTGTCCGCGCCGCAAGGTGGGCGCCAGATCAGGGGCGGCGCGCGCTGGTGCGCAGATGGCTCAACACCCGGATAAACCCGGCGGGCTCGCGGGCTTCCAGCAGGTGGCGGCGGTTGGCGGCGGACTCGAGCAGGCGCGCCAGCCCCACCACGAGGCGATGATAGGGGGCGGTACGATGCAGCGGCGCGCCCACCAGGAACAGCAGCCGGACGGGTTCACCATCGGGCGCGCCATAGTCCAAGCCCTCCGCACTGCGGCCGACCGCGATGACCAGATCACGGCACAGTGCGCTACGCGCGTGCGGCATGGCGATGCCGTGGCCGAGGCCCGTGTTGTGGACGCGCTCGCGCGCCAGCACTTCGCGAAAAAAGACCTCCGGTTGCGCCAGATGTGGATGCGCTTTCAGCGCCCCGGCCAACTCGCGCAAGGCCGGCAGTTTTTCGCGTGCCCGCAGTTCCAACCGGACCGCCTGCGGCTGCAGCAAGGCGGCCACCTGCGCCGGCAAAAGAGGCAACTGTTGTTCCTGATGCATGGCGACATTGCGCGTACCGCGGCAAATCTAAGCCAGCGGCCGCCGGATTGCGAGGTTTCCAAGTTTGGGAAAAATCCGTGCGGTCCTGTCCAAGCCTTGGGAAAAGGCCCGGCGGTGTGCCCCTCAGCCTTCGACGGACAAGTCCTTGGAAAATCCGCTGGCAATCGTTAGGCTCGGCGCGTGAAAATATTTCGTCCCACCAAGGCGGTGCTGCTCGCCGCGGGCTTCGGCTCGCGGCTGTTGCCGCTGACGCGTGAGGTGCCCAAGCCGTTGTTGCCGCTCTGGGGGCGGACCATGCTCGACCATGCGTTGGACCTGCTCGTGAGTTTTGGCGTGCGGGAGGTTCTCATCAATCTGCACCACGGCGCGGACACGATCCGCGCACATCTGGAGCGGCAGCCGCGTACGGATGTGCGCCTCCTGTTCTCGGTCGAGCCGGTTATTTTGGGCACGGGCGGCGCCTTGGTGAGGGCCCGGTATTTCCTGCCGGCCGAAGAACCCTTTTGGATCTTCAATGCCGATGTGGCCGCCTCGTTGGAACCACAGCCGTTGCTGGAAGACTTTGCGCGTCATCAGCCGCTGGCGACGCTCTGGCTGGAGCCGCGGCTGGGGCCCCGGACGGTCCAGATGAGTGAGGGCCGCATTGTGAACCTGACCAGCCCGCAAGCCGGTCGGGAGCAGCACTACACCTTCACCGGTCTGCACCTGCTGACCCGGCGCATCCTCGACTTTCTGCCACCCGCGGAGGAGTTTGCCAGCCTGACGCCGACGTATATGACGGCCATCGCGCGCGGCGAGAGCGTGCGGGGCGTCTGCCCGCCTCACGCCTTCTGGCAGGACATCGGTGTGCCCGCCGATTACCTGGCCGCGCACGCGGTGGTCCAATCGTTGCACAAGCAGCACAAGCGCGGCGGGGAATTGTTTGCGCCCCGCCTGGCCCAGCGGGCCGGTTCGGTCCTGACGCGCACGGGCGCTTTCGCGGCGCTGGATGAGCAGGCGCAATGCAAACCCGGCGTTGCGCTGTCCGCGAGCGTCATCCTGCCGGGCGCGCGGCTGGCGGCGAAGGTGCGGCTGCGCGAGGCGATTGTCGGCCCGGACACGGTGGTTACGCGCGACGGCAGCGGCATGATCGGACGCGCCGACCGCTGGCTGGATGCCGCGGAACAGAAGGCGGCGGCCAAGCTGGGCTTTGTAGTCAGCCAGACGACCGTGGCGACCACGGGCACGCGCGGCTCGCAGCGTACCTTCACCCGCCTGATGTGTGGCGACCGGACCGCGGTCCTGATGCGCTATGACCCGGCCCGTGAGGAGAACACGCTGTTCACCCGTCACGCGCGTTTCCTGAAAAAACTGGGCCTCCCGGTGCCGGACATCCTGCTCGATGAGCCCCGCCAGCACCTGACCCTGGTCGAGGACGTGGGCGAGCGCAATCTGCTCGACGTACAGGAAGGCTTGGAGCGGGAGGCGCTGGTGGCGCTCTATGAACTGGTGTTGCCGCCGGTGGTGCTGCTGCATACGCGGGGCGGCGCGGAAGCCCGGCATGCCCGCCTGCCACGCAGGCCGGACTTTGGGCCGGAACTCTATTGTTGGGAATATGACTATTTTGCGGAGCAGATGCTGGCGCGCCGCTGCGGTCTTCCCGAAAAGCGCCTTATGCGCATCAAGCAGGAACTGGCGGTCATCGGCCTGCGCCTGGACCGCGAACCGCAGACGCTCATCCATCGCGACCTGCAATCGAGCAACATCCTCTGGAAACACAACCGGCCGCACCTCGTGGATTTTCAGGGGATGCGTTTTGGGCCCGCGGCCTACGATCTGGCCTCCTTGCTTTGCGACCCCTATGCCGACCTGCCGGAAGCGGTGCAGTTGCGGTTGCTGTCCGCCTACCAGCGCGCGGCGGGCAGCGAGCTGTCGGCGGAAATTTTCTGGCTCGCCGCCATCCAGCGACTGGTGCAGGCGCTCGGCGCCTTTGCCAGACTTTCGGCGCGACCGGAGGGCCGGGCCTTCGCCGCCCACATCCCCGCCGCCGTGCGGCAACTCCAGCGCGCCTTGCGCCAGATACCCACCTTGCCGGCGCTGGAACAATGGGTGGAGGAAACGTTGGGGCAGGGTTGATGACGGCACCATGACAGCCACACACGACAACGCTGGTGCGCTTCCCGCAACCCTTAACCATCTTCCATCCACCAAGCCGCTTCTTCCGCGCGTCCCGTCTCCCACCTCCTTCCGTATCGGCGTCACCTCCTACGTTTATCCCGCCGCTCTGCTACCGAACGTCGAACGGCTCGCGGGGCGTGTGGACGATGTCGAACTGGTCCTGTTCGAGTCGGAGGCCACCGCCAACCTGCCGGATGTTGAAACCGTCGCGCGGCTGGCCGACCTCGGCCGCCAGCATCACCTGACCTACACGATTCACTTCCCGATTGACCGCCAGCTCGGCAGCGCCGACGCCGCCGGGCGCACTGCGCACGTCGCGCAGATGCGCCGTATCATTAAGTTGCTCGCGCCCCTGCCGGTGCATGGCTATATCCTCCACCTCGAAGGCGTCGGATCGGAAGCCACCGCCGCGCGGGTGCGCGCCTGGCAGCGCGACGTGGCGGCGGAACTGCCGCGCCTGCTGGAGGGCCACGCCCCGGACCTGTTCTGCGTCGAGAGCTTGGGCTATCCCTTTGACTGGTGCGCCCCGCTGCTCGACCGGTTCGGCTTGAGTGTCTGCGCCGACGTGGGCCACGTCTGGCGTTACGGCGGCGATGTGCCGGCCTTCCTGCGCGCGTGGCTGCCGCGCACGCGCGTCATCCATCTGCACGGCGAGCGCGACGGTCGTGATCATCTCGCCTTGACGGAACTGGCGCCTGGCCGGCTGGAAGGTTTCTTGACGGCCGCGCACGGCTTCCCCGGCGTCGTCACGCTGGAGGTTTTCGACTACACTGCCGCGCGGCTGTCCATCGAAAGGTTGACGCAATGCCTGAATCTCACAAAAGCCGGTTGATCCTGGTGCTTGGCGGCGCGCGCAGCGGTAAGAGCCGTTATGCGCAGCAACTCGCCGAGCGCCACTGGACGCGCCCGGTCTTTCTCGCCACCGCCGAGGCGACCGATGCCGAGATGGCCGCGCGCATCGCCAGGCATCGCGCCGCGCGCGGCGCGCGCTGGCAGTGCGTGGAGGAGCCGCTCGACCTCGCGGGCGGCCTGGCACGCGCCGCAAGACTGGGCGATGGCGTGCTGCTCGACTGCCTGACCGTCTGGCTGGGTAACATTTTGCATAACGAAGGTTCGACCGGCGTCGCCGCCCGACAACAGGCGCTGCTCGCGGCGATCCGGGCGCGGACCGGCGACCTGATTTTTGTCAGCAACGAAGTTGGCTTGGGCCTTGTGCCGGACTATCCGCTGGGACGTGAGTTCCGCGACCTGGCCGGCTGGTTGCATCAAGCGCTGGCGGCCGAGGCCGATACCGTCGTCTTCATCGCCGCCGGACTGCCGTTGCCGCTCAAGGGCGCGGCTGACCTCTGAGCCTGTCCGGTGCTTTCAGAAACCGGAAGAGGCCCGCTGTTTTTCCCAAGCCTTGGAAAATTTCACCGGGATTTTTCCAAGCCCTGGAAAATTATTTCTCCTCGTGGAAGACGATGGCCTCGAAGACGAGGTAATGGGCGCCTTCCTTCCACGCGTCGGACGGAAGGCCGGCTTTCATGGAGAGGTGGGTGAGCGTGGTCGCCAAATCCCAGCCCTGTTCGGGCGCGACCTGCGGCAGGAAGACGGCGCTGCGGCCGTGCTTGATCAGCACCATGCCGTGCTTGCCGATGATAATGTCCTTCCACGAGTTCACCGGCGCGGGTTGCGTGAGCGCGGAGATTTCCACCTTGATGCGCGGCAGCTCGGCGGCGACGACGGGCGTGAAGCGCGGGTCGGAGAACGCGGAGTTCAGCGCCTGCTCGCGCACGGCTTCGACCAGCGGACGGCGCGGCTCGATCTCGCCGATGCAGCCACGCAGGTCGCCATCCTTGTGCAGCGTGACGAACGCGCCCATGATCGCCTTCATCGCGGGTGTGACGGTGATGCCGAGATCTTCGGGCTTCGCGCGTTTGCCGGTCTTGAGCTGTTCCTCGATCATGCCGCGCGCGAGTTTGAGCAGCGCCTTCTTGTCGCCGGCGCTCAACGGGCCGGCGGCTTCCGCCTTGGGCATCGCACCGCGTTCCCACGTGCCGGTGAAGGCAGCGCAGAGATAACTGACGGACATATTGCTGTCGCCGGTGATGCGGCCGGAGGTGTCGTATTTCACCAGATGCGCCTGCGCCTTGGCCGGCAGCATCGCCAGCAAAAGGCCGATGGGGTCGTGGCCGCAGATGGTCGCACCGGTCTTGTCGAGGTAGGCGCGGAAGGCGGGCAGGTCCTTGGCGGCGATGGCATCGAAAGCGCCGAGGTCGAGCTTCTTCAGGTTCTCCGCCACGTTCGTGCGGAACGGCTGATAGCCATAGTTCGCGCCGTAATGCGTGAAGTCGGAGCTGACGACGACCAGCGTCTTCTCGTCCACCAGCGATTTGAGCATGGCGGCGACCTGGCGTGTCGCGGCCTCGTCGAACTGCCCGACGATGATCGGCAACAACGTGAATTCGCCGAGCGCCATTTGCAGCACCGGCACTTGAATTTCCACGCTGTGCTCGCCGCGGCCGAAGCCCTGCGTATTGACGAATGGCAGCGCGCGCAATTTGGCGAGAGCCTCGACATCGAGCGGCAGCGTGCCCAGCGGCGTGGCCAGGTGCGTGCCATCGGGGACGGCGAGGCCGTTGCGCATCCCGAACTGATGGCTGGGGCCCAGCACGATGACGCGGCTGAATTTCTGCCCCTGCACGAGTTTCGCGCCGTGCGCGGCGACCGCACCGGAGAACTGGTAGCCGGCGTGCGGCTGGATGAGCGCGCAGACATTGGCCAGCGGCGCCGGCTGGGCGGCCTCGAAGTAGCCGGCCAGCTCGCGCCGCAACGCGTTCGTGTCGGCGGTGTACCACCGGCCGGCAATTTCGCAGGGCAGCACCTTGTTCGTTTTCATATCGCCTCCCTTGCACGAGCACAGCAGGCCCGCGCACAGCAGCACCAACAGTCCATTCGCCAGCTTCATTTCGACCTCGTCTTCCAACCGCAGTCTAGCAAACCCCACCCCGGAAATCAGCCCAGCCAGCGGCCCGGCTTTTTCAGGGCCGTCTCATCGAGCGGCTTGACCGGGCCGGGATAGCGGCCGGCGCGCGCCGCAACGAGCCAGCGCACCGGCGGCCGCTCGCGCAGCCACGCCCAGCCGCCGGCCGTGGCGGCCAGCGCCGCGCCGCACACCGCGATGAACGTGCGCCGTTTCAATTCCATACGCCGTAAATCTCCGTCGCGCAGTCGGGGCACTTGCCATCGCGCAGCCGGTTCTCCAGCAGGCTGAAGCCGGTCCGCGCCAGCAGCAGTTTGTGGCACTTGGGGCAATAGGTGTTGGCCGCGTCGTTTTCGAGGATGTTGCCAAGATAGACGTAACGCAGGCCGGCGGCGCGCGCGATGTCGCGGGCGCGGTGCAACGTCGCGACCGGCGTCGGCGGCAGATGCGTCAGCTTGTGCTGCGGATGGAAGCGCGAGAAATGCAGGGGCACATCGCGCCCGGCGTTCGCCGCCACCCACTCGCAGAGCTGTTTCAGGTCGGCATCGCTGTCGTTGAGCGTCGGCACGATCAGGTGGACGATCTCCACCAGCACCTTCAGCTCGCGGGCGAGCACGATGGTCGCCAGCACCGGCTTGAGCGTCGCGTCGCAGACTTCGCGGTAGAACTTCTCGCTCATCGCCTTGAGGTCAATGCGCGCCACATCGGTCACGCGGAACAGCTCGCGCGCCGGGTCGGGGTTGATGTAGCCGGCGGTGACGAGGATGGTCTTCTGCCCCGCCGCACGCGCCGCGGTGCAGGTGTCGAGCGTGTACTCAAAGTAGATCACCGGGTCGGTGTAGGTGAAGGAGAGCGAGGGACACTGATTCTGGCGCGCCAGCTCGACGAGCCGCGCGGGCGGCAGTTCCAGCGCCTCGACCTCCTCCGGGTTGCGCTGCGATATTTCCCAGTTCTGGCAGTTCTTGCAGTGCAGGTTGCAGCCGACCGTCGCCAGCGAGAGCGTCGGCGTGCCGGGCAGGAAATGGAAGACCGGTTTCTTCTCGATGGGGTCAATGTGCAGCGAGCACGGGAAGCCGTAGGTCAGCGCCGTCAGGCGGCCATCGAGGTTGACGCGGACGCGACAGTCGCCGCGGCCGCCGGGCGCGATCTCGCAGGCGCGCGGACACAGTTCGCATTGGACGAGGGCGGCCATGGTTCACCGCCGGAGCATACGCTCATTTCGGCAGCGCGCCAGCCGCGGAGAGGCCCGCCAGCCAGCCGCTGGCGAAGGCCCACTGGAGGTTGAAGCCGCCGCAGGGCCCGTCAATGTCGAGCACCTCGCCGGCGAAGTAGAGGCCCCAAAGCTTCTCGCTTTCGAGCGTCTCGGACGTGATATCGCGCAGCGCGATGCCGCCGCGCACGACCATCGCGCGCTTGAAGCCCTCGGTGTCGCGCGCGGTCAGCGGCAGGCTGTGGAGCAGCGTGACGAGCTGGTCGCGCACCGCCGCCGGCAGCTCGGCGGCGATGACCTCCGGGTCGGCGCCGGCGAGCAGGAGCAGTTGCTTCACGAACGAGTGCGGCAGCGCGCAGCCCTCGGCGAGCAGGTTGGCGATCTGCTTCTTGCCGGAGCCGGAACGCCAAGCGTCGAAGCGCGCCAGCGTTTCCTGCGGTGTCTCGCGCGGCAGGACCTCGACGCGCATCGGCACGGCGAACTGTTTCGTCAGCAGCTTGGCGATGCCGCCGGACATATCGAGCACCGCGGGGCCGGAGATGCCATTATGCGTGAACAGCAGGTCGCCGCACATCCCGTCCTTGGAATGCCCGGGCATGTCCACCCACACGCGCACGTCCGGCAACGAGACGCCGGCGAGTTCGCCGGGCCAGCGCTCGCGCGTGATGATCGGCACCAGCGCGGGCGCGAGCGGCGCCATCGAGTGGCCGACCGAGCGCGCGAGCGCGTAGCCGGAATCGTTGCCGCCGAGCGCCGGATAGCCGCAGCTTCCGGTGGCAATGATGATCGCATCGGCCTCCATGTGGCCCTTGCTCAACTTGATGCCCGCGACGCGGTCGCCGCTGCGGATCAACTCGACGACCTGCATGTTCATCAGCACCTTGACCTTGCTGCGCTGCACCTCGGCCAGCAGCGCATCGCGCACCTGCGTCGCGCTCTCGCTGACCGGGTAGACGTGGAAGCCGTCGGGCGCATGGGTCTTGACGCCGATCGAGGCGAAGAACTCCAGCAACTGCGCCGGACCCATCAGGCGCAGCGCCGGCTCGGCGAAGCGGCCCTGGCGGCCGAGCTTTTCCATGAAGGCATCGTTAGCGAGCGTGTTGGTCAGGTTGCTGCGGCCGCCGCCGGTGGCGCACAGCTTGAGGCCCGGCTCCGGCATACGTTCGAGCAGCGTCACCTTCGCGCCGTGACGAGCCGCGGCGATCGCGGCCATCAGGCCCGCCGGTCCGCCGCCGAGCACCAGTATTTCCCTCTTTTTCTTTCTGACTGCCATATTCACCGCCAATCAAACGAGACCAATTTACACCATGGACGCAACCTGCGCCAAGCAGATTTCCGCGCGACCGGCGCAGCGTTCCAGGGATTGGAAACCCGACCGGCCGCTTTTTCCAAGGATTGGAAAAACTCACACACACTTTTTTCCAAGCCTGGGAACCGGCCACCGCTTTTTTCCCAAGGCTTGGACGACTCACCATTCGACCAGCAACAACAGACGCTCGATCCAGTAGGCCAGCAGGGCCGTGATCGGGATGGTCAGCACCCACGCCCACACCATGCGCCCGACGATGCCCCACTTGACCGCGCTCAAACGCTTGCTGGCGCCAACACCCATGATCGAAGCGGAGATGACATGCGTCGTCGAAAGCGGAATGCCCCAGTGCGTCGCCATCTGGATGACGGCGGCGGCGGTGGTCTGCGCCGCGAAGCCGTGAATCGGCTGCATCCGGACCATCTTGTGACCGAGGGTCTTGATGATACGCCAGCCGCCGGCCGCGGTGCCCGCGCACATGGTGATGGCGCAAGCCAGCTTGACCCAGAAGGCAATGCTGAATTCCGGGGTCTTCAGAAATTGCAGCCACGCGGGTGCGTCATTGAAGACGCCCTGGCGCGTCGCGGTGAAGAGGATCAGCGCGATGATGCCCATCGTCTTCTGCGCATCGTTGGTGCCGTGGCTGAAGCCCATCCAGGCCGCGCTCAAAAGCTGCAGCTTGCCGAAGACGGCGTTGATGAGCCGCGGCCGCAGCCGGTGCAACAGCAGGATCAGCAGGAGCATCAGCAACGCGCCGATCAGAAAGCCGATCGCGGGCGAGGAGAACATCGGCAGGACGACCTTCGGCCAGAGGCCCTCGATCTTGTGCGTGGCGGGATTTTCCACGGCCCAACGGATAACGCTCCACTGGCCGCCGGAACTGGCGAGGGCCGCGCCGCACAGGCCGCCGATAAGCGCGTGGCTGGAACTGGAGGGCAGACCCAGCCACCACGTCAACAGATTCCAGACGATGGCGGACAGGAGCGCGCTGAAGATCGTCTGGATGGTGACGAATTGCGTATCCACCAGGCCCTTGCCGATGGTCGTGGCCACCGAGATGCCGACCATCGCGCCAAGCAGATTGAAGACGGCGGCCATGAGCACGGCCTGGCGCGGCGTCAGCACTTTCGTGGAGACGCTGGTGGCAATGACGTTGGCCGTGTCGTGGAAGCCGTTGATGTACTCGAAGGCCAGCGCGACCAGGATGACGCACAAGATCAGTGTCAGCATGCCGCCCCCGGTCAGGAATACTTCAGCACGGTCTGGAAGACGACGTTGCCGGCATCGCGGCAGCGGTCAATGATTTTTTCCAGCGTCTCGTAGAGATCCATGACGATGATGACCTTGAGCGGCTCGTGCCGGCCGCTGTAGAGTTCGCGGACGTGTTCCAGCATCTGCTTGTCGGCCTCACCTTCGAGGTAGTGCATCTTTGAATTCTGCTCCTTGAGCGCGTCGAGATGTTTGCGGTCGCGCAACTGCCGAACCATCTGCACGATGATCTCGGCCGCCTGCTCCAGCAGCGTAACCTGCCGGGTGAAGTCCACCGGCCCCAGCGCCTCGCGGCAGAGGATGAACTTCTCGCTGAATTTCTCCGCCATCTTCGGAATCTTGTAGAGGGCGAACGAGAGTTCCTCGATATCCTCGCGCTCGAGCGGCGTGACGAAGGTCTTGCACAGTTCCTCCGTGATCTGCTCCGTGATGCGCTTGTCCTTGCGGCGCGTCTGGACAAAGGCGTCCAGCGTCGGGCACTTGGTCGTGTCCTTGAGCAGTTCCACCAGCAACTGAACACTGCTTTGCGCCTCAACGGCGCTGGCCTCCAGCAGATCGAAAAATTTATCGTCGTAACCGAGCAGTTTGCGGAGTGTTTTCATGGCGGCGCAAAATCCCATAAACTTCCAGCCAATGCACGCTAAAAAATCCGGCGGTTTGACTTCGCGGAAGGCCTGTGTTTTAGTCCGCGCGTGCGCAAGCCCGGTTCCAGGTGGCGACGCGGTGCGGGAGCGCTTCTGGCGCTCTGGTTATGCGCTTGGTTCGCGCCCATCGTGCACCAGGCGCAGTGTTCCGGGCACAACCACGACGATGCCGCCTGTCCCCTCTGCCAACTGGCGACTACGGCCCTCCACTGCACGCCGGCCCACGTCACGCCGACCCCCGCCCGGCACTGGACGCCGCACCTGACCCACGTTTGGACGCCCGCCCCCGCCCAGCTCTTCCAGCGGGAGCATCCACCCCGCGGGCCGCCGCCGTTTTTCTCCGTCGTCTGACCGGGTCGTCCGCGCGTCGCGGGCGGCCGTGACGTTCGTTCAACCTTACAGGAGAAAAATGAAGCGTGAAATTTTCTGGGCCGTTTTCCTTGCCGCCGCGGCGCTGCTGGCCCGCGCCCAAACCATCCCGGCGGACAACACCTTGAGCAACGCGCTCAAGGAAATCAGCGACCTCAAGCTGCGCACCACCCAACTGGAGCAACGGCTGCGCGAGCAGCCCGCGCCCACCGTGGCCCCGGGCCGCGCCTACATGAACGCCGGCTTCGATGTGCTGCTCAACGCCGGCTGGAGCACGACGCCGGACGTTGCCACCTTGCAGCCCGGCGATCATGATCCCTCGCAGCGCGGCTTCTCCATCCGCGCCGCCGAACTCGCGCTCGAGGGCGCGGTGGATCCGTTCTTCAAGGCGTTCGCCAACCTCGTCTTCAAGATGAGCCCGGAGGAGGAGACCGAGTTGGAACTGGAGGAGGCCTTTGCCCAGACCACCGCCCTGCCCGGCAACCTGCAGCTCAAGGCCGGCCGCTACTTCGTCGAGTTCGGCCGCCAGAACAACCAGCATCCGCACGCATGGGACTTCGTGGACCAACCGCTCGCGCTGAACCGGATGTTCGGTGGCGACGGCCTCCGGCAAAACGGCGCGCGCCTCTCGTGGCTCGTGCCGACGCCGTGGTACACCGAGGCCCTGCTCGGCGTCTTCAACGGCCAGGGCGGCGACGCCTTCAGCTTCCGCTACCTCGGCGAGGCCGATAGTAACGGCGTCACGCGGCTCTACGGCCATGCCACGAACGCGCGTGACCTGCGCGGACCCGGCGACCTGCTCTATGTGCCGCGCCTCGCCACCGCGTTCGACCTGACCGACGAGCAGACGCTCGTGCTCGGCGCCTCGGCCGCGCTCGGCCCGAACGACACCGGCCCGGCCGCGCGTACGCAAATCTACGGTGTGGATGGCTACTGGAAATGGAAGCCAACCAACGCCGGCGCCGGCTGGCCCTTCGTCAAGGTGCAGGGCGAAGTGCTGTGGCGCGCTTTCCTCGCCGGCGCTGATGAAGAGGCCGGCCTGCCGGAGGAACATCTGCGCGACTGGGGCTTCTACGCACAGGTCCTCTGGGGCTTCACCCGCGGCTGGGTGGCCGGCCTGCGCGGCGATTTCGTCACCGGCAACACCGGCGTGAGCGAAGACGGCAATGCCCAGCGCGGCGAGGCCGAACGTCTCTCGCCCAGCCTCACCTACTACTTCAGCGAATTCGCCAGGCTGCGCCTGCAATATAACTACACCCGCGTCGCCGGGGGCGATGACGAGCAGGCGGTCTGGCTGCAACTGGAGTTCATGATCGGCGCCCACGCCGCACACAAATTCTGATGAAACCGGTAAGCAACCCACACCATGCTGGAGGGCCACGCTCCGTCGTGGCCGGATGTGCCTTTCAACACACACAGGAAATGACCGTATGAAAAAACTATTACCGACCTTGTTCTGTATGCTGGTTGCGGCGAACGCCGCTCCCGCCAGGCTGAACGTCGTCGCCACGACCGCCGAGTTCGGCGCCCTCGCGCAGGCCGTCGGTGGCGAGCTGGTCACCATTACCGTGCTCGCCAAGCCGACCGAGGATCCGCACTTCGTGGACGCGAAGCCGAGCTACCTCCTCAAGCTCAACCGCGCCGACGTGCTGATCGAGGGCGGTGCGGAGTTGGAGTCGGGCTGGCTGCCGCCGCTGCTCGATGGCGCGCGCAATGGCAGGCTCGCCGCCGGCCAGCCGGGCCGCCTCGCCATCGCCGACGGCCTCGCGCTGTTGGAGGTGCCGACCGAACTCGACCGCTCGAAGGGCGACCTGCACGCCAAGGGCAACCCGCACTTTATGACCGATCCCGAGAACGCGCGCCACGCCGCCCGGCGCATCGCGGCCGGGCTCGCCGCCGTTGACCCGGCGCACAAGGCCGGCTATGAGGCGAAGCTGCAGGCGTGGCTCCAGAAGCTTGATGCGAAGGCAGCCGGGTGGCAGAAGCGGCTCGCGCCTTTTGCCGGCGCGCGCGTGGCCGCCTTTCACAACTCGTGGCCCTACTTCGCGCGGCGCTTCAACCTGAAGATGGACCTGTTCCTCGAACCCAAACCCGGCATCCCGCCCTCGCCTGCGCAGCTCGCGACCGTGCTCGCAACGATCAAGCGCGAGCGCATCAAGGCCATCGTCATCGAGCCTTACCAAAACCGCCACATGGCCGAGACCATCGCCCGGGAAACCGGCGCGCGCATGGTGGACTTTGCGCAATATCCCGGCGGCCTCAAGGGCACCGAGGGCGACTACCTGGCCCTGCTCGATAAACTCGTCACCACGCTCGCCGCCGCGCTCGGCGCCACATGAGGAGCCGCCATGAGTGAAGCCTTGCAAGTCATGCTCTGGCCGCTGGTCGCCTGCCTTGTGCTGCCGGGACTGCTGATCTACCTCGGCCTGCACATCATCCGCCGCGGCATCATCTTCGTGGACCTCGCGCTCGCGCAGGTTGCCGCGCTCGGCACATGCGTCGCCGTGCTGCTGCATCACGACGCGCACGACTGGCAGACCTTTGCCTGGTCGGGCGCGTTCACCCTGATCGGCGCGGCGATCTTCACGTTCACCCGCCCGCGCGAAAAACATGTGCCGCAGGAGGCGCTGATCGGCATCGTCTATGTTGTTGCCGCCGCCGCGGGCCTGTTGCTCTTGAGCCGCAGCCCGGAGGGCAACGAGGAGCTGCGCAAGAGTTTGGTCGGCGACGTACTCCTGATCCGGCCCGCCGAGATCGCCGGCGCCGCCGGCATCTTCGCGCTCATCGGTCTGGTCCACTTCATCTTCCGCCGCCAGTTCCTCGCCATCTCGCACGCGCGCGAGGGCGAGCGGCCGCTCAACTTGAAAATCTGGTGGTGGGATTTTCTCTTTTACACACTCTTCGGCGTGGTCGTCACCGTCATCGTCCATCTTTTCGGCGTGCTGCTGACCTTCTCGTTCCTGATCATCCCGGCGGTGTGCGCGAACCTGCTCGTGCGCGCGCTGGCGTGGCAACTCGCCCTCGGCTGGGTGCTTGCCGCGCTCGCCAGCGGCGCGGGCATGGTCGCTTCCTATCAACTCGACCTGCCGACCGGCGCGGCGACCGTCGTTACGCTCGGCCTCGCGCTGCTGTTGACCGGCCTCGCCAGTCGCCTGCTCCCGCGCCGCCCGCCGGCTTGAGGCCCAAGGCTGGGAACTCGGCACCGGTTGTTCCCACGGCCTGGGCAAATTTTAAGAAAGCGTTCAAGCCCTGAACCTCCATCGGCGGCGGACTCCTCGGCATGGATGACATCACCCATTCCAGCAGGTATCTCACACCCGCGCGGGTGTGAGACAATTCTACGAGGGAATAGGCAGAAGAATGATCACCTGAAATCTCACACTCGCGTGGGTATGAGATTATGATCTGGCAGGAAAATTCGCATCGTTTTCCAGACCTTGGAAAAATTCAGCCTGGCTTTTCCAAGCCTTGGAAAAGCGCCGCAAGGCGCGCGTGCTGCGTCGCAGTCAGCGCGATGGATGGCGGCGCGACGACGCGGCCCTGCTCCACGCGGATGATCGCACTGTCCAGATCGAACTCGAACGGCGGCGTCTGGCCGAACTGCCAGGCCCACGAGCGCTGTTGTTCCAGTTTCTCCGTGATATCAAGTTCGTCCACGGCGAGCGGTTGCGCCTTGGCGGCAAAGGCCGAGCTGACCACCCGCGCCGCGGCTGCAAGGTCGAAGCCCTGTTTGATTTCCGACAGATTGACGACCGGCATCGGGTGCGAGGCGATGGCGCGCGTGGCGAGCTGCAAACCGCCGGTGAGCACGCGCGTCAGCCGCGCAAGGTCGGCGTTGACCAGCAGCGTGCCGTGATGCAGCGCGACACGTCTCCGGTAGCAGAACGCGCTGCCGGAAAATTTCCGGCCGTGTACCATCAGGCTGTGATGCGGCCCGCGCGCCGCCGAAAGCCCGACGCGATGAAAAGCACGGATGAGCTGCTCGAAGACCGCGTCCTGATCATAGGCATCGCGCGGCAGCGCCAACGCGTAATTGAGATTACCTGCGTCGTGGAAGACCGTGCCGCCGCCGGAGCAGCGCCGCGCGAGCGACAGCCCTTCCGCCCGCAGCACCGGGAGATTCACCTCGCGCCACGGATTCTGATTTTTGCCGAGCACCACCGCGCCCGCGCTGCGCCACAGGAACAGGATCGGCCCGCGCCGCTCCACCTGCTCCAGCAGACACTCCTCCACCGCCAGATTACGATGGACATCCAGACTCTCTGCGTGGGCGATCAGCATGGCGGGAGCTTAACCGCTGCCGGCGTGTGATGACACAGAAAAACTGCGCCCTCTGAAAACCACCTGCGCGACAATATCCGCTGAATCAGTCCGTTGGAGAAACAGCATGAGCATGGCAACGACTAGGCAAGCGAAGTGCGTAGCACGTGATAGACAGGAGCAAGGGATGAAACTCGCAACGACCGTCACACAGGCCACCGCTCGCCAGGGCCTTTCCCCAAGCGCAGAACTTCTTGAGCTGGATTTTTCCAAGGCTTGGAAAAACACGCCCCCACCCTTGCCAGGCCTTGGAAAAATTTCCATGGCGGGCCGCGCCCTGCTCGTCGCAGCGGCGCTGGCCGTCGGCACAGCAGCGTGTTTCGCGCAGAAACAGACCTCCGCATTGTGGGATGTGAACGGGGCACATTGGACGGCGGCGGGCCGGCTGCCCGATTTTTCCTGCGCGGGTTACCGGCGCGGCGAGGAGCCGTTCCGCATCCCGAAGGAGACGCTCTCCGTCACGGCGTTCGGCGCCAAGGGCGATGGCAGCACCGACGATACCGCGGCCTTCAAGCAGGCCCTCGCCGCTGGCGCGGGCAAGCTGGTGCTGATACCGCCGGGCCGCTTCTTCCTCAACGACGTGCTGGAAATCAAGGCCTCCAGCCTGGTGTTGCGCGGCGCGGGCTCCGGCCAGACCACACTGCTGTTCCGCAAGCCGCTGGAGGAACTGCGGCCCAAGCCGGCCAAGACCGATGGCAAACAGACGACGACCGGCTGGTCGTGGGGCGGCGGGCTGATCATGATCGGCGGCAGCGAGGCAAAGCCGCGTAACGCGGTGCGCGTCGCCGCGCCCGCGCCGCGCGGCGCGACCAGCCTCACGCTGGAACGCGCCGCGTTCAAGCCCGGCGAGGAGGTGGTGTTGCTCGTGCAGGACGATGCGGCGAAGTCGCTGCTGAAATATCTCTATCACGGCCAGTGTGGCAAGCTCTCCGGCCTGAACAACTGGCGCTGCCGCCAGGTCTTCCGCATCACGGCCGCGGCGGGCAACACGGTGACGCTGGAACGCCCGCTGCGTTTCGAGGTGCGTCCCGAATGGCAACCAGAACTGGCGGCGTTTCTGCCGGGCGTGACCGATGTGGGCCTCGAGGGCCTGAACTTTGAATTCCCCGCCACGCGTTACGGCGGGCATTTCCGCGAGGTCGGCTTCAATCCCGTGGAGATCGGCCCCGGCGCGGCGCACTGCTGGCTGCGCGATCTGCGGATTTGGAACGGCGACAGCGGCCCGTATATCCGCGGCACCTTCTGCACGCTTGATGGCATCCGGCTGGGCGCCGACCCGCAGCGCAAATCGGCGCAGGGCCATACCGGTCACCATGGCATCACCAGCTACGGCCACGACACGCTCATCACAAATTTTGTCGTGGAGACGCAGTTCATCCACGACCTCACGGTGCAGAGCGCGATGGGCTGCGTCTTCTGCGCGGGTCGGGCGGAGAATCTCTGCATGGACCATCACCGCTGGGCGCCCTACGAAAACCTGTTCACCGATATTGACGCGGGCGAGGGCACGCGCCTGTTTTCTTCGAGCGGCGGCGGCGAACGTGGCAACCATACGGCGGCGGGCGCGACGTTCTGGAACCTGCGCACGCGCCAGCCGGCCGCCAAGCCGAAGAGCCTGGGGCAGGACGCGATCATCATCGTTGGTGTCAACCTGCGCGAGAAGAAGGAGAGCCTGCCCGCCGGGATGTGGTTCGAGGCCATTCCTCCGGAGCGCCTGCAACCGCCCAATCTCTACGACGCCATGCGGAAGAAAAAAGCGGGACGCAAACCATGATCTGCCCGCAGGCCTTCCACTGGCCGCCGAGTCCTTGGCAGCATTTCCTATCAGGTGTGGCTGGCGTCGTCCTGCTGCTCCAGCCAGCCGACTCCGCGCCGGGTGTGACGTCGCCAGCCGGTTCCAGCACCGGCGCAACCTGGCGGACGCTGCCGCTGATCACGGACGGAAAAATTTCCAGCGACTGGGTTCACATCGGCTGGGGCCGGTTTGCCGTCGCGGCGGACGGCCTGCGCACCGAGTGCGACGAGCGCGGCATGGGCCTGCTCGTCTATCAGCGCGAGCGGCTGGGCGACTGCCGGCTGCGCGTCGTCTATCGCGCCGAAAAACCCAAGTCCAACTCCGGCGTCTACGTCCGCCTGGATGACGGCATCCTGACATGGACCAACCGGCCCTCGGTCGCCGTCCGGCGCGACGCAAAAGGCAAACTCCCCAAGGACATGGTGCAGAAGTTGATGGCCGCGTCGGAGGCGGAGGAAGGCGTGTGGTATGCGGTGCATCACGGCTACGAGGTGCAGATCATGGACGACAACGACGACGCCCATCGCACCGGCGCGATCTACGGCCTGGCCAAGGCCGCGCCCCTTCCGCCAGCAGCAGACGGCGCGTGGCGGACGATGCTGATCACGCTGCGCGAAAACGTGGTGACCGTGGCGGTGGATGGCAAGCAGCTCTCGCGTTTCGACGCCGCCAGCCCGGACCTGCCCCCGCGGCAGCGCTGGACCGAGCCCAAGCGTGACGCCCCGCGCCCGGTCGCCGGCTATATCGCGCTCCAGAACCACGACCCCGGCGACGTGGTCTTCTTCAAGGCAGTCAGCGTCGCCCCGCTCGACTGACGGGTGCCCGGCGCGGTTTCCAAGGATTGGAAAAGGAACACCGCAGTTTTTCCGAGCCTTGGAAAAATACGGCGGAAGTTTTCCAAGCCTTGGAAAAAATCGGCAGAAAAGTTCCAAGGGTTGGAAAAGGGATTGGTTGCCGGACTAGGATTTGAACCTAGACAAACAGATTCAGAATCTGTTGTGCTACCGTTACACCATCCGGCAACAGGCGCGGCGGGACTATAGCGGCTGCGCATTTTCTGTCAAGGGAGGGTGCGGAAACGACCGGGTGAACCTTGCCGCCGTCCGCACCGCTTCTATGCGTGCGCTTGATTCCGGCGGGTGATCCGGTATTTTGCGCGCGGAGAAAATCATGAATAAAGTGTTCTTCCTTTGGACGGTTACCCTGCTGTCGGGTGTGATGACTGGCGCGGCAGAAGTGCATATCACCAGCAAGACGGTTGAGCCCATTGGGATGCCGCAGACCTTGCAGAACGAGGCGCGCGCCGCGCTCAACCGCGGGATGCGCTGGCTGGAGAGCAAGCAGCAGCCCGGCGGCCACTGGTCCACGCCCGACTTCCCGGCGTTGACTGCGCTGCCGCTCTGGGCGCTGGTCAAGGGCGGGACGACCAACCACGCCGCCATCGCCAACGCGAAGAGATTCATCCTGGGCTGTGTCCACGAGAACGGCGCGATCTACCGCGAGCCGCAGGTCAAGCAGAAGGGCGGCGGGTTGGCGAACTATAACACAGCGCTTTGCATGACCGCGTTGAAGATGTTGAACGACCCCGACCTCGCGCCAGTGATCCTCAAGGCGCGCCGCTTCATCGCCAGTACGCAGCACATGGGCAACGATGATTACAAGGGTGGCATGGGCTACGACGCCGAGACCGGCCGCGCCTATGCCGACCTCTCCAACTCCTACATCGCTTTTGAGGCCATGCGTCTGACACAGGCTGTCGAGGATTTGCGCAAGAGCGGCGAGAAACGCGCTGATCTCGACTGGCAGGCGGCCGCCGATTTCGTCACGCGCCTCCAGAACAAGCCTGCCGCCGGCAGCACGACCGAGGCGAACGCGGGAGGCTTCGGCTATAAACCCGGCGCGAGCATGGCCGGCACGATCACCAACGCGGCGGGTGAACTTCAACTGCGTTCCTACGGCAGCATGACCTACGCGGGCCTCTTGAGCCTGATCTACGCCGAGGTGGACCGCAACGATCCACGCGTACAGGCCGCTTTGCAGTGGGCCTCGCGCAACTGGTCGCTCGACCAGAATCCTGGCATGGGCCAGCAGGGCCTGTTCTATTTTTATAATGTCCTCGCCAAGGCCCTCGCCGTGAACGGTGCGGCGCAGATCACCGCGCCGACCGGCCCGGTCAACTGGCGCGCCGAGCTCGTCAAGAAACTGATCGGCCTGCAAAAGATCGAGGCCGGGAGCGGCCACGGCTACTGGGTCAACGCCGAGAACCGCTGGATGGAGGCCGACCCCGTCCTCGTCACCGCCTACACGCTGCTCGCGCTCGAGACCGCGCTCGCCGGCCAGCAGTGAAACCCGCACGGGATGACACCATGAAAAAAGAGCCAGCCCAGCAACGTGGTTTCCTGAAGCGGGCCCTGGCGCGCGCCGGCCGGGCCGGTTCCTACCGTCTGCATCATCTCGCCCAATGGCTGCCCGGCGTGCCGCGCCTGCCGCTCAAGGTGAATTTCTTCCCCCATTTCCCGCATGATAAATATATCCTGTGGAAAGTGTGCCACAGCCTCGGCCTGCCACTGGCCAACCAGCCCTTTCAGAGTGGCGCTTGCAACATCTATTGGCTCGACGACACGCTGCGCCCAGCCCTCCCGCAGGCGGAGTTGGCCTTGAACATCATCAACGGACGTTGTCTCGATGTCGGCAAGCTCACGCTCGAACCGGCGCACCTCGCGGCCTTCGGCTACCAGGCGCAGGTGGACCCGACCCGCCACACCGGCCCCGCCGTCTGCAAGAGCAACCTCAACGCCAAGCACGATGGCTGCATCGTCCAGTGCCCGCTGCAGCGCGCCGAACCTGACCACGTCTACCAACGGCTGATTGATAACAGCACCGGCGACGGTGAGGTGATGGACATCCGCGTCCCCATCGTTGGCCGGCAGATTCCCTTTGTTTACCTGAAGTACCGACCCGTAGCTTCGCGCTTCGCCAACGTGAACACGCGCGCCCGCTTCGAGCAGACCGGGGCCTTGCTGACCCCCACCGAGCAGCAACAGATTCTCGATCTGGCCGCCCGCCTCGGTCTGGAGCTTGGCGAGGTGGATGTGGTCCGCGACCGGCCCACCGGCAAGATTTATGTGATTGATATCAGCAACAGCCCCTACGGCCCGCCCAATCACATTGACCCGGTGTCCTATCACCAAGCCCTGCACGCCTATTGCAGCGCCCTGCTCGACCTGCTGCGCTGCTGAATCTCCAAGGCTTGGAAAAGTCCGCGCGATTTTTTCCGAGCCCTGGAAAAATCGCCGTGAAACTTTCCCCTCCTTGGGAAACCGCCTCTGGGCCTTTCCAAGGCTGGAAACTTTCATCGCCGTTAGAAAACCGTGGCGGAATTTTCTGCTGCTGGTAGCATCGCGCCACGATGACACGCGGCCGTTCCAAGTCCACACTCGTGGTCCACCCCACGTCGCTCGCGCTCCGGCAACTCGAGCGCCGCGCGCTGGACGAGGCGGGCTTCTGCGACGCGCGCGGCCAGACGACCTTCGCCGCTTTGCTCGGCGACTGCGCCATCGCCGCCCGGCGCGCCGGGTTGCTCGCCACGCTGCGCCCCGCCACCGACCTCGATGACGAAATCCTGCTGATGGACGCCGCCCGCCGCTTTCTCGCGCGGCCCGCCAAGGCGCGCGGTCCGCTCGCCGCGCTCTCGGCACAAGCCGCCGAGGATACGCTGCACCAGCTCAACGCCTTCCTTGCCCCGCTCGCTGACCGCGCCGCCGAGGCCATCGCCGTGCTCGCGCGCGGCGACGCCAAGAACCGCGCGCTCGCCGCGCTGCACGAAGATTTCATCGCCGCCACCCACGCCGCCGAGGTTGCGACCGAGGCCGAACTCAACGCCGCCATCCTGAAACTGCTCCACAAAGACCGCGCACATTGGCCCGCCGCCCTGCGCGAGGCCGGCGAGGTCCGGTTCGTTGGCGTCCGCTGGATCACGCCGATGCTGGAGGCGATCAGCGCGGCGCTGGCGCGGCAACTCGGCGGCGCGAACGTGCGGATCGAGCACATCCTCGAACAGCACGAGCAGGAATGGTGGGGCGAGAAATTCCTGACCGGCTCCTGCCAGTTGTTGTTCGGCGCGGAGAGCGCCGCCGAGGACGCCGCCTGCCATGCGCCGCAGACATGGGGCATCGTCACCAGCCTGCGCGAGGCCTACGCGATGCGTGACCCCGGCCTCGCCGCCGAGGCGCGCGAACATCTCGGCTTCTCCTGCTCCGCCGGGCTCTATGGCGAGGTCGAGGATCTCGCGCGCCGCATCGTCTGGGAACTGGAGCAGCCGCGCGCCCGGTTGCGGCCGGAGGATATCGCGCTCGTCGTGCCCAATGTCGGCCGCTACTCCGACGCCATCGAGGACGTCTTCCGCCGCTTCCAACTGCCCTACCATTTTCGCCGCGGCCGCGCCGCGCCCGCCGCGCCGGTCGTGCAGGCGGTCCTGCGCGTGCTCGAAGTCCGCGCCAGCCGCAACCGCGATGCGCTCTGCGCACTGCTGGAAAGTCCGTGGATTGCTTGGGAGAAAATCCAGGCTTCTGAAAACGCGAGCGTGGCGTCAGTTGTCAGTGGTCAGTTGTCAGTTGCAACCAGCGGGACGAATCTTTCCGGAAATCATAAATCGGAAATCATACATCATAAATCTCCCTCATCCATCGCCGACGCCATCCGCCGCGCGGGTATCGAGCCCGAACTGCCGGACGCCAAGCTGCTCGGCGCACGCGTCCGCAATTACCTGCTCGGCAAGCGCGCGCCGGCGGAACAGGCGGAGGCCGCCGGCGCATTCGCGGCGCAGGCGCTGCGGCTCATCGCCGGACCGGGCGCTTCCGGCAAGGCCGAGCAACTCTGCGCGCAACTGCTGGCCGAACTGCGCGGCACGCTGGGTGTCGAGCACAAGGTCCGCGAATATCTGCAAGCCAGTGCTGACGGACTGACGCGCCCGGCGGCGCTGTTCAACAGCCGCGCCTTCACCGCGTTACTCGACCAGCTTGAATTGTTGCGCGAGCGCGCGGGCCAGGAGACGCTGACGTGGGGCGAGCTGCTGGCGCTGCTGCGCCGCGTACTGCGCAACGTGACGGTCGCCGCCGGCACGACCGACGAGGCCGGCGTCTGGATTCTGAATCCGCATGACGCGGCGGGCCTGAAGTTCCGCGTCGTCATGGTCGCCGGCTTGAACGCCGGCGTCTTCCCGGGCCTGCCTGCGCCGAGCCCGGTCTTCTCCGACGCCGAGTTGCAGCAGTTACGCGCGAAGCTGACCGGCCTGCCGCAGACCGCGCTCGCGCCCTCGCTCGCGCGGCGCAGCCAGGACCATCTGCTTTTCCTGACCACGCTGGCGGCGGCGGCCGAACGGCTGGTGTTTTCCTACCAGAGCCGCGACGAGGAGGGCGAGGAGTTGGAGCCTTCGATCTGTTTCGCCTCGGCCTGGCGGCTCGCCGGCTGGCCGAGTTGGGACACGCTGCCGGCCCGTCCGCCCGACGCGTATGATCGCTGGCGCTGTGAGGTCGCGCCGGACATCTTCGGTGACGCCTGGCGCAGCCTGCGCAGGGGAAAAGCCATCCCCACGTGGCAGCTCAAACCCTTCCACGGCGAGTCGTTCCTCGCCACGCTGTCGCTCGCACTCTGCCGCGCCAGCGACGAGGCGCGCCAACAGGCCGCGCGCAAATTGACGGCCGGTCACCGGGAGCACACGCCGGCGACACGCGCCGCCGACGGCGTCAGCGAACTGGTCGCGCGCAGCCTGCTGATGGAGGCGGAGCGCACGCGGTTGTTCACGCAGACCGCGTTGCAGGGGGGCGGGACGATCACCAAGGGCGGCGCGAAGTTCATCGGCGCCATCGCGCCGGCGATGTGGCAGCAAATCCGCCGGACTCCGCGCACCGTGCCCGACTTCAGCGCGACGGAACTGGAGACCCTGGCGACCTGCCCCTATAAATTTTTTCTCCAGCGCGTCCTGCGCCTGGAGCCGCTGCGGACGAACGAGAGCGAGGCGACGCCCCTGGCGCTCGGCAGCCTGGTCCATCGTGTGATGCACCACGCGTTCCTGCTGCTGCGCGGCGATCCGCCGCCCGCCGAGGCGCCCCCCACCCTTGCTGACATCCGCCGGCGGTTTGCCGATCTCTGCCGCCCGGCGTTCGCGGTGCAAGCCAGGGATGGCGCGTGGCGGATCGCCGTGGACGGCCGCGGCCGGCCGGTGGTGAACCTGCAACCCGAAAAAATCGAGCCCTACCTCGACCTGATCGCCGCGGTCGCCGACGCCGAGCTCGAAGCCGAGGAGCACGCGCTGGAGAGCATGATGCTCGGCGCGGTGGAGCAGCGCGGCGTGGTGCGCACCAACCTGATCGCCGGCTGCCGCAATCTGCTGCGTTTGAGTTTGGAGCCGGCCGTCTTCGAGCCCGCCACCCTGCCGCCATTGCGCCGTTTCCCCGCGTTGCTGGAGTTCGCCTTCGGCAGCAAGGAGGGCTGCGAGAAATCGGCCGTGACGTTTGTCCATCCCGATGACCCGGTCAACCGGCTCTACGTCCACGGCAAGCTCGACCGCGTGGATTTGCTGGCCGATGACGACGGCGTTGTGCAGGCCATGACGGTGGTGGACTACAAGGGTACAACCAAGAGCGGGCAGAAGCCGGAGGCTCTCGCCGCCGAGATCGTCGCCGCGCGTAACTGCCAGCTTCCGGTTTACGGGCTCGTGGCGCAAACGGTCTTCGGCGACGCGTTGCCGATGATGCTGCAATACCAGCCATATCGCGGCGATCTCTCCACCATCGTCAAGGCCGTTGCAAAAAATTGGATCACACTGGACGGCGCGCCGGTTGATCCCGCGACGCTCGCGGAGTTGATCGGCGACCCCAAGACCCCGTTGTTTGTCGCCTTCACGCGCCGGATTTTCCAATGCCTGGAAATCCTGGAGAGCGGCGCGTTCGTCGCGCAGCCGCAGGATTGCGGGCACTGCGACTTCCGCGGCTGCTGCCGCTACACCGCGCCCGCGCTGGAGGCGGAGGAGGGCGAAGCGGAATGAGGGAGTACTGGAGTGATGGAAGAGAAGCTCAACAAGATCAGGTACGCTCGGAGAAGCAGAGCCAGCACTTCTCCAAGGGCCAGAATCATGGAGGGCCACGCTCTGTCGTGGCCACGATGACACCATGACCTCCCAACACTCCAGTCCTCCCACCTTCCAGATCCAGTTCGCGGCGTCGGCCGGCACGGGCAAGACTTTTCAAGTGACGCAGCTCTACCTCGCGCTGGTCCTCGGCGAACCCTATCCCCACCCGCCGAACGAACTGATCGGCCTCGCCCCCGGCGCGGTGCACCCCGGCGGCGAACCGGTGCCGTGCGAACAAATCCTGATGCTGACCTTCTCGCGCAACGCCGCCGCCGAGTTGCGGCAGCGCATCACTGCCGGCATCGAGAAGGCGCGCGCCACAGCCGAGGAAAAACGCGACGAGGTTGCCGCCGCGCGCTGCTGGAACCTGCTGCACCGCCTGCCGGCGGCCGACATCTCCACGATCCACGCCTACGCGCAGCGGCTGGTCGAGCAGCACGCGCTCCGGCTCGGCCATTCGCCGGCCTTCAGCATCCTCGATGAAGACGCCTCCCGGGAGTTGCGGCAGGAAGTCTTCGACGCCGCCCTGCGCGCTGCGCTGGAAAACGACGACGCCGACCGCGCCACGCTGGAGGCGCTCTGTGCCGGGCGCGGCGCAGCGGAAGTATTGTCCGCCCTGCAATCGGCCTTGTTGAGCACGCGCAGCCTGGGTCTGCGGCTGGAGAACCTGGACCTCGCCGCGCTGGTGGAGCAGCCGGTGCCGCCGACGCTCGCGCGGTTGCGCGAACTGCGCGCCCAGCTCGCCGCCGCCAATGGCAAGAACAAGCGCGGCAAGGCGCCGCAAATTCTCGCCGAGCTCGACCGCCTGCTGACGACCGCGACCAAGGATACCGACCTGGTCGCGCTCGCCGCGTACATCGCCGAATTGGCCGCGGGCGACTGGGGCAAAGGCTACGCCGAGCTTGTCGCCGCCCGCGAGGCGCTCAAACATTTTGGCGCCTATGCGGAGCACCGCCGCGCCGCCGACGCGCTCCCGCCGCTGCTGCGCCTCGCCCAGCGCGCCGCGCAGGCCTACGAGGACGCCAAGCGCGAGCGCGCCGGCCTCGACTTCGATGATCTCCTCTTGCTGGCCCGCGACCTGGTGCGCCAGCATCCCGATGTCCTGCCGCCGATCGCCGCGATCATTGTGGACGAGGCGCAGGACAACTCCGCGCTGCAAAACGAAATCGTCCGCGGCCTGCAAGCGGCGCGCGGCGCGGCGCTCGCGCTCTGTGGCGATACGAAGCAGACGATCTACGCCTGGCGTAACGCCGATCCCGCGGGCCTCGCGCGGCTCGCCGAGGAGCGGAAACTGCAAGGCATCCCGCTCCAGCAGAGTTTCCGCAGCCAGCAAGGCGTGCTCGAATGGGTCAACGACTTCTGCCGCCGTCAGCTTTTCGGCGCGGCCTACGACATGGATGATGAACTGCGTCCCGGCCCGAAGGCGCTGACCACGGTTCCGCCCAATGTGGAGCTGCTTGTGCCGGCGTGGGAAGTGACACCCAATCCCTTTGACCAGGTCACACCGAAAAAACGCCGCCTCGAGTTGAGCAAGGCCAATCTCAAGACGCTGGCGAAGGGTGATGCGGCGAACGCCGCAACCTGGCAGCGCATTCTCGCCGAAGCCGAGACCGCGCTGGCGCAGGAGGCGCGCGCGCTCGCGCGGCGCATCGAGCTGCTCACCGCCGGGCCGGCGCGCGCCGCAATGATTGGTAAGGTCTGGCATGGCGACAAGGAAGCCTGGGACGAACCGGAGGCCCCGCCCTACCGCCGCCGCGACATCCTGATCCTGCTCAAGGCGACCAGCCGGCAGGAAGTCTATGAGGCCGCGCTACGCGAGCGCGGCATCCCCTACACGACCGACGGCAAGGGCCGCGGCTTCCTGACGCGGCAGGAAGTGCAGGACGTGGCCGGTCTGCTGCAATGGCTGGCGTTTCCCGACGACCTCGCCGCGCTGCTCGCGGTCGCCCGTTCGCCGTTCTGCGCGCTCTCCGATGAGACGCTCGCCGTGCTGGCGCAGGCGCGTGGCGCCACGCAACTCGCGGCGGCGCTGCTCGGCGCGGAGAGCGCCATGCTGACCGCGCGGCTGAATGAGCTGGGGCTGGCCACCGAGGTACCGGTCTTCCAGCGCGCCATGGTATTTTTCCAGCGGATGCGCGCACTGGCCGGCCGCATGAGCGCGGTCGAACTGGCGCGCGAGGCGATCCGCCTGACCGGCTTCGACGCGACCGCCGCCGGCTCGTTCCACGGCGCGCAGCGGATGGCCAATCTGAAAAAGCTGCTCTCGTGGATCGAAACCCGTGAGCGCAGCGAGAGTCTCGACCTCGCCGGCGTCGCGCGCTGGCTGCGCGACGAACTCGCCGGCGACGAGGGCCGGCCCGACGCGCCCGTCCTCGATCCGCAGGACGACGCCGTCCGTATCAACACTGTCCACGCCTCCAAGGGCCTGACCAGCCCCGTGGTTTGCGTCCCCGATCTGCGCCGCTTCCAGCCGAAAGGCACCGAGTGGCTGGTCCCGCACCCGACCGCGGACGGCATCGCCATCGCTGCCACGCTCAAGGCACGCACGCCCGACCTGCCCGACGCCGCCGCGTGGAGCACCAGCGATTTCGACACCGCACAGGATGCGCTGACGGCCTCCCGCAAGGCGGAGGACAGCCGCCTCTTCTACGTGGCGGCGACGCGCCAGCGCGACCTGCTCATCTTCTCCAGCGAGAACGGCCACCGCGCCGATACCTGGCGCGGCAAGCTCAATAAATATGTGCTTGATGATCCGCAACGCGCGCTACACCTGATGACGCTGGTGGACTATCCCGCCGTCGAGGCCGCCTGGCGCGCGGCCCTGCTCGATGAACAGCAGGAAGCCTCCACGGCCGGCCTGATCAGCACCGCCGGGCTCGCGGCGCTGGCGGCGTTGCCGGAGCGCGCGCCGCAGCCGGAACGGCATCGTTGTGGCGTGACGACGCTGGTGAACGTGCCGCAGAACCCGACACCGGCCGAGGTGCAGAAATTTCTCGAAGAGCTTGCCGGACTTGATCCCGCCCAGGCGGCGCGCAGCGCAGAACGTGGCGGCGACTCGCGCGCCGCGCGGCAGGCCGCCGGCCGCGAGCGCCACGCCGTCTTGCAGGAACTCGACCCCGCCACTCCGCTGGAGCATCCCGACCGGCAACTCATGGCCGCCGCACAGTGGCAACAGCACGCGCTCAAAGGTGTGCCACAGGAAAACGTCCTGCGCGAGCTGCCGTTCGCCGCGCGCTTCGCCCACGACGGCGCGGAAGTCTTCGTGAACGGCGCGGCCGACCTCGTCTACTTCCGTGACGGCGTTTGGACCATCGCCGACTATAAGTTCACCAACGAGTCCGCCGATGAGCTGCGCCGCCGTTATGAACTGCAACTGGCGATCTATCGCGCCGCGCTGTTTGGCGATGACGGCCATCCGCACTTCGCCACGGCCGCCGGCCGGGGCGAGGTCCGCCTGCTGTTCGTCCGGTGCGGCAGCGATTTCCAAGCCTTGGAAATTCCGCTCGCCGTTTTTCCAAGCCTTGGACAAACCTCCGCCGCCGTCATCGCCGCCGCCCGCGCCCTGCGGAAACTGCAACAAGGTTAAGCCGTGAACATGAAAAGCCTGCTCGCCCTGATGTTGTTGGCGCTGAATGCAAACGCGTTGCCGGTGTTGCCGGATGCCGGCCAGCCGTTCAGCTTCGTCGTACTCGGCGATATGCACTACACGCGCCCTGATTTTTCGTCGCGCAAGATCGCCGCGGCCATCGCCGCCAGTCTCAAGGGCTCGCAGCCGCCGCTTGCGTTCGTCTGCCAGACCGGCGACATCGCCGAGGGCGGCACCTATGAGATGCGGGGCGACAAACGCATTTTCCGGCTGGCGAACCACGACGAGACCAAGATCGAACTCGACGTTGCGCTTCGCGACGTCACGGAAAAATTCCAGCGCCCGCTTTTCATCGCCGTCGGCAACCACGACAAGCATGGCGGCGGCACGGCGTTCCCGGCGACAGCGTGGCCGCTCTTCGCGCGCGAACTCGGCGCGCCGGTGACGAACAACTGCTTTGGCTTCCGCCACGGCAACTCCGCGCTCGTTTTCCTCGACTTCGCCCCGCAGGACCACCTGGCGCAGCAGGAACAAATCCGCCAAATGTTGAAACAGGCACAGGCCCAGGGCGGACTGCAACACATCTTCCTGTTCGCGCACTACCCGCTCTGGCCGCTGATCCGGCCGGGCTTCAGCAGCGCGAAGCTGACCGAGTCGCTGCTGCCACTCTTCAAGGAGTTTCCGGTGGACGCGTACTTCTGCGGCCACACGCACAACACCGCGGCGTGGGTCCGCAAGGTGGAGGGCGCCACGCTCACCCAGATTCAAGGTGTCGCCTGCGAGGCCGTACCCAAGCTGACGCCGATGGAAGAGTGCCGCACGTTGCTGTTGCCGCGGGAGGAGTTGAGCTATTACTGGGGATATACCTCCGGTCTGCGCAACAGTTTCCTCCTCGTCTGCGTCGAGGAGTCCCGCGTCCGCGTGCAACTGCGCACCGCGACGCAGCTCATCCGCGAGTTCGCGTGGCGGCAGCCGGGCCAACTGACCGATTTGCAGCAACCGCCGGCGACCGCGAAAGTGACTGTCACGGAGGCGCTGCTCCAGACCGCCACCGCGGCCACGTTGGTCTTTTGTCCGTGGGCGGAGGAACGCTGCGAAGTGGGCATCCATCTGAACGGCGCGGCCATTGCCACGGCCCAGCTCGGCCCGACGATGCGCAGCAACGCCTTTGTGCATGAGCAGCGCGTGACCATCCCGTCCGATAAGCTGAAGCTGCTGCGCCTCGCCAACGAGTTCACCTTCGACAATCCCGGCCGCGCCATTTTCGGCCTCGGCCACGCCTATCTCGAAATCCGGCTGGCCGATGGCCGCACCGCGCGGACCGCCCTGGCCGCGCGGTTCCTGTTTTCGGCCACCGCGGCCGAGGGTCGCGCCGCCAAACTGACCTACGGATGGGACATCATCCCTCCCTCCGCCCTCAAGTCCGCCCAACTCGGCCAGCCGCTCGGCCCGATGGTTTTGACCTTCGCGCCCTGATTCCCCGGCGGCGTCTTCCGCTTGACTTCCGGCGATGAGTTCGGGATTGTCGCGCAACTTTTTTTCCATGGGAGAGACGATGAAGAAATTTTTACGGGCAAGTTTGATCGTGTTGCTGGCGAGTTCCATCGGGACAAGCTGGGCGGCGACAAAAGTGAAGCCCTCGGCCCAAACCCCCGGCAAGGCTGCACCAGCAGCCAGCAGCGTCAGCGTCGCGCGCGATCCCTATCTTGGCGCCATCGCGGTGGACGCCGCCGATGGCCGCGTGCTCTTCGAGGACAACGCCGATGCCAAAGGCTACCCGGCGAGCACGCTCAAGCTGATGGACCTGTTGATCATCCTCGAAAAGATCGAGAGCGGTGCGCTCAAATTGAGCGACAAGGTCACGGCGACGGCCGACGCCGCCAAGGTCGGCGGCACCCAGGTCTGGCTGCGTGACAACGAAGTTTTCTCGGTGGATGAGTTGCTCTACGCAATGATGGTGCAGTCGGCCAACGACGCGGCGACCGCGCTCGCCATCCATATCGCCGGCAGCAAGGAGGCGTTCGTCGAGCTGATGAACCAGCGCGCCAAGGCGCTGGGCATGGATAGCACGATCTTCCAGTCCGTCCATGGCCTGCCGCCAAGCGCGGGGCAGGCTCACGACGTCGCGACGCCGCGCGACTTCGCCCGGCTTTGCCTTGAACTGCTCAAGCACAAAGACACGTTGCGTTACACCTCCGCCGTCGAGCGCCAATTCCGCGTTGTGCCAGAGACGATCATCCGCAACCACAACCATCTGCTGGAAAATTATCGCGGCAGCAAGCCGCACAATTTCAAGGGCTGCGACGGCCTCAAGACCGGCTATATCAAAGCCGGCGGCTATTGCATCGCTACCACAGCCAAGGTCGGAGAGCATCGCGTGGTGGTGGTCATTTTCGGCAGTCTCACCTCCGAGGGACGCGATGCCAAGACGCGCGAGCTGATGAGTAAAAGCCTCGCCGACATCGGCGCGTGGCGCGCGAAACATCCCGTTGCACAGGCCCCCGCTCCGGCCCTCGCGATCAACGTGGCGGCCGGTGCGCGGCCGGGTCCCACGCCGCAAGCCCCCATCCCCCCGCAGCCAATGCCGGCCGCCCCGCCGATGCAGGAGCAGTCCAAACCCAGCGGCGGCATGAACGGCGCGACCATAGCCATCATTGCGCTCTCCGGCGCGGTGGTTGTGCTGCTCGCTATCCTGTTCGTCACGCGCCGGCCGCGGGATCAAGGCAACGGTTTCTAGGTTCAGGTTCCCGATGACGCCGGACGGCAGGCCATCTTCCCAAGGCTTGGAAAACAAAGGCTCCGGATTTTCCCGGCCTTGGAACCGGGCTCGCATACCGGATCACAGAACCCAAGCCTTCCGCGCTTGCCAGCCTCCGGCACCGTCAGCATAATCCGCCGCCATGTCCATCGAAGACATCACAGGCGCCGCGGCGCGGCCGCCGAACCTGCCGCTGCGGGCCGACCAGCTCATCGGCCTGGCGCGCGGCTTTGCGTGGATGAGCATGGGGCTGCTGCTGACGTTCATGCTGCTGCTCGGTTTCCTCGAATGGCATCTGCCGCCGCTGGGTATCCCCCTGCCGCCCAGTCTGGCGGGTTCGGGCCTCGCGCTGTTCGGCGCCATCCTGTGGTGGCGTGCCGCGGAGCAGCAGCGACCCTGGCGGACCCACGCGCGCCTCGCAACCTTCCTGGCCGCCCTGCAACTCTACCTCGCGCCCTTCGTCCTCTGGTGGCGGCACGACCTGGCCAACCTGCACCTCTACCTCAACAGCACGGCGCTGCTCGCCTGCCTGCCGGCGCTCGGTTGGGTCGTGGCGCGCCAGGCGGAGTCCACCGGCCGGATGTTCGGCGATCATGGACTGGCGACGGAGGCGCGCTTCTGCCGCCGCGCACTGATCGGGCCGGTGCTGTGGATCACGTTGCTGCTGATGGCCTATATGTCGGCCATCGCCACCGGCGCGCCTTGGCCGGAGCCGCCCGCGATTGCGCTGCCGGGCCTCGTGCTGCCGCCGTGGCTTGCGATGGCCCATCTCGGCTCGGTGTTGATGACCTTGAGCATCGGCTGGCGCTGCACGCGCGCCTGCCAGCACGCGCTCGCCCAAACCGCCAAGCAACCGCTCCTCACCTCATGACCGCCACCGCCGCCAGGCCGCGCCGGGAGTTGCGCCCGTGATGCGATTCATCAAGTTCCTGATCGGCCTGTTGCTGGTGCCGCTCTGCGTCGCCGCCACGCGCGCGGTGTTCAAACTGGTGCTCGACCTGAAACCGCTGGCGGGCTTCACCACGTCGGCGTGGGGCTTCGTCATCGGCTTCGCGTTCTTCGTCATCCTCTACCTCGCCCTGCCCGCGCCGATGAAAACCTACGTGCTCGCCCATGAGCTGACCCACGCGCTCTGGGGCGTGGCAATGGGCGCGCGCGTCAAGCACATGCAGGTGAAGTCCTCCGGCGGCAGTGTCACGCTGACCAAGTCCAACGTCCTGATCACGCTCGCCCCCTACATCTTCCCGCTCTACACGGTCCTGCTATTGATCGCCTATCTCGCGTGCAACCACTTCTTCGATGTGCGCGCCTACCGTCCACTCTGGTACGGCCTGCTCGGCCTGACGTGGGCGTTCCATCTGGTCTTCACCCTGCACGCGCTGCGCCAGCGCCAGCCCGACATCCTCGAACACGGCCGCGTGTTTTCGTGGACGCTGATCTACCTGATCAACATGCTGACGCTCGGCATCTGGATTTGTGTGCTGGCCTCGCCCTCGTGGCGGGATTTTGGCGGGCGCCTGCTGAACGAATTCACGTGGGTCTATGAGGAATACGCGGCGATCATGGACGTCCTCCGCCACGCCTTCCACCTGATCTTCTAAATCAGGCGGGCTGGCGGCAGACGCTGATGTCGTAGCCGCGCCGGTGGCGCGTTTCGACCGAGAAGCGATGCGCGGCGGCGAGCTCATCCATCTCGCCGCCGTGCTTGGTGACCAGCCACAAGGTCCCGCCCGGCCGCAGCGCCCGCGCGGCCACCGCGATGAAATACTCCGCGATGCGCCGTTGCGCGTAATAGGGCGGATTGCCGAGCACGACATCGAAGGCGCCCGGCCCGGCCGCGTAGTCATCGGCCAGTTCGACCGCGATGTTCTTAAAGCCGTTCAGTTCCGCGCCGCGCCGCGCGCACTCGACGGCGCGCGCGCTGGAATCCACCAGCACAAACTGCGCGCCAGCCTTGAGCCGCGCCGCCAGCAGCAGGCCGACCAGCCCGCAGCCGCAACCGAGTTCCAGCAGCTTCGTCGCCGGCTGCACCTCGGCGGATTCGGCGAGCGCCAGCCCGCCGGTATCGGGCCGCCCGTGCGCGAAAACACCGGGCCGCGTGCAGAGGCGGACTTTTTCCGTCGGCGTGCTGGCCTCGAACTCGTGCAGGCGCGGCGTCCACGCCGCCGGATCGCCACCGGCAAAACCTTGCAGGATGACCACGCTCTTATCAGCCGGCAACGGATGGCGCTTGCGCAGATGCTGCTCAAGCTTGTGGCCCAGGTCCGCCGCTCGTTTCTTCGTCATCAACGCAAGTACGGGGCTGCCGGCGGGCAGGATGTGGTCGAGGCGCTCGATGAAGTCGAAGGCCAGCAGGCGATCAAGGCGGTCGGGCAGCAGCAGCACACCGGCTTGGCGCGGCGCATCCACCTGCTCGGCATCGGTGGCGCATAAGACGCGGACATTGTGCAGCGGCGCGAGCTTGGCGCGCAGCAACCGCGCGTCGTGCTGGTCCTGCTCGACGAGCTCGACCATCGCAGCCGGATTGAGAGTGGCGATGACCGCGGGGATGAGCGGCGACCCGCCGGTATGCGGAAGGACCACGCGCCCCTCGAACGCCGGCAGCAACGGCAGCAGCGCCATCTCCGCCGGCTTCGCCTCGCGCAAATTCTCGACGCGCAACTCCACCCCGCCCGGCCCGGCCAGCCGCCAGAGTCCCCCATCACCACCCAGCCTGATGGAAATTATGGACACGCTTTCACCTGCCATGCCTTCATGCGACAAACTTGTTCGTGCCACCTTAGCCCGCCAGCAACTCCAGCGCGGCGGAACCTTGCTTCACCATGCTGACCGGAATTCGCCGGTCGAGGGTCGCCAGCTTGCCGCCATGTTGCGCAGCCAAACCCAGTAGATAGACATCGGTCACTTGCCCCGGCGTCAGGGTCGTGGCCGGATGGAAAATATTTTCGTCTCGCCAAGTGATGTCATCGGGCCAGAAGTGATGATGCGGATGGGTACAGAATTTGATCAGCAAATCACGAACCACAGCCGGCCCGCCGGGCGAGGAGGGATAGGCCGGCTGCGAGGCCACCCGGACGAAACCGTTTTCCGTGAGGGGACACGTGGCCCAGTCACGCTGCCCACGCGGCTCAAACCAATGGTGCGCCGCCTCGTGATGCACATGATGGGGATCGCACAGCGCCAAGAGAAGGTTCACATCCAGCAGGAAGATGCTCATGGTTTCTCATCGCGCAGACGGTTGACCAGTTCCAGTGTCACCACCTGGCCCCCTTTTCGCGCGGGGAAGAGCGGGACACGATTACGCTGTGCCGCCGGACGGCGTGGCGACAAGGCCTGCCGGATGAGATCGGAAACGATCTGCCCCATCGTCGCCTGCCGCTGTTGGGCCAGTTGTCTGGCGGCCAGCAAAGCATCAGTATCTATGTCCAAGGTCGTTCGCACGGCGGCAGCATCACGCATCACGCATCGGGTGTCAAGCCGGTGCCCGGCCCAGCCTGATATGAACAGAAACCAGTGAGCCACGGTCTGCGGTGGAACGCGACCTCTGGAGTTAGACCTTCAGCACCGCGCCGTTGGAGGCGTTGGTTGCGAACTTGGTGTAGCGCGCGAGCCAGCCGGTCTTGAACCGCGGCTCCCGCGGCCACCACGCGGCCTTGCGCTCGACGAACTCTTCCTCGGTGATCCGCATGTGGATCGTGCGGGCCGGCAGATCAATCTCGATGATGTCGCCATCGCGCACGAGTGCGATCGGTCCGCCCTCGGCGGCCTCCGGCGAGACGTGGCCGATGCACGCGCCGCGCGTGCCGCCGCTGAAACGGCCGTCGGTGATCAGCGCGACCTTGTCGCCCAGTCCGCGACCCATGATGTAACTCGTCGGCGCGAGCATCTCCTGCATACCGGGCCCGCCCTTCGGCCCCTCGTAGCGGATGATGACGACGTGGCCGGGCTGGACCTTGCCGGCGAGGATGCCTTCGCATGCCTCTTCCTGGCTCTCGAAGATGATCGCCGGGCCGGTGTGCTTGTGCATCTTCGGGTCCACGCCGGCAGTCTTGATGACCGCGCCCTCCGGCGCGAGGTTGCCGCGCAGGATGAAGAGTCCGCCTTCCGGGCTGTAGGCGTTGGCCAGCGGCCGGATGCACGCCGGGTCGAGCACCTTGGCGCGCGCGATGTTCTTGCCGAGCGATTTGCCGGTGACGGTCGGGCAGTCGAGGTTCAGCAGGTTCTCGATCCGGCTGATCTCCTTGAGGATCGCGCTGATGCCGCCCGCCTTGTCCACGTCCTCGACGTGATAGGCCGACGACGGCGAGACCTTGCAGATGTTCGGCGTGCGCCGGGAGAGGTCGTTGATGCGGTCGAGGTCATAGGCGACGCCCGCCTCGTGCGCGATGGCGAGCGTATGCAGGACGGTATTCGTGCTGCCGCCCATCGCCATATCGAGCATGAACGCGTTATCGAGCGCGTCCTGCGTGACGATGTCGCGCGGGCACAGATTGTCCTTCAGCATCACCATGATGCGGCGCGCGGCCTCGCGCCAGAGCTTGCGCCGGCGCGGGTCCACGGCGGGAATCGTCCCGTTGCCCGGCAGCGCCAAGCCAATCGCCTCGCACAGGCAGTTCATCGAGTTCGCGGTGAACATGCCGGAGCACGAGCCGGGACCAGGGCACGCCTTACACGAGATTTCCTCCAGTTGCGCCTCGGTGATCTTCCCCGCCTTGTGCGCGCCGACGCCCTCGAAGACGCTGATCAGATCCAGCACCTTGCCCTCGTGTTGCTGGCCGGCCAGCATCGGACCGCCGCTGGCGAAGATCGTCGGGATGTTGACGCGCAGCGCGCCCATGATCATGCCGGGCACGATCTTGTCGCAGTTGGCAATGCAGATCATCGCGTCGAACGCGTGCGCGTTCGCCATCGTCTCGACGCAGTCGGCGATCAACTCGCGGCTGGGCAGCGAATACTTCATGCCCGTGTGGCCCATCGCGATGCCGTCGCAGATGCCGATGCAGTTGAACTCGAACGGCGTGCCGCCGGCCTTGATGACTTCCTTCTTGATCAGGTCGCCGACCTGGCGCAGGTGGACGTGGCCGGGGATGACATCGGTATAGGAATTGCAGATGGCGATGAACGGCTTGCTCATGGCCGCCTCATCCACGCCGGTCGCCCGCAGCAGGCTGCGGTGCGGCGCGCGCTCGAAACCCTTCTTGACGATATCGCTTCTCATGTTGTCCTTTCCAAGGCTTGGAACATCCGGCGCCGCTTTTTCCAAGGCGTGGAAAAAATCACGCCGCTTTTCCCAAGCCTCGGAAATTTTCCCGCAGACTTTTTCCAAGCCCCGGAAAAAACGCAGTGCGCCCTTTCCCATCCCTGGAAAAATCAGCCGGCCGGAATTCCGCGCGGAAACTACCACAGGCGACGCGCCGCCGCGAACGGTTTTTCCGTGCGCCACCAGAAGGCACGCGCTATCCTCCGCGCGCGAAAGGAACCTTTTCATGTCCGCCACCGAAACGACCACGGATACTGAACAGAAGGAAATGCAGCGCGAGCGCGCCATCCACGGCGCGGAATGGGACCGGATTCATGGGGGCTATTTTGCGAGCCATGCCGTCGCCGAGCCGTTGACCAAGGCCATCCAGACGGCCGCCAGGCGCGCCCTGCCGCAGGTGATCGTGGACCTTGGCGGCGGCACGGGCTTCATGCTGCACGAGCTGGCCCGCCACGGCCTCGCGGCCAACGCGCGGCTGATCAACCTCGACGCTTCCGCCGAACAGCTTGAGCAGGTCCACGACCCGCGCGTCAAACACATCCAGGTGTCGCTGCCCGAACTGCGCCGGGCGCAGTTTGCGAAGAAGGACGAACGGGCGCTGTTCATCATGCGCTCCGTGCTCCATTACTTCGGCAAGGACAGGTTCGTGCCGAACCTGAAGAAGTTGCGGCGGCTCATGCGGCCCGGCGAACGGTTCATCCACCAGACCGCGTGCTTCGAGGATGCCGCCGCCGCCAAGTGTTTGAACGAGCTCTATCAATTGATGGGCACGGGCAAGTGGTACCCGATGGTGACTGCGCTGTGCATGGCGCTGACCGAGGCCGGCTGGCAGGTCGAAGCCTCCAACTCCGCACCGCCGCTGCCGCTCGGCTCGCAGGACCTCGCCCGCCGCTACAACCTCGCCCCGGCCAGACTGGTGCAGATCCAGAAGGCGCTCGCGGCCAACTGCGGCTCATGTTCCAAGGTTTTTGAGACCACGCGCCGCGGCTTCACCGCTTATCTGCCCTACACGATCTTTACCTGCGTCGCGGTGTAAAGAAAACGACTCGCGAATACGCTCGCCCTCCCGTATTGGGTTGGATCAACCGTGCTGTTCGGGATTCGATGTTCCCTCCGCCCGCTGTAGCGGCGGCCTATGGCTGCCGACGGCGACCGCAGGTCGCCGCTACAGAAGACGCCTCGCCCCACCCTCACAGCAGCCCGCGGTCGAAATTCCCCAGATGCGCGCCGGGCGCGGCACGGCCGGCGCGCAGATCGCGCCAAATGCGCGCGACGTCGGTCGCGGCATAGGGGCGCAGAATGAAATCCGCGCGCAGCCGCCGCGCGCCCGCCGCGCGCAACGCGGCGAGCCGGCCCGCCAGACAGAACGGATGGCGGTTGATGGTGTAGGTGCGGCAGCGGCGGTTGATCGCCATGACGTGCTCGCCCGCCTCCGACACCATCTCCAGTTCCTTGAACTCACACCGGCCCGGCCCCGGGCATTCGCCAGTCAGGCTCGCGACCGGGCAGGTCTCGGCGATGTAGAGCGGCGTATCCTGATGCACGATCACCACCGCACGCTCGCCGAGCGTCTTCAGCAGCTCGCGCATGTTATCGAGCCCATCCTCCGGCGAGAGCGTCACGCGGCTTGCACCCAGCGCGAGAAGTTGCGCGGCGGCGGCGGTGTTCAGGGTGTAGAGCGGCCAGTCGGCGACCAAGTCCAAGCCGGCTTGGTAGGCGGGAGCTAAAGCTTCCGCGTCTGTCGCATGGGCAGCGTGGGTTCGCGGGACTTGGAAGTCCCGCCCACAAGCGGAAGACAATCCAAGGAACGCCCACGCCGAAACATTCGCCGCCTCCCACCTCTGCCAGCCGGCGGCACGCAGCGCGGCGACGCGCGCGAGCAAATCCTGTTCTTCCCAACGACGCGTGATCACCGGCAGCGCGAGGCGGATTTTCTCGCGGCCGATCACACCGCCCAGCTTTTCTAGTTCATCCAGCAGCTTGGGCAACGGCTCGACTTCGGCCGCGACACTGACTTCCTCGACGCCGCGCCAATCCTCGGCGGCGAAAGCATAGAGGCAGCCCGGCTTATCAACCTTCAGCAGCCAGCGCTCGTCGCCCGTCGCAACCGGCGGCGGCAGATCGGTTTCGGCGGCGCTGCGGATGCGGGCGAGGCGCCCGGTGGTTTGTCCGGCCAGCTTGCCATCGAGCGCGGCGCACAACTGGCGGCGCAGGTCGTTGAGCAGCGAGACCGGCGCGAACAAGCTGTGCGGATTCTCCAGTGTGAACGCAGCCAGCTCGAAGCGGGTGTCACCCAGCTTCTCGAACGCGCCACGCGCCGCCGCGGCCATGCGCGCCGCTTCCTTGGCGGGCTGAAAACTTCCCGCCAGCTCCGCCTTCGCACCTGCATCCGTACGCGCGGAAATCTTATCCGGCGTCAGCGTGCAGGTGATGGCCACTGGCTGGCGTGCCTTGAACACGCCGGGCTTGGGGCGCGAGAAAGGATAGCTGCGCTTCACGGCCTGCGACGAGGAGCAGTAGAGCGCCGCGCCCATCGGCAGTTGCGGATGCGCGTGCGGCAGCTCGACCTCGACCACCGCGCCGGCGGGCGCGGAGATCACGTTCTTGCCGCCGAGCCGCAGTACGTCAATCGGGAAGCCGAACGGTTTGCCGCCGTTGGGCAGATCCACCTGCAGGCCATCGTGCCGCTCCAAGGCGCGGGTGGTCTTGAAGCGCAGCCGCGCGCTGCCGCCGCCATGCGCAACCACAGCCTCGACACGCCCGATCACCGCGCCGCGATGGCCGACGATCTCGCTATCCACCGCGCCGCGCTGGCTGCGCCCGCCCACATAGAGGTTGGTCCATGGCCGCGCGAAAATCGTCCGCAGGTCTTCCTGCCGGGCGCTCGCCTCGCCGGGCGCGAGCTGGCCATCGAGCTGGCGGCGGTAATAGTCCACCGTCGCGCCCACATAGAGCGCGGTCTTCTTGCGACCCTCGATCTTCATGCTCGCGACGCCCGCCGCGCGCAGTTCGGCGACGCGCTCCGGCAACGCGAGGTCCTTCATGGAAAAGGCGAAGCCGGAGGGAGGATGGTTGATGGCGGATGGCTGATGGCTGGTGGAAAACAGCTCCCGGCAGGGATAGGCGCAGCGGCCGCGGTTGCCGCTGCGGCCGCGCAACTGGCTGGAGTAGAGGCAAAGTCCGCTGTAGCAGTAGCAGAGCGCGCCGTGGATGAAGACCTCGGTCTCGATGCCACACGCGGCGGAGATCGCGCGGACTTCGTCGAGCGTCAGCTCGCGCGCGAGCGTAACGCGCCGGAAGCCCAGCTCGCGCAGCGCCTCGGCGCCGGCGAGGTTGTGGACCGCGAGTTGCGTACTCGCATGCAGCGCGAGGCGAGGAAAATATTTCCGCGCGAACCGCAGGACGCCGAGGTCCTGCACGATGATCGCATCCACACCGAGCTGGTCGAGCGTGTCGAGCGACTCGAGCAACGCGTCGCGTTCGCGTTCGAGGACCACCGTATTGACCGTGACGAAGATGCGGCGGCGTGGCGTCAGCGAGTGCGCGTAGGCGACCAGTTCGCCGAGCTGTTCTGGCGCGAAGTTCGTCGCCTCGGCGCGCGCGGAGAAACGCTCCAGCCCGCAGTAGAGGGCGTCGGCGCCGTAGTGCAGCGCCGCGAGGGCGGCATCGCGATCGCCCGCCGGCGCGAGCAGCTCGACGGAAGAGGTCTCGCTTCTCGTGTCGCGGGTCTCGTGTCCCTGGTCTCTGGTCTCTCGTCTCTGGTCTCGTGTCTCGTTTCGCCGGCCTTCGATGTTCGATGTTGGATGTTCGGTGTTCGATGTTCGCCCGAATGGCTGACCGCTGCCCTCTGATCTCTGACTTCTGACCTCTGGCCTCTGTTTTCCAAGGGGTTTGGAAAACGGCGACGACGGCTGGTGTTGGTGCGGGTTCAATTGTACTCCGGCGAGGCGGTCAAAGGAGACTGGAGCCGCGCCAGTGCAGCTTCTGGCGGAGCACGGCGAAGTAGCTGTAGCCGGGCAGATGCGCAAAGCGCACCTGGTCCGGGCTGCGGCGGATTTCGAGCCTGTCACCCTGGCCGAGCGGATGCTCCTGGCCGTCGCTGGAGAAGAGCAGTTGCTTGGGCGCGTTGGAGACGCGGAGGCCGATAACGCTGCTATCGGCGACGACCAGCGGGCGCGTGCTTAAGGTATGCGGGCAGACGACGGTGACGATGAAGGCCGGCGTTTGCGGATGCAGCAGCGGGCCGCCGGCGGAGAGCGAGTGGCCGGTGCTGCCGGTCGGTGTGGCGATGATTATGCCGTCACAGGCGTAAGCGGTCACCGGTTCGTCATCCACCGTGACCTCCAGCGTGACCATCTTGGAGGTGGCGCCCCACCCGATCGCCAGTTCGTTGAGCGCCTGAAATTCGCGCGCCGCGCCATGCGCGGGTTTGTGGCGGCAGGCCATCAGGCTGCGTGACTCCAGCGCGCATTTGCCAGCGACAAGCGCGGCGAGCGCGTTCTCCAGCTCCTCTTCCGGTACGCTGGTCATGAAGCCGAGGCTGCCGATATTGACGCCGAGCAGCGGCGTGGCGCGGCCAGCGAGCAGACGCACGGCGCCGAGCATGGTGCCATCGCCGCCGAGCACAATCAGCGCCTCCGCTTTCTCCAGCAGTTCGGCCTCACCCACCGGCTTGAGGTTGGGCAGCAGCGCCGCGGCGTCGGCCGTGACGAGCAGCTTCTGGCCGAGCGCCTTGGCCTTGACGACCAGCCGCTTGAGGGTGTCGGCCGCTTCCGGCTTTTTCACGTTGACGATCGCACCGATGGTTTTCATGGCTTCTTCCAGTACGCGAGAAATTCCACATTGCCCGCCGGGCCGAGCAGCGGCGACGCGCAGACGCCCACCCACTGCAAGCCGAGCCGATCCTCGCCAAACGCGCGCACGCGCTCAACCACCCGCTGCCGTACGAGCGGATCGCGCACCACGCCGCCCTTGCCGACCTCCGCGCGGCCGGCCTCAAACTGCGGCTTGATGAGCGTGACGATTTCGCCACCCGGCGCGAGCAATTCTTTAACAGCGGGCAGCACGAGGGTCAAGGAGATGAACGACGCATCCACCGTGGCCATCTGCGGCAGCGCGGGCAGATGTTCAGCCCGCAGAAAACGCGCATTAAGGCCATCGAGTACCACCACGCGCGGATCGTTGCGTAGCTTCCAGTGGAGCTGCCCCTTCCCCACGTCCACGGCGAAGACACGTGCCGCGCCGTGCTGCAGCAGGCAGTCCGTGAAGCCGCCGGTCGAGGCGCCGATATCCACGCACAGCTTGCCCGTGACGTTCAGATGGAAATGCTGAAACGCGCCCTCAAGTTTCTCGCCGCCGCGGCTGACGAACCGCTCCGGCTGGTCCACGGTGATCATCACATCGTCGGCGTAGTCGTGGCCCGGCTTTGTGGCCACCTGGTCCGCCACACGGACCGCGCCGGCGAGGATCAGGCGTTGGGCCTTCTCGCGGCTTTCGGCGAACTCGCGCTGCACCAGCAATTGGTCGAGGCGCTGCTTCATGGGCGCGCGAGCTTACCACGTTTCCAAAGATTGGAAATGGCCGCAGTATGTTTCCCCGACGCTTGGAAACCTGCACAGCATACTTTTCCAGGGCCTGGAAAAAACAAGCTTCCACTTTCCTCGGCCGAGGGCAGGCGCAATTTGCGGCACTGTTGCGGACGTGGCTGCCCTTCCAGAACACCGTGCCACAGCGTGGGCAGGTAAAAAAATGCGCATACTGCGCAAGGACATTCTCAGGGACGCGGCCGCAGAGCGCCGTTTTGTCGGCGGCAGCCTCAAGCGTGACATTGCAACGGATACAACGCGAAAACAGCCGCGCCTGGGGATCGAGCCCGAATGCGCCCAGCAGTCGCTGGAACTGCGCCACCGGCTCGGAGTCAGCGAGGACAAGGACGCGGCCGGGCTGCGGGCGCACGTCGGCCAAGTGCAGGTTGCGAGTCAGAAACACCCGCCCCTCGGCATTGGCGCGGGCGATAAGGAACGGCAGCGCGAGGTCGAGGTGCCACGTTGCGTCTACGCCGATGATGCGCAGATATTTCCCCAATCGGACCAGCATCCGATCCACGAGGAAGCGCGGCGGTTGGAGTACAGCCTGCATGTATAGGCCCGCGATAATCTACGCCGCAAGGCGGGATTGGAAACCGGAAAAAGATACGCTAGATTAGCCGCGCCAAATTTGGAGACCACTCATGGCTTGGGAATATAGCGAGAAGACACGGCAGATTTTTATGAACGCGGTGCATGGCGCACCGGGCACGCATCTGGGCGAGGTCGAAAACCCGGACGGCTTTGGCGAGCATGGCTCGATCGTCTGCGGCGACGCGTTGCGGTTCACGTTCCGCGTGCAGAAGCATGCGAGCGATCCATTACAGGATGTCATCACCGAGGCGCGCTACCTGACGTTCGGCTGCACCTCGGCGATTGCGGCGTCGGAGGCGCTCTGCACGCTGATCGAGCAGGGTCATTACACGCCGGTCACGGCGCTGCAGATCACCAACCAGGACATCGTGAAGTTCCTTGAGGGTCTGCCCGCGCAGAAGATTCACTGCTCGGTGATGGGCGCAGAGGCGCTGGAGGCCGCGGTCTTTAACTGGGCGCAAAAGCGCGGCGTGGACTTGGAAAAGATTGGCGTCCACCTCAAGGACAAGGGCGAGGACGAAGGCCGCATCGTCTGCAAATGCTTCTCCATGACCGAACCCTATATCCGGCGCAAGATCAAGGAACTCAACTTGCGGACCATCGCGGAGATCACCGGCGCGATCAAGGCCGGCGGGGCGTGCGGCGCGTGTCACCACGCGCCGGGCGGTTTGCAGGACCTCCTCGACGAGGTTTGGGGCCGCAAGCCTTCCACCGAGGCCGCGCCCGCGCCGGTCGCCACCGCGCCCGCTGTGCTTTCGCCTGTACAACTTTATAAGAAGATCGAGAAGGTCATTGATGAATCCATCCGCCCGGCCCTGCGCCATGATGGCGGCGATATTGAAGTCATTGATGTAAAGGACGATCTCGTTTACTGCAAACTGATGGGCGCGTGCGCCGGTTGTCCGGGCGCCACGGCGACCTTGAAGTTGATGGTCGAACGAACGCTCAAGGAATCCGTGAATGAGAAGCTGCGGGTGATTTCGGTCTGACCATGAACATCATTTACGCGGACAACAACGCCACCACGCCTGTCGCCCCGGAAGTCGTCGCCGCGATTCAACCCTTCCTGACCGACCAGTTTTTCAACCCCAGTTCCGCCTACGACCAAGCCCGGCGGGTTTCCGAGGCGGTCAAGGACGCGCGCAAAGACGTCGCTGCGCTGCTCGGCGGCATCGCGCCGACGCAGCTCACGTTTACCTCATGCGCCACCGAGAGCAACAACTGGGCAATCACCGGCGTGGCGCGTGCCAACCCCCAACGGCGACACATCATCACCACGGCCGTCGAGCACCCCGCCGTGCTGGAAGTTTGCAAAGACATGGCGCGGCAGGGCTATGACGTCACCTTTCTCCCGGTGGATCGCGCCGGCCAACTCGACTTGGGCGCCTACGTTCGCGCGTTGCGATCCGACACGCTGCTCGTCACCATCATGCATGCCAATAACGAGACCGGCGTCCTCTTCCCCGTCGCCGAAATGGCCCGCATCGCGCATGAGACGAACCCCGCGATTGTTTTTCATACCGACGCAACGCAGTCCCTCGGCAAAATCCCGGTGGACCTCAAGGGCGGGTTCCAGCACGTGGACTTGTTGAGCTGCTCCGGCCACAAGTTGCATGCACCGAAGGGCGTCGGCGCACTCTATATCAAGCGCGGCACGCCCATCCGCCCGCTGCTGATCGGTGGTCACCAGGAAAACGGCCGCCGCGCCGGCACGGAGAACGTGCCCTACATCGCCGGCTTCGGCCGCGCCTGCCGCCTCGCCATCGAACGCATGGGCGAGGAGGAGCGCATCCGCCAGTTGCGCGACAAGCTGGAGACGGTGTTGGTCGAGAAGATTCCCTACCTCGAAGTCAACGGACGCGGTGCGCCGCGGTTGCCGAACACGCTGAACCTCGCCTGCCACTATATCGAGGGCGAGAGCATTCTCTACGAGCTGAACGCACAGGGCGTTTGCGCCTCCAGCGGCTCGGCCTGTACCTCCGGTTCGCTGGAGCCCTCGCACGTGCTCCAGGCGATGCACATCCCCTTCACGGCGCTTCACGGCTCGGTCCGCTTCAGCTTCAGCCGCTATAACTCGGCCGCCGAGGTCGAGAACCTGATCGCGATCTTCCCCGATGTGGTCGCGCGGCTGCGGCGCATCTCGCCCTATTGGGATGTGACGAAGAACGCGCCGCGCTCCACCGCACCCAAGGATGCCCCGGCCTGAACATGACGGCTCCAGCCGCGCAACCTGAACCGGTCATCCGCTTTCTTGCCGCGCTGCGCGCGCATCTGGAACAAGGCACGTTGCTCAAGCTCGTGCTTTCCGCCTATCACGGACCAGAAACCGACCTGAAGAAACTGGAGATCCGCCTGGTGGAACTCAAGGCCGGCCGCCACTTGAGTTTTGTCTTCCATCATGAGACGCGCGACCTCACCAGGAATTTTTCCATCGCGGATGGTCTGACTGAAATCGCCAACCGGCTTGGGAAAGAATTCCGCGCGGCGCATCTGCTGACATCCAAGGAAGATTTTCATCTGGCATGCAGCCGCAAAGGCGTGGCGCGGCTGACGCGCGGCGCGGCGGCCCAGCCGCCCGCGCCGGCGACACAGCACAACCGCGCGAAGCGGCGGCTGCTCGACCATCGCCGCCCGTTCCTCCACGCGCTCGGCCTCACCGATGCCGCGCACGTGGTGAAGCCCTCGATGGCCCACAAGTGGAAACAGATCAACAAGTTCTTGGAAATCTTCGATCACGCGCTGGCGGAGTCGCCGCTCGCGAAGCAAACAACGCTCGACCTCGTGGATTTCGGCTGCGGTAAAGGGTATCTGACCTTTGCCCTGCACGACTATCTGCATCACACCTGCTCCCGTACAGTCAACCTGACCGGCGTGGAACTCCGGCCCGAACTGGTCAGGCTCTGCAGCAATGTGGCCGAACACGAAAAATGCGCGGGACTGACCTTCCGCCAGGGCGGGCTGGAGGACTATGCGCCGTCCAAGCTCGATGTGCTGCTGGCCCTGCACGCGTGCGACACGGCGACCGATCTCGCCCTGCACCTCGGTATCCATGCGGGTGCGTCCCTGATTCTCTGCGCGCCCTGCTGCCACAAGGAAGTCCGCCCGCAACTGGTCGCCCCGCCGGTATTGCAGCCCATCTTGCAACACGGCATTCATGCCGCGCAAACCGCCGAGTTGGTGACCGATGGCCTGCGCGCCCTGCTCCTTGAAGCCAGCGGCTATGACGTCAAGGTGTTCGAGTTCATCGCCCTTGAACACACCGACAAGAACAAGATGATCCTCGGCATCAAAAAGACCCCATCCCCAACCCACACGGCGAAAAGCTGGCAGCAGGTCGCCGCGCTCAAGGAATTCTTCGGCATCCGCGAGCAACGTTTGGAGGCGCTCCTGAAAGTTCCGGGAGCGCACGCAGACGTCTAAGGCCAACGGTTTCGCGGCCCCCCTCCCCTACGCATCTTCGTCTACTTTTTGAACGCGCCATGGGAGCGGAGCCCCAAGCTCCCATCGCCGTATCGGCGCATCCTTGGCAGAACGGCCGCGTTTCGGCAACAGGTCCCGCCCGCCCTTTTCCAAGCCTTGGAAAAACCGGACCCCGACCTTTCCAATCCCTGGAAGACCCGCTATTTTCCCTCCCTACACCATCCAGACATGAGGGCGGCCATGAAAACCTTACCGGAAACAAGTCGCAATATGTTGGGCGAAGGACTGGGCACCTTCGTACTCGTTCTCTTCGGCTGCGGCGCGGTGGCCGGTACCGTCCTTTTCAAGGCGCATCACGGCCTGCTGCCCGTGGCCTTGGTGTGGGGTTTTGGCGTCACGCTCGCCATCTATCTGACGCGCCACCTCTCGTGCGCGCACCTCAATCCCGCGGTCAGTCTCGCGATGGTCCTGAGCGGCCGCATGGCCGCGCGCAAGTTGCCCGGCTACATCGCGGCGCAGTTGGGCGGTGCCATTCTGGCTGGCGTCACGCTCCTGGCCCTGTTCGGCCCCAGCATCGCGGCCCATGAACAGAGTCTGGGTATTATCCGCGGCACGGCCCCCTCGGTCGCAACGGCCATGATCTTCGGCGAATTCTATCACCAACCCGGGGCCGGGGCGGTGGTTTCGTTGCCGCTGGCGATGGGGGCCGAAGCGCTCGGCACCTTCCTCCTCGTCTTGCTGATCTTCGCCCTGACCGAAGGCTGTAATCTGGGCCGGCCCGATAACGCACTCGCCCCGGTCTTCATTGGCCTGACCGTCACCGCGCTCATCTGTCTGCTGGCTCCGCTGACACAAGCGGGTTTCAATCCCGCTCGCGATTTTGGCCCGCGGCTGGTGGCGTGGTGCGCGGGCTGGGGCGACGCCGCGTTCCCCGATCGCGTCGGCGGATTTTTCCACGTCTATATCGCCGCCCCGTTGCTCGGGGGCGTGCTCGCGGCGCTCTTTTTCACCCGCATCATGGAACCACGCTTCAGAACGCCCACCGACCGTTGCGCCTGCGGGCCCCAACGACCCTGACGCCGGGGCTTTTCCCAAGCTTGAGCGCGGCTCACGCGCCATATTTTTTGCGCAGATAATCGTAGGCGGCGTTGATTGCCTTCATCTCCCGTTCGGCCACGGCTTTGAGTTTGGGGCCGAGGTGATGCACCTGGTCGGGATGATATTGCCTGGAGAGTTCGCGCCAGCGGCGTTTGAGTTCCTCCGGCGTGATGGCTCCGGGCAGTCCCAAAATTCGCCGAGCCTCTTCCTCTTCCATGGCCAGCATCGCCAACTCACGTGGTCGCTGACGCCATGACCGCGCATGCTCCCGCCCGCCGGCGAGGTTGCCAACGACGCGCCCCAGCCGGTTGGCCAAACCGCCCAGACCGCGTTTCACGACGGAAGAGGGCAGCAGGAAAAGCAACAGGCCCAGCACAACCAGGAAACCCGGCAGCGAAAAAAAGGCGATGATCGGCATGGACACGGCAGCGCAAATCCTGTCTTAAGCCATCTGCTTGGCGCGATAGGATTCCACTTCCCAATGCTCGATGAACTCGCGGGCGCGGTCGGCCATGAACTGCACACCGCCAAACGCGGCCGTGAGTTGCACGACCAGCGCGGCGTCCTGCGCCAATTCCAGCGCGAGTGCCGCTTTCTTCTGGCTCGCGCCCACCCCGAACACGCCGATCGGCGTGACGACAATCATCGGGGCGTAACCATGTTTCTGGCGAAAAGCCTCGATGTTGGGACGCGTCGGTTCGCCGACGAAGGGAAAGCTCTTGGCATAGACAATGTGGTCAGGCGAGAGCGGGCCGTTGACCACCGCGAACCGGCCGGAATAGGCGATGCCCGTCGCGTGGCTGCTCAATGCGTCGCGCAGTTCATCGGCAACGCGCGCGACCACGTCCGGCAACGCTGGCGGCGCCACCGGCAACACCGTGGCGATGCCCGCCGCGGCATATTCGTTGCGCACCTCGTCCATCACGCGACGGTAGATCAAGCGGATTTCCGCGGGCGTGTCGGCGGTGACAAAGATGCCGTGGTTCTCCAGAATCAGCAGGGACGGTGGCTGGCCATGTTGCGCGGTGAAATCGAGCACGCGGCGGCGCACGTCCATGCAAAGCGTATAACCGGGATCAATGTAGGGAATCCAGAGGGCCTCCGGGAACAGCTTGAGGCAGGCGGCCCGGCCATCGCGCGCACAGGTCAGACCGTTGACTTCCGCCGGATGCACATGCACCACGAAAGTCCCGTGCAAGACATCGTGCAACGGCGCCTCGACCGAGGGACGCGCATTTTGTCCGGGCTTGACCGCCGCGGCCATCACCTCCTTCACCTGCTCTTCGCGTGCAGCGGCTTCCGTGGGGATGGCAAGCGTGTACAGTTTTTGCAGCGCGGCGCGGTCCATCGCCACGAACGTTTCCGGCTGCAGGCCGGCGAGCGTTGTGCCCGAGGGTTTCACCCACAGCGTGTCGGCGGTCTTGCATGACGTATTGCCACCGCCGCCCCGGACATACTCGGTGGTGCCGAATTCATGTGAAAGATCGGTGATGGTCTTGAGCAGTTCGGTTCTATTCATGTGTGCCTCGCAAAAATGCCGCGGCGTTGTAACACAACCACACAGGTTTTCCAATGGCGGGGAAAACCGGAGATTCCCAAGGCCTGGAAAAATCCCCGTGATTTTTTCAACCCGCGCTCGTTTAGCGGTCCAGCTTGATGCGATAGGCGAAGGCGCCGGTCGCGGTCTGGAAGCTGGCGCGGTCACCGGTCTGTGTGCAGGTGAGGGCGGCGAGTTCCTTGCCGTCCTCGTCCACGCTCGTCACGCGCGCCACCTTCGCGCCGGCGGCGCCGAGTTGGTCGAGCTTGAGTTCCACCGCGAACGGCAGCGCATCCGGCAGCGGCGTCAGCAGCCACTCGCCGGCCTTGCCGGTATCGAGCCGGAAGGCGCCGGCGGTGCGGACGGGCCCGAAGTCCACGAGCTTGCCGGTCAGGTTGAGCCGGCTCTCCAGCAGCGCGACATCTTCATCGGCGGGATCAGCGCTCCAGGTCAGCGCGCCATCCTTGGCCTGGCGGATCGAGCCGCAGCGGACGCGCTGGCCGGCGTCGGCATTGCCGGCCATGCGCAGGCGGCCGCCCTGCAGCTTGGGCGCATAGAAGCCGATGCGGACGCCGAGTCCTTCGGGCAGCTTCACGTCCGTGGGCATCACGAACTCGACCGTGCTGGTGAACGCGCCCGGCTGCCGCCACTGCGCGGCGGCAATCTTGCTCCCGCCCTGCGTGACGATCCCCTCGTGCAGTTTCTGCCCGGGATTGGTGAAGTGGATGAAGAGGTGATAGGCCTCCGGCACGGGCTGGAGCACGTCCCACGCAAGGTGCAAACGGCCGCGTCCGCCGCCGAGGTCCTCGAACCGCGTGCCCTGTACGCGCACATAGGCGCGCTCCTGCGGACTCTGGGGCCGCGCGTCCACAAACAGCAGCGTGCCGTTGCGCGCCAGCGCGCTCACCTGTCCCTCGCGCCGCGTGATGTCGGCGGTCACGTTGCCCGCGCGCGCGACGAAGCCGTAGCGCGGCAGCACCGCGCCCCCGACCTGCCAATCAGTCGCGCCGCGGTTGACGGTGACCTGCGCGCCGTCGCTGAACTGCACGCGCTGCTGGTGGATGTTCGCGGCGAACTCGTGCGTGAGCAGGTCGCGCTGCGCGAGCTCGGCGCAGAGGTCGTGCAGCAGCCAGTAGGTCATCACGGCGTTGCGCGAGAACGGGCCCTCGCACATCGGGTTGCGGCCGCCGAGGACGGTCATGGTCAGGTAGTCATCGCTGGCGTAGCCGTGGACCGCGGGCGCGCCGTGCTCGCGGCCGGCGTAGCGATGGCCGAGGCCGCCGGCGAGCAGGACGAAGGACCCGTGGCTCGCCATATCGTGCCACGGCACGCGCTCGGCGTCGCCGGCGGGCAGGTGCCAGCCGAACGGCGTGCGCTCGCCCGCGGGCATCCAGCCGGCGTGGTCGCTCTGGCCCGCGTCGAGGTGGCCGATCAGCGCGTCGTGGCCGGCCTCGCTGATCATCGGCGCGCGGCTGCCGAACGTCTTGCGGATTTTGTCGAAGCACGCGCCCCAGAGTTCGGCGCACTCGGTCTTGGTGTGGAAGCGGCCGGCGCGGTCGAAGTAATCCATCGGCGCCATCGCGCTGAAGACGTCCACGAAGTAGGAGGTCGGTTGGAGGTTCTTCTTCACGAGTTTCAGGTTGCGTTCGAGGAATGGGAAGAACGCGTTCGGCAGCCAGCGGTAGCTCAACGCGTCGCGGCCGTGGTTGAACCAGGCCTTCTGCGGCGTGCCGTCGGGATTGAACACGATGTGATCGTAGGAATAGCCCTCGGCGTCGGGATAGAAATCAATGTAGTTATCGTGCGGCGCGAAGAGGATGCCGCTGCGCCGGCACGCCTCGGCCAGCGCCATGAAGTCGCCCTGGCTGCCGCTCGGCGGATAGATGTCCGGCAGGCGGTAGTCATAGCCCCAGCGCTGCCAGACGTGCTTGACGAAGACGGCGTCGGTCACGCCATAGCGCGCGACGCGGTCGAGCCCGCGCGCCGCCGCGGCGTAATCGCCGCCCCACTGGTCGAGGCACATCTTGCCCAGGATTTTCGCCACGCCGGGACCGGGCTCGAAGCCGGCGATGGCGCGGTAGGCGCGGGCGGCGGCGAACGCGCCGCGCGCCGAGGGCAGCAGCGAGAGCGTCGCATCGTGGTGCGTGCGGAGCTGGTAGAGCCGTTTTTCGGGATTCACGGTGAGCAGATCGGGGAAGACATCGCTCGCCTGCACGAGCGAGAGGCCGTTGGTGAAGTCGAGGCCGACGTGCCGCGTCGCCAGTTGAAAACCGTTCGCGTGCAGATCAAAACGGCCGGGGTCCTCGAGCACATTGCCGAAGCCCGCATAGACGCGCTTGGCCTGCTCCGAGGCCGGGCCCAGCGCGAGCAGCGTGAAGCGCGGACTGCCGCGCTCGTCGCGCGCCGCGTCCGGCATCGCGAACGCGAACCGCAGCGCGCCTTTCTCCGCCCACACTTCTGTGCGCACACCGACGGCCTTGCCCAGCACGAACGCGTCGTGCTCCAGCACGCCGCGCCGGCCCCGGCGGAATTTGGCGCGAACCTGGTCACAGAGCGCCGACTGCTGCGGCGGGCCGAACGGCAACTGGTCAATGGCCACGTTGAAGCCCTCGAACACGAGGTCGCGCTGGCCGTCGCTGATGGCGATGAACGCATCGGTGATGCCGAACGGTCCCGGCACGACGGCGGCGCCGTGCGTCCCGGCCTCGCTCTCCAGCTTCCACGCCCAGTCGGCCGCGTTGCCGGCCAAGGCGGCGCGCGCGCCAGCGACCGCCTGCGCGCGGCGCGCCTGTTTAGCGGCGTCGGCCTCGACCACGGGCACCGGCCCGCAGAACAGGACCGGCACGCTCCAGAAGGAACTGTCGCACGTCGTGTTGTGCGCCGGGCCGGGATCGGTGACGAACCGCAGCGTGACGTCGCGGCCGGCGAACGCGGAAAGGTCCACGCTGGCCTCCTCCCACCGCGTGGACTTCGAGAAGCGCGAGAACAGATTGGTGGTGCTGTGGGCCGTCTTGAGGTTGACCTCGAACTGCACGCCATCGCTCGGCGGCTCGCGCTTGGCGTCCACGTCGCGGATGGCGGTGGCGAACGTCAGCGTGAGCGGGCCGCGGGCCGGCAGCTTCATCTGGCAGTCGCCCCACATCTGACCCCAGCCGCCGCGGTAGGGCGGATGCACGTTGATCGCGCGGCGCGTATCGCCGCGGTTGATCTCGGTGAACGCGAACGAGCCGCCGCTCGCCTCATCGTGCCCGCGCCAGTTTTGCATCTGGACCACCGGTTCGCGGCCATGCTGCGCCACGCTGATCTTGAACATGTGCAGCTTGTCGAGTTGCAGCGCGCCGCGCGCGGGCGCCTCCAGTTGCTTGTGATAGGCCGGCAGCTTGTGCGCGGCCACCGCCGCCGGCGCGACGGAGGCGATGAGAATCGCGTGCGCGGTCGCCGGCCGGCCGTTGGTGGCGAAGTCGGCGTAGGCGTGGACCGGGTAGAGCGCGGCATAGGTGCTGCGCCCCGCGATCACGCTGACCGGCACATTCACTTTGCTGTTGGCCGGGATGGTGAAAGCGCGGACGGCCGCGCCCTCGATGCGCCAGTCGTCGGTGACGGCGAGGCGCAGCTTGCCGGCGAGCGTTTGCGTCGAGCTGTTGCTCAACGTCACCGGCACGGCAATGGCTTTTTCCAGGGCCTGGATTTCGCCGGGGTCGGCGATGGCGACCGTCAGCGGGCCGCAGCGATCCACCGGCGGCGTGAAGGCGCGGGCGGCCAGCGTGCCGAGAACAATCACCGCCGGGACGATGAGCAGGTGGCGCTTCATGGCTGGGCCTGTTGCTTGAGGCTGTTGAGCAGGCCCTTGAGTTTCGAGCCGGCTTCCTTCAAATCCACTCCGCTCTTCGCGGCGGCCTCCTTGCCGAGGTCAAGCAGTTGCTCGGGCGAGCTCTTGAACAGCACCTCCATCATCAGTTGCGTTCCGATCTTTTTGAAGTCGTCGTTGGTGACGTTCGTGAATTTCTTGTCCACGTTCATGGCAAGTTTCTGCTCGCGCGGCTCCTTCTCGCCCTGCACATAGGTGCGGATGCAGACCGTGCCCAGCCGGATGTTCAGGTTATCAATGCGGACTTTCTGCGCCGGCTTCTTCGCCTTCGGCTCCGCTGGCGGCGGGGCCGGCTGCGGTTCGGGCGTCCCGGTGGCGGCGGGTTTCTCCCCCTTGCCCTGCTTGGCGAAGCGCTGGAAGTTCACCTCGCCATCGGCTTTGCGGACAATGACCAGGCTCGGCAGATCGAACGTCACCTCCGGCAGCCGCACTTCCTCCTTCGTCGAGAGCTTGCGGTCATAGGAGAGCTTCAGCTTGTTGATCTCCAGCGCGCCCGCCTCGGGGAAGTCCGGCGGGTTGGTCAGCTTGAGCCCCTCGACCTCGAGGCCCGGCGGCGCGAGCGCGATATGCAGGTTCTTCAATTCCAGCCCGAATCCGGTCTTTGCGACCGCCTTGGTGATGATGTTCCTGGCGATGCTGTCGCGCGCCAGCACCAGGCCGACCACGACCAACACCAGCACCAGCACCACCGCGCCGAGGCCCAGCAGAATCCGCCGCAGAGTCTTGTTCATGTGTGTCTCCTCAAAAGCGCGCGCACTCTACCGCGCCGCCCGCGCTTTTCCAAGGATTGGAAACCCGCGCGGCGTTTTTCCCAAGGATTGGAAAAGAGGAACCGCAGCTGCACACTAGATTCCAGCTTGACCGGCACGGGCGAGGTAGGGCAACGTCGGGACGTGAGTAGCGGAGTCATCATCCGGAGGGCGACGCCAGGCGACATCCCGGCCATCGTGGTGCTGTGGCAGGAGTTGATGGATTTCCACCGCCAGCGCGACGCGCACTATACCCGCGCCGCCGACGGCGCGGCACGCTTCCGGGAATTCCTCACCAGCCAGATGGCCTTGCCCAATGCCTGCGTGCTGGTCGCGGTCTATCGCAATTTGATTGTCGGCTATTGCCTGGCGATGGTGGCGCAATTGCCGCCAGTCTTTGCCCACCGCATCTATGGCGACATCTATGATCTCGCGGTGACGGCCAGCCACCGGCGGCGCGGGGTCGGCGAAAAACTGTTTGCGGCGGCACAGGCGTGGTTCAAGGCGCGCGGGGTGCGGCGAATGGAAACGCGGGTGGCCACCACCAATGAGATTTCCACCGCCTTCTGGCGCAAGATGGGGTTCCGGTCCTACGCGGCGCTGGTCTGCAAGCAGCTCTGAAGCACGCGCCACCCTCCGCGCTTGACTCCATCGGGCTTTGGCCTAGGCTCTGGCCGCAAACAGCGCGAGGGCTTCATCATGACCAGTCAAAATTCAAAGCGAAAAACCACCGTCGGCGTCGTGGATGCCGGGGTACTCGCCTATACCGCGGGTCGCGACGTGGAACTCGATCGCGCCCTGCTCGAGGCCGACTGCGTCGGCACGGCGGCGCACGTGACGATGCTCGCGCGGATGCCGAAGGAATGCCGCGTACTCTCCCCCGCCGAGGCGCACAAGGTGATCGCCGCACTCGTCGCCCTTGTGCGCCGCGCCAAGGCCGGGAACTTTGCCATCACGCTGGCGGACCAGGATGTCCATCTCGCGGTCGAGCGCAACCTGACCGCCAAACTCGGCGACCTCGGCAAGAAGGTCCATACCTGCCGCAGCCGCAACGACCAGGTGGCGGTGGACCTGCGGCTGTTCGCGAAGGAAGAGCTGCTCGGCGTCCTCGGCGAACTCGCCGCGCTCGCCGATGCGCTCAATGACTTCGCGCGCAGCCATGCGGCGGTGCCGATGGTCGGCCGTACGCATCTGCAACCCGCGATGCCCAGCAGCGTCGGGCTTTGGGCCAACGCCTATGCCGAATCGTTGCTCGACGATGCCGCGCTGGTGCTCGCCGCCTTCCACCTCAACGACCAGTGCCCGCTCGGCGCCGCCGCCAGCTACGGCGTGCCGCTGCCGATTGACCGCCAGCTTGTCTCCGACCTGCTCGGCTTCAGCCGGCCGGTCGGCAACGTCCTGCACGCCATCAACAGCCGCGGCAAGCTCGAGAGCGTGATCCTCGGCGCGTTGACGCAGGTGATGCTGACGGTGTCGCGGCTCGCGCAGGACCTGGTCCTCTTCACCATGCCGGAGTTCGGTTACTTCGTGCTGCCCGAGGCCTTCAGCACCGGCAGCAGCATCATGCCGCAGAAGAAAAATCCCGACGTGCTCGAACTCGTCCGCTCGCGGGCCGCGCGCGTCACCGCCTGCCAGACCGCGGTGCTCGATATCGTCCGCTCCGCCGCCTCCGGTTATAACCGCGACCTGCAGGATGCCAAGGAGCCGTTCATGGAAGGGCTGGCGATGACCCGCGCCACGCTGCGCATCCTCGCGCCGCTGATCACCGGGCTGGGCGTCAACCGCGAGGCGCTGCGCGAAGGTTTCTCGCCCGAGGTGTTTGCGACCGACCGCGCGCTTGAACTGGTGGCGGGCGGTATGCCGTTCCGCGACGCCTATCACCACGTCAAGGAACATCTCGACGAGTTGCAGAACATGGATCCCGCCGCGGCCCTCGCCCGGAAGACGCACCTCGGTGCGCCCGCCGGCCTCGACTTTGCCGCCACCGCCGCCCGCATCGCCGCCGTCGCCGACCTCGTCACCGACGAACGCGCCGAGTTCCACGCCGCGCTCGCCGACCTGCTTGGCACGCAATGGCCGGTGGGGTGATATTCCCAGGCCACAGAAACTTGATGAAAAAGCGCGAAACTAAGAGTCCGATCAAGAACTTGCCAGTCCGGCAACCTGGTCAGTCACTCCGAGAAAAATCCTTGAATATCGTCGAGGATGAATTCCTGCCTTGGTTTCTAACAGGCACTGTCCTTGTGTGTATCGCTCTGGAAGCTTGGGGCCTCTATTTCGTTCACAGCTTGCTGTTGCCTGTAATCATCACGTTGGCGGCGCTTGTAGTTCTACCAGTCGCTGCCATCAAATTTCGGAATGTGCGAAGTGAATTGCGTACTCTCCGAGCAGGTCAGATTGGTGAGGAAGCGGTTGGCCAATTCCTCGAAGAAAAGCTACGGCCGGATGGATTTCAAATTCTGCATGACATTCCTGGGGATGACTTCAACGTAGATTGACTGGGCCACGCTTTTTGAGCCAGGGCATATGTTAGTCCTCGACCGTGGTTGATGTTATCGCTGCGTCCTGTTTCTGTCCATCCCCAGCGGAGGGAGGGCGAAGCCCGACCGGAGCTGGGGATGGACACCGTTGCGCCGCGAACTGGGCCGGGCTGGCGTAGCCCAGCCGGCTGTGCGGCCTGAAGTGATTGTATTCTCTGCGGTAGTCTTCGATGACTACGCGTGCTTCAGTCAGTGTCCAGAGTTGATCCCGATTCAAACACTCATCGCGGAACCGGCCATGAAAACTCTCCACAAAGCCATTCTGCCAAGGGCTGCCCGGCTCGATGTAGATGGTGATAACGTTCCACTTAAAGCAGTATGTGATCAACCGTCAGTCACATTGATGAGATGAAGTGGGCGTAATTTGCTTCCACCAGCCAGGATACTTGAACGCATCCCCCGAGGTTTGGAACGGCTGGTGGAGCGCGACCTCCGGGCACGCTTGGAACGCGCCCGGAGGTCGCGTTCCACCTTGCGATCAGAATTTGGGAAACAGGGTGTGCAGGGACGAGGGGAGGCGAGTTCAGGCGAGGCCGAGGGCTTCCTCGGTATCCTGCTTGAGGCGCTTGAGCTGGCCGCGCAACGAAATCTTCTTGATCGAGCTCATGTGGTCCACGAGCAAGACGCCGTTCAGGTGATCGCATTCGTGCTGGACGACGCGGGCGAGGAATTTCCGCAGAACGCGCTCGTGCGGCTGGCCGTTGAGGTCAAGGTAGCGCAGCGTGATCTCGGTGGAACGCGCGACGGGGGTGGTGATTTCGGGGAAGCTCAAGCAGCCCTCGGACAAGCTCTCGGTCTCCACGGAGCGCCGGACGATTTCGGGGTTGAACAACGCCCACGGCATCTCGATATCGGGGTGCAGGCGCGGGCCGCCTTCCTGCTCGGTGTCGTAGTCCGGCGGCAGCTCAACGACGATGACCGCCTCGCGGCGGCCGATCTGTTCGGCGGCGAGGCCGACGCCGCTTTCGCTGCGCATGGCGGCGATCATGTCCTTGGCGAGCGCGCGGAGTTCATCGGTGACGCGCGCGACGGGCGTCGCCTTCGCGCGCAAAATCGGGTCGCCATAGGTGTGGATTGAAAGCTTCATCGGCGTCGAATATAGCCGGTCGCTGATTTTTTCCAAGGCATGGAAATTATCGCGCGTCGTTTTCCAAGGTTAGGAAAAGTTTTCGCCCTACGTTTTGCTACACGCAAAAGAGGCAAGTGGATCCGGTTCGTTTACCACGGGCGTGGCGCGAAGGTCGAGGCCGCGGCGAGTTCTTCGAGCAGCGCGCGCTCCTTCGGGCTCAAGCGCGAGGGAACGACGATCTTGATGATGGCATAGAGGTCGCCGCTGCCGCGCCCGCCGGGCTTGGAGAGGCCCTTGCCGCGCAGGCGCAGACGCTGGCCGCTCTCGGTTCCCGCGGGAATGGTCAGCGTCACGCTGCCGCCGATGGTCGGCACGGAGACCTTGCCGCCGAGCGCGGCTTCCCACGGCGCGAGCGGCAGATCGAGTTCGAGGTCGTGGCCGTTGACGCGGTAATAGCTGTGCGGCGCGAGATGGAGTGTCAAATAGAGATCGCCGGCCGCGCCGCCATGATGGCTGGGCGAGCCCTGGCCGGCGAGCCGGATGCGCGTGCCTTCCGTCGCGCCGGCGGGAATTTTCACGTCGTAGGTTTTCGTCGCGCGGCGCGGCCGGCCACGCTCATCGAGTTGCTCGTGCGCGAGCGAGATGCTCTGCGTCGCGCCGCGCGCGACGTCTTCGAGCGGCACGGTGAGGGTGGCCTCCTGGTCGGCGCCGCGTAGTTCCTCGGCGGCTTCCTCCATGTCGAACGGGGTCTGGGTTTGGTAATGAAACGCGCCGCCGCGTCCGCCGCGGCCCGCGCCGCCCATGCCGCCCATCGCGCCGCCGAAAAGCATCTCGAAGAAATCGCTGAACCCGGCCGCGCCCGCGCCGCCGGTATCGAAGCGGAACGCGCCGCCGCCGGGCGCACCCTGCGCGCCACCGAAGTTGAACTGGAAATTTTCCCAGCCGGGCGGCGGCGTGAACTCCTGGCCGCCGCGCCAGTTCGCGCCCAGCGCGTCGTAGCGCTTGCGCTTCTCGGCGTCGCCGAGCACCTCGTTGGCCTCGTTGATCTCCTTGAAGCGCGCCTCCGCGCCGGCGGCCTTGTTCACGTCGGGGTGATACTGCCGCGCGAGCTTGCGGTAAGCCTTCTTGATCTCGTCGGCGCTCGCAGTGCGGCTGACGCCGAGGATCTCGTAATAGTCTTTGAATTTGACGGGCATGTTGGGCTCCGTTGCGGCGGGAGGATAGCACAGGCGCGGGCGTCCGGCAGCAGAAACGAGTGAGCCGGGCCCGCGCCCGGCTCACTTCCAACGGTTAATACCGTTGTTTAGGTGGGACTTTGTTTTTCTTCCCACGACCGAAGCTTACGCTGGTCTTACTCCTTTTCAACTTTTATCTGTTTCCGACGCGCTTGGGCTTCGGGCCGCTTCGGCAGGGTGACGTGCAGCACACCATGCTTGCACTTCGCGCTGATGCGCTGCCGGTCCACGTCGTCGGGCAACGTGAACACGCGACGGTAATCGCGCAGTTCAAAGCCGCGGTAGAGGACCTGCATGTCCTGCGGCTCCTGGGCCGCGACGCGCGCGGTCAGCGTCAGCAGATCGTTCTCGGCGTTGACCTCGATCGTGCTCTCGTCCGCGCCGGGCAGATCCACCACGACCACGCGCTCGTGCTTCCGCTCGATGATGTCCACCGCCGGGGCGATGGAGTCAGGTTGCAGTTTGCTGTACATGATGCGCCTCCTGTTCAGTCGCCGGCGACGGCGATCCGGCGTGGCTTGGTGCCCTCGTGCCGCGGCAGCGTCACTTCCAGAAGGCCACGGTTATAACGCGCGCTGACCTTGTCCGGCGCGATCGCGTAGGGCAGCCGGACGCTGCGGCTGAACTGGCCGTGCCGGCGTTCCTGCCGGTGCAAGACCTCGTCCTTGTCGAGTTCCTCCGCCTTGCGCTCGCCGGACAGCGTGACGACATCGCCTTGCACGGCGATGTTGATGGCCGCCGGGTCCATACCGGGCAACTCCGCGGTGATCACCGCCTTTTCTGGATTACTCCAGACGTTGATCGCGGGGAAATCCTCGCCGCGACCCGCATAGCCCTCCAGCAAACGGTTCATCTCCCGCTGTAGGTTACCCAAGCCAAACAGCCCATCGTCCAACGTCTCAACTCGTGTCAGTATCGGTATCATGATTTGTTCCTTTCTTTCTGCGCGATCATGCTTAGCAGTCAATATGCCAACCGGAAGAATCAGCCTAAACATCTAGAAAACAGCGGAAAATGAACAACCGTTCATCATGATGTGGTGTGTCATATATGCGCATGTGAGCGCCATCGAATCATCGGTGTGCCGTGATGTCACATTTTTGATTCTTGAAAAATCGTCCGTGACCTTCATGCGTGCTGTGTTAGAATCGCCGCCGTCATGAAACCCAAGCGAGCATCGTCCGGCGTTTCCAAGGCTTGGAAAAAACACCTCACTGCTTTTCCAATGCCTGGAAAACGGCCGCTGGTCATCGGCGTCATCTCGACCTTCGCCGGGGCGGCGAGCGTACTCAAGGCGCGAACGCGGCCGTTCGATCTTGTTGAGTGGCGGCTCGACCTGACCGGACTCGGCGCTGGCCGCTGGTTGGAGCGCTGTCGCGCGTTGGAGCAGGCCGGTGTGCGCGTACTGCTGACCATCCGCTCGGCGGACGAAGGCGGGAAATGGTGTGGCGCCGCAGCGGAGCGCCTCGCGTTGTATCAGCGCGGGCTCGCCGTCGTCAGCATGGTGGATATTGAAATCAGCGACCGGCTGCTGCCGCGCGTGATCGCCGCCGCGCATGCCGCCGGCAAGCCGGTGATCGGTTCCTTCCACGATTTCTCCGCGACGCCGCCGCGGGCGACGCTGGCGAGCACCATCGCGCGCGGTTGGAAGAGCGGCGTGGACCTTGTGAAGTTGGCGACGCGTTTGAACGCAGAGGCCGATTTGCGGTTGTTGTTGGCGTTGCTCAAGCGCGGCGCAGCGCGGCGGCCGCTGTGCCTCATCGGCATGGGTGCGCCGGAGGCGCGGCTGGCGCTGGCGCGCGCGGGCTCGTGTCTCGCCTATGGCTTCCTCGGCAAGTCCGCCGCGCCCGGCCAGCTCTCCTGCACCGCGCTGTGGCGGCAGTTGCGGAATCCCGCCGATGAGCGAAAGTAGCGCACCAACAGGAGCCACCATGAAACGACGTGCATTTCTGAAATCGGCGGCGCTCGGCGCGGGCGCGCTGGCCTTGGGCCGCGCGGGCGCGGTGGGAAAAGCGGCGGGCCACTTCGATGTCTTCGAGGTCGTTGAACTCGGTCACACCGGCGTGAAATTTCCGCGCCTGATGATGGGCACGGGCGTGCGCGGCGGGATGCGGCAATGCAATATGACGCGCATGGGCGCCGAGAAGGCCCATGCCTTGATACGCGCCGCCTTCGATCGCGGCATCCGCGCCTTCGACATGGCCGATCTCTATGGCACACATCCCTTCGTCCTGCCCGCGCTCAAGGGCATCAAGCGCAGCGAGCTTTGCCTCTCCTCCAAAATCTGGTTCCGCGGCGGCGGCATCCCCGAAAAGGAACGGCCCGATGCCGACGTGGTGGTGAAGCGGTTCCTCAAGGAGATCGGCACCGACTACCTCGACATGGTCCAGTTGCACTGCGCGACGACCGAGACGTGGCCGGAGGAATTGCAGAAGCAGGAAGACATCCTGGCGAACCTGAAGAAGCAAGGCGTCATCCGCGCGCACGGCGTCTCGTGTCACTCGCTCGTAGCGCTCGCGGCGGCGGCCCAGACGCCGTGGACCGACACGGTCCACGCGCGCATCAATCCCTTCGGCATGATAATGGACGCCCCGACGGAAAAAGTGCTGCCGGTGGCCCGGCAGATCAAAGCCGCCGGCAAGGGCCTGATCGCGATGAAGATTCTCGCCGAGGGCAAGGTCGGCAACGACGAGGAGAAGAAACTCGCCGCCCTCCGCCATGTGCTGACCGAGGCCCGCGCCGACTGGCTGCTGATCGGCTTCGACAAGGCCGAGCAGATTGACGACATCGCCCGCTGCGTCCGGCAGATTCCCCGCGTTTGATGCCAGTCAGCGTCGTTTGCAGCGGTAACTTCTCACCGTGCCTTAGGAACTTGTTGCAGGTGGCGGGCTGCCCTCGGGAGGGACCGATGCCGGGGCCACGCTTGTGACAGACGCGGGTGCAGGTTCCGGGGGCAGCACGACCGTCGGCTCCTGCGGATGCTGGCCATCGTTGTGCAGCCCGCCAAGCTTGCCGCTGCCGCCGCGCTTCTCGTGGCTGAACTTGACCGAGACGATCTTGGAGACGCCGCGCTGTTCCATCGTCACGCCGTAGAGGACGCTCGCGGCGGCGATGGTCTGGCGGTTGTGCGTGATGACCACGAACTGCGACTGCTGGACGAAGTCCTTCAGCACACCGATGAAGCGGCCGATGTTCGAGTCGTCGAGCGCGGCATCGAGCTCGTCGAGTACGCAGAACGGGCTGGGCTTGACCTGGTAGAGCGAGAAGAGCAGCGCGATGGCCGTCATCGTGCGCTGGCCGCCGGAGAGCAGGCTGACGCTCTGGAGCTTGGTGCCCGGCGGGCGCGCGATGATCTCGATGCCGGATTCGAGCACATCTTCCTCATCCACGAGCACGAGCTTGGCGGTGCCGCCGCCGAACATGCGGTTGAACATCGTCTGGAAATTCTGGTTCACCAGCTCGAAGGTCTTGGAGAACATCTCGGTGGTGGTCTTGTTGATCTTCTTGATCAACTCCATGAGCTGTTCCTTGGCCTTGGTCAGGTCGTCCTGCTGCTGGATGAGGAAGTTGTAGCGCTGCTCGAGTTCCTGGTGCTCCTCGATCGCGACAAGGTTGACCGGGCCCATGGACTCCATCTTGGCGCGGATTTCGGCGACGAGGGTTTCGAGCTGGTCGCGCTCCGGCTTGAGGCCGTTTTCCCACGCGGGTTCGGGCGCGGCGAGGACATCCTCCAGCATGACGTTGTAGGAACCCGTGACGCGCTCGGCGAGCGTCTGGTGGCGCATGCGCTGCTCGGTGCGCTCGATATCGAACTGGTTCTTGTGCTTGCGGAGTTCGTCGAGCGCGGCGCGGCGCTGGCGCAGTTGCGCGTCCTCGGCGGTCAGCGCGGCGGTGTTCTTGGCGCGGCGCTCGTGCGCGGCGGCGAGCCGCGCGTTCTGCTGCCGCACGGTGCCCTCCAGCGGCGTCACCTGCATCTGCGCGGCGTGGATCGCCGTCTGCAAATCCTGAATGCGCGCGCGGTAGCTGTTGATGCCGCCGGTCCGTTCGAGGATCAGCGCTTCCAGCTCGCGGATACGCGCCTGCATCGGCTCGCGGCGCGCCGCGAGATGCTCGCAGTGCTGGCGGCGCGCGGCCGCCTGGATGCGCTGCTCGGAAACGGCGGTGAACTGCGCCTCGCGCTGCTGCTCCAGCGTGCGGAGCTCGTCACCCTGCGTCGCCAGCGCGGCGCGGATTTCCGCCTGGCGGTTGCGCAGGCGCTCGGTCTCGTCGAGCAGCTTGGTGCGCTGGTCGCCGCCGAGGCTGTGCTGCTTTTCGAGCGCCTCCAGCTCCCACGTCACCGTCTCGGCGCGCTGCTGTTGCTGCCGTTCCTGTTGCGACAAGACCTGCTGCTCGCCCTGCCGGACCGCGAGCTTGCGCTGCCGCTCTTCCAACTCGGCGCGAGCCTGCGCCTGCGTCGTCTCGAGCGTGGCGTCGTCCTGTGTCAGCGCCGCGAGCTCGCGCTCGCCGGCGGCGACTTTCTGCGCCAGCTCCTCGCACTGGCGGCCGAGTTCCTCGATCAGGTTATGGCGCGCGAGCGGCGCGGCTTCGCGCGTCTCCGGCAGCCAGCATTCCATCGCGCCGCCCGCGCGCACGAGCGCGCCCTGCGGCGTAACGAATGTGACGCCCTCGGTCAGCGGGTCCGGCAACTCGGAAAGGCTGGCGACAACACGCACATTGCCGAGCAAGCGCTGGAGCAGCGGGCGGACACTATCCGCGCACGTGACATGGTCAAGCAGCGGCGTGCCGGGCGCGGCGTCCACCGGCGCGGGCACCGGAGCCAGCGCGGCGATGGCCAGCAGCCGCGCGGAGCCGGCGCCCTGCTGGAGCAGTTCCTTGAGGAAGGCCAGCCCGGCGGCCTCGTCGCGCACGACGACCGCATCCATCCACGCGCGCAGCGCCACTTCGAGCGCGGTGGCATATTCCGGCGCGGTCTTGAGCTGGCTCGCCAGCGAGCCGAGCAGCAGGTCGCGGCTGGTGATGAGCGGCCGCTTGGCGTCGAGCAGCAGCTTCGCGCCGCCGGGAAAGCCCTTGCCCTCGGCCTCGCTCTTCTTGAGCAGTTCGAGCTGGGCCTGCTTGGCGGCGACCTGCGCCTGCAGGCCGGCGAGATCGGCGCGCAACTGCCTAGCGCGCGCGGCGCGGTCGGCGCGCTGGCCGGAGAGCGACTGGATCAAGTCGCGCTGCTCCTGCACCGCGCGGGTCAAGGCCTCGAGCGTCGTCTGCATCTCGGCGCGATGCGTGGCGCCGATATTCAGCGTGCGTTCGATGTCGGCTTTCTCGGCGGCGAGCCGCTCGCGGCGGATGACGGTCGTGCGCTCGCGCGCCTCCAGCTCGGCGAGTTCGTTCTGGTGGTGCGTCAGCTTCGACTCGATGCCCATGGACTCGGCGCGTAGTTCGTTCAGGTGGGCGCGCAGCTTCTCGACCTGCTGGTCCAGCTTGGCGAGCTTGCCGCTCTCGGCGGCGAGTTCCTTCTCGGCGGTGTCGCGCTCGGTGGTGGCCGCGTCGAGTTGGCGGCCCACTTCGGCGAGGCCCTCGCGGTGCGTGGCGAGGTTGATCTCCGCCTGCGCGGCGTCGCGCGTATCGCGCTCGGAGAGTTGTTCCAGCTCGCGGATGCGCTCGTTGTTGACGCGCAGCAGGTCGTGGATGCGATCGAGCTCGGCCTTCGCGGCCGCGGCCGCGTCAATGGCGTCGGAGATTTCCTGCTCCGTCTTGCTCATCTCGCCGCGGATGACGGTCGCGCGCTCATCGAGCGTCGCGACCTCGGCGGCGGCGGCCTCCTCCTGCTCGGCGAGGCTGGCGATCTTGGCGTCCAGCGTCTGGATTTCGCCGGCGAGAATTTGCAGGCGGTCGCGCGAGAGGAACAGATCGTAGCCGCGCAACTGCTCCTGCAGCGTCTTGTAACGCCGCGCCTTGCCCACCTGCCGCTGGAGCGAGATGATCTGGCGGCGCACCTCGCGGATGATGTCGCCGAGCCGCAGCAGGTTCGCCTCGGTCGCCTCCAGCTTGCGGATCGCCTCCTTCTTATCGGTCTTATACTTCGTGATGCCGCTGGCTTCCTCGAACACCTCGCGGCGATCCTCCGGGCGCGAACTCAAGATCAGGTCAATGCGCCCCTGCTCCATGATCGAGTAGGCATCGGTGCCCATGCCCGTGTCCATGAACAGCCGCTGGATATCCTTGAGCCGGCACGGCGCCTTGTTGATGAAGTAGGCTCCTTCGCCGGAGCGAAACACGCGGCGCGTCACCGTGACCTCGTTGAACTCCGTGCCCAGATGCTTTTCGCAGTCGGTGAGCGTCAGGCTGACCTCGGCCATGCCGAGCGGCTTGTGCGTATCGGTGCCATTGAAGATCACGTCGGCCATCTGGGCGCCGCGCAGCGCGCGCGGGCTTTGCTCGCCGAGCACCCAGCGGATCGCGTCGGAGACGTTGCTTTTGCCGCAGCCGTTCGGCCCGACAATCGCGGTCATCCCCGGCTCGAAGACGAGCTTCGTCTTGTCGGCGAAGCTCTTGAAGCCGACCATTTCGATATATTTCAGATACACAGAACGCCTCGTGGTGCAAAAAAGTTGGCACTCTATATCAAGTGGCAGCCCCCAACGCAACCGCAATATCTTGTGTAAAAGCCACCCCATCCTTGACCCACAGCGGCTAAACCGTAGAATCGCGGCACACAAATACATGGTGCCAGTCCTGCCAGAGGAGAACAGCACATGCATAGAAAAATTATCGGGTTGCTTGCCGGTTGCGCCCTGTTGGCCGCCGGCTGCGCCACGCCCCACCCCCGCACAGCAGCCGAGGGCCAGGCCGTCTTCGCCGCGCTGCAACAGGCGGCGGCGGTCGCCGGCAAGAAGGTGGAGCCCAGCATCGCGCTGGTGAAAATCGCCAAGGGCACGGCGGCGCAGGCGCCGCAGAGCACCCCCGGCGTCATCCGTATCGGCGGCAGTTCGGGCGCAACGACGATGTGCGGCGCGGTCCTGACCGCCCGCGGCCACGTGCTGATCCCGTCGGTCATCAAGGCCGATGACGATAGCCGCATCACCGTGTTCATCGGCGAGAATGAATATGCGGCGCGCCCGCTCAAGACCGATGAGACGCTCGGCATGACCATCCTCAAGCTGGATGCCGACGCGACCTTCGTGCCGCTCGACGTGAGCCAGAACGCCGATCTGGCGGTCGGCGAGTGGGCGGTGATCGTCCGGCCGACCGACGAAACGGCCGACTATCAGAAACTCTCCACGCTCGTCGTCTGCCAGGGCGAGATGGCCGGCCGCCACCGGCGGTTCCTGCTCAACCTCTCGTTCACCAGTTCCGCCGGCGCGCTGGTGGTCAACCTCAACGGCCAGTGGGCCGGCATCCTCGATGGCGGCATGGTGCTCGCCGCGAGCGATCTGCGCGACGACCTCAAGACCTTCCTCGCCGAGGCCGCCGGCGCCAAGTCGCCGGACGACGAGAAGAAAAAAAAGGGCTGGTTCGGTTCCATCCTCGAACCGATCAACAAGGAATACGCCAAGGCCAAGAACCTGACGCCGAGCGGCCTCTGGGTGGCGCACGCCGTCAAGGGCGGCTCCGCCGCCAACGCCGGCGTGCGCGATGGCGACCTGATCACCGCGCTCAACGGCAAGCCGCTACGCCTCTCCGGCGTGCGTGCGCACGAATATTTCCTGAAGTCGCTCCACCCGCGCGTCGGCGAGAAATTCAGCGTCACGGTCTTGCGTAATAACGCGCCGGTCGAGCTGGGCGGGACGTTTGGCAAGCTGCCCGAACAGCCGGTGCTGCGTGCAGAGGACCTGGGCGTCACGGTCTCCGGCATCAGCGATAGCGAGGTCTATACCCGCAACCTGTTCGCCGACCGCGGCGTGCTCGTGACCGAGGTGCATCGCGGCAGCCCCGCGGCCACGAGCGGCACGCTGCGCCAGACGCTGATCGCCAAGGACGATGTCATCTTGGAACTTGCCGGGGTGCCGACCGCCAATGTCGCCGCGTTCGGCAAGGTGCTCGAGGCCATCCGGCGCGCGCGGCCGCCGGTCGTGCTCGTCAAATATCAGCGCGGCCGCATGACCGGTTACGCCGGCCTCAACCTCGCCATCGGCGAAAAAGATCACGGAGACAAACAATGAACATCCGGCTCTACCTTTTGCTCTCCGCGTTGCTCGCCGGCCTCGCGCGCGCCCAGGCCCCGGCCACACAGGACATCCCCGACGAAATCGTCAAGAAGGTGGACCCCGCCGTCGTCGCCATCCAGCACGAGCGCGCCGGCGGCAGCGGCTTTATCATCACCCGCGATGGCTACATCCTCACCAACGGCCACGTCGTCCGCGGCGATGACGAGGAAGACCCGATGCAGACCGCCAAATCCATCACGGTCATCCTCAACGACGAGCAGAAATTCCCGGCCAAGGTCATCGGTTTCTCGATGGACCCGGATGTCGCGCTGCTCAAGATCGAGGCCAGCCGCCCGCTCCAGGCGGTGGAGTTCGCCGACTCGCGCCGCGTACAGATCGGCCAGCGCTGCTTCGCCGTCGGCATGCCGCTGGGCCTCAAGCGCACGTTCACGCGCGGCATCTTGAGCAACGTCGAGCGCACCGACCTGGGCACGGAGACCAAGGTGTTCCAGACCGATGCCGCGATCAATCCCGGCAATAGCGGTGGCCCGCTCTTCGACCACGAGGGCCGCGTGCTCGGCCTCAACACCTACGGCCAGTCCGGCGCCAACAACCTCGGCTTCACCATTCCCATCCACGTGGCGCTCGCGCTCAAGGAGAGCTTCCTCGCGCACGGCCGCTTCGTGCGCGCCGATTTGCCCGTTTACATGACCAGCGAGCTCTACGCCGAGCTCGCCCGCGGCCTCAAGGCGGACAAGGGCATCCTGGTCAGCGCCGTGCTGCGCAACTCCGCCGCCTACCAGGCCGGCCTGCGCGAGGGCGACATCATCATCGAGACCGATGGCCAGCCGTGTTCCGCGCGGACGCAGGCCGAGTTGCTCGACTACAACTGGGAGCTGACCATCCGCAAGCCCGGCACGGACATCACCTTCACGGTCTTGCGCGGGCCGGCGACCGCCCGGCAGCGCCTGACGCTCAAGGCGAAGCTGGAAGCGATGGAGCCGCTGCCCAAGTGGCGCTATCACGCCGGCGAAATCGTGGAGCACCGGTATGACGCGCTCGGCCTCGGCGTCCGCCAGGTCGTCAGCTTGAGCCGCCTTCTCTTCCGGTTGTCCGACGCCAGCGGTGTGCTCGTCAGCACCGCCCGCCCCACCGACCCCGCGGGCAAGGCCGGGCTGAAGGAGTTCGACATCATCACCCACGTCGCCGGCCAGCCTACACCCGACGTGCCCGCCTTCCAGCGCGCACTTGAGGCGCAGCTCGCCGCGCATGCCAAGGCGATTGAACTGACCCATGTGCGCGGCAAGTTCACGCTCGTCACCGCGCTCGCGCCCTACTACGGCCAGCGCGGCAGCAAGGTCGCGCTGCTCGTCCCGACCCGCGACCACGAATATGCCGAGCTGCTGCGGCGCGAGCTGGTCGCCAGCGGCGCCACCGTCACCACGGCCGGCCCCGGCGCCAAGCTCAACGCCGCCGATTTCTCGATGATCCTGCTGGCCGGCGGCGCGGGCGGGCGCGAGTTGGGGAACGATGCCGAGACCCTGCGTCTCGTCAAGGAAGCGTACGCCGCGAAAAAGATCGTCGCCGCCGTCGGCCCCTCCGCCATCGTGCTCGCCAAGGCCATCCCCACCATCGCCGGCAAGAAACTGACCACGAGCAAGGACGACTCCGCCGAGTTGATCAAGCTGAAGGCCAACTACACCGGCAAGAGCGTGGAGACCGATGGCAAGCTCGTGACTACGACCGGCTTCGACCGCGCCACCGTCCGCGACTTTCTCAAGGCCCTCTACCGCACCGCGCGCGACAACGAGTAGGGCTCATTCGAACAGCGCGCGGCGGCCGGGGTTTTCTTTCTTCTGCTGCGCTTCCTTAAGCTGCTTCGCCTCGGCTTCGAGCGCCTTCTTGGCCTCGGTTTCCTCCGCTTTGGCCTTGAGCTGGTAACGGTGGATCAACTGGCCGGTCGAGGGGATACCTTCGCTTTCCTTGATTTGCTCGGCGCGGACCACGCCGACAGAGACGAAGATGATGACCTCGTCCTGTACCTTCTCGGTGTGGGTATGGGAGAACAGATACTTGCCCAGCAGCGGGATGTCGCCGAGCAGCGGGATTTTGCTGACCTTTTCGCGATCGGCATGGGTGGTCAGGCCGCCGATGGCCACAGTCCGGCCGCTGTCCACATTGAACTCGGAGTCCACGTCGCGCGTAGTCAGGATCGGCACTTCGTTGCCATCAATGGTGACCGTACCCGTGACGCGGCTCAAGCGGGGCACAATCTTCAACGTGATATTGCTGGCCATGTTGACCGTAGGCGTAACGTTGAGCTCAACACCGGTCTTGATCTGGTCAATCTCGGACTGCGTACTATTGCCACCGGTGCCCTGCTGGGTGGTGCTCTTCCTGGCATAAGGACGGTCTTCGCCCACGTGGATCGTGGCTTTTTGGCCGCTGGCGACCAGCAGGCGTGGATTGGAGACGATGGTCGCGCCGATGTTCTGTTTGAGCGCGCTCAAGACAACGGAGAATGCATCAGCACTCAACACAGCGGCACGCGCGTCGGCGATGGTCATCTTGAAGGAATCCTCGACATCCTTGGTAACGTTCCGGCCGCGGTCAATGGCGTCAATCACGCTGCGCGTAGGCGTAATGGTTTCGTTTTCGATCACCGTGCCTCCGGGCCCCTCCTGAAAACTGGTGGTCTTATTCTCAAACTGCTGATTGTTCATGTCGTAAAACTTGCTCTGCGTGTCCGTGTTCTGCCTCTTATCCCACTGGGCGCTCTTGGAGGACGTGGACTTGGTCGTATCGCGGTTTTCAGAGCGGCTCCAAACCAAGTTATTGACGGACAGGCCATATCCCGCCAGTGACTGCCAGTTGATGCCAATATCCTTGATCGCCTGATCATTCAACTCGACAAACTTGGCCTCGATGAAGACCTGTTGACGAGGCTGGTCAATGGTGTCAACCAGCTTGCGAATATCGGTGATGTTGCTGGGCATGGCCTTGACCAGCAGGGCGTTGGCCGCCGTGATAACCGCCACGCTGGTATTAGAGCCGACCAGCATTTTCTCCACCATCGGCGAGACGGCTTGGGCCATGATGTATTTGCACTGGATGGTTTCCACCGTGACCGGTTCATTCGCCAGATCGGCCTTGGACCCGACCACAAAGATGCCCGGAGTCTTCATGATCAGCGTCTTGCCGGCGGAGTCGAGGATGGCGCGCAAGGCCGGCTCCCACTCAACATCCTTCATGCTCAAGGTAACCGTCTCGTGCCCGTTGGTACCCAACACGATGTTTGCACCGGAAATCACCGTGAACGCGCGGATCACCTCGGTCAACGGGGCGTGCTCGAACTGAACCGAAATCAGATTCTGGCTGGCCTGATTGGTCGTCACCGTCAGTCCGCCGGGGACCTGATTCTCCGTGGTGATGGTGACAGTCTTGGCGGGGACCGGGGCGGCGACCATGGCGGGTGTCGGAGGTCTAAACACCTCTGGCGGCGCTGCGGGCACGGCAGGCGCCGGGGCATCCGGTACGGTGCGCGGCGGGGGTTGCGGTACGGCGGGACCGGGCAACTGCGCCCGCGCCAAAGTGGCCAACACGAGCATTACGCACAGGAGGGTGGAGAAGTTCATCGTCGTCTCCTTAGGGTTGATGGACTGCGGCGCTGGCACTGCTGCCAGCGGCATCGGTTACGGTCACGGCATTGTCACCGGCCGCCGAGCGCGTGTAGATAACGCTCGTGCCGACGGTGGTGTTCAGGGCTCCATTAACATTGAGCACACTCCATGTATACGGCGGCCGGCCGTTGCCGGCGGCAAACACCGCCACGGCGGAATTGTTGGTCAACGTGACGGTTGTCGGGGAAATGGTTAACGCGTTGGTGGCCGTGGAGGTGATATAGGCAATGGCAGAGTGCCCCTGTGCGTCATAGACAACAATGGAGTTTTCGGCGACCGTATTGGCCGTATAGACCGCCTGCCCACCATCACCCGGTGAACCGGTGATGGCACCGTTGCCGTTGACCACATCCCAATGATAGACCGGCCGACCGCCCTTGACCGTGAAGGACACCGCTTGGCCAATATAGGAAATCATCGCGCTGGCCGGCGTGACGTCCAAGTCATGCGGCGACGTGGGATCGCGCGGGTCGGAAACAAAAGGATTGTTGGCAAAGTAGGAATCCAGATCACCCGTATCGGGACTGCCGCTGCCCTCGCAACCCGGCAGCCCCACCAACAACGCCGTCCCCAAAACCAACCCGACTATCAGCAACAACCCTTTTGTCTTCATCGTCCTGCTCCTGGTTGAAACACACTCATGGCAGCGGCTCGAATTTGACCGCCGTCCCTTGGATCGAAAGCACACGGAACCGGTACACTTTTTCACCCACGCGCGCCTGTAACACTCCGCCCACGCCCACCAGTCGCCCGCCAACCATGGCCAACTGCCGGTCACCTTGTTTCAGGAAGCCCTGCACCTGCAAGGCGGCGCGCAGCTCACCAGAATGGTCCGGCGGTGGTGCCACTTGCGCCATGGGGACAGTTGGAATCACGCGTGGCATCGCTGTTGGAATGACCGACATGGGTGTCACCGGCTTGGTAGGGGCAAAGGGCGTGGTGAAGGGGTCGCGCAGCGCGAGGTCAGCGGTCGAAAGCGGTGCGTTCGTAGACCCGTTTTCCACGCCCAAGGCAGGCGCTGCCAGCAACAGCGCCAAGGTCAGGCTGCCCAGTTCCCAGCCCTGCTGTTGATTTCTTTTCATGGTTTGCCCGCCTTCCCGGCGACAGGAGCATTCGTGGGCGACTGAATCCAGGTCGGCCATTCCAGCGCAAGGCTCATCTGGTGACGTTCCGGAGTTTGTGCGCGGCCATCAATGGAAAGATTGATTACGGTAACCAACGGGTTCCGGTCTTCGAGGCAGCGGAGGAAACGCAAGAGGTCGCCATAATTACATTGCAGGGTCATCTGCGCACTGAAGGCGGTGAACGTACGCCCGGCCGGATCGGTGGTGGTGGGTGCGCCCAACGGTTGGCCACCACCACTCAAACCTTCCAGTTCCACGCCAGTATCCTTGGCCGCCTGAAAAAGTTGTTCCGTAACCCAGGCAAAGGTGTTCCCGTAAGGTGCCACGGACGTCTGCGTCAGCTTGTCAAGTTGGGCCTTGAGCGCAAGGCTTTCCGCTTGCGCCCGCACCTCCTGCTTCAACGCTGTCGTGGCGCGGGCGAGGTCGTCGCGCAGTTTGGTGGTTTCCTGCCGCCGTTGCTCGATGCTATCGAGCAAAGGCACCAACGCGAATTGATAGAGGGCGGCCAGAACCACCAAGACACCAACGCCGATCAATGCCGCAATCTGCTTCTGCTCCTTCGTCAGGCTGGACCAGTTGAGTTTCACTCGCACTTCCTCATCCTGGTCAGGCCTTCGATGGTAAAACTCTGTTCATCGCGCCGCTCACTGCCGGTCGCGCGCGTAAGATTCTGCAGGCGCACCGAGTCCCACACTTCTGCGAGACCGGGCGTATGCTGGAGTTGTGTAGTCAGGGCAACGACCGCACTGTGCCCTTGCGGACCATAGACGCGGCCCATGATGCTCACACGCCAGAGCCGCGCCGGGATGGGCGGCGGCGGTTTGGCCGGCGGGGCATTGGTCGCGGCCGCAGGCGACACCCTGGGTGTCGGCGGCTGAACAAACGTGCTTTCGCCCATGATGGAAACACGGGTCAGTTGGAGCGGATGGGGGGCAACCAACCGCTGGACTTCCAGCAGGAAGGCACTCAAGGTCAGGCGGCCGCGGTTCCACCCATTGAGTTCGCCGACCACCGCCTTGATGCGCCCCTGCCCTTGTTGCTGTGATAAATAATTCTTGTAGCGCGGTTCGGTCTGCTGCCACTGCGCCTGCAAGGTTTGCCACTCCTGCCGCTCGCCAAAGAAACTGTAACCGGCCAGACTGCCCAACACACCCAACACACCTGCCACAGTACCAACGGAAGCCAGCATGATGAACTTGCGGCTGACCAACCCCTGATAGCGCCGTTCGTCATCATGCAAAAGGTTGACGTGGACGTTCATGCTTCCTCAAAAATGGCCAAGGCCGCCCCGATGGCGGAGGCGAATCTGCCACTCTGTCCCATGACCGTTTCGGGTAGTTCGGGGATCTGCAGGGCCTCGAAGGGATCCCATGCCAGCGCCTGCACACCCATACTGTCCTGAATGGCCTGCCCCCACTGCTTGACCTGACTCAAGCCGCCTGACAGGAAGACCCGACTGATACGACAACCTTCCTGTCGTTCCACAAAGTCGCGCGAGATGCTCAATTGGCGCAGAAACGGGGCGGCCAGTTCATGGAGGGGTTGCGAGATGTCAATAGTCGCCCCTTGTCCCAGCGTGCCCAGCGCCGTTTCGCGGTCCAGACCCCATTGGGCCTGTAAATTGGACACCAGTTTCTCCCCGCCCAGTTCCATGGTACGGATCAACACCGGCACGTTCTTATTGAGAAAAGCCACAAAGGTTGAGGTCGCACCGGTCTCGATGAAGCACACCGCTTCCTCATAGAGGTCGCTACCCGGGCCTTGGAAGAAGGCCGTCAACGCCGCCAGGCCCGCATACTCGACCGAGAGCGCCGCTGGCGGGCCATGCGGCAACACCTCCAGAACCCGCTTCACCTCGGTTTCCGGCATGGCCACGGTCAACACCATCGTCTCGCGCTTGCCCGGCACCGCGCGCAAGACCCGGAATGCAAACCGTTGCGCACTTTCGACCTTGACCATGTCCTGCAATTTGGCCGCCAAGGCGGCCTCGGATTCGCCGACCCCAGGAACGGTAACCAGCCGCACCACGTGTTGCGGACCAGACAACGCCACCGCGGCATAGTTGGTGATCAACTTGGGCGGCAATACCCATTGCCCGGCTGTGGTGTCCAAGGGGGGCAGCAAGTCGGCGGCCACCACGGCAATGTGTTCCTTGCCCTTGCGCAACCGGACCACCTTGACGCCGGCCGCGCCCAAGTCCACACCGAGCACCTCGTTGGGGACCCGCCGCCTGGCTGCCGCACTCTGTTTGAACAAGTTCATGACGACCGCGCCACCCTCGTGAGGCCATGCAAAACCGTGCTTCTTATTCCATGCGCCCTGCAGGATGTCACGCTTTTTCCGGCCGGCCAGTCTTGGCGACAGCACAAGACCATTGACAAGACGGTCGGCGCGCCCACAATGCCGCAGGGTTCAATATGACGACGTTGATGCTGTGTATTGCCGCCGGCCTTTTGCTGGCGTGGGTGATCCATCTCAAACTGAAGATCAGCGCGCAACGGCGGCGGCAGGAGCACTTCGTGCGACTGCTCAAACGCCACATGTCCACCCTGACCGGCGACGTTGAGGTCGTCACCTTCCTGAAGACTTGGGGCAAGAAAGTGCAATGCGATGAAGTGGACACGTCCTGGACCCAGCGACGCGACGCCAAGTGAGGCGGCACCACAGGGCCTCGCGCTCACGTGTTCCGGGGATTGGAAAAAAATTCCCATCGTTTCCCAAGGTTTGGAAAGAGGCGTCCCGCTCACTGCCGCCAGCCACTGATCCCCACGCTGCTAAGCGAACTGCCGCTGCCGGGGGGCACCGGGGTGGGATTGTTGTACTGGAAAACCCCCACATTGCCCGACATACTCAGAGCCCCACCGGCGATGATGGCGCCGTTCAACACACCGCCGCCACTGTAGGAGATGCTGCCCACACGGGTATAGAGCAACCCCTGCAAGGTCTTGCTGCCACTGATGCTGATGCTGCTGTTTTGCGAGATGAAAGCCGGATAATAACCCACCTGCACCTGCTGGCCGCTACCGGAGATGGAGATGCTGCCCGTGGCAATGAAACAACCCGTCAACGTGCAGTTTCCACTGATGCTGATGCTGCCATTGACGTACATGATGCCGCCATTGGGGGCATAGTCGTGGTTGAGAGAGACCGAACTGCTGTAATACTCCCCATGGCTCTGGGCCCAGTTGAGATACGGTGTCAGATTGATGGTGGGGATCGTCTCGTTGGGCACCGCCCCGGTAGTGCGCGTCCCGTTGACGGCACTGCTGCCACTGATGCTGTAACTCGGAGCACAGGTGTTCCCGTTGATATCCACACTGCCACTCAAGGTAATTTGTTGCGAAGAATGGACGTTCGCATCCACCTCCACATTGCCGGACAAGGAGATGGATTGATTGGCGTGAATTTTACCGCCGCCATTGATGTCCACGGTGCCACTCCAGGAAATCGAACCACCAGTGGTGATCAGATTGGAATAGGCCCCGGAGGGCGGCGGCTGACTGGATGGCAGATTGGTTGTGTAGTTGATCACGTCCATGGCCACGGTGGCGGCAGCCAGATTATACTGGCCCGTGGAACTGATGACCGCCGAGGTTGAACTCATCGAGGACACGGTGACATCGTAGGTGCCATTGCGATAGCTGGTCAGTGGGAAGGCGGCAGGCGTGTCCTTGAGCCCGAAATTGGTCGAGAGCATGACATAGGCAATATTGGCGCCGGCCTCGGCAATGGCTTGGGCCCGCAATTGATCGCGCGTCCGACGCACGTTGAAAGGTTGCTGTACCGCCATGTAAACCATGCTTGATGTGACGAGGCCCAAGACACCCATGATGATCAGGGTGGTGAACATGGCCGAACCGCGTCGGGCGGTTGCTGCTGATAATGTGGTTTTCATTTTACACCTCTTCATTTACCTGTGTTGCGGGGATAAATCTCCATGGAGACGGTGGAGGTCAGCCGCCGGGTGCCACCATTCATTACGGGCATATCCTTGTAGATGGTTAGATCCATCGTGACGCCTTTGACGAGGGGATTACCGTCCACCGTCAGCTCCCAAATGCCATGGTCAGGGCCCTTGGAGAAGATGCCGCCCACATCCACCACCCGCTGCACCCCACCCCAACGCACGGTCACATTCTTCAACTGGGGTGAACTCCATGTGGAACCATCCGGTCGTAACTGGGCCTGAAACTGCACATAGCGCCCACTGCCTGGGCTGATGACCCCCGGACTTGCGAGCGCCGTCACGTTCGTCCAAGCTGCGGCATCGGAAAGATCCGTTTGATTGCCTGACCGCACCCGGATACCCAAACTCGCGCCTGAAGGCACCTCGGCATTCCAGTTGATATCTGAATAGACAGGCGCCGTTTGATGAGTATCCACAATGGGTGAGGTATAGGTGCCATTGGTCGGACAGGTTGTATACAGACCGTAGACTCCAAACAGCAGATTCGTTTCCACCACGCCCAAGCTGCTCCAGTTGGCGGCGCGGGTCATGGTACTGTCGGGATTCAAACTGGACGGCAGGATCCAACAACCCGGCGTATTGGTCATGGTCTCCAGCCAATAACCCGCATCGCCATGCGTCGCGGAATTATCCACCAGAAACGAGACAAGATAACTCTTGTCCTTGTCAATCTGGAATGGGGCGCCACTACACCAGGCCCACGCGTAGGAGCCCGCCGGGATCGTGTAGGAGGAACTGGCACCATAGAACAGAAGAGGCACGCCGTTGGAAACCGCATTCATGGTGAAGTTCTCGAAGTCCGCCGCCTCCGCCAAATAAGCATTGCTGATGCGTAAGGTGTTATTGGTGGCCGCCATGAAGCACACATAGTTCATCGAACCATCCAGCTTGATGATGTTGCCATTGTTCATCTGGGAGCCGCGCAATAACACCCGCACCGCACACCCGCGCAGGGCATCATTCGTCGTACTCTCGGCCAAGGGCGTGCCGGTCTGCTCGCTGGCCAGCCAGGCATAACCAGGACCCTCAAGTTGCACGACAAAATCCTTGGGGCTTAGCGAGGGGTCAAATTCCACCGTCGTACAATCGGTCGCCGCGCCGGTCTCGCGGAAGTTGGTTTCCTCCCACCGGTCATTCTCCATGCTCAAGGTAAAATATTGTCCGGTCGCCGTGCAGGAGGACAGGAGCCGGTAATTCCCGCTCCAGCCCCCAGCCGCCATATAGCCTGCCGTGGCCGAACCCGCGGACACAGTCTGCGCCTCCGCCTCGCGCTCGACGCCGCAGGGCGACATCACCAGCGTATCCAATCCGATGGCGTAGCTGCTGCTCAAGGCGTTCTTGCCCACCGCCGAGAACTTGAACAGATGCGATCCGGGTGCGAGCGCCACAGAGCCCAGCGTGTAATTGACCGCCCGTTCCGTGTTGGAACTGTAGCCATCAAAAATGGCTCGCTGGGGATAGATATTCCACAACACCAGATTGTTGAACAGCACCTTGGTACTCGCGGTCCCCGCATCATAGGTGGCGCTGCCATCACCGGTTGTCACCACGCTATTGAGTTGGGCCTGCCGCTGCGTATCGGTCAGGTTATTGTTGCGGGGGCTGAAGGTGGTCACCCGCAACTGATTCGGCTGGCCCGACCAGACGTGGTAGATCACGGTCTTGTCCCAGATGATGGTGCCATTGGTGCTGTAGTTGAGCAGACCGCCAACATTGGGTGTCGCCATGGGGAAGCTGACCGCCGAATACGGCCCCGGCCCAGCGGGATAGAACAAAATCTTGTCCATGGCCGAAAGACGCAAATCGTGATTGAGCGCATTGATGGCCGTGCGCACATCCACATCCAGACCGGCCTGGGTGGAATTCAACCGCTCGCCCTGCAACATAAACAGATAACCTGTCACACTGGCCGTCACCACGATAACGGTGATGACCATGCTCAACATCAGTTCCGCCAGCGTGAAACCGGCACTATGCCAAGGCTTGTTCATGGTTTACTCGGCAAGACAGAAGCAATGGTTTCATTTACCGATCCAAACAGGCCTGTTTTCCTGTTACGGATGTCCACTTGGATCACAAACTCGGTCAGATTGGAGCCATAGTTGGGATTGATGGTCGTGGTCCGGCGGAACTGGCCATTTAGGCTTGGCGTGCCCATGGCATCAATCACAACATTGTTCTCCACCAACTGGCTCAGCGAGGCGTACTGGATATTGCGGGCACGCTCCAGGCGGGCATTCGCCAGCTGCACCGCCACATAATGATCCCGCGCCGTCTGGTTCATCCACAAGGCCCCAGTGACCGCCGTATAGCAACCGATGATGAAGAGAGCCAGTACCAACACTGCCACCATCACCTCGGTTAGCGTAAAGCCAGCTTGTGCATCCTGTTTCATATCACGCTCTAGATTTTAGCAGCTTTCAGACCAGCCAGCGGCCCACAAGCTTGGCGCGGCCCCCTGTAGTCTCCTTCTGTCCACGATTCTCACCTGCGAGAAAATGCCACATCTGTTGTTCTTTTCCAAGACCTTCCAGAATGCATTCGGCTGTGTCCAAGAGCTATCCCCCTCTGAGCGCAGAGCCTCTGTGATATTTTTTTGAAAAAGGACTTTACAGGCCGCATTCGCATCCGTATTGTCCCGCGCGAACAAAACAAGTAACAAGCAGAGAGAAGCAGAAATAGGTCTGTTAAGGATATGGAAAACGCAACCAAGGCCAGCGTACAGAAGGACTATCAGTTGCACGCCACGGACACCGGCTCCGCCGAGGTTCAGGTGGCCCTTCTTAGCAAGCGCATCAAGGATCTGACCCAGCACCTGCAGGGTCACCAAAAGGATCATAGCTCGCGCCGTGGTCTGATCATCATGGTGAGCAAGCGCCGCCGGCTGCTGGATTACCTCAGCCACAAGGACGAAGCGCGCTATCAGAAGCTGATCGAGCGCCTTGGCCTGCGTCGGTAAACCCGCCCGCCCGGTTCACGCCGGGCGCACGTTCCCCGAAACAACCTCCAGTCCCGCGGCACACCGCCGGGGGACGGATGCGTTTCTCCTGCACAGGAGAAAAGAAGAAAATGAGTAGTGAGATCCGTGTCGTCGAAGTGGATGTCGGCGGCAAGAAGGTGAAGTTCGAATCCGGCCTCATGGCCCGCCAGGCCGAAGGCTCCCTCACGGTGCAGATGGGCGAGACAATCGTCTTTTCCGCCGTGACCACCACCAAGACCCCCCGCGAAGGCGTGGATTATTTCCCGCTGCAGGTGGAGTACCGCGAGAAGTTCTACGCCGCGGGCCGCTTCCCGGGCGGCTATTTCAAACGCGAGAGCCGGCCGAGTGAGCGCGAGATCCTGATCGCGCGCATGACCGACCGCCCGCTGCGCCCGCTGTTCCCCGATGGCTACCGCAACGATGTGCAGATTCTCAACCACCTGCTCTGCACCGACCGCGAGAATGAGTCCGATGTGTTGAGCATCACGGCGGCCAGCGCCTCGGTGATGCTGTCGGACATTCCGTTCGCCGGCCCGGTCGCCGCCGTGCGCGTCGGCCGCATCAACGGCCAGTTCATCCTGAACCCGACCGTCGCCCAGATCGAGACCAGCGACCTGAACCTGATCTACGCCGGCACGAAGGACCTCGCGCTGATGATCGAAGGTTCCGCGCAGGAGATCACCGAGGCGGATATGCTCGCCGCGATGCGCCTCGCGCACCAGGCGATCCAGCCGCTGATCCAGGCGCAGTTCGAACTGCGCCGCCAGTTCGGCCTGCCGGATAAGCAGTTTGCCGACCTCGTCGTGGACCAGACGCACCTCGCCAAGGCGCGCGAACTCGCCGGCAAGGACCTGGAAGCCGCGCTGATGATCAATGGCAAGCTGGAGCGCCAGGACGCCGTCACCGCCGTCAAGGACGGGCTCAAGACCAAGCTGGTCGCGCTCTTCCCGGAGATGAGCGGCGAGCAATTCTTCCAGCTCTTCGACGCGCTCGAGATCGAGGCCACCCGCGACATGGTGCTCACGAAGCACCACCGCATCGGCGGCCGCGCGATGGACGAGCTGCGCCCGCTGAGCGGCCGCGTCGGCCTGCTGCCGCGCACGCACGGCTCGTCGCTGTTCACCCGCGGCGAGACGCAGTCGCTGGCCACCGTCACGCTGGGCACGTCGTCCGACGTGCAGGAGATGGACGCGCTGGCTGGCGGCCCGAACGAGAAGAAGTTCTTCCTGCACTATAACTTCCCGCCGTTCAGCGTCGGCGAAGTCGGCCGCCTCGGCGCGACCGGCCGCCGCGAGATCGGCCACGGCGCGCTCGCCGAGCGCTCGATCTCCCCGATGATGCCCAAGGACTTCCCGTACACGGTGCGGGTGGTCTCGGAGATCATGGAGTCGAACGGCTCCAGCTCGATGGCCTCGGTCTGCGCCGGCACGCTGGCGTTGATGGATGCGGGCGTTCCGCTCAAGAAGCCCGTCGCCGGCATCTCCATCGGCCTGTTCACCAGCGCCGACGGCAAGCAGGCGCAACTCGTCACCGACATCCTCGGCGCCGAGGATCATTGCGGCGACATGGACTTCAAGGTGGCCGGTACGCGCGAAGGCATCACCGGCTTCCACGTGGACCTGAAGCTGCGCGGCCTGACGTGGGAACTCGTCGAGGGCGCGTTCGCGCAGGCGAAGGCCGCGCGCATGAAGCTGCTGGACTTCATCCAGTCGCTGATCAACGAGCCGCGCGCCGACCTCTCGAAGCACGCGCCGCGGATCACCGTCCTGAAGATCAACCCCGAGAACATCGGCGCGCTGATCGGCCCGGGCGGCAAGAACATCCGCCGCATCACCGACGTTACCGGCACGCAGATCGATATCGAGGACGACGGCACCGTGCGGGTGTTCGCCACGAACAAGGAGGCCATGGAGGCCGCCGTGCGCGAGGTGAACATGATCGCGGCCGAGCCCGAGGTGGGCAAGATCTACAACGGCACCGTCACCGGCATCAAGGAATTCGGCGCGTTCGTCGAAATCCTGCCGGGCAAGGACGGCCTCGTGCACATCAGCGAGATGGCCGACCAGCGCATCCGCAGCGTCACCGACATCTGCAAGGTTGGCGACCAGATGTGGGTCAAGTGCATCGACGTCGATGACACCGGCCGCGTGCGCTTGAGCCGCAAGGCCGCCATGGCCGACCTGGACGCGCAGGCCAAGGCGGGCAACCCGCCGCCGCTGCCGCAATAATGGGCAGCCATAGGTGAGTGGAAGGGCGCAAAGCTCCGCAAGGTCTTTGCGCCTTTCCTTTTGAATGCCTCAACGTCCCTTGTTGATCCGCCGCCGCAAATGGAACCCAGAGCACAACGTCACTTGTTGCCATACCTGCCCACCGTTGCCTTGATTCTGCTGGATTTGCTGCACTGGTGGGTGGGCCTCTGGCCCAGCATGGCTACCCATCGGGTGGATTCTTTTCCGGGGCGTATCATGCTGCTGGCCCCGTCGGGCCTCCAGTTCCGGGCTTGGGCCATCGGCGGCGTGTGCTTGATTCTCGCTACACTTCTGTTGATGTGGCGGCGACGTCACGCGCAACGCACGTCCTTGGAGCGGGCTCAAGCCTGCTTGGTTTGGCTGCCGGTGTTGTCGCTGAGTGCGCGCCTGTTGCAGGTGCCTTGGCCGATGTTATCCGGCAACCTTCTCTACTATGGCGCGCCGGCGGTCATGGCGTGGGCGCTTTACGTCGCCTACACGCCCACCTGCAGCGTGTCACCGGGCCGCGGCGCCAGCCGACGCGAATGGGTGTTGATCACAGTCGTCTTCACGCTTCTCTATGGGTTGCTGGGTTGTTACTTCACCAAAGCCATCGGCGAACAATCGGGCGACGAGGTCCATTACCTGATTCAAGCCGAGAGCCTCTATCGGGATCACGACCTGGACATCCGCAACAATGTGGGGAACCCGCCGGCCGACATGGCGGAGACGCTGCACGTCAGTCCCAATTCGCGCGACGGACACTGGTATTCGTGGCACACGCCCGGTTTGTCTTTTCTGCTGGCGCCCACCGTGCCTTGGGGTTGGCCGGTCCGTCATCTGGTGCTCGGGCTCATCTCCGGTCTGGGGTTGGCCGCTTTCTTTTCGCTTTGCCGGCGCCTCTCGCGTGATACTGCCACGGCCGTCTTGCTGCTCGGTATGCTGGGCTTGGGCACCCTGTGGGGTGTCTACTCGTGTCGCGTGCTGCCGGAGATGCTGGGCGTGACGCTGACGATCTGCGGGGTCTTGGCGATTCTGAATCGGACGGAGCGGCCGTGGCCCTCACTCACGTTGCTGCTGCTGTTGATCATCGCGCTTCCCTTTGCCTACGCCCGCTTCCTGCCCGTCGCCGCGGTGTTGGGTGGCTGCTATGGTCTCTTCGAGTTGCTGGACCCACGCCCGTGGCGGCAGAAGTGGCCGCGCTTGGTGCTGCTCGCCGGCGGCGGCATCGCCAGCCTGCTGCTCTTCCTTGGTTTCCAGGCGCATCTGTTTGGATGGCATCTGCTGCAGGCGCACAGCGCTACCGCCTTCAGCTTTGCTCCCATCTTCACCTGGCACTCGCTGGCCAGCGACCACAGCATCCTCTATTCGACCCCGCTTTTCGCCTGCGCATTGCCCGCCGGCCTCGGACTGCTTTTCAACCGCGGCTATTGGCGCTTTGGGTTGACCGTCACGCTGGTTTTTCTCGTCATTCTCTGCACGTGGGGTTCCTGCAGTTGGTATCACTGCGGCGCCTCGCTGGCCGGCCGTTATCTGGCCGTCACCGTGCCCCTGCTGGTCGCCGCGCTCGCCGTGGTGTTGCCCGGCACGCAGGGCGTTTTCCGTTGGCTGGTCTTCTTCTTCGGTCTGTTTTCCATCACGATGTTTCTGACGGAGCTTGTCGTGTTGCCCCAGTTGCACACGAACTTCACCACGCCCTACGACGTGGATGTGGTACATCCGCTCTTCGACCGTCTATTGCGGCCGTTCTATAACCCCGCCGTGCCGGTCCAGTGGTGGCCCGCGCTCACGCTCTACGGTGGCATCGCGCTGCTGCTCCTGCGGCCGGCCTGGCCGCGCTGGGCACAGCTTGGCGTGCTGGCGGCCATCGTCGTCGTCTTTGCTGTCCATGTGTTCCCGCTGCCGGCGACCTCGTCGCAGCAGCACGGCGGCGCCATCCTCGGGCCAGCCTATCCCGTCATCGTCAGCGGCGCGACAAGGAACGCATGCTCGCTGTGGCAGGGCTTGCCCCCGCATCGCCAGGCGACGCCCATCATCACCACACAGAACCCCGGTACGAATGCGCCGCGCACGCTCATCCGCGTTGACCAACTCGCGCCCAATGACTGGGCGCAACGTGGCTATCGTTGGGCCAAGCTCGCTGATCCGCTGCCGTCTTCACGGGGTTGGCGCGTGGCCGGATTGGCCGCGCGGCTTGATGGCGCCGCCGCCGAGTTCGTCATCCGCGAAGGCGCGCAGCTTCTTGCCAGCAAAAAATTCCCGCCGCAGGCGGTGGTGCGCGAAATATTTTCTTTCCGCACGGAAAAGCGCGGCCCGCTCCAATTCTTGGTCCGGCTGGAGGGGGAGGGCACGTGGCAGACCGGCGTACTGGCGATCAGCGCATTCGACCCCGCACTCTTGAAAAAAGCCAACCTCTCCCTGCCCACCGCCGCCGAGATCCCCGCCGACTTGACCGGTACGCAGCACCCGCTGCCGCAATAACGCGCAACCTGGCGCGTGAACCGCGCGAAGCCATTTGGCTTCGCGCAGTTTGATTTTGTGAAGGTTTATTGCTTGTGTTTAGGCCGTGATGATAAAATGAACACATGAAAGCTGCGCTCAAAAGCAAGCCGCTCTCATTTGCTGACTGCAAGGCGAAGGCGCGCGACTGGATCACGCTAGCTACAGGTGAATACTATCCTGACATCTTGCAAGATGCCTGTGAGTTGTATAAGCCGGTCCTCGTTCTATTCGGGCAACTATTGCACACCTCGGAATCGTCCAAACGGCTATTCCTGCAAATTGCCGAGCAACGCAATGGATGGATGCGCATTCAACTCTCCCGCATCTTCCGAAAATATGTCAGCCCGGAAACCCCGGTGGAAATGCTCAAACAAAAAGCCAAAGCTCAAAGCATCTGCGATCAGTTTGGCAAAGGTTTTCGTCCCATTCATGAGGTACAGCCGGCGTTTGATGCCCGCCCGATGCCCGATGAAGCCCTGTGCGCCGTGCTTTGGGAGTACAAAGATCGTGGCAAGAAAGGCTACGACCTGACGGAGCGATTTTTCGAGTTATTCCGCAGCACCTTCCCTGACTTGCCGATTCACGGCCCCGAGCGGGCTGGCAGGGATATTCTGCTGGGAGAAATCTTTGAAAAATATCCCAAGCCTGACCGTCCGGTGGATTTTGTTATTTATGATGACGCCGAGCGGGAAATCTTGGCCGTCGGCTTGGCCCGCTATGACTCCGACCGCGGCGGTGCGCAGGAGGATGATCGCACCGGGGGCTATCATAATTGCGCCGATGAAATACTGGTCTACGCTCGCAGGCATCGGCGACGCACGAAAGTAATTTTCATCAACGATGGTCCCGGCTTGTTGTTGGGGTCCATGTGGAATGATTATGCCCGCTTGGAGCACAGTCACCGCGGCAGGATTCTGGTCGCCACTCTGCGCATGGTCTCCAAGCGGCTCACACGCGACTGGCTGCGTTCATAGAAATGCCCGTATGGCCACCGGACTTCCAAAAACAAAATGGCGTGGCAGACCTCAACCGCCGACAGGCAATCGGGGCGTCAGCGAAGTCTGCCTCGGCTATGCGGGGAAAAAAGCCGTAAGCGATATTCTCGCGACCCCTCCCGCCAGCATCCGCCAACTCTGGCCGGATTATGGTCACAGTCAGACGCCAAACCGGTTGTACTATGGCGAGAACTTGTCCGTACTGGCTGCGTTGCGGCACGATGCATGCGTGCGCGGCAAAGTGCGACTGGTCTACATTGATCCCCCTTATTGTACGAAGAGTATTTTCCAGTCACGCGATCAAAACGACGCTTATGTGGATTTGCTGGAAGGCGCGCATTATCTCGAATTTCTGCGCGAACGCTTGGTGCTCTTGCGGGAGTTGCTGGCCGACGACGGCTCGCTGTATCTGCACCTGGATGACAACATGGCTTTTCACGCCAAGGTGCTGATGGACGAAGTGTTTGGCCAGGCCAACTTCCGCAACTGGATAACACGCAAAAAGTGCAACACGAAGAATTACACCCACAAGACCTACGGGAATGTCGCTGACTACATTCTTTTCTACACAAAATCTGACGACTATGTCTGGCATCGTCCCGTCACACCGTGGAACGACACGAGCGCAAAGAAAGAATATCAGTACGTGGAGCCAGGCACAGGCCGGCAATATAAGAAAGTCCCCGTGCATGCGCCCGGAGTACGACATGGAGAAACAGGGCAACTTTGGCGCGGCCAGCCTCCACCGCCCGGCAAGCACTGGCAATATCCACCGCGGACACTGGACGAGTTGGACGCTCGCGGCGAAATCTACTGGTCGCCTACCGGCAATCCGCGGCGGAAAATCTATCTCGATCAAAGCACAGGCATTCCGGTGCAGGACATCTGGCTGGATTTTCGCGACGCTCACAACCAGAACATCGCGGTGTCGGGTTATCCGACCGAAAAAAATTCCGACATGCTGGCTCAAATCATCCAGGCTTCCTCGAACGAAGGAGACCTCGTGCTCGATTGCTTCGCGGGATCGGGTACGACCTTGAGTGTCGCCTCCCAACTTGGCCGGCACTGGATTGGCGTAGACAACAGCCCAGCCGCCATCACCACGATCTTGAAACGCTTTGCCCATGGCTTGCAACCGATGGGGGATTTCGTCAACGCTAGGGAAGCAGTCCCTGGCGACACCAAGGAAGAGGGCAATCAACTTGCTCTATTTACGGAAGCGGGCAGGCAGGGTCCTCAAGTTGCTATCGCCCCCGCGACATACCGCCCCATCCTCGACTTCACCTTGTTGGCCTCCGAGCCAAATCGGGGCGATTTGGAGGAGGCCTTGGAACTCTGGCGAGACAGGACTGGCGACATGCGCGTGCTCCGTGTCGGCGAAACCCATGCCGCCTATGGGGTCAAGGAACCTTCCGTAGGGAGGCGGCCTCGTCACAATGCACACGGGAAGAATCCTCCATCTCCCTCGATAAAAAAGACACGTCAAACAAAGAATGCCAGATGCCCAAAGAAACCGAGCAAACCATGAAAACGCGCGCCCAGGAGATTCTCAAGCGGCTGCGTAGCGCCTATCCCGACGCCGGCTGCGAACTCCAGCACTGGCAGACGCCGATGGAACTCGCCGTCGCGACGATCCTCTCCGCGCAGTGCACCGATAAGCGCGTCAACATGGTCACGCCGGTTTTGTTCGCCAAGTATCGCAGCGCCGCCGACTTCGCCGCCGTCCCGCAGGAAACGTTGGAAGCCGAAATCCGCTCCACCGGCTTCTTCCGCAACAAGGCCAGGAACATCCGCGCGCTCGCCGCGGTCGTCGTGGAAAAATTCGGCGGCGAATTGCCCAGCGACCTCGATACGCTCGTCGGCCTGCCCGGCATCGGCCGCAAGACCGCGAACCTGCTGGTCGCCACCGTGTTCGGCCAGCCCGGCATCGTTGTGGATACGCACTTCAAGCGCCTCTCGCAGCGCCTCGGCTTCACCAAGCTTGAGGACCCCGACAAGATCGAGTTCGATCTCAAAGCAATCCTGCCGGAAGAAGATTGGACCGACTGGTCGCATTGCATGGTCTTCCACGGCCGGCGCTGCTGCTACGCCCGCAAACCCGACTGCGCGGCCTGCCCCATCGCCACACTCTGTCCATCCTGCGGCAAAGTCTGATCTTCCCAGCCTTGGAAACGTAAAGCGTGGGTATTTCCAAGCCATGGAAAATCTCACAAAGAGTTTTCCATGGCTTGGGAAAAAGAACGCCTTGTTGTCCAGGACTGGGAAACCGCGCGCGGAAGCTGGGGTGGATGACGGGATTTGAACCCGCGACAGCCAGGGCCACAACCTGGTGCTCTGCCAAACTGAGCTACATCCACCGGCGGGCCGAGAGAGTAGCCAGCTTCCGCCGAAAATCAAAACAAAAGTACGGTTGCTTTTGGGCGGGCGCCGTCTATCCTGCCGCCATGTTGTCGTTCGGAGTCAGCCCGGAAAAGGCCGACGCGCTGCGCGCGCGGATGGAGCGGCTCGGCCTGCGCGAGGCCGACCTCGAGGAAAGCTTCGTCAAGGGCGGCGGCGCGGGCGGGCAGAAGATCAACAAGACCTCGTCGTGCGTCTGGCTGCGGCACAAACCGAGCGGCCTCGAGGTCAAGTGCCAGTGGGAACGTTCGCAGGCGCTGAACCGGTTTCTGGCGCGGCGCGAGCTGTGCGACCAGCTTGAGGCGCGGCAGCGCGGCGCGGCGAGCGCGCGGCAGCAGGCGCAGGAGAAAATCCGGCGACAAAAACGCCGCCGCTCGCGCCGCCAGCGCGCGCGGATGCTCGCCGACAAGCGGCAGCATTCCGCGAAGAAAGCCGCGCGCCGCTTTGCAGGCGGGCACGAGTGAGCAGGGTGGAACGCGACCTCCAGGCGCGTTTCGAGCGTGCGCGGAGCGCCCGCGCCACCGCAGAGTTTGAGGAAGCAGTCATGAGAACCGAAAAAGATTCGCTGGGCGCCGTGCAGGTGCCGGACGAGGCTTGGTACGGCGTACACACGGTGCGCTCGCTCCAAAACTTCAACGTCGCCGGTGCGCCGCTGCCGGGTGCGCTCATCCGCGGCATCGTCCGCCTGAAATGGGCGTGCGCGCTCGCCAACCGCTCGCTCGGCCTGCTGCCGCCTGACAAGACCGATGCCATCATCGGCGCCTGCCAGAAGCTCCTCGCCGGTGAATACGCCGACCAATTCCCTATTGATGTCTTTCAGGCCGGCTCCGGCACCTCGACGAACATGAACGTCAACGAGGTCGTCGCCAACCTCGCCAACGCGGCGCTCGGCAGGCCGCGCGGCGACCGGGGCGGGATTCATCCGAACGACGACGTGAACAAGGGCGAGTCCACGAACAATGTCTTCCCCTCGGCCATCAAGCTCGCCTGCGTCGAGCTGGCCGCGCCGGCGGCGACAAGCCTCGGCGTGCTGATCGCCGCCTTGCGCACGAAGGCCAACGAATTCAAGGATGTGCTCAAGAGCGGGCGTACGCATTTGCAGGACGCGGTGCCAGTGACGCTCGGTCAGGAATTCGCCGCGTGGGCGCGGGCGCTGGAGAAGGATGTGCAGCGCATCCAGCAGGCGCGCGATTTCCTGCTCGAACTCGGCATCGGCGGCAACGCGATCGGCACCGGCGTCAACACACCCAAGGCTTTCCGCATCGCCATCTGCAGCGAGCTGACCGCGCTGACCCAGCAGTCGTGGCGCGCCGCCAAGGATGGACTCGAAGCGACGCAATTCCTGACCGACCTCGCCGGTTTCTCCGCCGCGCTGCGCTGCGCCGCCGCCGACGTGAACAAGATTTGCAACGATCTGCGCCTGCTCGCCTCCGGCCCGAACACGGGATTCAACGAAATCACCCTGCCCACGGTCGAGCCGGGTTCCTCGATCATGCCGGGCAAAATCAATCCGAGCATTTGCGAGGCCGCGAACATGGCCTGCATCCAGATCATGGGCCACGACCACGCCGTGCAACTCTCGTGCGCCGCCGGCCAGCTTGAGCTCAACACACACATGCCGGTCGTCGGCGCGAACCTCGTCGCCGCGCTCGGCATCCTCGACCGCGTCTGCACGATGCTGGCGGAGAAGTGCATTGCCGGCATCGCAGCCAATACGGAAGTCTGCTACCGGAATTTTGAGTCGAGCCTGGGCCTGCCGACTATCCTCAACCCGCGCCTCGGCTATGACCGCGTCGCCGAGTTGGTCAAGGAAGCGCGCCGGACCGGCCAGACGTTACGCGACCTTGTGCTCGCCAGGCAACTGCTCACCACCGCGGAACTCGACGCCCTCCTCAAGACCTGCATCGGCCCCAACCTCGGCTGATGTTGCCCGCCATGGGTTGTGTCTGTTGGCGCGGCAGCAGTGGCCGTTGGCCGCCGAAATATCCGCGCCGGCGCACATCAAGCGCCGAGGCAACACACGTACTATGCGCACGGACCCAATCGCACACTTGTACAAGTGTGCGATTGGGTCCGTGCGCTTTTGCTGCCGTGGTATGCGGTCAGGCGCCTCGTATGCCGTGCTGCGGCTGGCGGCAGACTTCATTCTTTGCCTGTGTTTCAATGGTTTTCTGCACTATAGGCATCGCCATTTTTCACCGATTCATCCCTCAACTGCCTTGCCGCTCAATCCGCACACTTGTACAAGTGTGCGATTTGGTTCCGGCAAGCTGGGCGTTGAAAAAGGTCCAGCCTGCCGCGCATGGTGCGCCGCAACAGCAGGCCGCCGCTTATCAGGGGGGGGATTACCCGAGCCGGACAACCTGGCTGGCGCGGGTGAGCGCGGTCTCGCGATGCGTGATGACAATGACCGTGTACCGCGCGTCGAGCGACCAGATGAGATCCATGATCTCGCGTTCGGTCGCGGGGTCGAGGTCGGCAGTGGGCTCGTCGAAGACCATGACCGGCGTGGCGCGCAGCAGCGCCTGCGCGAGCACCAGCCGCCGCCGCTGTCCGCCACTCAACTGCAAGCCCTGATCGCCGAGCCAGGTATCAAGCTTCTCCGGTAGCGATTTCACGAACGTATCAAGCTTCACTGCCGCCAATACGCGCAACAGTTCGGCGTCGGTGGCATCGGGCTTGGCGAGCAACAGGTTTTCGCGCAGCGTCGCGCCCATCAACCACGGCTGCTGCGGCACCACAGTGATAACGCGTGGCAGGTCGTGAGGTTCAAGTTCGCGCAGGTCGCGCCCGCCAAGGCGGATCACGCCGGCGCTCACATCCCAAAATCTCACGAGCAGACTGGCCAGCGTGGATTTGCCAACACCGCTCGGTCCAAGGATCGCGACACGACCGCCCGCGGGAATCTTCAGCGAGAAATCGCGCACCACGCAATCGTCGTCCGGTGTGTAGCGGAACGAAACGCGCTCGAATTCCAGCTCATGCGTCGCCGGCAACTCTTGCGGCTGGGCGGGCGGTGTCACGGCGGGAGCGACATCAGCGACAGCGAACACGCGCTGCGCCGCCTGCCGGTTCTGTTCCCAGCTTTGGAACGCCTGCGGCAGCGGCGCGAGGGCCTCGAAGCAGGCCATGACGCCGAGCGTGATGACCGCGAGCAGCACACCCGCGAGGCTACCCAACGAAACCTCCGGCGAGGCGAGCGTGAACAGCGCAACTACCGCCCCCGCCTGGCACAAACCGAGCAGCGCCTCACCGAGGCCGTTAAGCGCCGTCATGCGCCGCTGGAGCCGCGTCCAGTCGCTACCGAGCTTCGCGATCTTCCGCTGCTGCTCCGCAGCGCGACCATAGACGAGCAGATCGGCCAGACCCTGGACGCCATCGACAGTGGCGATGTTGAGTGCGGCGCGGGTGGCGACGAGTTGCGCGCCGAGTTTCCGGCCTGCCACCTGCAACGCCAGCGGCAGCACGACGCCACCGGCGAAAAGCGCGGTGCACAAGGCCCATGCCAGCCGCGCGTCCCAGCGGCCAAAGAGCCACGCGCACAGCGCCGCGGTCAGCAGCGCCACCGCCGGCGGCGCGAGCAGGCGGACGTAGATGTGCTCCAGGTTCTCGACATCGGCGACGACACGCGCGAGCAGGTCGCCGCTGCGCGTGCCCGCGAGCCGCGCCGGCGCGAGCGGCTCCACCGCGCGGAAGAACCAGACCCGTAGCCGCGCCAGCAGGCGGAACGTGACCTCGTGCGCGACCAGGCGTTCAAGGTAGCGGAAGAGGCCGCGCGTGATGCCGAAGAAGCGGACGCCGGTAACTGCGACCGCGATTGCCGCGATGGAAGGATGCAGTGCCGTGGTCGAGATGAGCCACGCGCTGGTCATCAGCAGGCCGACGCCAGACAGGACGGTCGCCAGTCCGAGCAGCGTCGCCAGCAACATCCACTTGCCCTCGCCGCGCAGAAGCGCCAGCAGCCGCGACATGACGGCGCCGGGCTTCATACGCTGCCCTCCAGAACTATGGACTGTGGCGACGCGGCGGCGCTTGGTTGCGCCGCGACGTGTCGCGGCGCGGAAAGCGCGGACTCGTCCGCGCACTCCAAAATATTTTGCGCTCGCACCAGCAGTTGCGCCGGAGTCCCCTGCTCCACCACGCGGCCGTGGTCGAGGACAACGATTTGCGCCGCGCGCTGGATCGTCGCCTGCCGGTGGGCGATCAGGAGCGTCGTACGGCCGGCGGCGAGCCTGGTCAGCGCCTCGGTGATGGCGGCCTCGCTCGCGGCATCGAGGAACGAGGTCGGCTCGTCGAGTATCAGCAACGGCGCATCCTTCAGGAACGCGCGCGCCAGGGCCACACGCTGGGCCTGCCCGCCGGAGAGCCGCGCGCCGCGCTCGCCAAGCAGTGTGTCGTAGCCTTGCGGCAGCTTGCCGGCGAACTCGTGGACATGCGCGGCGCGGGCGGCGGCCTCGACTTCCGCCATGCTCGCCTCCGGTTTCGCGAGGCGGATGTTGTCGGCGAGCGTACCGTGGAAAAGATGCGGACGTTGCGGCAGCCAGGCGACCTGCCGCCGCCACTCGTCGGGCGGAAGCGCCGCCAAGTCCGCGCCGTTCACCAAAATCCGGCCGGCATCGGGCACGATGAAGCGCAGCAGCAATTTCGCGACGGTGGACTTGCCCGCGCCGCTCGCGCCGACCAGCGCGGTGATGGTGCCGGGACGAAGATGGAAGGAAACCGACTCCAGTGCCGGAGTGGTACGGTGAGGATAGGAAAAACTGACCGCCTCAAACCGCAACTCAACGGAGTGCTGGAGTGTTGGAGTTCTGGAGTTCTGGACTGAAGAAGGCCGCACCGGCACTGCCGCGTCTAGAACTTCGTGGAGGCTCTTTGCGGCGCTGACACCTTCCATGCCGGCGTGGAAGCGTGCGCCGAGCGCGCGGAGCGGGCCATAGAATTCCGGGCAGAGGATCAGCACCATCAGCGCCGGCTCGAACTCCATGCCGCCCTTCAGCAGGCGCAGGCCGAGCGCGACGGCGACAATGGCGGTACTGATGGTCGCCAGCATCTCCAGCGCGAGCGCGGAGAGAAAGGCGACGCGCAGCACGCGCAGCGTGGCGCGGCGGTAGTCGTCGCTGATCCGCGCGATGCCTGCGGCCTGCTCGCGCGCGCGACCGAGCAGCTTGAGCGCAGGTAGGCCCTGCAACACGTCGAGAAAGTGCGCGCTCATCCGCGAGAGCGACTGCCACTGGCGGTCGGTCATCCGTTTGGCGGTGGCGCCGATCAGCAGCATGAAGAGCGGGATCAGCGGCGCGGTCAGCAGCATGATGACGCCGGAGAGCCAGTCGCGCGGGAAGACGGCGGCGAGGATCACCAGCGGCGCGAGCGCGGTGATGAAGAGCTGCGGCAGGTAGTGGGCGAAGTAGGCCTCGAGCGCCTCGACGCCGCGCGCGAGGGTGTTCGCCAGTTCGCCGCTGCGGCTACCGGCGGCGCGGTCGGGACCAAGCGCGAAGATTTTTTCCGCCAGCCGGTCACGCAGATTATTTTTGACGCGCTCGGCGACGCGCGCGCCGGCGGCAGCGGTCAGCGCGCCGAGCGCGGCGCGCAGCGCCGCCGCGCCGGCGAAGAGCGCGAGCCAGCCGGTGACGGCGGCGAGCGTTTCGTGCCGCAGGAAGACACCGCCAATCGCCCGGCTCAAGGCCCACGCCTGCACGACCGCGCAAACAGCCGCACCCACGCCGGAGGCGACAGCGGCGGCGAACCAGCCGCGCGCAAGCGGGAGCAGTTGGAGCAGGCGGCGGTCAAGATTCATAGCGCAAGGGATTGGTGGCGTGCTGGGACCGTGACCGCGGGTTATGGATTCCAGAACTTGGCATCGCAAACAAGGTTCGTCTCCGTGATCGGCTGGCCGGGGTTGGCGAGCTTCAAGTAGAGCGCGGGCGGGGCTTGCCGGGGCAGCGCGAGAATCCACGTGGCCAGCGTGCGGGTTTTGGCGCCGGTCCGCCAGATGCTGTTGTCCGGGCCATCGTGCTGGTCACTGCTCATCCGCTTGAACTGGGCGATATCCAGCGGCAGGCGCGCCTCGGCGAGCAGCGCCTTGATGCGCGCCAGCCGCGTGGTACTGCTGGCGCCGTCGCTGAGGGTGGGACTGCGCAACGCCTCCTCCAGGTAGCCATTGGTGTGCGCGACCACGCCATTCGTCTCTGTGCGCACGACGTACTTGCCACCCAGCGCGACCTCGACGAGCGCGAGCTGCTGCCGGTCGGCGATCAGGAAGAAGCTCGCGCGGGCGCGTTCAAAAAGTGCGCGCTGCGCGAGGAGCGCGTCCACCGAATCAAAGTTGGCCAGGATTTCCGAGGTCACCCCGCGCTTGCCCGGCTGGTTTTTCCGCACGGACTGCGGGAGACAACTGGCCGCGGCGGTGACGACCGCGAGGCCGTGGCGGTTGACGCCGGCCTTGAGGCCGGGCTCCTCGCCGCCCACGGCGTAGAGGCCAAAATATTTGTAGCCGGAACGCGGCGTGACGGTTTTTGTTTCCTGCGTGTGGTCGGGCCGCCAGTCGCGGGATTTGACGATGAGGGTGCCGCCGCCCTCGGCGCGCTCGCCCGCCGCGCCCCAGAGCGTACAGGCCGGCGCGGCGAGCAGACCGGAGAGCACAGCGGAGGCGATCAGCGACAGCGATTTCATGTCGGTAGCCTAGGTGGCCGCCCCACCCTGTCAAGCTTGCAGGCGGCAGTTCCAAGCCTTGGAAAATCCGCGGAACTTTTTTCCAAGGCTTGGAAAACTCAATACTCCAGCTTGCTGGTGGTGGTCAGACGCTTGCGGAAAATCCAGTAGGTCCAGCCCTGGTAGGCGAGCACGACCGGCACGAGCGTCAGCGCGACGATGGTCATGACCTTGAGCGTGTAGGGCGAGGAGCTGGCGTTGTAAATCGTCAGGCTGTGCTTCACGTCGAGCGTCGAGATCATCACGTTCGGGAAGAGCGCGCGGAAGGTGGCGACGGTGACGAGGATGATCGTCAGCGCGGTCAGCGTGAAGGCGAGGCCGGGCCTGGCGCGCGCGAGCAAACCGGAGGCGACGAGCGCGACGGCGGCGGCGCCCGCGAGCAGCCAGCCGGCGAGACCGCCGGCGAAGAGCGGCGTCTGGAAGAAGGCGACGACGAGCAGCGCGACGGCGGCGATGACGGTCGGCAGCCAGAGGCCGAGGGCGGTCGAGGTGGCGCGCTTCTGTAACGCGCCCTCGGTGCGCAGGCCGAGGAACAGCGCGCCGTGCAACAGGAAGAGCAGCACGAACGTCACGCCGACGATCAGTGCGAACGGGTTGAGCAGGTTCCAGAAGCCGCCGACGTAGGTCATCTTCGCGTCAATCGGCACGCCGAGCAGGAGGTTGCCGACGGCGACGCCGAAGATCAGCGCGGGCAGCAGGCTGCCGACGCAGATCAGCCAGTCCCACGCGCTGCGCCACGCCGGGCTGGTGTGCTTGCTGCGGAATTCCAGACCCACCGCGCGGACGATCAGGCCGACGAGTACGAGGAACAGCGCGAGGTAGAAGCCGCTGAAGAGCGTCGCGTACCAGTGCGGAAACGCGGCGAAGATCGCGCCGCCGGCGGTCAGCAGCCAGACTTCGTTGCCGTCCCACACGGGGCCGATGGAGTTGATGATGACGCGGCGTTCGCGGTCGTCGCGGCCGAGCAGCGGCACGAGCATGCCGACGCCGTAGTCGAAGCCTTCGAGGACGAAGAAGCCGCAGAACAGCACGGTGACCAGAATAAACCAGAGGGTGTTGAGGTCCATGATCGTCTCCTTTAGTCCGCCGCTTCCACCGGGCCCTGCGCCGCGTATTTGCGCAGCAGCCAGACATCCACCACCATCAGCGCGCCATAGAGCGCCGTGAAACCAATCACGGTGAACAGCACCTCGCCCGCAGTGGTCGCCAGCGACACACCCGCGCTGGTCTTCATCAGGCCGAAGACCAGCCACGGCTGGCGGCCGAGCTCGGCCAGCATCCAGCCGGTGCTGTTGCCGATATACGGCAGCGCGAGGCCCGCCACGAGCAGGCCGAGCAGCCAGCGCGGCGCGATGAGGTTGCGCGAACGCCAGAGCGCCAGCAGCGCCAGCGCGAGCATCGCCAGTCCGCTGGCCACCATGAGGCGGAATGACCAGAAGGTGGCAGTGACCGGCGGGATGTAATCACCGGGGCCGTACTTCTGCGTGTACTCCGCCTGCAAATCCGTCATGCCCTTCACGACGCCGCTCGGGCTGTTATAGGCGAGAATGCTCAACAGCGAGCCGACCGGGAGCGACCAGGTGTTCTTCTGGTTCTTTTCATCAATGCCGGCGGCGATCAGGAACTCGCAACGGTCCTTGGTCTTCCAGTTGGCCTCGGCGGCGGCGAGCTTCATCGGGTTGCTGCGCTCGAGCCACTGGCCCTGGCCGTGGCCGACGAGCATGACCAGCACGCTGCCCAGCAGCGCCGTCACCGCGCCCCAGCGGAAGCTGCGCTGGAAGAAGTCGGCAAATTCCTTCTGGCGCAGGAGCTGCCACGCGCTGATGCCGAGGACGAAGAACGCCGCCGTGACCACGCCACCGAAAAAGACGTGGGAGATTTCGTAGGGCAGTTGCGGGTTGGTCAGCAGCGCGAAGAAGTCCTGCATCTCGGCGCGGCCGTTGCGCAGCACGTAGCCGACCGGGTGCTGCATCCACGCGTTGGCGATGATGATCCACAGCGCCGAGAGGTTCGACCCGAGCGCCACCAGCCAGATCGTGGTCAGGTGCAGTTTCTTCGAGAGCTTGTCCCAGCCGAAAATCCAGAGGCCGAGGAACGTGGACTCGATGAAGAACGCCAGCAGCGCCTCCACCGCGAGCGGCGCGCCGAAGATATCGCCGACGAACCGCGAGTACTCCGACCAGTTCATGCCGAACTGGAATTCCTGCACGATGCCGGTCGCCACGCCCATCGCGAAGTTGATGAGGAACAGCTTGCCCCAGTACTTCGCCATCTTCTTATAGACCTCGTTGCCCGTGCGGACGTAGGCCGTTTCCATCAACGCCACGAGGATGGAAAGCCCCAACGTCAGCGGGACGAAGAAGAAGTGATAGACCGTCGTGATGCCAAACTGCCACCGCGCCAACTCTAATGTATCCATGATTACCCCTTCGAAATTGCGCGCACGATACCCGCGATTCGTCGGATTGCAACTGTCCGGACGAAATTTTCCCCTTCCCCAGCCAGCGTACTCTACCCGGCCTTAAAACCGACGGTTCTCTTTCAGGCCATCACCAGAGATTCTTTAGTGCGGCGGCTGGCCGGGCGGCGGGAATTTTTGCGCGGCATCGTCGAGCACGAGCACCCAGTCGAGCGCCTCGCCGGGCTGCGGCGGGGTGAACTCGCGCGTGCCGGTGTTCGGGAATTCGCCGAGGCGCGTCGCCGTGCCCGTCCGCGGATCGAACCACCACGCGACCACCGGCGCACCGGAAATTTTGTCCATGCGTACGCTGAACGCGCGGCCGGCGGGCGCGTAGATGAAGGCGTAGCGGCCGCGCTCGTCGCGCGTGGCCACAAAGCGGTAGCGGCCCGCGCCGGGCACGGCGGTCTTCACGCTGGCAGGCTCGATCACGTCGTCGTCGGGGATGCGCGTCAGGATTGGGCGCGACTCGATCAGGCGGCGGCCGTGCTGCATCTGGCCCGCACCCGGCTGGTCGAGCGCCACACGCCACGGCAGCAGCGGATTGTTCACCGGCTTGCGGTCGGGCTGCCACATCTGCCAGATGGAATGGTGGCCGTAGGTGTGACCGCACGCGCCGCTGAACAAATCCCAGTAGAGCGGGCGGCGCACGTCGGCGGCGAGGGAATGACCGTTGGCCTCCGCCTTGAACGAGAGTGGATGGTCCTCGTACAGCGGCTCGCCATCAATCACCGGCTTGACCGGCGTACGGTCATAGTCGCTGCGCGTGTTCGCGTAACGCGTGAACTCGGCGACGTGCCCATTCTGCCGCAGATTGAACGCCAGCCAGTCCTCGTCATGGAACCATTCCGCCGAGCCGCGGCCGCCACAGGGGTGGAGCGTGATCAGGTGCTTGCCGCCATCGCCGGCGCGCAGCCCCTTGGCCAGCGCGCGGATGATCGCCTTGTGATTTTCGTTCTCGATCGGACGGTCGCCGCCGAGAATCCAGATGAGCGCCTTGTCGCGGTAGCGGCGGCCGAGCCACTCGCCATAGACCGCCGCGTTCTGCGGCGTGAAAATCTCCGGCCCCTGTCCCCACTTCTTGTTCCATTTGTCGCCCCACGTCGGTAGCAGGCCGGTGTAGAGGCCCAGCGACTCGGCCTTGTTCACGATCCAATCCACATGCTGGAAATAGTCCTCGTTGGGCCGCGCCGGGTCGTTATCCTTGAGCGGCGTGTGGCCATAGGCGTTGGGCGCAGTCAACCCCTCGAACTCCGCCAGCGCCACCGCCTGGATCACGGTGAACTGCTGCGCGGCGCGCTTTTGGAGATAGAACTCGGCGTCCTCGCGCGTCGCGCGGTGGAACAGCTCCCACGCCGTGTCGCCGAGATAGAAGAACGGCGCGCCGGTCGCGGTGACGAGGAAGCGGTGGTTGTCGCTGACCTTGAGCGCCGGCAGCGCCGCCGTGGCCGGCAGCGCGCCGAGGAGGAACAGACCGAGCAGTTTTTTCATGGCGCGACTGTAGCCAACGCGCCGCGCCGGCGGAAGCGCGAACTGCGCGCGAATGGTTCTTGCAACGGCGCGGGCCGTGTTGTTTCATCCGCGCATGAAAATCCTACGCGGACTCCTGCTGGGCCTGCTGGCGCTGGGTACGGCGCGGGCGGCGGACGACCACCTTGTTTACTTCGGCTGCTACACGAGCGGGAAGAGCAAGGGCATCTACTGCGCGCGCTTCGACTCCGCCACCGGCAAGCTCGGCGCACCGCAGCTCGCCGCCGAGACCAAGAACCCCTCGTTCCTCGCGATCCATCCCAGCCACAAATTCCTGTACGCCGTCGGCGAGATGAGCGCGCCCGGCAAGAAAGCCGGCGCGGTCAGCGCGTTCGCGCTCGATGCCGCCACCGGCCAGTTGAAGCTGCTCAACCAGCAGGACTCCGGCGGCGCCGGGCCGTGCTATGTGGGGCTCGATAGCGCCGGCACGTGCGCGCTCGTCGCCAACTACAGCGGTGGCAGCGTCGCCTCCTTGCCGATCAAGAGCGATGGCACGCTCGCTCCCGCTGCTTCCACGGTGCAGCACAGCGGCAGCAGCGTGAACCCCGCGCGCCAGAAGGGGCCGCACGCGCACTCGATCTTCCTCGACGCCGCGAACCGCTTCGCCTTCGCGCCCGACCTCGGGCTCGACAAGGTGATGAGCTACCGCTTCGACGCCGCCAAGGGCACGCTCGCGCCGAACGACCCGGCGTTCGCCGTCGTCGCACCCGGCTCCGGCCCGCGCCACTTCGCGTTTCATCCGAATGGCAAGTTCGCCTACGTCATCAATGAGCTGCTCTGCACCGTCACCGCCTTCCGCTACGACACCGCGCGCGGCGCGTTGACGGAGATCGAGACCGTCTCGACACTGCCCGCCGGCGAGGGCGTCAAGCCCGGCTACAGCACCGCCGAGATCCGCGTGCATCCGAACGGCAAGGTGCTCTATGGCTCCAATCGCGGACACGACACAATCGCCGTCTTCGCGCTCGACGAGGCGACCGGCCAGCTCAAGCTGCTCCAGAACGCGCCCACGCTCGGCAACATCCCGCGCAACTTCAACCTCGACCCCAGCGGCAAGTGGCTGCTCGCCGCGCACCAGAAGTCCGATAACGTCGTCGTCTTCGCCGTGGATCAGGCCACCGGCAAGCTGACGCCGACCGGCCAGCAGATCGAGGTCGGCGCGTGCGTCTGCGTGAAGTTCATGCCGCTGAAGTGAGGAACCCATGCGCCACCTGCTCCTGATTCTAGCGCTGTTCGCACTCGCTGGTTGCTCGCCAACCACGCCCAGCGCCCCACCCCAATCCGCCGGCAAATCCGCTTTCAAGCTGGAGAAGCTGCGTGTGTTGGATGTCCGCAGCGACGAGGAGTGGGCCGAGGGCCACCTCGCGGGCGTCCAGCATCTTCCGCTGGACCTGATCCGCGAGCGGATCACCAGCCTCGTGCCCGACAAGCAGACGCCCCTCGGCGTGTACTGCGCCAGCGGCGCGCGCTCCAGCCATGCCGCCCGGCTCTTAAAGCAACTCGGCTACGAAAACGTCGAGGACCTGGGCGGCTACAACGAAGCCCAACGGAAACTGGCCAACGCAGGAGGCACTCCATGAACCCGACAGCCACCCGCCGCGACTTTCTCAAACAGACCGCCGCCTGCGCCGCCGCACTCGCCGCACCCGGCTGTGTCCGCACGGGCGCCGCCGGCGCGCTGGATTCCCCGCTCGTGGATTTCCACGTGCATCTCGACAAGAGCACGATCGAAGCCGTCCTCGCGCTGCCGCAGGCGGGCAAGATCAAGTTCGGCATCGTCGAGCACGCGGGTACCAAGGAGAACGAATACCCGGTGGTCATCAGCAACGACGCCGAGCTGAAGCACTATCTCGACATGCTGGCGGGCAAGCCGGTCTATCGCGGTGTGCAGACCGAGTTCACCGACTGGGCAACCGGCTTCACTCCGGCGGGCCTCGCGCAGCTCGACTATGTGCTGACCGACGCGATGACGATGCCCGGCAAGAAAACCGGCAAGCGCACCAAGCTCTGGCTCGCGCCGCCCGACGAACTCGGCGACGCGCAGAGCTTCATGGACCGCTACGTGGACTGGCACCTGCAAGTCCTGCAGCAGCGGCCGCTCGATATCCTCGCGAACACCACCTGGCTGCCCGCGGCGTTTCTGCCCGACTACGATAAACTCTGGACCGAGGCGCGGATGGAGAAAGTGATCGCCGCCGCCGTCAAGGCAGGCGTCGCGTTGGAGATCAGCTCGAGCTATAAGCTGCCGAAGATGCCGTTCCTGAAGCTGGCCAAGGCGGCGGGCTCGAAATTCTCCTTCGGCTCCAACGGCCGCTACCCGAAGATGGGCCTGCTCGATTACTCCATCCAGATGGCGCAGGAACTCGGCCTCAAGCGCGCCGATATGTTCCAGATCCGCACCGAGCGGAAAGCCTGATTGAGCATAGCCGCCACCGCACGCGAGTTTTCCTAACCTTGGAAACCAGGAACATGGATTTTCCCAAGCCTTGGAAACGCCATTACGGTTTGTCAGCTTGAACCGCGAGTGGATGCAGCAACCAATCTTCCGGCGCTCTGCCAGGGCTGGTGAACTCGCACCACGCCAACTCCCAGCCGTTACTGGTGTGCGAAACACAGAAACCGAATTTGTCACGACTGTCCGTGAAAACCAAATCAAGATCATTCTTTTTTATCCGAATATAGTTGGGTTGCATCTTAACTAGCACAGACGGCAGCACAGCCATCTCGTCAGGTTGGATAATAAGTGCATTTGTTCTTAATTGTTGGATGACGAGCACCCCAGCTGCCAACACCGCTTGATGATCATTGGTCTTGATCAGTTCTGTAAATCGTTGCCGCGTCGCGGGGTCATATTCCGCCCAGAGGGTCAAGCGCCATGTCCCATAGTTGGCCACACCCGCTACAAACAAGATGAGAAATGACAGCAATAAAGCGATGACTATTCGTAGCAGGATATGCTGGCCACGCATGACCGCTAGCGTGATTACGAGCATACCAATCAGCACGATCATGCAGGCCAATATGAAGACAGCGAGAATCATACTGGCAACTTAACAATCACCAAATCACTTCGGCATTTCGTGCGTGCCGACCTTGTCGGCGGGCATCTGCGCGGCCGTCGGCGCGGGCAGCGTGACGGCGCCGGTCGCGGCCCACTCGGTGCCGCGCTGCAGTGTCGCCTGGAAGCCCACATCCACCATCGAGGAACCGTTGTGGCCGAGCGCGGTGTGGAAGGAGCGGGCCTTGCCATAGCTGATGACCATCAGCATCGGCTCGTGATGACCGGTGCCCTTCTGCGCCGGATCGGCGAACGCCGTAGCGAGCACGGTCAGGTTCTTCGCCGGGCCGCGTAGCTTGGAATAGAGCTCGTCCTTCGCGTGCAGCCACTTCGCAGGCAGCCCGCGCATGATCGGATGATCGCTCACGCGTGTTTCGACAAGGAACTCGTGCTGCGGACCGTGCGTGCCGCCCGCGCCCGGCGTCTCGTCGCGGACGATCTTGCCGTCCTGCCAGTAGAGCATCGGGCCGGACTTCTCGTTGCGCCCGCCCCACCCGCCGACGCCCATCAGCTCGTTGAACTCCGGCCAATCGGAGAACGCGTTGTCGGCCGCGTGATAGAACACCACGCCGCCGCCAGCGTTGACGAACTTCATGAAGTCGGCCTTGACCGCATCCGGCCACTTATCGCCGTTGTAGTTGAGCACGATGACGGCGTAGTCGCTAAACTTCGGATGCCACTGTTGCCACGCCGTGGAGCTGTTCTTCTCCAACTCGGCCTTCTCGGTTTTCCACTTGGCCTGGTCCGCGGCGAACTTGGCCTTCTGCTGCTCCGTCGCCTTGCCCTTTGGCGACTGCGGCGGGCGCGGCGCGGCTGGCGGCGTCGTGGAGACATCGACCGTGAACCGGCCGCAATCCTCCAGTATCCACTTGAGCACCGGCGTCGTGCCCTTCCAGTCGTGGTTGTTCTGCCCATCCACGATCAGGACTTTGAGTTTGTCCGCCGCCTGTGCGCTCACCAACGACACGGCCACCATTCCAGCCAGCATCCAACGCGTCATCTTCATTTGGGTTCCTTTGTCAGCGAAGTTGCGTTCCTCTACCACGCTCTCCCGCCGCGGCAAAGCGGAAAATTTTCCAAGCCCTGGAAAACGCCGACTACTTGGCGGCGGTGGGTGCAGCGATCGTTACCGGCTCGGCCTCGGGCAGCTTCTCGCCCCGGAGCCAGCGGCCGATCACCGGGCGGTAGTTATCCGGAAACTTGTGCTCGAAGCCGTGCATGATCACGGTGGTCAGGTCCACGTCGCTCGCCTTCGCCATCAAGCCGAGTGCGCGCACGAGGCCCAGTTGCGCGGCGCGAATGGTGTTACCCTCCGGCTTGTCACCGCAGAGCAACAGGAAACGGCTCCGCTTGACCGGCAACTTCTGGAAGGTGTTCGCCGCGAGCGGGCCGAAGCCGCCTTCGATGAAAAAGAACGAGCGGAAATGTTGCAGGATGAACTCATCCTGCCCGGCCAGCAGCACGCCGGTGGTATGACCGCCATTGGAGAAGCCGCCGAGCGCGCTCCGCTCGGGTTTGATGTTCGGGACGGCCTCGAACAATTTGCCGAGCATGGTGCGGTAGGCCTGGCTGATGGTGGCGAAGTCGTCCAGCGCCACCAGGCCGCCGCCGAACTTCTCCTGCTTGTCGAGCGTGCGCTTGAAGAGCGGCAGGTTCGCGCAGACGTAGTCGCGTGCGCCGGCGATGCCGCGCGCGGGCTCGACAGCTGTCCCGCGCCCGCCAGCGCCACCCGCAAGGAACACCACGAGACCAAACTCGCCATCGCGCGAATAATTCTCCGGCAACTGGGCCGACATGGCCGCCGGCTGCGGCTGGTTGGAGAGCAGGTTCATCAACGTCGGCGGGAGTTCGGGAAACTCGAAGCGCAACACGGCGTTGGGCTCGAGCCTGTGCTCTGCCGCGACCGCGGCGCCGGCCAACGCCAGCACCGCCAGCCATTTCGTCATCCGCATCATGACGCTCACTTCGCCAGCGGGCAGCGGAAGTTATAATCGCCGCTGACGGCCTCGCAGACGACGCGCCCGTTTTCGAGCCGCGCCTTGCTGATCCCGTCGAGCTGCGCGGCGGCGAGGTCGGCCGTCGGCAGCGTGATGGTCGCGCTGCTGTTCGGCGGCACCACGACGTGCAGGCGGAACTGGTCGCCCTTGAGCTGCCACTCGCTGACGATCTTGCCGCGGATGGATTCATAGTCGGCCCGCGCGCTGGTCAGGTCGCCGACGACGTTCGGCTTGATGAAAAAGTGCTGGAAGCCCGGCGCCTGCGAGTCGGGCACGATGCCGGCGAGCGCCTTGAAGAACCACGCGCTGACGTCGCCGAACATGATGTGGTTGCGCGAGGAGGAACCATCCCACTGTTCCCAGAGCGTCGTCGCGCCTTGCGAGAACCACCAACCCCACCCCGGCTTGTCCTTTTGCGCGACGATGCGGTAGGCGACGTCGGCGCGGCCGTTCTCGAGCAGCGCGTTCAGCAGATACTTCGCGCCGAGGATGCCGGTATCGATGTGGCCGCCGGTCTTCTCAACCGCGGCGACGAGGTTGGCGAGCACGCGCCCGTGCTGTTCCGGCGGCACGAGGCCCTGATAGAGCGCGCAGGAGAGCGCGCACTGGCTGCCGTTGTCATAGAGGCCGGTGTCGGCATGCCAGAATTTCCGGTTGAAGCCCTCCTTCACGCCGGCTGCGAGCTGCTCAAACTTCGCCGCGTCCTCGGCCTTGCCGAGCACGCGCGCGGCGAGCGCGACGATCTTCGCGTCCACATAGAAGTAAGCGGTGTCGGTGATGCCGGCCTCGGTCTTGGTCTTCCACGGCGCCCAGTCGTTCAGGCCAAGCTTGATGCAGCCATCCTGCGCGTGGCTGGCGAGATAATCCACGTAGCGCTTCATGCCCTCGTAGTGCGCGCGGAAGACATCGGTGTCGCCATAATAAACATATTGGTAGTACGGAATCAGGATGAAGGCGTTGTCCCACGCCGGGCCGTTGCCCCACTTATAGCCCCAGCCGCTGGTCGGCACGATGCCGGGCAGGCGGCCGTCGGGCTGCTGCTCGTCATCGAGATCGTTGAGCCACTTCACGTAGGCGGCGGGCGGGAAATAGTTGAACATCGCCTGCTCGGCGGCGAGGTGCGCGTCGCCGGTCCAGCCGTTTTTCTCGCGGTGCGGGCAGTCGGTTGGGATGCCCTGCAGGTTGCTCAAGTAGGCCCAGCGGCCGGCCTCCCAGATCTTGTTGAGCAGCTCGTTCGAGCACTCGAAGTGGCCCGCGACCGGCACCGCGGTGTGCGTGAAGCACGCGCGCAGGTTCGCCGCCGTCGGCTTGCCCGGGAACCCGGTGACCTCGACGTACTGGAAACCATAGTAGGAGAAGCGCGAGTGCCAGGTCTCCGCGCCCGCGCCCTTGAGGATATAGGTATCGGTCTGGAACACCTGGTTCGACCCGAAGCGGATGACGTGCGTGGCGATGTCCTTCATGTCCACCATGCCATCCGGGAACAGGCGCTCGCTATATTTCAGCTTCACCGCCGTGCCAGCCGGACCGCTCACGGCGAGCTCGGCATAGCCCGACAGGTTCTGGCCGAAGTCGAAGACGAACACGCCCGGCTTTGGCTCGGTGATTTTCGCCACCGGCAATTCCTTCGTGGCGCGGATCGGCGGCAGTTGCTGCGACACCAGCTTGCCCTTCGGCGCGGCGACCAGCTTGGTGGCTTCCCACTTCTTGTCATCGAAGCCCGCGGCATCCCAGCCCGGCAGCTCGCGACGCGCGTCATAGATTTCGCCGCCGTAGATCGTGTTGAACAGCACGGGGCCCTCGGCGCACTTCCACTGGTCATCGGTGCCGATGACCTCGGTGTGGCCGTCGGCGTAATCAATCTGCAGCGACGCGAGCAGGCGCGGCGCGGCGCGCCACGGCGCGGCGTCGAAATCCCACGCGGCCTTCGACTGCACGTTGAACCAGCCGTTGCCGAGCATCACGCCGAGCGCGTTCGCGCCCTCGCGCAGTTGCGCCGTCACATCGTGCGTCACGTAGAGTACACGCTTGTCGTAGCGCGTGTAGGCGGGATCGAGGTGGTGATCGCCGACCTTCGCGCCGTTGAGCCGCGCCTCCGCGTAGCCGAGGCCGGCGATATAAAGCCGCGCGCTCTTCACCTTGCCGCCAACCGAGAACTCGCGGCGCAGCAGCGGCAGCGGCTGCTCGGTCACGTTCGTGTTCTGGCCGATCCACTTCGCCTGCCACGCCTTGAGGTCCAGCAGGCCCATCTCCCACGTTGCGACCCGGCTCCACGGCGAGGGCTGCCCAGCCTTGTCCCACGCGCGCACCTTCCAAAAACAAACCAGCCGTGACCGCAGCGGGCGGCCCGCGTAGCGAATCTGCACGGTGGCGTCGGACACAACCTTGCCGCTGTCCCACATATCGCCCACGTCGCGCCGCAAGTTTTCTGCCGAACTGGCGACGACGACCTGGTAGGCGGTCTGCTTTTCGCCGCGCGCATCCGCGAGCAGCTTCCACGCGAGCAGCGGCTGCGGCGCATCAAGGCCGACGGGATGCTCCTGATACTCGCAGAGCATCTGGCCGACCTGCAAACCCGCCTGCGCCGGCAGCGCCGCCGCGAGGCCGAGCAGGATGACAAGGGCGTGGTTGATTATTTTCATGGGGCGGCTTCTAACAAAGCGGCGCGCGTTTTCCAAGCCTTGGGAATTTCAGAGGTCAGAGGCTTGGGGAGCCGGCCAGGCGGTGAGACCTGATACTACACAGCACGCCGACCCTTGCTTGCACACCGCCGTGCGCGGGGAGCCGCACCCGCCTGACAGCGGCGCAGGCATGATTGCGGAGTTGCACAACTCCGCAATCATGCCGTGGGCGCCGGAACGCAACGCGCGCGACATGCAAAAGCCGTAAAATGCGGTAAGCTGCGGCGCGCAACCACGAGGCCACCATGAGCAAACTGAACATCCAGCTGTGCCCGGAGACGGGGATTTGCAGCATCATCAAGAGCGACGGGCAGAAGGTGGACCTGATGCCCGACGAGCTCGGCGAGGTCCGCAACGCCGCGGGGCAGACGGACGTCATCCAGCAGGCGCTGGCGGAGGTGGACGATGACTTCGCCGCGGCCCTCACCGCCGAGGAATTGCAGCAGCTCGCCACGACGTTCAGGAAGAAATAATTTTTGCCGCCGCCGGCCCGCCCGTTGTAAGCTCCGCGCACGATGCGGCGGATGTTTTCCAGTTTGCTCCTGTTGGCGCTGGCCGGAGGGCCGGTCGCCACCCGCGCGGCGGCGGTGACGCTGCCGCCCGTGACCAATGCCGCCGGCTACGTCTGCCGGCTCATCATCAACGAGGTCCCTTTCCCCGGCGAAAAGGGCTACCGCTCCGAGGCCGACACCCTCACCGCGATGAACTCGCTGCTGCACGTGCTCGATAGCCGGCTGCGGCATATCCCGCCGCCCTACACGCAGCAGAACGTCGCCGCCTGCACCACGCACAGCCTCTATGACATCATCACCGCCGGCGGCGCGCACGGCCAGTTCGAGGGCTTCCATCGCGATGCTGCCGGGCGGCCCACAATGGCGCCGCGCGTGCGGGAGCGCGTCAACAACCTGCTGACCATCGCCGGCCAGGGCGAGCCCGGCAAGTTCGCGCGCCTGCTGAACCACGCCGCCTGCATCTCCACCAATTACATGCAGGGCACGTTCATGGAGACAAACGTCCACGCCAGCCTGCAACGGGTCGGCACGTTGCCGGTGACCGGCCGCTCCTACTCGTGGATGACCGACGAGACGCGCTTCCGCCCCGGTGGGAACTTCGTGCGCATTCCCGACCAGGACAGCGGCGCGCTGGGCGGCAACCGTTTCTTCACCCTCCGCAAGCAGCCGCAATGAACCGGGGCACATCATGAACAGAATCTGGTTGAGCTTGTTGTGCGGCGCGGCGCTGGCCGCCGGCTGCGCCACGCGTCCGCCCGCCACCGCGCCGACCGCGATGGAGGTCGAATACATCAGCGAGATCATCCGCCACCTCTATCGCTGGCATATGGACGAGACCATGCTCGGCGACACCGGGAACTTCGCCACCCTCGCGGTCTGGGGCCGCGAGCTACGGCCCGCGCTCGACGCCGACGATCACAGCCGTTTCTATGAAGTGCTCATCCCCGACCTGCTCTACCGCATCCAGATGAAGAAGGCCGACTACATACTCGCCGAGCTTGGTCTGCGCATCACCAACCATAACTTCAAGATCGTCTCCGCCGAGCGCCTCGAAGCCCGGCCCGCCCGCCCCGCTGGCGCCGAGCAGGTCGTTTTCCCGCGGCAGCAGATTCTCGACTACCTCTTCGGCACGCGGACCAACCAACTCTTTCCTTCCGACGCCCTGCTCGACCGCATGGAGGCCGCCGTCCAAGCCGAGCTCCCCACCATCGTCAGCAACGCCCACCGCACCGCGCAGACCCTCTACCTCGCGCCCCTCTCGCCCGTCTCCAACGACCTCTGGCTGTTCTGGGAGACGCAGCGGATGTTGATCAAATTCAGTTCCGACGCCGACCTCACGAGCGAAACCTACTGGGCCAACAAAAAACTTGGCGTGCGCTTCTACGACCTCGACGACAATGTCGTCGTCTCGCTCGCCGAGGTTGCCGGCAGCAACGCCTTCGTCACGCGCGACTGGGCCGCGCGCGTGCTGTTCAACTGTGTCGTCCACGGCAAAAAGTTCATCCTCGAACCCCAGCCCGCCAAGCCCGCGCCCTGACCCGCGCCGGCGTCCAAGGCTTGGAAAACCCGGCCCCGCTTTTCCCAAGCATTGGAAGAGGAACCGGCGCATTTGCCCAAGCCCCGGAAAACCGCGCCGGGTTTTTCCCAATCCCTGGGAAAGGTGCGTCGTCAGAGCAGCGGTGGCAATTCGCGGCGGCATTCCTGCATCAGCGCCGAGGGTGTGCAGCCTTGCAGGATGATTTTGTCCTGCGCGTCGAAGAGGCTGATGATGATGCCGTAGATCGGAGCGTAGGACTTCACACCGACATACTTGCTGGAATATTCGCGCATGCCGTGGCCATCCACGACCAACCCGCTGCCGCGCGCAATCGCCGGCAGCCGGATGTGCTCGCAACTTTCGCGGCGAAAGCCGCGGTGGTTAGGATAACGCCCGAAATATTCGATCACCAGCCGCGTGCCCTCCGGCAGGTCGTTGTTCTTCGCCGTGATGCTGATGCGCGGCAGGCCGCCCGCCTCGCCGGCGGCGAGGTTGTAGTTGGCCAGCGCGCCGCGCAGATCGGCGAAGGCGATCTCCAGCTTGATGGAACGGCTGCCTTTCTGCGGCGGCTCCTTGCCCGGGGGATAGAAGGTGTAAGGCTCGCCCTTGCCCGCCTTGAGCGTGAACGGCTTGTCGGGCGGCGGGTCGGCCAGCTTGGGCAGCGCGAGTTCGGGGACCAGTTCATGCGCCCACTTCAGGGCCGCGTGCGCGCTGATGCCCCCGGCCAGTTGCTTGAGGCGCTCGTGCTGCCTGGCGTTCACGTCCTTGCGCAGCGTGGCCAGTTGCTTGATAGCCTCGCCGGCGGCGGCGATGATCTTCTGCGCGGCGGACTGCTGGGCAGCGCGCGTTTCGGCCACGAGGGACTCCTGCACCTTGCGCGCCTCGGGCAGCATGGCGGGCGTTTGCAACGGATGGGCGGAGTTTTTCGCGCGCTCCAGCTCGTCGCGCAAGGCCAGCACCTTCTGCAGTTCGCCGCGCTCCTTGAGTTGGGCCTCCAGTTTGGCGAGCGCCGCGAGATAGCGCGCGGCATCGCCGGGCGTCGCCGCCTGCTGAAGCGCGGCCATCTGCTTCTCGCACTGCGTGGCGAGTTTGCCGGCCTGGGCGAGCGCGGCGGAGTCATCGTGCTGGGCCAGGGCAGCGCCACAACCCAAGACACAGCTCAAAACGAATAATCGCCATCGTTGCATAAGCCAGAAGCCGGCCGCAGCTTAGTCCGCCACCCCGGCCAAAACAAGCGCGGCCAAAAAAGAAACTTGCGCGCCGGGGATTTTTTGGCATATTCGCCGCCGCTGACCACCCCAAGCGAGCGTAGCTCAGTGGTAGAGCGCGACCTTGCCAAGGTCGATGTCGAGGGTTCAACTCCCTTCGCTCGCTCCAATTCCCCTTATGATTTCCGTGTATGTCACCGCACGGAGTGCGCGGGCCACCTTGCGCTGTTTTCTTTTCACTCCACAAGCACCGGGCGTCCGCTGGCGCGCAACTTGGCGAGCACATCGGCCGGCGTCGCGGCCGTCACCATCCATTGCAGCCGCGCGTCATAGAAGCTCGATTTGGTCAGCCAGAGCCAGCGCTCCGCGCCACGCATCTCCGGCGTGCCCAAGTCATAGATCCACCGGGTCACGCCCTGCCGCTCGGCCTGGAAGAACCAGCTATCGGCCTTGAGGTAGTAGCCCGGTTGATTCGGATGTTCCAGCGCGAGCAGGTGCATCGCAAGTTCATCGCCCATGCCGTAATCCACCTTGCAGCGGATGCAATCGAGTCCGGCGGCGCGCGCGGCGCTGATCGCCGCCTGGCGATAGTTGTTTTCAGTCGGGTTGCCGTGCTGGAAAAAGGCGTCGGCGCGCTGCGCGGGCCAGGCCGCCGCGGAGGGCGCCGGCGGCGGCGTGGCGACCGCCTTGGGTTTCCGGCTGACCGCTGGCCGGCGCGGTTGCGTGGGCTGGCGTGCCCCACCCTTGCGCGGCTTGCGCTTGGCGGGACGCGGAGTCGTCGTTTGGGTTTTGCGTTTCTTGGTGGCTGCACCACCGCGCTTGCCCGCCTGGCTGGCGAGGGCCGCTTCCGCGGCCATGACCGCCGCCGTGCCGAGCAAGCCCCCGATCTTTTTCAATACCTTGCCCATAAGGCTCCTTTCCTTGGCTCAAACTCTGGCGACCGGGCGCATAGTAATCACCCGGCGTCAGCAAAACAAGCGCCGCCGCCGAGATTGCTTTTGCCTGCGGCGGCTTTCTGTTAGAACCGCCGCCACATGATCGCCCCGCGCCCAACGCAGCCGGACGCCGCCGACCTCGGCGTGGCGACGGAACGTTTTTTCAAGCCCGGCGGCGGGCTCGCGCGCGCCAGCGCCGGCGAGCAGTTCCCCTTCGAGCCGCGCCCGCAGCAGGCGGAGATGGCGTTGGCCGTCGCGCGCGCCCTCTCCGACGCGCAGCACCTCGCCGTCGAGGCCGGCACCGGCGTCGGCAAGAGCTTCGCCTATCTTGTCCCGCTCGTGCTGGCGGCGCACGCGCGCAACATCCAGGTCGTCGTTTCCACCTACACCATCGCGCTGCAAGAGCAGCTCATGGGCAAGGACATCCCGTTCCTCCAGAAACATCTCGGCGTGGACTTCAAGGCCGTGCTGGTCAAGGGCCGCGGCAACTACCTCTGCCTGCGCCGCCTCGCCCGCGCGCGCGGCCACACGAAGGAGCTGTTCAAGTCGGAGACGGGCGACGAACTCGAACGCCTCGCGCACTGGGCCACGCACACCGCCGAGGGCAGCCTGCAGGACCTCAAGCAACAGCCGCGGCCCGATATCTGGGACCTCGTCTGCTGCGAGCACGGCAACTGCCTCGGCACGCGCTGCCCGGAATACAAGCAGTGCTTCCTGATGTTCGCCCGCGCCAAGGTCCGCGAGGCGCACGTGCTCGTGGTCAACCATCACCTCTTTTTTTCCGAGCTGGGCCTGCGCGTCGCCGGCGCGGCGTTTCTGCCCGACTACAAGCTCGCCGTGCTCGACGAGGCGCACATGCTCGAAAGCGTCGCCGGCGAACACCTGGGCCTGCGCCTTTCGCGCTACGGCTTCGACCACTGGCTGCGCCGCCTCTACCTGCCGGAGGAGCGCAAGGGCCTGCTCGCGCTCGTCAAGGCGCGCGACGCCGCGCTCACCGTGACGCAGCTCGGCGACGCGCTCGACCGTCTCTTCGCCGACTTCAGCGACGTGGCGCAATTCTCGCACGAGGTCACCTATCGCGTGCTGACCAAGCCGCCCGCCATCACCACCGAGGCGCCGGAGCTGATGGACCGGCTAGCCGTTCAGCTCGGCGACGTGATCGAGGACCTGAAGAACGAGGACTGGCAGTCGGAGCTGCGCGCACTGCGGCGGCGCGGCCAGGAGATGCGCACGGCGCTGCGCGCGTTCCTCGATCAAGTGCTCGAAGGCCAGGTCTATTGGCTCGAACGCGAGGGCCGGCGGCGGATGCAGACCGTCCTCTATTCCGCGCCGATCGAGGTCGGCCCCATCCTGAAGGAACAACTCTTCGACCATCTCGATAGCGTCATCCTGACCAGCGCGACGCTCGCGGTCGGCGACAACCTCGACTACTTCCGCCACCGCATCGGCGCGGAGGAGGCCGAGAGCCTGCAACTCGGCTCGCCGTTCAACTACGAGCGGCAGATGCAGCTCTACCTCGTCCGCGGCCTGCCGGAGCCCACCGACACGGAAAACTTCCCGGCCGCCGCCGCGCAGGCGATCACGCAGTTCGTCGCCCGGACGCAGGGCCGCGCGTTCGTGCTCTTCACGGCCGCCGGCCTGATGCGCCGCGTCGCGGAGCTGGTGGGTGACGACTTCGCCGCCGCCGGCTACACCTTCCTCATCCAGGGCGAGGGCCTGCCGCGTCACGCGATGCTGGAAAAATTCCGCACCGCGCCCGCGCCGGTGCTCTTCGGCCTCGACAGCTTCTGGATGGGCGTGGACGTGCGCGGCGAGGCCTTGAGCAACGTCATCATCACGCGCCTGCCCTTCGCCGTGCCCGACCAGCCGCTGGTCAAGGCGCGCATGGACCGCATCAAGCAGCAGGGCGGCGACCCGTTCCGCGACTACTCGCTGCCCGAGGCCATCCTGAAATTCCGGCAGGGCGTCGGCCGCCTGATCCGCACGCAGACCGATACCGGCATCGTCGTCATCCTCGACGGCCGCATCCTGAGCAAGTGGTACGGCCGCAAATTCCTCGCCGCGATCCCGGAGTGCCCCGTGGAGATCATCGGCGGCGCGGACGAATCCTGCGCGTAGGTGGATTTTTCAGGCCTTGGAAACCGGAACCGGTTGTTTTCCCAAGGGTTGGAAAGTTTCGGCGTCTGCTTTTCCGGGCCTTGGAAAAGGCCGGCCGAAATTTTCCAAGCCTTGGAATATCTTGCGCTTGACGGTCCGCAGGGGGGCGGGTATTCTCCGCCCCGCGTTACAAGTCCGTCAGGGAGCAAGCGTGGGCAAGCAAACCCACGCTTTTGCGTGTCGGGCTTGGGACGGTAGCTCTTTTGAGGACACGACTATGGCGAGCGAACTGCAACAGGTGTTCGAGTTCATCGAGCGCGAGCGCGGCATTGACCGCGAAACGCTGCTCAACGCGGTGGAAACCGCCCTGCTGAAGGCGTCGAAGAAGGCCGTCAGCCCGGCGCGCGAGCTGCGCATCGCCATTGACCGCAAGACCTTTGAAATCCGCGCCTATGCCCGCGTCCAGGTGGTGGAGGTCATCAAGGAGCCGCACGACCAGATCCTGCTGGCCAGCGCCAAGCGCCTGCTGCCCAGCGCCAAGCTGGGCGACTACCTGGAAGCGGAAGTGACGCCGAAGAACTTCGGCCGCATCGCGGCGCAGACCGCGAAGCAGACCATCCTCCAGGAAATCCGCAACGCCGAGAAGGCGAAGATCTATAAGGAATATAAGGACCGGCCCGGCGACATCGTCAGCGGCTCGGTGCGCGGCTTCGAGCGCAGCGATGTGCTGATTGACCTCGGCCGCGCCGAGGCGGTGATGCCCTCGCGCGAGCGCGTGCCGATCGAGGAATACCAGATCGGCGACCGCGTCCGCGCCCTGCTGCTCAACGTCGAGGACAAGCCCGGCGGACCGGCGCTGATCCTCTCGCGCTCCGCGCCGGAGTTCGTGCGCAAGCTGTTCGCGCTGGAGGTGGCGGAGATCAACGACGGCACGGTCGAGATCAAGGCCATCGCGCGCGAGCCGGGCTACCGCACCAAGCTGGCGGTCTGGTCGAATGACGACAAAGTGGACCCGGTCGGCGCGTGCGTCGGTTTGCGCGGTCTGCGCGTCAAGAACATCGTCCGCGAACTCTCCGGCGAGAAGATAGACATCGTGCGCTGGAACCCGGACGTCAAGACGTTCGTCACCAACGCGCTCTCCCCCGCCAAGCTGCTGCGCCTCGCGGTGGACGAGGAGACGGGCACGGTCAACGTCATCGTCGCCGCCGACCAGCTCTCGCTGGCGATTGGCAAGAAGGGCCAGAACGCGCGGCTGACGAGCAAGCTGACCGGTTGGAAGATTGACATCACGAAGGACGAGGCCGACATCACGTTCGAGGAAAAGGTTGCGCAGGCGATTGGCAAGCTGGCCGCGATCGAGGGCATCGGGCAGGAGCACGCCGAGAAACTCGTCCGCGCCGGCTTCCTGACGCCGGAAGGCATTGTGGCCGCCGAGGTCGCCGACCTCGCCGGCGTCGAGGGTTTCGACGAGACCGCCGCGGCGGCGGTCCATGCCGCGGCCGAGCGGGCGTTTGAGGCCGAGAGCAAACTAATGGGAAGCGAAGCAGCCGAATGAGGGTACACGAACTAGCACGCGAGCTGGGCCTGCGCAGCAGCCAGGACATCCTGGACAAGCTGCACGAGCATGGCATGCAGCTCAAGAACCACATGAGTCCGCTGACGGACGAGCAGGTGGATATCATCCGCAAGGCGTTCCCCAAGAGTGCGACGCCCACGCCGGCCGTCCTGCCCAAGCCGGAACCGCAGAAGAAGACCATCCTCGTGCGCGGCCCGATCATCGTGAAGGAATTTGCCGAGCAGCTCGGCCTGAAGCCCAACCAGCTCATCGCCGAGCTGATGATGATGAACATCTTCGCCTCGATCAACGAGCGCGTGGACCTCAAGATCGCCCAGCAGATCGCCGAGAAGCACGGCTTCTCCTTCGAGCACGAAAAGAAAATCATCGAGCGCAAGCCGGTGACCAAGGCGCCCGAACCCGCGGTCGAGCCGACCGAGGACAAGAACGAGGACCTCGCCACGCGCCCGCCGATCGTCACCTTCATGGGCCACGTGGACCACGGCAAAACCTCGCTGCTCGACAAAATCCGCAACACCAAGGTCGCCGCCGGCGAGGATGGCGGCATCACGCAGCATATCGGCGCCTACACGGTGACGATCAACGAGCGCCAGATCACCTTCCTCGATACGCCCGGCCACGCGGCCTTCACGCAGATGCGCGCGCGCGGCGCGAACCTGACCGACATCGCGGTCATCATCGTGGACGCGCAGGACGGCATCATGCCGCAGACGCGCGAGGCGATTCAGCACGCGCGCGCCGCCAAGGTCGCCCTCATGGTGGCGATCAACAAGATTGACCTGCGCGGCGCGAACGTGGACCGCGTCAAGACGCAGCTCCAGAAGGAAGGCCTCGCGCCCGAAGACTGGGGCGGCACCACGATCTGCTGCCCGGTCAGCGCGCTCACCGGCGCGGGCCTTGACCACCTGCTCGAAATGATTTTGCTCCAGGCCGACATGCTCGAACTCAAGGCCAACCCCGGCCGCCGCGCGCAGGGCTACGTGATCGAGGCGCGCCTCGAACCCGGCATGGGCCCGACCGCGAACATCGTCGTCAAGCGCGGCACGCTCAAGGTCGGCGACGCGATCACCTGCGGCCCGTACTGGGGCCGCGTCAAGGCGCTGATCAGCGACAAGGGTATCAAGGTCCGCACCGCGGGCCCGTCGCTCGCCGTCAAGGTGCTCGGCCTGACCGCCGTGCCGGAGCCCGGCATGGAGTTCCAGGTGCAGGCCAACGACCGCGTCGCGCGCGAGATGTCCGAGACCGCGCTCGAGGAAAAGCGCAAGCAGGAGATCGCCGTCACGCCCAAGCGCCTGACGCTCGATGACCTGATGAAGCCCGCCAGCAGCCAGGCCCGGGAGGCGCGCAAGCTGCGCCTCATCCTCAAGGGCGACGTGCAGGGCTCGCTCGAGGCGATCCAGAACTCGCTCGCCGGCATCAAGAGCGACAAGGTCGTGCTCGATATCCTCCTCGCCAGCGTCGGCAACGTCAGCAGTAACGACGTGCTCCTCGCCCGCGCCTCCGAGGCCATCATCATCGGTTTCCACGTCGGCAAGGACGATGGCGTCAACGCCACCGCCAAGCGCGAGGGCGTCGAGATCCGCCTCTACAGCATCATCTATGAACTGCTCGACGAGGTCCGCAACGCGATGGTCGGCCTGCTCGAACCGATCGTGAAGCAGACGGTCGTCGGCCACGCCGAGGTCCTGCAGGTTTTCGAGATCAGCCGCAAGGGCACGGTCGCCGGCTGCCGCTGTACCGATGGCAAGCTCACCAGTCGCGCCCGCGCGCGCGTCAAACGGAAAGGCGACCTGCTGTTCGAGGGCTCGCTCATCAGCCTCAAGCGGTTCCAGAACGACGCCGCCGAGGTTCGCGAGAGCCAGGAGTGCGGCCTGCGCCTCGACAACTTCTCCAGCTTCCAGCCCGGCGACATCATCGAATGCTTCGAAGTCGAGAAGATCGCCCAGCAGTTGTGAGGCACGCCATGACGAGCTGCACGCTTTTCCAAGCCTTGGAAAACCGAGGCCCTGTTTTTCCAAGCCTCGGAAACCCCGTCCTCCAGCGTTCGATGTTCGATGTTCGGTGTTCGATGTTCTCGGAGGCCGCCCATGAGTAACGTGGACCGCCTGACGCGCGTCAACGCGCTGCTCAAGCGCGAGATCGCCGAGTCGCTCTACCGCGTCTTCGCGGGCCAGGACTTCGACTTCGCCGCGGTCACGGTGACACACGTCTTCATCAGCAGCGACCTGCACACCGCGCGCGTGCTCGTCAGCATCCTCGGCCACGAGAAGGACCGCGCCGGGATTCTGCGCCGGCTCCAGCAGCACCACGGCGCGATCCAGAAGCTCTTGAGCAAGCACGTGATCCTGAAGTACACGCCGCAACTGCACTTCGAGCTGGATACCTCCGTCGAGCAGGGCGACCACGTGCTGCGGCTGCTGGAGAAGATGGAAACCGAGCATCCCGACTGGGCCGCGGAGCCGCCGCCAGCGCCGCAGGAGGAAAACACGCCATGAGCTTTCACGCCAGCCGCGCCGGCCAGCCCGCGCGCGAACTCGATCCGTGGGACGGCATCCTGCTGGTGGATAAGCCCAGCGGCCCGACCTCGCACGACGTGGTGGACCGCATCCGCCGCCAGTTCCGCATCCGCAAGGTCGGCCACGGCGGCACGCTCGACCCGATGGCGACCGGCCTGCTGATCATCCTGCTCGGCCGCGGCACGCGCCTCTCCAACGAGATCATGGGCACCGACAAGGTCTATGAGGGCGTCATGCAACTGGGCGCCACGACCAGCACCGAGGACGTGGATGGCGAGATCACCGGCACGGCCGATTGCTCCGGCGTCACGCGCGAGGCCATCGAGGCCGAGATGAAGAAGTGGCTCGGTGACGTGCAGCAGACGCCGCCGATGGTCTCCGCGATCAAGAAGGACGGCGTCCCGCTCTACAAGCTGGCGCGCAAGGGCCAGGAGATCGCCCGCGAGCCGCGCTGGCTGCACATCTTCGAGTTCACGCTGCTGGACTTTGCGCCGCCACGCGTGAGTTTCCGGCTGCGCTGCTCGAAGGGCACCTATGTCCGCACGCTCTGCGCCGATATCGGCCGCGCGCTCGGCTGCGGCGCCTATCTAGCCGAGCTGCGCCGCACGCAGTCGGGCGAGTTTTCCATCGCCAAGGCGCTGACCATGCCCGCCCTGCTGGCGCTCAAGCCCGATGACGTGCTGCCGCACATCATCCCCGCCCACGAGGTCCGCAGCCTGACGCGACCGGCCCCATGAAACTGCTCCACGAGCTGGGCGGCCTCCGCCACGAAACAGCTCCGCTCTTCATCGCGGCGGGCTTCTTCGATGGCGTACACCGCGGCCACCAGCGCGTGATCGGCGCCGCGCTCGAACGCGCGCGCGCCGCCGGCGGCAGCGCGTGGGCGCTGACGCTCGAACCGCACCCGCTCAAGGTCCTCGCGCCGGAGAAAGCGCCCCTGCTGCTAACCACGCTGCCGCACAAGCTGGAGCTGCTCGGCCAGCTCGGCCTCGCCGGCTGCATCGTCCTGCCGTTCACCGCCGCCGTCGCCCGCGAGGCGCCGGACTTTTTCCTCAACCAGCTCGCCGCCGCCCTGCCCCGCCCCGCCGGCCTCGTCGTCGGCAGCAACTGGACGTTCGGCCACGCGGCGCGCGGCACGACCGCGCTGCTGGAAAAGCTCGCGCCGGGCCTCGGCCTCGCGGTGCAGGTCGTCGAGCCGGAGGCCTGGAGCGGCGGGCCGATTTCCTCGACGCGCATCCGCCAGCAAATCCTGCGCGGCCACCTCGAAGCCGCCGCCTGCATGTCCGGCCACTTCCACAGCGTTCACGGGAAGGTCGGCCGCGGCAAGGGCTACGGCCGCCAGCTCGGCTTCCCGACCGCCAACCTGCGGCCGCACGACGAGGTGCTGCCCCCGCCCGGCGTCTATGCCGTCTATGCGAAGATTGACGGCGTCCGCTACCTCGGCGCCGCCTTCCGCCCCGACGCCCAGACGCAGCCGGAGTTCGGCCTCGACCCGCTGATCGAGGTCCACTTTCTCGACGCGCACCTCGACCTCTACGACCGCGAGCTGGAGGTCCATCTGCTCTCCTATCTGCGCGCCTCGCGCCGCTTCGCCGATGCCGCGGAACTGCGCCAGCAGATCGCCAGCGATGTTGCGGAAATCCGCCGCGTCACCGCCGGCAGCCTGACCGCCGCCGGCGAATTGAAGCTGCCGAGCTGTACCTGAAACAAGATCGGCTCGCGGGTACGCTCGCCCTCCCCACGCAGGTGGGGGCGGACGCACCCGCGAGCCGGGTAACGAAGATGAGCGTGGAGAAAAAAAAGACCGTGGTCACGCACAGCCCCGAGGAAACCCGGCGGCTGGCGACGGAACTGTTGCGCGAACTCAAGCCCGGCGCGGTGCTCGCGCTGCACGGCGATCTCGGCGCGGGCAAGACCTGCTTCGTGCAGGGCCTCGCCGCCGCGCTCGGCGTCCAGCACGCCGTCAACAGTCCGACCTTCGTGCTGATCCACGAATACCCCAGCACGCCGCCGCTCTACCACGCCGACCTCTACCGCATCCGCGACGCGGATGACGCCTTCGGCCTCGGCCTCGAGGAATATTTCAAGGGCGACGGCATCACCGTGATCGAGTGGGCCGAGCGCGCCACCGAAATTCTGCCGCCGGAAACCTGGCACCTGCACTTTGAAGTCGGGAAGGATCTGACCGAACGGATCATCACGCTTGAAACTCCTCATCCTAATCGTAACTCCCCATCTTAATCGTAATCGTAACTCCTAATCCTAATCTCCCGGCCGGCCGGGAAGAGGGATTACGAGCAGGAGTTACGATTACGAGTTACGATTACGATTAAGATTAGGATGAGGAACGGAAGAGAAAAATGATTGTCCTGTCCATCGAAATGTCGGCGGTGGAAAACGATGTCGCGCTCTTGCACGACGGCGCGCTGCTCGCGCGCCGGACGTGGCAGGCGCAGACGTTCCATCACACGCGTCTGTTCGAGGTGCTGCGCGAGGTGCTCGCCGAGGCTGGCGTGCGGCCGGAGCAGCTCGAGCTGTTCGCCGTCGGCCGCGGGCCGGGCTCGTTCTCCGGCACGCGCATCGCACTGACCGCGGCGCAGGCGCTCGCGATGCCCGGCGGCCAGCCCGTCATCGCCGTCAGCAGCGGCGCGGCGCTGGCGCACGAGGTGGCCAGCGCGGGCGGCGTGGAAAAGATCGCGGTCATTGGTGATGCGCGGCGCGACACGCTCTGGCTCGGCGTCTTTGATGGCAAGACCGGCGCCTCCCTGCAACCCACGCCGTGGAGCACCCTGCCACTGACGCAACTGGCGGGCGCGTTGCCGGCCGGCGCGAGGATTTTCAGTCCCGACTGCGCGCGCCTGCTGCCGCACTGGCCCGCCGGCCTCCCCCAGCCCGTCGCGCGCTATCCAACCGCCGCCGCCGTCGCCGCCCTCGCCCTGGCCGTGCATGCCAGCGGAAGCACACCCGAACCCCTGCTGCCGATCTACCTCCACCCCGCCGTCGCCACGCCGCCGAAGCGTTGATCGCGGTTTTATTTCCGGCGGAAGGCGCCGGTGATGCGGGTGGCGACCTCGACCAACACGCCGGTGACGGCCTCGCCGCTCCACTGGCGCAGCAGCAGGGTGCCGGGATAGATCGGCTCGTGCTGGCGGACTTCGCGGAAGGTCGGGGCCATCACGAGCAGCACGACCAGCCGCACGAGGCCGGAGATGATGAACACCGCGGGCAACGAGGAGAGGAAGGTGACGTGCAGCGGGCCGAGGCGGTAGTCGCTGGGCAGGTGGTTGGCGAGCCACGCGCCGATGACCGTGCCGGCGATGAAAATGAAAATGCCGTTGATCAGGCTGTAGTAGGCGTAAACCTTGGCGCGCTTGGCGGGGGTGACGGCGTCATAGATGAAGTTCTGGATGGCGAGGTTATAGCCCGACCACGAGGCGCCGGAGATGATCTGCGCGACGAACAGCACCCAGAAGTTGGTCGAGCAGGCCCAGAGGACCGGCAGGATGGGCAGCACGCAACTGGTGGCGATCAGGACGGCGCGGTTGCCGTGCCGGTCGCCGATGTGCCCCCACCAGCGGAAGAACACCACCTGCGCGATGAGCATGGTGATGGCGTTGACCGTGAACTCGGTGTAGGTCCAGTGCAAGTCGCGCAGCATGTAGACGACGAAGAACGGCGCGGAGATGTTGGCGCCGGCGTTCATCAGCGCGGCATAGAAGGCGAAGTGCCCGAAGTTGGAGCGCGGCGCGCGCTTCAGGAAATCCCAGAAGGTGAAGTGCTCGGCGGCCACCGGCTTGTACTCCGGCTCGTAGTGCAGGGGGAACAACTGCGCCGTGATCAGGCGCGCCAAGCCGGCGAGGCCGAACAGCGCGCCGAAGCCCGCCCACACCCAGCCGAGTTGCTCGTAGTGGGCCAGGAGCAGGCCGCCGCCGAGGTTGGCCACCGAGAGCACGAGGTAGAGCACGCGCCAGCGGTGGCCGAAGTACGCGCCGCGCTGCGCGTCGGGGACAACATCGCCGATCAGGCTGATCCAGACCGGGATGGTGATGTTGCCCAGGAACATCGTCAGGAGCGCGCAGCCGATGCCCAGCGGCACGGCGTGGCCGGGAAAAAGCAGCGGCATGAGCACGACGAACGCATAGGCCAGCGCCTGCAAGTTCAGGACGTGCAGCAGCATCACGCGGCGCTGCCGGAAGCGGTCAATCCACCACGCGCCGAGCAGTTGCGCGAGGGCGCCCAGCAGCAGCGGCGCGCTGGTCATCACCGCCACGGCCACATTGCTGGCGCGCAGGAAGACGGCGAAGGCGGAGAAGAAGTTTTCGCCGATGCCGCTCATCGTCGCCCAGCCGGTGCCCTCGATGATCGCGAGCCGCATGGTCTTCTGGCGCGCCGCCGCCTCGCCGCCGACCGCCTCCGGCCGCGAGCCATCCATCCGCGCCAGCCATCTGGAAAGCGCGCCCATCGCGGGGCTACACCCTCTCCAACTGCGCGTCGAGGAACTTCACGAGCGCCGGCATGTCGGGCACGATGAAATCGGCGCCGGGCATCTCGCCGGCGCCGACGAAGACGGTGCGGCAGCCCGCGCGCCGGCCGGCCTCCACATCGTAGTCGTGGTCGCCAATCATCCACGAGCGCGCCAGGTCCAGCCCGTGATCCGCGGCCGCGCCGAGCAACATGCCGGGATTGGGTTTGCGCGAGGGATGCGCGTTGTCGGCCGTCGTGCTGATGCGGATATCGAGCAGCCGCAGGCCGTGCTGGAGCACCGTGGTGTAGAGGTGGCTGTGCATCGCCATCAGCGCCGCCTCCTTGACGAGTCCCTTGGCCACGCCCTTCTGGTTGGTGACGATCACCGCCTCGTAGCCGCGCGCGTTGACGATGCGCAAGGCGTCGAGAAAATCCGGGTAGATGCGGAAGTCCTCGACCCGCTCGATGTAGCGCGCGCCGCCGGGCGGCGGGGCGTTGACGATGCCATCGCGATCAAAGAAGACACAGGGCCGGGGCGTTTTCATCGCGGAGAAACTACACACCGGCGACCGGTTTTCCAAGCATGGGAAAAAGCCGCCGTCGCGCACCCTTGTTCACGAGCGCAATTCGGGGTCTTACCACGCGACCTTTTGCAGAAACTCCAGGCTGCGCGGCAACTGGTCGCGGACGGAGGGCGACTCGTCCTCGATGAAATAGTGCTTCACGCCCACCTTGCGCGCGGCGCGCAGGATGGCGGCGTAATCCATCTGGCCGGAGCCGAGGGCGACATCGTTCTTCACATCGGTGTGGCCGGTCAGTTCGCCGGTCTTGACGCCCTTCTTGAGGTCCTTGAGGTGGACGAGTTCCCAGCGGTCGCTGTACTTCTCGAACAGCTTGACGGGGTCCTGGCCGGGGAAGACAACCCAGAGGATATCCATCTCGAAGGTGACGAGCTTGGGATCGGTCTCCGCCATCAGCAGGTCAAAGAGCGTGCCGTTGCCGTGGGGGAAGAACTCGTAGCCGTGAATGTGGTAGAAGCACTTGATGCCGTGCTTGGCGAGGACGGCGCCGGCCTTGTTGAACACGGCGGCGGCGGCGCGGCACTGCTGCTCATCGAACGGTTTCTTGTGCGGAATCCAGGCGCAGCCGGCGTACTTCAGGCCGAGCGCGGCGGCCTCGCGGGCCACGGCTTCGGGATCGTCGCGCAGTTTGTCGAAGGGGAAGTGCGCGGCGATGGGGACGAGGCCGTTGGCATCGAGCAGCTTCTTGAAGTCGGCCGGGGCGAGGTTATAGGTGCCGGCGAGTTCAACTTCCTTGAAGCCGAGGCCCTTGACGTACTTGAGCGTGCCGGGCACGTCCTTGGGGAAGTCGGCGCGCAGGCTATAGAGCTGCAGGCCGGTCGGCCCTTCGTAGGAGCCGGCGTGGAGGGCGGAGGTGGCGAGGCCGAGCAACGCGGCGCTCACGGCGCAGGCAAACGTGGTGGTTTTCATGGCGCGGAGGATAGCAGGAAGCGCCGTTCTGGCTAACTCAAAAAACATCCGGCACAGGCCGCCGCCGGAACTGCTCCAAGCCTTGGAAAAATCCAGCGGCTATGGCAGCTCTGGCGAGACGGTTTCGACCAGCGGATGGGATTGCGTGTCGAGCGGCTCATCGGCTTCGAGGCTGCGCGGTTCGAGCCAGCCGAGCAGGTCGCGGACGATTTCCTCGCGCAGTTCCTCGCGCTCGGTCGGCGTCTTGCCGGTCAGGTCAAGAGTGCCGGCGGCCATGTTGTGGTGGCCGCCCGCGCTGCCGCGCTGGCCGATGACCGTCCGCAGCAGGCAGCCGCAGCGTGCGGCCGGCTGCGAGGAGCGCAGCGAGATCAGCATTTCGTCGCCGCGCCAGCCGGTGCAGAAGGTCCACGTCACACGCTCGATGCGGCCGAGCAGGTCGGCGATTTCCGGCACGATCTCGGGATGCTCGACGGCGTCGAGATGGCTCCACGCGACGCGGCCATAGAGCTGCGCGTGGTCCATCGCCTCGCGCAGCAGGGCAAAGTAGGAGCGCGGCAGTTCGGCGTGGCGGATCTCGCCGAGGATTTTCATGTTGGCGCACGGCAGGAGCGCCGAGTAGGCCTCGAGGTCGAGCGGGGTGAAGCGGCGCGAAAAGTCGAGCGTCTCCGTAGCGATGGCGTAGAGCAGCAGCGCGGCCAGCCAGGCGGGGACGGGCACGCCGGCTTCTTTGAGATACTCGTACATGATGCTCGCGGTGGCGCCGGTGCCGGGCCGGAAATCCATCAGGCCCTCGAAGCCCTTCTTCGCGCGCGTCTGCGGATGGTGATCAATCACGCCGACGACGCGCGCGCCGGTCGGCACGGTGACGCGGCCGGACCACGGGACGCCATCGAGCACGAGCGCGGCGGGGCGCTTGCGGCCGAGCTGCAGGCGCGCCGCGTTCGTGAAACTGTAGCGGCAGTGCTTGAGCATCTCGCGATTCTCGGCGCGATTGACCATGCCGGTGAACACAATGCGGCTGCGGACGCCGAACTTTTCCTTGAGCAGTAGGTGCATCGCCGCGGCCGAGGCGAAGGCGTCGGGATCGGGATAGTCGTGCGGCACGATCAGCACGCGGCCGGTGTCCGGCAGCACGGCCTTGAGCGCGGCCAGCCGCGACGAAAGCGCGGGCTTCTCCGCCGCGTCGTGACCGTTTTTCCCGTGGCCGTTGCCGTTCGCCATGTCAGGGGTTCCAGGGATTGGAAAAGCGGTGGGACATTTTTTCCAAGGGTTGGAAACGTGGCAATTTGAACCATGAAACTTCAGGCTTCAAATCACCATCGCGCGTCAGGCGTAGGCCTTGAAGCAGAGCGTGGCGTTGTGGCCGCCGAAGCCGAGCGAGTTCTTGAGCACGGCCCGGATTTTCGCCTCGCGCGCGGTGTTGGGCACGTAGTCGAGGTCGCAGTTCGGGTCGGGCGTGGTGTAGTTGATGGTCGGCGGGACGACGCCGCGCTGGAGCGCGAGCGCGACCGCGGCGCTCTCGACGCCGCCGGCGGCGCCGAGCAGGTGGCCGGTCATGGACTTGGTGGAGCTGACCATGATCTGCCGGGCGCGTTCCTCGCCGAGGCACAGCTTGATGGCCATGGTCTCGCATTTGTCGTTGAGCTCGGTGCTGGTGCCGTGGGCATTGATGTAATCAATGTCGGCGGGCGTCAGGCCGGCATCTTCCATGGCAATGCGCATACCGCGCCCCGCGCCGGCGCCGGTCTGGTCGGGCGCGGTCATGTGGGAGGCATCGCACGTGGAGCCATAGCCGGCGAGCTCGCAATAGATCCTGGCGCCGCGGGCCTTGGCGCGTTCGAGTTCCTCGACCACGAGGACGCCGGCGCCTTCGCCGATGACGAAGCCGTCGCGGTCCTTATCGAACGGACGGGACGCCTTTTCCGGCGCGTCGTTGCGGGTGGAGAGTGCGCGTAGGGCGCAGAAGCCGCCAATGCCGAGATCGCAGAGCGGGGCCTCGGTGCCGCCGGCAAACATCACGTCGGCCTCGCCCCACTGGATGCGGCGCAGCGCCTCGCCCAGCGAGTGCGTCGCGGAGGCGCACGCGGTGACGACGCACATGTTCGGGCCTTTGAGATTGAGTTCGATGGCAACCAGGCCGGCGGCCATGTTGCTGATCATCTGGGGGATCATGAACGGCGAGAAGCGCGACGGCCCCTTGGTCATGAGCACCGTGTGCTGCTCCTCGAGTACCTGCAGGCCGCCGACGCCGGAACTGACGATGCAGCCGATGCGCTCGGTGTTTTCGGTGTCGAGGTTCAGGCCGGAGTCGGCCAGCGCGAGCTTGGAGGCGGCGATGCCATAGTGGCTGAACGGGTCCATCCGCCGCTGCGCCTTCTTGTCAACGAACTGGTCCAGATTGAACTCGATCAGTTCGCCGGCGATCTGCGAGGGATAGCGCGAAATGTCAATGCGCGTTGTGCGCCGGATGCCGGACTGGCCGGCGGTCATCCGTTGCCAGAACTTCTCGATTTCGCACCCGAGGGGCGAGAGGACGCCCAGACCGGTGACGACCACGCGACGACGTTGCATAGCGACTCCTTCCAAGCAAAATGGGCGATAGCAAAAAGCCGGGGAGGATCGCGCCGAAACGCAGTTCTTCCCCGGCTGATGTCAGGAGGCTTAGGCCTTGTCGCCGAAGCCTTTTTCCTTGAGATAGTTGATGACCGCGCCGACGGTCGTCAACTTCTCGGCGTCCTGATCGGGAATCTCGGCGCCGAAGGCCTCTTCGAAGGCCATCACCAACTCGACCGTATCCAGCGAGTCCGCGCCCAAATCCTCGATGAAGGAGGCCTCGGGGGTCACCTGTTCCGGGTTGACGCCGAGCTGCTCGACGATGATCTCTTTGACTTTATCTTCCAATGCCATGTTCTGTCCTCCTGCTGACTGTTTATGCTGTTACCATGCCGCCACACACCGTCACCACCTGACCGGTGACATAGGCGGCGGCGTCACTGGCCAGGAACAACACCACATTGGCCACATCTTCCGGCTCGCCAAAGCGCGCCAGCGGAATGGCCTCCAACATTTTCTTCTGAATATCTTCCGGCAACTTCTCGGTCATCTTCGTCTTGATGAAGCCCGGGGCGACCGCGTTCGCGCGGATGCCGCGGCTGGCGAGTTCCTTCGCCGCCGACTTCGTCAGCGCAATCACGCCGGCCTTGGACGCGGCGTAATTACACTGCCCGGCGTTGCCAATCAAGCCGATGATGGACGCCACATTGACGATCGCGCCGCTGCGCTGCTTCATCATCGGGCGGGCGACGGCCTTGGAAAAGAGGAAGGTGCCCTTGAGGTTGATGTCCAGCACCGCATCCCAGTCGGCCTCGGTCATGCGAATCAGGAAGGTGTCCTTCGTGATGCCGGCGTTGTTGATGAGCACATCAATGCGGCTAAAATCCTTCTCGACCGCAGCCACGACCTCCGTCACCTGCTCGGAGTTGCTGACATCGCAGGCATAACACTGCACCTTGCGGCCCAGCGCCTGCACCTTGCCCGCGGTTTCCGCCAGCCAGTCGGCTTGGAGATCACACAAGGCGATGTCCGCGCCCGCGGCGGCGAGTTTGACGGCGATAGCCTGACCAATGCCGCGCGCGGCACCGGTCACCAATGCTGTTTTTCCGTTGAGTTGACCCATAAAATAAAAACCCCATCAGGAAACGAGCGCCGTCGCGACGGCCTCCAGACTGGAGCGGTCGGAGATGTTATAGAGCGCGGCCTGTTTGTCAATACGTTTGACAAGGCCCGTGAGCACCTTGCCGGGGCCGCATTCGACGAACGCCTGAACCCCCTCCGCCTGAAGCTTTTGCACGTCCTGCACCCACTGGACCGAACCCGTCACCTGCCGCACCATCAGCTTGCGAATCTCGTCCGGCGTGGTGTGGAACTGGCCCGTAACGTTGGAAACCACCGGCATCTGCGGCGCGTGGAAGGTCACGCCCGCCAGCGCCGCTTCTAGCTTTTGCGCGGCCGATGCCATCAGCGACGAGTGGAACGCGCCCGCCACGTTCAGGCGGATCGCCTTGCGGACGCCCGCGGCCTTCAGCGCCGCCTCCGCCGCATCCATCCCGGCCTTCGTACCGGAGAGCACCGTCTGCTCCGGCGAGTTGAAATTGGCCTGCTCGACACCGGCTTCCTGTGCGACTTTCGCCAACAGCTCCGGATCGGCGCCAATGACGCTCATCATCGTGCCCGGCTTCTCCTCGCACGCCGCCTGCATCGCCTTGCCACGGACTTCCAGAATCTTCAGCACATCCTCGAAGCTGACGACGCCCGCGAGGTTCAGCGCCGTCCACTCGCCGGAGCTCAAGCCCGCCGCCGCGGCGAACTGGATGCCCGGCTTGACCTGCTTGAGCGCCTCCAGCGCCGCGAGGCTGGCGACAAAGATCGCCGGCTGCGCGTAACAACTCTGCGTCAGCTTCTCGATCGGACCCTCGAAGCAGATCTGCGCGAGGTCATAGCCGAGTACGGCGCTGGCGCGGTCAAAAAGCGCCTTCGCCGCCGGAAACGCTTCGGCCAGGTCCTTGCCCATCCCGACCGCCTGCGCCCCCTGCCCCGGAAAGAGAATCGCTGTCTTCATGTTGTGTTCCTTGGTTGTTAAATAATTTCAGCCAATGCGCCGCCGCTCGGTCCCAGTCTTGATGCGAGGCCGAACCTTATCTGCCAAGGCATCAACAACGCGTCCGCCCCGCATCACATAGAGCGGCGTACCGGTTTGAATCGCCAGCGCCCGGGCAGCCTTCGCCGCCCGTTGCATCGCCGGCCACGAGCCGCGCAGGTCAGGATCCTTGATCTTTGCCATCGGATTTTTCATGAGCACTTCTCTCCTGACTCAATCAGCACAGGCGCATCGCCAGAGTTGTCGTAGAGCGCCCAACGATCCACCAGCAACTTATATTTATGCTCAAAATTTTGCAATCCGCTCAAGAAACGCCGACGGATAACCAGTTCCGGCACGGTGTGCCCGCCTTGCGCAGTTCGTGACCGAACACGTGCCACCGCCAATTCCGCAGAATCTAAGCGAACGAAAAAAATCTTCACTTGATAACCGGCCGCCTGCCAGCGCGGGATCATGCGCGCATAAGTCAAGCCGCTCAACGTAGTCTCGAACGCAAAGCTCTTCCGTTGCCTCACACGGCGGTGTAGTTCCGCCAGCATCAGACGACCGGCGCGCAATGCGACGGCTTCGGGCGCAAACGGCGAAAGTCCGGCCGCAATCAAATCCACATTGATGAAATCAGGACAATCCGCTTCCTGCGGTAAGAACTGACGGGCGAACGTCGTTTTACCCGCGCCATTCGGCCCCGCGATGATGAAAATTTTGTGTGGCTGCGCCATGTCTGTTGTTTTTTCCAAGCCTTGGAAAACTGTGGCTGAATTTTTCCAAGGCTTGGAAAAAGCGGGGCTCCGCTTTTCCCAACCTTGGAAACCCGCTTACGCTTTGTCCCAGTCGAGAACCGCCGAGCCCCACGTGAAACCGCCGCCGAAGGCGACGAGCACGATGGTGTCGCCCTGTTTCACGCGGCCGGCGCGGACGGCTTCGTCGAGTGCGACCGGAATCGAGGCGGCGGAGATGTTGCCGTACTTTTCGAGGTTGATGAAATACCGGTCGTTCGGCACGCCGAGCCGGTGGCCGATGGCCTCGATGATGCGCAGGTTGGCTTGGTGCGGGATCACCAGGTCCACGTCATTCACGGTCAAGCCGGCCTTGGCAATCGCCTTCTGGCAGGCCTCGATCATGCGCGTGACGGCGTGCTTGAAGACATCGCGGCCGCTCATCTTCATGTAGTGCAGGCGCTGGGCGATGGTCTCCGGCGAGGTCGGATGCCGGCTGCCGCCGCCGGGCAGCATGAGCAGTTCAGCCAACCGGCCATCGGAACCGAGCGCAGTCGCACGGATGCCATGCGGCGCGCCGCGCGCGCCGAGCACGGCCGCGCCCGCGGCGTCGCCGAAGAGCACGCAGGTCTGGCGATCCTGCCAGTCCACGACGCCGGTCAATTTCTCAGTGCCGATGATCAGCGCGGTATCCACCTGCCCCGCCGCTATGGCGTTGCGCGCGAGTTCGAGCGAGTAGATGAAGCCGGAGCACGCGGCGGTGATGTCCATGCAGAAGGCGTTGAACGCGCCGATGTTCCGCTGCACGTAGCAGGCGGTGCTGGGGAACGGCATGTCCGGCGTGATGCTCGCGCAGATGATCATGCCGATCTGGTCGGCCGTGACGCCGGCGGCCTCCATCGCCTTGCGCGCGGCGGCGGCGCCCATGTCCGAGGCGGCCTCGTCGGGCCGCGCCTGGTGGCGCTCCTTCATGCCGGTCCGCGTCACGATCCACTCGTCGGTCGTGTCCACGATCTTGGCCAGATCGGCGTTGGTGATGACTTTTTCGGGGATGTAGGAACCGGTGCCGAGAATGGACACCGTACGCAGCGTGCTAGCACTCATGCCTTGATGGACTCCAGTTGTTTGCAACCCGCAACGATCTGCTCGTTGAGGTGATGGTTGACCCACTCGCCCGCGACGCGGATGCCGTTGCACACCGCGCGGGCGTTGGCGACGCCATGACCGATGATCATGATGCCGTTCGCGCCCAGCAGCGGCGCGCCGCCGTAGGTGCTGGGATCGGATTTTTTCTTGATGGCGCCAAAAGCGTTCTTGAGCAGCAGCGCACCGAGCAGGCGCACGGGGGTCTTCGTAAATTCTTCCTTGAGCCAGGTCTTCATCGCGTGCGCGACCGCCTCGCAGGTCTTGAGCACGACGTTGCCGACGAAGCCATCGCAGACGATCACATCCACCTTGCCCTCGAACAGGTCGTGGCCCTCGACGTTGCCGGCGAAGTTCAGGTGGGATTTTTCCAGCAGTTGGAACGCTTCCTTGGTGAAGCCGCTGCCCTTGGAATCCTCGGTGCCGACGCTCAATAGGCCGATCTTCGGCGCCGCCGCGCCGAGCATTTCGTGGGCATAGACGCTGCCCATCACCGCGAACTGCGCCAGCCGCTTCGGCGAACAGTCGGGGTTCGCGCCGGCATCCATCAGGATGAACGGCTTGGTCGGCGAGGGGATCACCGCCGCAATCGCGGGCCGCTCGACGCCTTCCAGCGTCCGCAGCTTGAGCGTCGTGGCCGCGACCGCCGCGCCGGTATTGCCCGCGGAGAACACCGCGTCGGCCTCGCCATGCTTGACGAGGTCCAGCGACCGGCTGATCGAGGAATCCTTCTTGCGGCGGACGGCTGTCGCGGGCGACTCCTCCATGCCGATGACCTCGGTGCAGTGGCGCACCTCGATCACCTTGGGGATGTCGCCGTACTTGGCGAATTCCTTGCGGATGGCGGACTCATCACCCACCAGAAAGAGTTTGGTGATGTCTGGCAGGGTCCGCGCGGCCTGAATGGTGCCGGCCACGATTTCGAGCGGGGCAAAGTCCCCGCCCATGGCGTCAACGGCGATACGCATGGCCGCGATCAGTCTTCGTCGGAAGCCTTGATCAACACCTGCCGGCCGTTATAGCTGCCGCAGGCCGGGCAGACGCGGTGCGCGAGGCGCGGCTCACCGCACTTCGGGCACGGCGTGGCCGACGGCATCGGCTGCTTCAGATGCGCCTTGCGCATACGGATACGACTTTTCGATTTTTTCCTTTTCGGGACCGCCATGATGCGCTCCTTTCAACAAGTCATTTCAGCTTCAAGTCATCCAAGCCGGACCAGCGCAGATCGTCTTTCGGCGCCTTGCAGCCGCACGCCCCGTCGTTGAGGTTGCGGCCGCACTGCGGGCACAGCCCTTTGCACTCCGGCTGGCACACCGGGTAAGGCGGCAGCTTCAGCAGCACTTCTTCCCGGATGTCGTCCGTCAGGTCCACCGACTCCTGGCCGGGCTGGATTTCGGAGGCGCGTAGGAAATCCGAAATCACCAGGTTTGTCGAGTAAATTTCCGCGCACCGCCCGCAAGTCGCGGCCAGCTCAACCGTTAGCCGCCCCTGCACCACCAGCTCGTGGCCGACCAACTGGACGAAGAAATCATACTGGACCGGCCCCTCGGCCTTGACCGCATCGCCGGCCTTCAAGCCCAGCAGTTCCGCCGACTCCTCACCCGAAAAGGACTCTCCTTCAGGACTCAATTTGGGAAGTTCAATCAGCATAAGGTCAGTGGTGTGTTGTCAGTTGTTCGTTGGTGAGGAGGCCGCCGTCCTTCGACATTCGCTATTCCTTGTTCAATATTCTGCGGTTCCTCTGCGGCTTCCGCTCACTCATCCGCGGCGAGTCTTTGGCTGCGGCGCTTTTGGGCGGGAGGCTGGGCGGCGGCGGGGCCCAGCTTGCGCGTGAGCGCGGCATGGACCACCGGCGGCACAAACTGCCCGGTGTGCCCGCCCAGTTCGGCGACCTCGCGCACGGTGCTCGAACTCAAGAAGCTGTAATCCTCCTTCGTCATCAGGAACAGCGTTTCCACGTCCGGCGCCATTGCGCGGTTGGTCAGCGCCATCTTGAACTCGAACTCGAAGTCGGAGAACACGCGCAACCCGCGCACCAGCACGTGCACATTCTTGGCCCGCGCATAATCCACCAGCAACCCCGCAAAACGGTCCACCTCCACGTTCGGCAGATGCTGGAGCGCCGCCCGCGCCAGTTCCAGCCGCTCGTCCATCGTGAACAGCGGATTTTTCCGCGAATGCTCCGCCACCGCCACAATCAGCCGGTCGAAAATCTGCGCCGCCCGCTCGATCAAATCCAGATGGCCCAGCGTCAACGGGTCGAACGTGCCCGCATAAATCGCCGCCCGCTTGTCTTGCCTCTTCATCGTAAGCTTGCTCTTAGCTCGTAATCTTAATCCTGCTCGCCCCGCCGGAACATCACCACGCGCGTCCCGCCGTAGGTCCGGTCCCAGATCAGCGTCCAGCCTGCGCGCTCCGCCGGCTGCTCATAGGCGCCCATTTCAAAAACGAGGAAACCGCCGGGCCGCAGGATAGGCCCCGCCTCCAACGCGGGCAAGGTCTTTTCCAGCCACCGCTGCGCGCCCGCGCGATCATACGGCGGATCGGCCAGCGCCAAATCGAAGACACCTTCCAGTTTCCGGGTGGGTGCGGCGTTCTCCGCGGTGGCCGCCGCAGCTTCGCGCTTGTGGGCGGGAGCTACAGCTCTCGCGTCCGCCACCCCGACGCCGCGCGCCACCACCTCCAGGAACTTGAACACGTCCGACCCGACGCACCGCACCTGCGCGCCCGCGCCAGGACAGAGTTGGCGCAGGTTCTCCTTCAGCACGTCCAACGTCTTGCGGTCGCTCTCCACCAGCGTGACCTCCGCCGCGCCGCGGCTCCACGCCTCGAAGCCGAGCGTGCCGCAGCCCGCGAACAGGTCGAGCACGCGCGCGCCGACGGTGAACTCGCCCAGCGCCGAGAAAATCGCCTGCCGGACCTTGTCCTGCGTCGGCCGCGTCGCGCCCGGCGGCGACTTCAGCAGCCGGCCGCCCAGATTGCCACCGGTGATGCGTAACATGGCGCGGATTCTACGCCGCCCCACCCCGATTTCCAAACCTTGGAAAAAGTCGCCCGGCTTTTTCCAAGGCTTGGAAAAATTGACAGCGCGGCGGCCGCCGCCTAGCATCCGCCGCGTCGCAGCCACCGGAGACACGCACATGAACATGGATCGTCGTCGTTTCTTGCAGTCGGGCGCCGCCGCCGTGCTTTCCACGTCCGCCTTCCGCCTCGTCGGCGCGGACGCGCCGGCCAAGCGTTACCGCACCGCGCTCGTCGGCTGCGGCTGGTGGGGCGGCAACATCCTCGGCGCGGCGATGGCCAGCGGCGCGTGCGAGATCGTCGCGCTGTGCGATGTGGATAGCCGCTTCCTCCAGCGCACCGAGGCGCGCGTCCGCAAGGAGACGCGCGACGAGCCGAAGCCTTTCCGCGATTACCGCGAGATGCTGGAAAAAATCAAACCGGAGCTTTGCATCGTCGCCACGCCCGATCACTGGCATCCGCTGATCACGATCGCCGCGGTGCGGGCCGGCGCGCACGTCTATGTGGAGAAGCCGATCAGCCACACGATCCTCGAGGGCCGCGCGATGGTCCGCGCCGCGCGGGCGGCGGGCCGCGTCGTGCAGGTGGGCACGCACCGGCGCATTTCGCCGCACAACATCAGCGCGCGCGAGTTCATCCGCGCCGGCAAGCTCGGCAAGCTCGGCATGGTCCGCGCGTTCGTCAACTATGGCGGCGGCGGGCCGGAGCAGCCGAAGCCGAACACGCAGCCGCCGCCGGAGCTGGATTGGGATTTCTGGTGCGGCCCCGCGCCCAAGCGCCCGTTCAACGGCAACCCGCAGAACCCGTGGGGCAGCGGCATCCACCCGCGCGGCTTCCGGATGTTCCTCGATTACGCCAACGGCACGCTCGGCGACTGGGGTATCCACTGGCTCGACCAGATCATGTGGATCACCGGCGAGCAGGCGCCGACGCTCGTCTCCAGCCTCGGCGGCCGCCCGATCAAGGGCCCGCCCATCCTCAACGACAAGGAACAGACCAGCGACGCGCCCGACCACCAGCTCGCGCAGTACAAGTTCCGCGACTTCGACGTGACGTGGGAGCACCGCCAGTTCGCCGGCCACAACGCCGAGAAGGGCGAGAATGTGGGCTGCTACTTCTTCGGCACCGAAGGCACGCTGCACCTTGGCTGGCAGAAGGGTTGGACGTTCTACCCGGCGAAGGACAGCCAGCCGACGCTCCACGAGGACGCCCAGCTCGGCCAGCCCGACGGCCAGAACATCCGCGAGCTGTGGGCCGATTTCCTCGACTGCATCCGCACCGGCCGCCGGCCGGTCAGCGACATCGAGGACCTCCACCTCTCCACCAACGCCGCGCTACTGGGCATGTTGAGCCTCAAGCTTGGCCGCAGCGTCAACTGGGACGCCGCCAAGTATGACTGCGTAGGCGACGCCGAGGCGAACAAGCTGCTGCGCCGCGCCTACCGCGGCGATTGGAAATATCCGGAAATCTAGAACGTCTTTTTCGCGATTTCCCTAGGAAAACCGCAAAAAGTGGTTTCTCCCGTTCCGTGGGGGATGTCCCCCGCCCAAAAAAGGACGTCCCCCGTCGCACGGGGGATGTCCCCCGTGAGAAAAAGGACGTCCCCGGCGGCGCGGGGGCTGTCCCCCATGGCGTGGGGGATGTCCCCCACAGAAAAAAGGATGTCCCCGGTGGCGTGGGGGATGTCCCCCGTCGTACGGGGGATGTCCCCGGCGGAACGGGAGAACTGGTTTTCCAAGGCTTGGAAACGCCCGCAGTGCTTTTCCCAAGCCTTGGAAAAGTCAGCGGGCGGCGGTGGCGCGGAGGACGTCGGCGACCGCAGCGGCGGTGCGTTCCCACGAAAAAGTCGCGGCGCGGGCGCGGGCGGCGGCGCAGCGCGCGGCCCGCTCGGCCGGGCTCCAGGCCAGCGTCTCGCGCAGGCGGGCGGCCAGCTCGGCGGCGTCGTCGCGCTCGACGTAGGCGAGGGCGTCGCCGCCGACCTCCGGCACCGCGGCGCGGCGCAGGGCGACGACCGGCGCGCCCGCGGCCATCGCCTCCAAGACGGGCAGCCCGAAACCTTCGTAGAGCGACGGAAACGCGAACGCGTCCGCCGCCTGATAGAGCGTCACCAGGTCGGCGCGCGTCACGCGCTCCAGCCGGACGCAGCGTTTTGGATCGGGCCAGCGCGCCAGCGCCGCCTGTACCGCCGGCTCGCCGCGCTGCGGCCGGCCCACGAGCACGAGCCGGTGCGGCAGATCAGCGAGCAAACCCACCGCCTCCAGCAAACGATGCACGTTCTTGTGCGGATAGGTGTGGGCCACGCACAAAAGGAACGGGCCCTCGAAGCCCAGCACGTCGCGGCGCAGTTCGGCGACGGCCCCGGCGGCGGACGGCGCAAAAAATTCCGGCGCGGCCGCGAGCAGCGTCGGCGTGATCTTCTCCGGCGCGACACCCGCCTCGCGGATGATCTCGCGTTGCGAAAACTCCGAGAGCGTCAGCAGATGGGCGCAGCGTTGCGCGGTCTGCATGATCAGCGTGTGCATGGCCAGCCACGCCGGCCACGCCAGGTCGGCAGGATGGCTCAGGTATTGCAGGTCCAGGATCGAGGCCACCTGCGGGCAAGGGGCGCGCAACGGCGCCACGTAACCGGGCGACCAGAGCACCTGCACTCCCGCCGCGCGGGCCAGAGACGGCAGCCGGGTCTGTTCGCACCACACGCGGGCCACACGGTTGCGCGCGCGCACGGGCAGCATTTGCAAGCTTACCTGGGGGAATTCATCCAGGCGCTCGCAGAGGCAGGCGTCGCACTCCAGGTTGGTGAAGAGCACCAGTTCGAGGTCGGGCTGCGTCGCCGCCAGCGCGCGCAACGTCTCGATCAGATAGGTCTCCGAGCCACCGACCTCGCCGGGAATCAGGAACAACGCATTGACGCCGACCCTCATCGCGCTGAACTCCGGCGCACAGCAGCCATAAACGCGTAGGTGCCGACGATGCCGAAACGCACGCCGAGATGAATCAGCGCCTGCGGCGAGCAGCGGCCGGCGTCGGCGGCGGCCACCTGCCACTCCTCGCGGAACTGCTGCGCATAGGCGCGGCCGCTGATCGAGCCGGGATGCCAGCGGAAGTCGGCCAGCGGGCCGCCCGGGATGCGCACCGCCCCACCCTGCCGCCACAGCCGCAGCATGAACTCATAGTCCCACGCCGCCGTGAGATCCCCGCGCAGCCCACCCGCCCGGTCCAGCGCCGCGCGCCGGAAGAACATCGCCGGCTGCGAGATATAGTTGAGACACTGGAAAGTAAAACGCGAGGAGAGCGGGGAAAAAAGTTCCTTGAAGCGTGTGATGCCGCGCCGGATTTCCGCGCCGCGCTCATCCACGATGCGACAGCGGCCGAACGCGAACGCGGCCCGCGGGTGCGCCGCGAGCGTGGCGGCGGCGCGCGCCAGCGCGCCGGGTTCATAAAGATCATCGGCATTCAGCCAGGCGACGAAATCGCCGGTGACGCGCCGCAGCCCCTTGTTGATCGCCTCGGCCGGCCCGGCATCGCGCTCCGCGATCAAAAAAGTTTCGGGGCCAAGATAGCGCTGGATGATGCCGGGTGAGCCATCGGTGCTGCCGCCATCCACGATCCAGTGCTCCACCGCCAGGCCCGGCGCGCGCTGCGCGGCGACGCTCGCCAGCGTGGCTTCGAGGAAGCGGGCGCCGTTATAGTTCGGCGTGACGATGGAAAACTTCATGGCGGTTTAGGTGGGCGCGATCACGGGCGTCTGTTCGGCAGGCACCGGCGGCGGGTTGCTCACCCAGGCATCGAACTCCGATCCGAACTGCCGCAGGAACTCCGGCCCCCAGTAGCGCTCCCAGACGTAGATGGGCAGCAGCAGCACCGTGCCGATGAACGGCAGCGCCAACAGGCAGCCGGCGCAGCCACAGGTGAACAGGCACGTGAGACAGGCCAGACAACCGACCGTCACCCCCACAACCAGCGCGATGACGAAGCGCAACAGGCCATAGAGCAGGAACGGGCCGGGCCGCGCGCGCATCAATGCCAGGAATTTTTGCCACGCCGCGTTCGTCTTCAGGTCATGCTTGCGCATCAGCGGCACCACAAAATCGTGGAGGAACGTCAGCACATAACCGGCCACGAAACAGAAGGCCAGCAGCAGCACAAAGCCCAGCACGATGGACATGACGGCCATCCCGCTGAACTGCTTGTCACGGATATCCGGCCACGCCACGGCCAGGCACAGGCCGAGGCAGATCAGGAAGACCGCCAGCAGGATGAAGCCGCACGCCACCTCCCACCAGAACAGCGAGTTGCCCTGCCGCCGCCACTGCCGCCACGGCGCGGCGATTTCCGCGCGGTTCGTCAACGCGTTATCGAGGAACATGAATTTGCCCCGCGCGCTCACCCACGCAAGGATGAGCCCCAGGATAAAGGCGAACACCACCACGATCACCGCCCCGATGATGATGCCGGTCAGGTGCGCATGGATGAACCGGCCGACCTCGGCCAGCTCCTTCTTGTCCTCCACCGGGAAATTGAAGTTGCCGCCGCTGCCGCCGCCCTCGGTCAGCGTCGCCAGCCACGCGGTGAAGCCAATCGCCAGCCACCGGCCGAGATCGAACGGCCGGAACAGCAGGTCTTTCATCCGCGTCCACGCCCGCCCGAACGGCTCGAAATATTCAATCGCCATCGTGCTCATGATCGCCTCCGATCGCGGCGCATCCTAGCCCTCCACCCCCACCGCCGCAAGCCGGGAAGGTGGTGACTGGGGGCCACGCCCCGTCGTGGCTGGATTGGAACAGCGAAGACGGGAGGCCGCGAAGTCGAGCAGGGTTCTCTTCCCGCCTTCCCTGTTCCTCTTCTCTTCTTTTTCTGTCTCCCATTTTTCTGTCCACTTCTTTCCGGCGGAAGGAATGAGCTCAAAATCATGATTACAAAATCATCACCGCACCATGGCCAGGGCCATTTTGAATGAGGAAATCAGGAAAGCAGGAACAGCGGCGACCGCCCAAAGCCAATCCGCTCTGCACCGGCCACGACGGAGCGTGGCCCTCCATTTCTTGGGCCGCTGCTGTTGCGGCGCGCTAGGCGCGCCGTCGGCGGGCATAGCCCGCCGCTACAGGGGAACAGGTTTCTTCGCGCCTTCCCACCTTCCCTGTTCTGAGGTTGCCCCGGGTTGATGGACACGCGGGGGTCATGATTAGTTTTGTTGATACCTGAATTGGGTTTCGAAGTCTACGGGGCTTTTAAAGCCGAGTGCGGAATGTTTCCGCCGCCGGTTGTAATACAG